>JBFINP010000023.1:0-43204 GCA_041611095.1 Acidimicrobiia bacterium | reverse complement strand
TGTTCGGTGTGCCGACGGCTTCCGGATGAGAGCGCGCCGCCCGACAGCGCCACGCTCCGTACACTCGCCTCCATGCGAGTCGCCGTCTTCAGCACGAAGCCCTACGACCAGCGGTTTCTGACCGCCGCCGCCGAAGGCACCACACACGAGCTCGAATTCTTCGAAGCGCGCCTCACGAGGTCGACGGCGGGCCTCGCCGCCGGTCACGACGCCGTATGCGCTTTCGTGAACGACGACCTCGGCGCCGCCGTGCTGCTCCGTCTTGCCGACGCCGGCGTCGAGCTCGTGGCCCTTCGCAGCGCCGGGTTCAACCACGTCGACCTCGATGCCGCACGCAGCATCGACCTCACCGTCGCACGTGTCCCGGCGTACTCGCCTCGATCTGTTGCCGAGCACACCGTGGCGCTCATCCTCGCCCTCGACCGCAAGATCCATCGCGCCCACGCCCGCGTCCGAGAGGGCAACTTCGCCCTCGACGGGTTGCTCGGCTTCGACCTGGGAAGCCGCACCGTGGGCATCGTGGGTACCGGCAAGATCGGCGCCGCCGTCGCCAAGGCGCTCTCCGGCTTCGGGTGCCGCCTCATCGGCTACGACGTCCAGGAGAACCCCGAGGCAGTGGCCATGGGTGTGGAGTACGTAGACCTCCGCACGCTGTGGGAGCAGTCCGACGTGATCACGCTCCACGCCCCGCTCACCCCCGACACCCACCACCTCGTCGACACCTTCGCCATCGCCACCATGCGGCCCGGCGTGATGTTGATCAACACCAGCCGCGGAGCGCTGATCGACACCGCGGCGGTCATCGACGGGCTCAAGTCGGGAAAGATCGGCCATCTCGGTCTCGATGTGTACGAGGAGGAGGGAGACCTGTTCTTCGAGGATCTCTCCGACAAGGTCATCCAGGACGACGTTTTCTCGCGGCTGCTCACCTTTCCCAACGTCCTGATCACCGGGCATCAGGCCTTCTTCACGGTCGAGGCGCTGGAGGCGATCGCCGCCACCACCATCGCCAACATCTCGGCCTTCGAGGCGGGTAAGGCCTCGGGGAACGAGCTGTGAACTCGGCGTCACCCGACGATGTCGACGTCGTGATCGTCGGGGCCGGGATGGCCGGCCTCACCGCAGCGAGAGCGCTCGTGGACGCCGGGCTGTCGGTAGTGGTGCTCGACAAGGGACGGGCCGTGGGGGGACGCATGGCCACCCGCCGCATCGGGGATGCTCGATTCGACCACGGTGCGCAGCATTTCAGTGCTCGGTCCGCGTCGTTTCGCGATGCCGTCGACGAATGGATGGCGGCCGGTGTCGTGAGGGAGTGGTTCCGGTCCGCCAGCATCACACGGCCCGAACGCGGCATCGAGCCGCGCCACGCCGGGACGGACGGGATCCGTGGCGTCGCCGGACACCTCGCGGAAGGCCTCGATGTGCGCACGGAGGTCACCGTCGAGCGGATCGCGGTCGAGGGTGGTGCCGTCCTCGCCGCCGCCGCCGGCGCCGACTCGGTCCGAGCCCGGGCCGCGATCGTCACGCCGCCCCTGCCGCAGCTCCTGAGCATCGTCGACGTGTCGACCGACCCGAATCTCGCCGACCGGCTCGCCCGTGTCGAGTACGACGCCTGCCTCGCCGTCATGGCTCGGCTCGACGGCCCGAGCGGACTGGGTTACGGGCACGCCGCCTTCGCAACGGGCCCAATCGCCTGGATGGCCGACAACCAGCACAAGGGCATATCGGAGGTACCCGCACTCACCATCCACAGCTCGCCCGAGTTTGCCGCTTCTCGCCTGGACGGAGCTCCCGAGACGTGGACCGCCGAGCTCGTCGCCGCCGCGATGAATCATCTGAGAAGTGAGGTGACGGCGTCCACCGGACATCGCTGGCGCTACGCCCAGCCCCGCACCACCTTCGACGACGGCTGTGCCGCCGTCGAAGGATCGGCCGCTGTGGTACTCGCCGGGGAAGTGTTCGCCGGCGCCAAGGTGGAGGGTGCCTATCGCTCGGGCCGGGCAGCTGCCGCCGCCGTGCTCAGCCGCGTGGCCGGCTGAAGCGAGCCCTGCGGTTCAGGCTTGTTCAGGCTTGAGTGCGCGGGGACGAGACGAGCACCTCGGTGGCCCCGTCCATGACGATCTCCGGGCCACCGGAGGCGGCACGGTCGACTCGGTAGATGCGCTGGAACTGCAGATAGCCGAAGATCAAGGTCGCCGTCGACGTCACCACGAACAGGACGAAGCCGATCGCAAACAAGGCAACCTCGCTCATGACTTCTCCTCTTCTCCGGTCAGGACCAGCGTGCCGAGCGAGTGGATTGCCGGAACCCACAGCCCCACGAAGAGGCCCAACTCGCGATCGACGCCGAACCACAGAACGACGGACAGCACGAATGAGAGGAATGCGGCCGCCAGAAATGCCAGTTTGACCCTGTGAAATGCCGAGATCGTCGGCCGTGGCTCGACCTCTGCAGCGCCCTGCGGGCTCATCGAGACGCTCACGAAGACTCCTTTCGCCGGGTGCGTACACATAGGTCCTACGTACCCGCAGCCGCCGGCGGATGGGCCGCTGACCCTCACTAGCCTGCGACCGTGCCGTCGCTGCGCCACCTGGTCGTGTTCGTGCTGCTGCTCGTCTTGTTGCGCCGGTTCCTCGCGGTACCGGTGTCGATCGTCGGCAGCGTCGTGCTCACGATCGTCGTGTCGCTCGTCGTGAACGCCATCGTGAAACGCGACAGGTGACGCCGGCCCCCGGTCCTGAGCGAGTCGGTACCGGGTACCATCGCATCGCCATGTCGGGCTCTCCCTTCCGCAACGTCGCATTGATCGCGCACGTCGACCACGGCAAGACCACGTTGGTCGACGCCATGCTCGAGACCGCCGGTGTCTTCCGCGCCCACCAGGCACGTGTCGACCGGGTCATGGACTCAAACGACCAAGAGCGCGAGAGGGGCATAACCATCCTGGCCAAGGCGGCGGCCATCGAGTGGAAGGGCACCCGGATCAACCTCGTCGACACTCCGGGGCACGCCGACTTCGGCGGCGAGGTCGAGCGGGCATTGGCAATGGTCGACGGAGTGCTGCTGCTCGTCGACGCCGCCGAGGGACCGATGCCCCAGACCCGCTATGTCCTGTCCAAGGCCCTCGGGCTCGGGTTGCCTGCGGTGGTGGTCGTGAACAAGGTCGATCGTGGAGACGCCCGGACGGAGGAGGTGGTCGACGAGGTCTATGAGCTGTTCTTCGACCTCGATGCATCCGACGAGCACATCGAGTTTCCCATCGTCTCGACCATCGCCCGCGAGGCGCGGGCCGTCGCCGGCGTCGGCGTGCCGGGATCCGACTCCGACCTGGGACCGTTGCTCGACACGATCGTGGCGACGATCCCCGCACCCGCCGGCAATCCCGACGCTCCCCTCCAAGCTCTCGTCACCAATCTCGACGCCTCCGAGTACCTCGGGCGGCTCGCCATCGGCCGTGTGGTGGAAGGCACGCTGCGCGCCGGGGAGCAGATCGCCCTGTGTCACTCGAACGACGAGGAGCCTCCGTTGCGGCGCCGCCTCACCCACCTACTCGGCTTCTTCGGCTTGGACCGGGTGGACGTCGACGAGCGGGCGGCCGGAGACCTGTTCGTCGTCGCCGGCTTTCCGGAGGTCGAGATTGGCGACACGCTTGCCGACCCGATCGATCCGAAGCCGCTGCCCCGGCTCGAGGTCGACGAGCCGGTGCTTCGAATGACGTTCGGCGTCAACACCTCGCCGCTGGCGGGACGCTCGGGACGCTTCCTCACGTCGCGTCAGATCAAGGAGCGACTCGAACGCGAGGTACTCGGCAATGTGTCGATTCGTATCGGGGCGACGTCGTCTCCGGAGGTCATCGAGGTGGCGGGCAGGGGCGAACTGCAACTCGCCGTGCTCATCGAATCGATGCGCCGTGAGGGCTACGAGCTCCAGGTGAGCCGGCCCGAGGTCATCATCCGTGAGATGGACGGCTCCCCGCACGAACCTTTGGAACGAGCCGTCGTCGACGTGCCAGACGAGCACGTCGGCACCGTCACCCAAACCGTGGCACCACGCAAGGGCAAGGTCACGGACCTGCGTCCGGGGGACACCGGGAGAACGATCGTCACGGTCGAGGCGCCGGCGCGCGGTCTCATCGGCTTCCGCTCATTGCTCATGACGGCGACGCGGGGTACCGCGCTGGTCCACCAACACCACGCCGGATGGATGCCGTGGGCGGGAGAGCTGCCGCATAGGACCGGGGGTGCGATCGTCGCCGACCGGAGCGGCACGTCCACCGCGTTCGCTCTCGACAACCTCCAAAAGCGCGGCGAGCTGTTCATCGGGCCGGGCGTCGAGGTCTACGAAGGGATGATCATCGGCGAGGCGTCGCGCCCCGAGGAGATGCAGGTCAATCCGGCGAAGGGCAAGCAGCTCACGAACATCCGCACCCACCAGGCGGATGAAGCGATCAAGCTCAAGCCGCCACGCGACGTGACGCTCGAGACGGGGATCGAGTGGATCACCGACGAGGAGCTCGTCGAGGTGACGCCGAACGCGATACGCATCCGCAAGCGCTACCTCACCGAGAGCGAGCGCAAGCTCGACGCCAAGCGTCGAGCATGAGAGACGGCACCGCTCGCCGCCTGTCGCGATTCCACACGACGATCTTCCGTGTATCCGGCGGGCGCCTGGGCAAACGCCTGGTCGACAACGACATGCTGCTGCTCACCACGACCGGCCGCCGCACCGGGCACCAACACACCGTGCCGCTGCTCTATCTGCGCGACGGCGACCGCTTGGTCGTGTTTGCGTCGTGGGGAGGTCGGGACCGTCATCCCGAGTGGTATCTCAATCTGCTCCATACGCCGGAGGCGCAAGTAGCGCTCCCCGGACTTCGACTTAAGGTCGCCGCGATCGTTGCCGAGGGCGACGAGCGGGCTTCATGGTGGACGCGTGCGGTCGCCGCGTACGACGGCTACGCCGATTACCAGGCCCGAACCGAGCGACAGATCCCGGTGGTGTTCCTCGAACCGTCCCCGCCGGCGCGGGACTGAGACCGGGGACAACGCCTCTGCCGGAGTCCACCCGCTGCTCGTACGGTCGCGCGAGGACATGGAGAGGACACCCGTTGGTATCGGTGGGGATGGCGGTTCTGGTCTTGATCGGGCACGTTCTCCTCGGCCTCGCCGTGGTGACCGCCGTGAGTCGGAACGGCGGCCGGAACGGCTCATCCCCACGCCCCGAAGCGGACCTGTTGTTCGTCCTGGGCATCAGTCTGAGCGGGATCGGGACCGTGCTGATGGCGACGATCGGTCCCGGTATGGTCGGGCTGGTCGCCTTCGGCATGTTCTTCATCGGCGTGGGGTCGCGGCGGATGCGGAACTCGTCACACCGCGGGTCACGATGAGGTGAGGTCACGCAGCGTTGGGTTCGCCGCCTGCCGAGTTCGGCGCACGCAGCCGCTGCCGAAAGAGCCCCTTGGGTACCGGGGCCGACACCCGAATGAGCGCCACGTGCCACGAGGGTGAGGAGCCGAGGGCCCAGCGCAGGAAACCGACTGCCACTTTGCCCATGAGGATGGCACCCGGCAGCTTCCGCACGCCGAGGATGTCGCAGAGGCGATCCGGGATGGTGGCGACCGCCGCCCAGTAGAGCATCCGGTAGGGAATGCGCACGACCCACGGCAGTGGTGGGTTGCGCAAAAACTGGATGGCCTCGGTCATGCCCGGCGACGGAGCGGCATCTGGGTGCTCGGCCAGCCACCGTCGAAGCGCTGCAGCCGTCTCGGGGAGGGGATCGGCATCGAGGAGCTTCCCCACGGCGGTCTGCTCGGCAACGAAGCGGTCCCCGTCGACGGACTGGCCGCCGGGGCCGAACACCTCATACGCAGCGAGGAACGAGTCGGTGAGCGCGTTGTGCACCCACGCGGCGAACTCTGGTGTGTCGGCGGTGTACGACCGTCCGCGATGCGATGTCCCTGCGACCGGGCGATGAGCCTGCCTCACGATGCGTATCGCCCGATCCACCTCGGGATGGGCGCCGAAGGCGGTGGCGGTCACGTACGCCGAGGTCCGTGACAGCCGTCCCAACGGGTCCATTCGATAGCGGGAGTGGTCGTAGACCCCGGCCACGACCTCCGGGTGCGCCGCTTGCACCACGAGGGCCCGGATGCCGCCGACGAACGCGGCGGCATCGCCGATGATCGGCCAGGTTGCGGACTCGGGTCCGAAGAGACCGGGATCGCCCCGGTATTGCAGGGTGCCCTCGAGCGGGTAAGGGGCGTGCGAGAACAGCCCGGTCGTGGTTCGCACGATGCGGTTCTTCAGGTGCTCGACTCGTTCACGAAGCATGACGCGTCCCAGATCGTCAACGCAAGTGATACGGAGCCTAAGAGAACGGCGGATGGAACGAGGGGGTCTGTCGGATTCGGATCGACCATCGGCCGTGGGCACGATTGGGGTCTGGAGAGGCGGTCGCAGGGAGATGCCTTCCAATCCCCGCATCTCTCCTGGCAGCGCCGGGCTCCAGACCCCGGTGTCGGCGTCATCAGACCATGAGCGAACCCCGGCGGATAGGGGCAATGGTCCCTTGCTCGACGCTGTGGATCAGTTGCGCTTGCGAATCAACAGCACCGGGCAGGGCGACAGCCGGATCAGCTTGGTTCCCACCGAGCCGAGCAGACCCTCGAACAGACCCTTGCCGTGTGAACCGATGCAGAGCACGTCGACGCCGAGCTGATCGACGGCCCTGAGAACGTCCGCCGCGGGCTGCTCTCCCTCGCGCACGTCGACCGCCGGCTCGTATCCCTTGTCGCGCAACGCCTTGACCAGACCCAGCGTGCGCTCCTTGCCTTGGTCCGACAGGTACCGCTCGATCACGGCGTCGTCGCCGGGCCAGCCACTGTGCTCCGTCCTCACGGTCTCACGGACGTCAACGGTCTCGTGGTCGACCGAGATCGCTTGAGGGGTGATGTCGCCGAAGGCGGTCCGCAGGTCGCTGAGGAGCCGTCGCGGAACCTCCACGACAGAGAGGATCGTCACCTGACCGTCGGTACCCGCCAAACGCGCCGCAAGCTCGGCGGCAGGTTCGGCGGCGAGCTGTCCGTCCGTTGCAATGAGCACGTGCATGTGCCGGCCTCCTTATGGAGGAGCACCCTAGGAAAACGACCGCGCAGTCGGCAATGTGAAACCGCCGCCCCGACGCGTTCAGCGCGGTCGCGCCGGGCTCAATGATGCGACAGTGCGATCAGGGCTTCGTCGAGGTATGACACCGCAACCGACGAGTGCGCCTCGACGGCCCCACGCAAGGCCCGCAGCAGCGCCTCGGCGTCGATCGCCGGCCCGGCCGCGGTCGACATGCGGCCCCGCCAGCTCGCCAGCTCGGCAAGCAGGCCCGGCTCGTCGACGAGCATCGCTGCGAGCAGGCCGTCATAGAGCAGCTCGAGATCGGCGACCTTCGCCGGCGGCACATCGCCTACTGCGGCGGCTCGAGCCAGGATCTGAAGGCGCACGGCCTGTAGGCGGTCCGCATCGGGCGTCACGCGCTGAGCGTCTTCGGCAGCGGCCGGGTCCGGCTGCCAGGTTCGCAGCATCTCGTCGACCTCTCGGGAACTCCGAGCCCAACCGTCGGCGCCGATGAGCCTCGCCCGCCGGTCGTCCTGACCGAATGCGCGACCACCCACGAGCACCGGCACGCCGACGTCATGAGCCGCCTTCACGGAAGCCCGTGCCCCGGGCAGCCGGCTGGTCAACGCACACGACACGATCGCCGCAGCGGCCTCGACATCCCGGAGGTACTCGGTCAGATCCTTCGCCGGCACCGAGGCGCCGAGGTACGTCACCCGCCAGCCCAGATAGAGGAGGTGGGCGGCCAGCATGCGGGCGGGCAGGGAATGGGCGTCGCCCTCGGCCGTGACGACGACGATCCTCGGCCCCTCGTCCGGGTTGGTCAACGTGCCGGCGAGGAGGGCGACGAGGGTCTCGATGGCTCCTGTTGCCGCGTGCTCCTCGGCGATCGCGTAGTCACCTTGATGCCACCGCGTGCCGATGTCTACCTGAATCGGGGCGATGACATCGAAGAGGATCGACTCAAAGCCGTGACCTTCGCTCATGAGACCGGTCACGACGTCGAATGCCGCTCCGGGGTCGCCCTCTGTCGCGGCGGCGAGCACGGCGAGGCGCGCCCCCGTCAATTCGCTGGCTTCGGCCTCGGCCGGCGGTGCCACGTGTACGGTCCTCTCGAGCGATCAGTCCCAGTGAGGGTAGCTCTGGGCGAGCGTGAAGTACCGTTCGGGATGCGTGGCTAGGGTCGGGTGCGGAGGTGCCCATGAGCGACGACGTTGCGTATCGGTCGGAGGTCCGGGTGGAGCGGATCAAGGGTCCGATGCGGCAGGCTTGGCTTCCGGGCCGCGAGGATGCGGTGACCTTTGGCGTGCACGGTGCGATTGCCGAGCACTATGGGGTTTCGCCCGATGACTACCCACCCGACACGACGACCATCGACTACGTGATCGCCGCGGCTGCAGGGTGACTGACGGGAACCCTCGGGGGCGCGCTGGAGGCGCGCGGAATCACGGCAAGCGGCGGGGCCCTCGTCTCGTCGACCACTGGTGAGATCGAAAAGGACGGCAAGGTGCTCGTCATCAAGCGGATCCACGTCGTCTACGAGTTGAAAGGCGTCGCCGAGGATCAGCTCGATACCGTGGCGCGAGTGCACGGATTCCACGCCGATTACTGCCCGGTGGCGCGCAGCATCCGCGAGAGCATCGACATCACGACGGAGTTGCATCACGTCGACTGAACCCGACCGCGTCGACGTTACCGAGGCCTCGCCCGAGGATGCCGTGGCCGTCGGTGCGTTCATCGCCGAGGCATGGGAGGACGCCCGTCCGGGGGCACTGGGGTTCTCCGGTGCCACCGACGCCGTCATCGCCCAGATCAGCCGTCCCGAGGCGATGCGGCAGCGCATCGATCCGCCGGCACAGCGGATCTTCATCGCGACCACCGGAGGCGCCATCGTCGGCTTTGCGGCAACCCGCCACGAGGGCGGGGCGGCCGTGGAGCTCGCCGGGATCGTGGTCGACGCCGCCTACGCCGGACGCGGAATCGGCGGAGCAATCCTCGATCTCGCGGTCCGTACCGCACGGGCCGACCATCGCACCTACATGCTCGTGCGCACGGAGACGTCGAATACCAGGGCGCTCGGTTTCTACGAGCGCAAGCAATTCAGCCGCACCCGACAGCTCGTCGAGGATGTGGAGGGGGAAGATGTCGAGGTGTGGGAGTTGGTACGGGAGCTCTGACGGTGTCGGCGATCTCGTTACGCGGGGCGCACACTCGACCTCTCAGCGGCCCGTGCGGCCACGTAGCCGGCGGAGCTGACCGATCCTCCGGTCAACGAGGGTGTCGACCGCTGCGGCGGCGACGCCATGACCCGACACGGCCTGGACGAACACCGCCGCATCGAGCGACAGAAGGACGGCCGGTGAGGTGGCCGTCACGGTTGCGGTCCGCTTCACATGGCGCAGGGCTGCGATCTCGCCCACCACGTCCGCCGTTCCCACGGTCGCGACCAGGCGACCGTCGTCACGCACCTCTAGCTCGCCCGATGCAACGACATAGATCGTGTCGTCCGCTGCTCCTTTGCGTATCACCTCACCGCCCGCCGGGATCGCCTGCTCGTCCACGCGGCGCGCCAGTCGCTCCAGCGTCGGCACCGGCAGGGCAGCAAACGTGGGAACGCGGCGCAGGAGCGCCAGCCTGGTCTCCGGCACCTCGACGAACCCGTCCACGCCGTGCAGTCGCGGCAGGACGCCGAGTCCGACCAACGCACCAGCGACGCCGGTGATGACCAGCGCCGGTTGCAGGCCCATGAGGACCACCATCCACGATCCCAGTGCGGCGCCGATTCCCAGCGCTCCCCAGTACGCGCCCTCGAACAACCCGAGTACCCGCCCGAGCTCGTGCTCGGGGACGGTCCTCTGCAGCAGGGTCATGGCGGCCACGTCGACCTGAGCTGCAGCGATCCCGACCGTGACGTGGGCGATGAGGACGATCGGGACGAGCGGCAAGCTGGATGCGGCGAGGCCGACACCGAACAGTGCGACGCCGATGGCTAGGTAGCGACCGAAGGGTCGATGCCCGGCGAGCGAGGTCATCGCGATCCCTCCAGCGAGCCCGCCCGCACCGAGGACGGCGTTGAGCCAGCCAACACCGGATTCGCCCCAGCCGATGAGCTCGAACGCAACGACGACGATCAAGACCTCGCTCACACCGACCAGCACAGACTCGAATGCCCACGACCCGATGACTGCCGCCGATCCTGGATTCCGCCGCACGGCGGTGACGCCGCGACCGAACTGACGGAGGAACGACTCGGCATTGCCCTGTTGGGCCGCGGGCTTCCGGTCGGTCCGCAGCGTTGCGGCGAGCGCTGCGGCGACGGCGACGACGGCTGCGGCGCCGATGAACACTGCGGCCGGACCGGTGATGAGGAGGACCCCTGCGGCCAACGCCGGCCCGAGGATGGTGCCGAGGTTCTCGGTGGCGCTCGCCATGGCGTTGGCGGTGGCCAATTCACTTGGTGAGGCTGCGAGCTCGGGAACGAGTGCCCCGTAGGTTGGGTAGAACATCGAGGCAACGACCGCGTCGAGGGCCGCGAACAGGTACGTAGCGGCCACCGGCGATTCGGCCCCGACGGCGGTGGCGAGGGCGAGTGTGGTGGCAGTCCTCGCGGCGAAGCCCCCCGTGAGGACGGCCGGGCGAGACCGCCGATCGGCGAGCACCGACAGCAGTGGTCCATACATCAGCGCGGGCACCGTGCGTATCACCGTGACGACGCCAACGGCTGGTGCCCCTCCCCGGTCGAACGCCCATACGGTCAGCGCCACGATCACGGCGTACTCGACACAGTTGTGGGCGAGGGAAGCGGCCTGGACGCGGCGCATGGCCGGCGAGGCGAGGCCGCGACGCAACGCGGAGAACCGCATCCCGAGATGCGAGAGGAGCGAGGTCACGAGTCGCCGCAAAGGCCCTCCCGGGTCGAGGCGACCCTAACGCCGACGTCCCGGCTCGGGCGCGACTCACGGCCAGATGAGCATCCGCCCGTCCTCGGTTCCCACCGCCAGCGCAACCATGCCGTCGGATCTGGTGGCGGCAGCGATGTTGGTCGCAAGCGGCGCACCCAACGGTACCGTCGCCACGAGCTGGCTGCCCGTCGCGGTACGGGTCAACGCCACCAACGTCTGCTGATCCTGGGTCGGGACGACGACCTCGGGCCGCCCGTCGCCATCGGCGTCGACGACGATGCCCTGGTCGAGGTTGCGTGAGCCGATGCGATGGGTGGAGTACCGTTCGGCGCCCGCCTGCAGCTCCACGGTGGCGTCGCTCACGCGGTACCAGCGGACGATGCCGCCGATGTGTGGTGTGCGCACCTCGACGACCTCGATCTCGGAGCCCGGGCCGGTGGGGGCAACCGCCAGCAGGTTCAGCCAGCGGTTGCCCGCCCCGATGGGCGGTGCGGTGGCGATGAGCTCCCCCGTTGCCGAGAACACCGCAAATGCGGCTCCACCGGAGTCGTCGGAAGCGGTCACGATGACCTCGTCTACACCGTCGCCGGTCACATCCGCCCACATCGGGGATACCGCCTCGAACACCGTTGCGTCCGGCGCGTCGAGCACCGCCTGCACCGAAACAGTGCCGGGGGCGAGGACCACCACGGACTCCGACTCGACCTTGTCGCCGAGGACGCCATGCGTCAGCCGCTCCGTGGGGCTGGCGAGGAACGCGACTTCGCCCCGCTGCGACACCACGATCCGGCCGTCGGTCAGGGCACGAACATCGGGAACCGGATCGGCTCCCACGAACACCGATCCGCTAGGAGCGATCACCACCGGGCTTCCCGCAACGAGGCTGTGCCCGGCGAGGGAAGCCGCACCAGAGGGCTGGAGGACCGAGACAGCGTCTCCGCGGACGATCACCGTCGGTGGAGCGCCGGGCGGCAACGTTGCGTCTCCGATCGAGTATTCGACGATCCCGGCGTCGCTTTCGGCGTAGGCCGCCACCTTGCCATCGACATCGGCGACCACCCACACGACTCCGTCCGCAACGGGCGCAGCCACGATCCAGGACGGCGCCGTCGTGAGGTGCACTTCGACAGGCGTTCCGGCGAGGTTGGCGGCCCCGGCGAAGTAGCGGTTACCGGACTGGTCGCCGCTCGTGGTGTAAACCTGGAGTGGTACGTCGTCCTCGGTCGCAGGGAGTGTGACGGTGGGTGCAGCGCTCGACGACGTGTCGTCTTGATCGGTCGAGGCTCCGACTAGCGAGTCGTCGCTGGCTGCGCATCCCGCACCCAGCAGCGCCAGTGCGGCGGCGGCGGTCATGAGTCGCATGCGGTTGTGCTCGAGCAGGACCACGAAGCCAAGTAAAACAGAGGTCGATTGAGACAGGGACCTCCAACCGTGTTGCGGCCCGCTCCTCGTGCGCCCGCTACATCGTGACTGCCCCTACGCTACGCAGGAGGCGGGTGAGTGAGCCGCCGCAGGAGCATTCGTCCGCCTCGCACTGCCCGCAGCCCAGGGGACCGGATGGCGTCACGACAGCGAACTGCCGACCCCACACACTCGGATCGCGTGCGGGTCCTCGACGCTGGTGACGAGCCTCCGGCGCCAACCCCTCCCGGCACCGGTCTCCTGTGGGCGCTCGTCGGTGTGGTCGGCCTGATGGTGGCTGGATTGTGGGCGTTCGGCGGGCTCGCCGACTCGCCGGCTGTTGAGGCGACCGCCACGCCTCCGCCTCCGATTGCCGCCCCGGCCCCTCAGGTGCCCGACGTCGTCGGCCTGCGGATCCAGGAGCTGTCCACCGCGATGTCGGAGGCGGGCTTCACCGGAGACTCGGCGAATCCGCGTCAGCGGTGGATCGCCAATGCCACGGTCCCCGAGGGAGTCATCGTCGAGCAGGACCCGGCGCCCCGGTCGGTCTTGATGGACGGGCGGCTGGACGTGGTGATCAGCGCAGGCGGTCCTGTCGTCGGCTTCGCCGACATACCTCCGGATGTCCGAGCATGGGCAGCCACCCTTCCGGGTTTCGATCCCAGCGAGCCGGTGATGATCCGAGCGACCGCCGCCGGCCCGGTCTACAAGACCGACACATGGCTGTTCGGGGAGTGCGAGCCGGTTGCGCTCGCCGCCGAGACCTTCCCCGACGGGTCGTACGGGGAGGACTGCATCGTGCGCATCACGACCGACGTCTCCGGCGTGATGCCCGACGGCACCACGTTTGCGATATCGGACCTCCCGGCCGGTTCGTATAGGGCAGAAGGTTTGTCGGGGGCGGTCATGATCGGCGACGAGGCGGGGTACGTCACGCTGGGGATCGCCCGGTACGGGAGAATCCAAGGCCTCGCCGCACCAAACGTGGAGTGGCTAGAGGACGTACTGCGCGTCGAAGCGGGCGGCTGGTACGCCGAGATCAGTGTCCGGGGAAATCTCGTCCAGGATGACGGCACAAGGGACGAGCTCGCCGCGGCGATCCACCCCGGTCTCGTCGACGGCTACCTCGTCATTGCGCTCGATTCGCCGCTCCGGTTCCAGGGTCCCGGGGAGGCGCCGAGCCGGGTAGGCGTCGACTTCGGGAGCTTCCGCGTCGTCGCCGGATGTGTGACCGGTGTGACCAACGTCGTGTGCGACGCATCTCGATCAATCTCGGTCGAGGGGGCCACGTCCGGCTTCGAGCTCACCGGCGTGACCGTGCGGGCAGACGAGCCGGTGACGTTCGACGGGGCGGTCGGTACCCGAGACGCAGAGGGCCGGGTCACCGTCGTCGAGGAGAGCTCTGGGCTCGAGGTCACGTATCCGGACACGTGGCAGCGGGCCGGCGAGAGCTTGACACCCTCTCTCGTGTGGCCGCGTGAAGTGATGTCGCTCGGGACATTCCCGCTCCGTCCGGGCGGCCGGCTCTGTGGCCACATGCCCGAGAACGCGCTGCGCGACATGGGTGCCGCCGATGCCTTGGTGTCGCTGCAGATCGCAGGCCGGTTCGGGTCCTCGACGAACGACACGTGGCCACCGGACTTCGGCCCGGACGACCTGCCGCCCGGTGACGGCACTCACGACGCCAACGTGTGTGCAGAGCGACCCGACCTCGACATCCGGTGGGATCGCTTCTACCTCCAGGGAGCTGCGCTCTACGTGCTGGTCGCCTTCGGCGACCAAGTCGACGAGTCGGTGGAGCAGGAGGTGTGGGACATCCTGGAGTCGGCGTACCTCAGCGGTTGAGAGTGTCGGGCTTCGGCACGTGGATCCAGCCCTCCTCGGCGGCGACGTCCCGCAGCGCCCCCGGCACTCGTGCGGTGCGGCCGAGAGCGACCTCACGGGCGGTGACGGCAGCCACCAGCGCATCGAAGGCGTGGTCGCTCTCGGCGAGAAGGCGGCGCTGGTCGTCGCCGCACATCACAGGGAAGCGGACCTGCACGGCGTCGGCGAGTTGCGCCAGCAGCGCTCGGCTCTCCGCCGTTCGCCGCTTGTAGCCGACGGACACGAGGCCCCAGGCGGCAAGGCTCGCCGCCGGGTACACCTCTGCGAGCAAGGTCTCTCCGGTGCGATCAGGCGGCGTTCCCGTTGCTTCGGCGACGAGTCCCTCGATACGCGCACAACGCAACGCCGTGACCCCGATCAGATCCGTCGACACACTGAGCGGTCGCTTTCCGTGCCGCCGCCACACCTCGATATCGGTCGCGCGCAACCGGTAGGTCTCCGTGTGTCCGGCGGGGAGCGAACCTCCGCCGCCAGCGTGGCGCGCGACGAACTCGGCGAAGGCCGCCGGGTACCCGAAGGGGGCGTCGATCCCACACCGCACGGAGCGAAGGGCCGCTTCGACGATGGCCGCGTCGTCGACGCCCACCGACAGCTCGACGCCAGATCGGGCGTCCCAGTCGACGACACACAGCGCGGTGTTGCGCTCGGCGGCTGCGAGATCGACGCCGACCGTGATCATCGTCCCATTGTGGCTTCGTTCGAGGCGGGCAGGAGCCCGCGCATCGAGGAACCCACTCGACCTGCAGGGTCAAGCTCTCCGATCGATCACAGTTGATGTCGGGAGGTTGCGTCAGACAGCTGCGAGAGCCGCAGCAAGTGGGTGTGGCATATGCGGGTGAGGAATCGTCTCGGTGAGCAGACGGGCGTAGCGAAGCTTGCGGCGCGCACCGCTACTCAAGAACCGTCGCATCTGGGCTTCGATGGTCTGATCCCTCCAGGCGGGTTGGTGCTGGAGCGTACGGAACGAACCGAGGTCACCCTGCGATTCGAAGAGGGCTTCGACCTCTGTCCGCCCTGCGGCGCGGATGAGTTCGTCTTCCAGATCATCGGCGCAGACGTGAAAGCCGAGGCTTGCCATGTCCAGCCTCGTTTCGGGGAGCCCGACCCCGGCTCTCACCAAACCCTGCCGGAACACCTCCGCCTCGCTTGCGTCGCAGAGCCCGGCCAGCGCGAAGCCGGCACCGTTGGGACCGAAGCGTTCCAGGTAGTTGGTGATACCGTGCGCGCCGCCGACGGGAAAGACCACGATGCCTTCGCCGTCGAGGTCACGCCCGGTCCGCGTTGCGAGCGTCTCCAGGGCGATCTGGTCGCTGATTCCCTCGACGAGCACCACCGCTCGTGCGTCCCTCACTCGTGCGAGCGCTCGTGCTGTCGCCTCGGTCACTGCGGACGGACCGCTCACGTAGCCGGAAAGCGCTCGGCGGGCGAGTTCGGCGCGTCGCGTCTGGTCCATTCCCGCTCCGATCCTCAGCCACTGCGGCCGGTGCCGAACACTACTCCGGGAGCCCATCCACGCCGTCCAGGCGCCAACGATGCGGTGACCGGCAGCCGATCCGTTGCGACCCCTTCGTGGTCGTATGACCCTCGAGTTCGGTGGCTCGTGTCGCGTCGCCGACCGGCTCGGTTCGAGTCGCCGTGTCCTGGGTTGGGCTTGGGCGACGGGGGACCGTAGCGTTGGGTCATGCGCATTGCGGTCACCGGAGCCACCGGGTACATCGGGGGGCGTCTCGTGCCTCGGCTGCTCGAAGAGGGGCACGAGGTCGTCTGTATCGCACGGAACCCGGCAAAGCTCGATCGGCGCCCGTGGAGGAGTCTGGTAGAGGTTCGCCGCGGCGACGTGCTGGACGCCGAGGCCATCAGCGAGGCGCTGGAGGGATGCGACGTCGCCTACTACCTCGTGCATTCGATGGGGAGCGCCGACGACTTCGCCGACAGCGACCGGGTGGCGGCCGGCAACTTCGCCGCGGCCGCGGAGGCGAACGGTGTCCAGCGCATCATCTACCTCGGCGGCCTCGGAGTAGGGGCCGACGACCTCTCGAAGCATCTGGCGAGCCGCCACGAGACCGGGGCGGTCCTGAGATCGTCGTCGACGCCGGTGACGGAGATCCGAGCGGCCGTCATCATCGGTTCCGGTTCCGTGTCCTTCGAGATGCTCCGGTACCTCACGGAGGTGCTCCCGGTGATGGTGACGCCGAAGTGGGTCGACACCCGCTGTCAGCCCATCGCCATCCGTGACGTGCTGACGTACCTCGTCGCCGCCCTCGACGATGGCGACGAGGGCGATGCCGTCTACGAGGTGGGCGGTCCCGACGTGGTTTCGTACCGGGAGATGATGCAGGTCTATGCCGAGGTGGCCGGGCTCCCTCGGCGTCTCCTCATCCCCGTCCCCGTCTTGACGCCGCGGTTGTCGTCGCTGTGGATCGGTCTGGTGACACCGCTGCCGACCGGCGTCGCCCGCCCCCTCGTGGACTCGCTTCGCAACGAGGTCGTCGTGCGCGACGACGCGGCGCGCACTCGTTTTGCGATCACGCCGATCCCGTTCCGCGAGGCCGTGGCGCTCGCATTGGACCGATCTGACGCCCTCGAGGTCGAGACCCGCTGGACGGACGCCAGCACCAGCCCGGCCCTCCCTTTCGAGTGGGATCCCGAGTGGGCCGGTGGCACCCTGTTCGTCGACCGGCAGCAGGCATCGTCCCAGGCTGCAGCCGAGGCCCTCTACTGGGCGTTCGCCCGCATCGGGGGCCACGTCGGGTACTACCGGCACAACTGGGCGTGGCGGCTGCGGGGGCTGCTCGACAGCGCCGTCGGGGGCGTCGGCCTGCGGCGCGGGCGCAGGCATCCCGAGCAGGTGCGATTGCATGACACCATCGACTTCTGGAGGGTCGCCTCCGTCGAACCGGGTCGGTCGCTCCAGCTGTCCGCCGAGATGAAGTTGCCCGGCACGGCCTGGCTCGAGTGGCGCATCGAGGACGGCGAAGGCGTGCGGGAGATCAGCCAGACCGCCTACTTCCGACCTCGAGGGCTGTTCGGTCGCCTCTACTGGTACGCCATGCTGCCCTTCCACCACCTCATCTTCCGCAGCATGCTCGCCTCGATCGTCGAAGCAGGCGAGCGGCGCAGCCGCCTCGTCGACGCGACCTGAGCGGACTTCGCAACGCCACCTCCCGGGCTTGGCAGCACATCTCTAGATTGAGGTGATGGCGCGCCACTACCTGCGTCCTCCCTGGTTCCTCCGGGTCGTCGGCAACCGGGTCACGAAGCTTTTCGGCTCGCCCGTACTGGAGGTCGCCGGCCGTCGCTCCGGGCGCGCGCAGTCGATTCCGATCAACGTCCTTGAGCACGGCGGCGAGCGCTACCTCGTGGCTCCCCGTGGCGAGACCGACTGGGTGCGCAATCTGCGCGCTGCCGGCATGGCGACGCTCGAGATCCGGCGCCGGGCGGAGCGCTTCAGGGCGGTCGAGGTGGACGACGCCGAGAAGCCCGCCCTCATCGCCGCCTACCAGGAGAAGTGGATGGGGCCAACGAAGGGTCAGTGGGAGGCGCTGCCCGATCCCGCCGATCACCCGATCTTCCGCATCGTCCCCGAGAGTTGAGCTCCGAGTCAGCGCCGCCGCCGCTTGCCTCTGATCCCCAAGGCTGCTCGCTGCTCCTCGGAGAGGCGCGCAGCGGCCATCCGGACGGCCTCACGCGACAGCGTCTCCTCATGGGCCATCAGGAAGGCGAAGACTCGGTCTGGAGCGACGTCGCTCAACTCCCGAAGCACCCAGCCGATCGCCGTCTGGGCAAAGCGCTCTTGGTCCTGCACCGTGGCTTCACAGACCTGGACCACCGTGTCCACGAGGCGGGGCATCGCGGCGTCGCCCCGCGCCGCGAGCGGAACGAACGACACCACGCCGGCTCGGCGTCGCCACAGACCGGGCGCACCCACCCAGCCTGCGATTCGGGCTGCGGCGTCATCGCCTCCGGCCTCGATCCACGGACCGAGCACGCGGATGCACAGCCAATCCGTCGTGTTCCAGTCCGCGATCGCACCCTCGTCGAACGCAGTCGCGATGACGTCGAGATCGCGTGCGACGTCGAGCATCCCGGCCGGGAGCAGGACCTCCTGGAGGACCGAGATGCCAGCGAGCTTCTCTTCGGCGACCGGCATGCGGAGGAGATCGAACGCCGCATGCCGGAGCGCTTCCCCCTCCAGACCATGAGCCGCGATCCACTCGTGGACCGTGCGGCGGATCGCGGCCATGGGCACCCCGTAGAACGGGATGGCGCCCTTGAGGTATCGCTCCCACCAAGCCCGCTTGTTTGCGTCGGCGACAGCTCGAAGGCGCCGGGACAGGTCGTGGCTGGGCAGCACCCTCGGATGGTATCGGGTGGCCATGACGGACCTCGGGGTGCCATGCTCGGTGCGATGGCGACGATGACCCCGTTCGAGGCCGATGTGCGGCTCGCCGTATACCGGCACTTCCTCGACCACGGAGCCGCGCCGACCCCGGACGACCTCGCCGCCGAGTTCGCCGTGGCTCCCATGGAGATCGATGCCGTGCTGCGACACCTTCAGCAGATCCACGACGCCGTCGTGATGATCCCGGGCGGGCGGTACCTGTGGATGGCGGAGCCCTTCTCGGCGCTTCCCACCTCATATCGTGCGGTCGCGGTCGACGGGCGGACCTGGTACGGGAACTGTGCCTGGGATGCCCTCGCCGTGCTCTCCGTGGCCGGCACCGACGGAACGGTCATGTCGACGTGCCCCGCAACGGGACGGGCGATCGGGGTCGAGGTGCGGACGGGCACGGTTACGCCAACCGATGGTGTCGCCCACTTCGCCGTCACCGCCTCTGAGTGGTGGCGGAGCATCGGCTTCACCTGATCGACGATCGATCTCTTCCGGTCGGAGGAGGCAGTCCACGAGTGGAGCAGGACGACGCAGGTGCCCGTGGGTGCGGTGATCGGTGTCGGCACGCTCTGGCAGCTCGCTCGCCGCTGGTACGACGACCGCCTCGCGCACGACTGGCGGCGCAAGACGCTCACGGAGCGTCAGGCCATCCTCGACGAGGTGGGTCTGACCGGCGAGTTCTGGCGGCTGACCTGACGCATGAGCTGCTGCTCGATCGGCGCCGGCGTGGCTGCCGGACGTGTCTCACCCCCGGCCTACGCTTGCGCCGGTGACCGCCCCCGGACCCGAGATGCTGGGACGCGGTGTCGTCATGACCGCCGGCGACGCCGTACCCGATGCGTGGACCGACGCCCCCGAGGTCTGGGTGTCGGATTCGGTCATAGGCGATCCCGACTTGGTCGAGTCGCTCGTCGATCGGCTCCACCGGGCGTGGGTGCGCCGTGAGCCTACGGTGGTGGTCTGGGACGGTCCGCCCGACCTCCTGGAGGCCGACGAGTCCACTGCGGACCCCCCGTGGCGACTCGACGCCGGCCACCTGTTTCCGCTCGAACGGCTTCGCTTCCTCTGCTTCTCGAACAACTACGACGCCCGCACCGGGCCTCCGAAGTGGTGGTGGTCCGTCAAGGCCCGCCGTATCGGAGCCTCGCCCGGCGGCCCCGCCGACGTGGTGCTCGCCGACGGCACGACGGCTTGGGTCGACGGCGGGCCGCGTCAGCCGCACGCCCGCCTGTCGCATCGGGTGATTCACGGGGAGAGCATCGAAGCGGGCCGCGAGACACCGGTCCCTCCGGTCACGGCCGCGGCGGCTCCGGATCTTGCGTCAGATCAACGCCAAGCGGTCGACCACGTGGCAGGTCCTGCGCGCATCATCGCGCCTGCGGGCTCGGGCAAGACACGTACGTTGACGGCTCGGCTCCGCCACCTGCTCTCTGCCCGGGCCGTGGAGCCCGAGCTCGTCACGGCTCTCGCCTACAACGAGCGCGCCGCCGCCGAGCTCCGCGACCGACTCGGCGTGGGGCGCGAGCTGGCCCGGACGATTCACTCCATGGGGTGGGAGATCCTCCGTGAGGCGCGCCCCGGGCTCGAGCTCCTCGACGAGCGGGGGATGAGGGAAACGATCGACCGGCTCGTATCCATCCCGCGCCGAGCGAACGCCGACCCGGTGGCGCCCTACCTCGAAGCCCTCTCCGAGGTGCGCTCCCGGCTCCGCGACCCGGCCGAGGTCGAGCTGAGCCGTGACGACGTACCCGGCTTCGGCTCCGCGTTCGAGGCCTATCGCGAGCGTCTCTACGCCATGGGCCGGGTCGACCATGGCGAGCAGGTGTACGGGGCGATCGAGGCCTTGACCCGCGACCCGACCCTGCGAAGGCGCTGGCAGCGCCGCTGCCGCCACCTGCTTGTCGACGAGTTCCAGGATCTCACCCCGGCATACCTCTTGCTCATCCGGCTCGTTGCGTCGCCCGAGCTGTCGGTGTTCGGGGTCGGCGACGACGATCAGGTGATCTATGGGTACGACGGCGCCGACCCGGGGTTCCTCATCGACTTCGATCGCTTCTTTCCGGGAGCCGGGCTCCACGCCCTCGTCACCAACTACCGGTCGCCGGCGCCCATCGTCGTTGCCGCAAGGCACCTTCTCTCTCACAACCGCCGGCGCATCGACAAGACGATCGATGCCGCCGACGACGCTGCGACGGCCGGCGACACGTTGCTGGTCGAGGAGCATCCGGGGGGACGTCTCGCGGCGCGGTGCGCCGAGCTCGTGGCCGGCTGGATCGACGCAGGCGTCGATCCGGGGGAGATTGCGGTGCTGACCCGAGTGAACTCCAGCCTGATCGCCGTCAAGGCGGCGCTCGCCGAGCTCGACATCCCCACCCACGATCTGCTCGGGCCCGGATCACTCGACCGCACCGCGATCGCAGCGCTGTTCGCGTGGATGCGCCTCGCCCTCGATCCGGATGCCATGCGCCGTGCCGATCTGCTCGCGGCCATCCGCCGCCCCGGGCGCGGGCTCACCCGCATCGCCAGGGAGCTGTTGACGAGCCGGACCCGATCGCCGACCGAACTCGCCGAGCTCGGGGAACGGCTGGATGCGAAACAGGCCGAGCGCTGGGCCGGCTTCTGTGCGGACCTCACGCGGACGGCATCGGTGGCGGCACGCGGGTCCAGCGCGGAGCTCACCGAGGCGATCGTGAACGGTGTCGGCCTCGGCGTGTCGGCGCGGGCGCTCGACTCGGGTCGCGGCAATGCGGCCCGGTCCGGTCACCTCGACGATCTCGTCGCCGTCGAACGGGCGGCTGCGCTCCACGCCGATGCTGCGGACTTCGAGCCGTGGCTGCGCCGCCTCGTCGCCGCTCCGAGCGATGGGTCCGGGGTCACGCTGTCGTCGGTGCACCGGGTGAAGGGGATGGAGTGGAAGCGAGTGATCATCTTCGGATGCGATGCGGGCGCGATGCCCCACGACTTGGCCGACGACGCCGAGGAGGAGCGCCGGGTCTTCCACGTGGCGCTGACTCGAGCCATCGACGGGGCCGTCGTCCTCGCCGACGAGCGGCGACCGTCCCCCTTCATCGCCGAGCTCGCAGTACTTGCATCACCGGACCGGCCCGAGCCGACGAGAGCTCGCTCCGTTGCCGCCCGCAGCAAGCAACTGGTGGTCGCAGGCGACCGCGTCCGCCTCTGGGGCGGTCATCAGGGTGTCGTCGAGCGAGCGAGCAACGGCGATCTGGTCGTCGAGCTCGACGGTGGCGGGCGGCTCACGGCCAAGGGCAGCGACGTCATAGAGGTGACCCGGGACCCGGCGATCGAGGCCGGACCCGCTTCGCAACGCCTCGTGGCAGGGCTGAAGGAGTGGCGATCTGACGCGGCGCGGCGGCTGGGGGTCCCGGCCTTCGTGGTGCTCCACGACAAGACCATCGATGAGATCGCACGGCGGATGCCCCGGTCGGAGAGCGAGCTGCTGACCGTGTCGGGGATCGGTCCCGCAAAGCTCGACCAGCATGGCGATGACATCCTGGCGGTCGTCGACCGGCTCGGCTGAAGCGCGACGATGCACCGACCCGTCGGTCGGTGCATCGGCGAACAACCTTCCAGGAGTCTTGAGGCTCCTGGGCCCATCCACCTGGGGCGGAGGTGTCCTCCTGGCCCTTGTAGAGGCTACCGACGTTTGGCAAGTTCCACCATGGGCCGGTCGACGGGTTGTTGCTCCCAGGTACGCTGCCCGCCATGGAACTCCAAGGGGTCTCAGCCATCGTCACGGGGGGTGCGTCCGGTCTGGGCGCGGCCACTGTTCGCAAGCTCGCCGCCTCCGGTGCCAAGGTCCTCATCGTCGACCTCCAGGACGGGGCCGGTGAGTCGATGGCCGCGGAGGTGAACGGCAGCTACGTCCACGCCGACGTCACCGACGCCGATCAGGTGCAATCTGCGGTCGACGCCGCGTCCGAGATGGGTCCGTTGCGTGCCCTCGTCAACTGTGCCGGCATCGGCCCGCCGGCGCGAACCGTCGACCGCGACGGCAACCCGCACGACTACGGACACTTCAAGACGGTCGTGAGCGTGAATCTCATTGGCACGTTCAACTGCATCCGGCTCACCGCCGCGGCGATGTCGCGTCTCGATGTCACTGCGGAGGGCGACCGGGGCGCCATCGTCAACACCGCGTCGGTTGCCGCATTCGACGGCCAGATCGGCCAGGCCGCATACTCGGCGTCGAAAGGTGGGATCGTCGGCCTGACACTGCCCGTCGCCCGCGACCTCTCCGCGATCCAGGTGAGGGTCAACACGATCGCACCTGGCATCATCGACACGCCACTCCTCGCCGGCCTGCCGGAGGATGCTCGAGAGTCGCTGGGGCAGCAGGTGCTCCACCCGAAGCGGCTCGGCCGGCCCGACGAGTTTGCGGATCTCGCCCACCTGCTGTTGACGCATGGCTACATGAACGGGGAGACCATCCGCATGGACGGCGGCATCCGGATGGGGCCGCGCTGAGCCAGGTGCCCGCCCGCCATGCGGTGCCGCCCGATAACCTGGATACGTGACTGCCCGTCCCCAGGTGCTCGTGTTCGACGTCAACGAGACGCTGCTCGACCTGCGTGCGCTCCGGTCCGGTTTCGAGGCTGCCATCGGAACCACCGAGGCGATGGGTGAGTGGTTTGCCCGGATGCTGCACGGATCGCTGGTCGCCAACCACCTCGGGAGGTACCGGGCCTTCGGGGAGATCGGTACGGAGGCCCTCGTCGCCTTGGCCAAGCGTCGTCACGTCACGCTCGGCGAGGACGACGCCGCCAGGGTGGTGCGAGGTATGCGCTCGCTGCCGGCGCACCCGGACGTGATGCCGGCCATGGAGCAGCTGCGAGATGCGGGGTTCCGCATCGTGACCCTGACGAACGGATCCAGCGATGCCGTCGCCGACCAACTCGCCAATTCCGGACTTGCCCCACTCGTGGAGCGCGCCCTCTCCGTCGATGAGGTACAGCGATTCAAGCCGGCCCCGGAGGTGTACCTCATGGCCGCCGCCAAGCTGGACGTGGACCTCGATTCCATGGTGATGGTGGCGGCTCACGACTGGGACATCCTCGGCGCCCGCAGTGTCGGTATCGCCGGCGCCTTCATCGATCGGCCGAGCGTCGTGTGGGGTTCGGCCGAGCCGCTGCCCGAGCTCACCGGGCCGGATCTCGGTGCGATCGCCGATCAGCTGATCGGTTAGCGGCCACGCCCTCAGGCGTCCGCGAGCCAGGTTGCCGTCTCGATGTTCCGTGGGAGGACGTGGCCGTCCTCCATTCCCCACGCCACGGCCTGGGCGAGCGCCCACAGGCGCGCCCTCTCCCGGTCGACGCCCAGTGCCGCGCTCAGCCGATCGAGACGATCCACGACGAGTTCGCGGCGGTGACCCAGCTCGTGCGACCGGATGATCGGAGCCAGCGAGAACTCACGTTCGGCGGCGAGCGGCTTCGGGTCGATGGCGAGCCACGGCTTGCGCGAGGCGGCGAGCACGTTGTCGGCGTGGAGATCCTGGTGCACGAGCACGAGCTCCCCTTGCGTTCTCGGCAGTCGATCGAGCAGGTCGAGCGCCGCGTCGACGAGGCTGCGCCCGAACCCACGCCCGGTCCGTTCCCACCGGTCGACGAGCCCATCCGCCCACCATGTCGCTTCGGTGGCGATCGTGCCGATCGCGGCCGGTGGCGGCACCCACAGCCGGGGCAGCAAATCGGCGAAGACCTCGAGCGCCTCGTGAGCCGGCCGTTCGCTCAGGTGGACGCCGGGCAGGCAACGCTCGAGGAGCAGGGCGTCGTCAGAGGCCGCGTGATCCAGTAGCCGCACTGCGCCGTTGCCGTCCCATGCCGCCAGGGCCGTGGCCTCGTGCTCGCTCTCCCGATGAGGGAATTGGACCTTTAGTACGACATCCTCGCCGTGGGGACCGATCACCGGGGCAACCCAGGAGACGTAGGAGCCCGGGAACGGCTCGCCCAGCCGTAGATCCCAGCGCCGCGTGCAGGAGGCCACCAAGCCCGGGAGGGCGTCCAGCCAAGCACGGCCCTCGTCGGAGTCGCACAGCCAGTCGAGGCCGGCAGGGATCGGCAGCTCTCGCATCGCGGTGGGCATCGTATGTGCCACTTTGCGATCGACTCTCCACCTCCTAGCGTCACACGCCATGACGACGCTCCTCGCACGCAATGCCGCCATCCTCGTGACCATGGATGACCGCCGGCGGGAGATCCCCGGCGGGGGTCTGTATGCCGAGGACGGGTTCATCACTGCGGTGGGGCCCGGCGCCGAGCTGCCGTCCACGGCGGATGAGGTCATCGACCTCGCCGGGCACGTCGTCCTACCCGGGCTGGTGAACACGCACCATCACCTCTACCAGACGCTCACCCGTGCGGTCCCCGGCGCCCAGGACGTGGGGCTCTTCGACTGGCTGCGCACTCTCTATCCGATATGGGCACGGATGTCTCCAGAGCACGTCCGCGTCTCAACCCAGGTCGGTCTCGCCGAGCTGGCGCTCTCCGGCTGCACGACGGCCTTCGACCACCTGTACCTCTACCCGAACGGCAGCAGCTTCGACGACGAGGCGGAAGCCGGTCTGGAGGTGGGGATCCGGCTCGTTGCGTCGCGCGGCTCGATGAGCCTTGGAGAGAGCGACGGCGGTCTTCCCCCCGACTCGGTCGTCGAGGCCGAGGAGGCGATCCTCGCCGATTGCGCTCGTGCAGTGGACACGTTCCACGACCCCAACCCCGGGGCGATGCTCCAGGCGGTGATCGCACCCTGCTCGCCGTTCTCCGTGACGCTCGACCTCATGCGGGAAGCGGCGCGCCTGGCGCGCGACAAGGGGGTACGGCTCCATACCCATTTGGCCGAGACCATGGACGAGGAAGAGTTCTGCCTGGAGACGCACGGCATGCGTCCGGTTGCGCTGATGGAGCGCGTGGAGTGGGTGGGCCCGGACGTGTGGTACGCCCACGGTGTCTTCATCGACGAGGCCGAGTCGGCGCAGATGGCGGAGACCGGCACCGGGGTGGCGCACTGCCCAACGTCGAACATGCGGCTGGCGTCCGGCATCGCACCGGTTCGCCGCTACCTGACCCAGGGGGTGCCCGTGGGGCTGGGGGTCGACGGTTCGGCGAGCAACGACGGGAGCCACATGCTCGCCGAGGCTCGCCAGGCGCTGCTGCTCAACCGGCTCGCCGCCGCCCCTTCGCTCGAGGGTGGTGACCTGATGGGGACGCGGACGGCTCTCGAGCTCGCCACTCGCGGCGGCGCCGAGGTGCTCGGCCGCGGCGACGTCGGTGTGCTCGAGCCGGGGCGGTGTGCCGACTTCGTGGCCATCTCCTTGGACCGGTTGGAGTACGCAGGTGCGCTCCACGATCCCGTCGCCGCCGCAGTGCTGTGTGCTCCGGTCGGCGTCGACCGGAACGTCGTGCACGGCCGGAGCGTGGTGGTGGACGGTCGTCTCGCCACGCTGGAGCTGGAACCACTCATCGAGCGCCACAATCGCCTGGCGGCGACACTGGTGGACGGGTGACCGCAACCGACGTCGTGGGCGTCGTCCTCGTCGCCGGCAAATCGGAGCGCATGGAGGCAGGCCGGCTCAAGCAGCTGCTCCCATTCGGAGAAAGGACGATGGCCGGGCTGGCCGTCGCCAGTGCCGAAGCATCACGCCTCGATCGAGTGGTCGTCGTGACGGGTCGTGAAGACGAAGCGGTGGCCGCAGCTCTCCAGCTCGGCAGGAGCGTCGTGGTGCGGAACGATCGGTACGAGGCGGGCAATGTGACGTCGCTGCTCGTCGGGGTCGACGCGGCAGGCGAGTACGGGGCGATCGTGCTGCTGCTTGGTGACATGCCAGGCGTGACCCCTGACATCATCGACCGGTTCGTGGACGTCTGGCGAGAGGAGCGCCCCTGGGCGGCACTCGCCGTGTACGACGACGGCGTACCCAACCACCCCTTCTTGTTGTCGGCCGCTGCCGTCGCCGCGATGCCGCAGACCAGTGGATCGAAGGTGCTGTGGCGGCATCTCGTGGAGGCCCCGCCGGGCCCGGTTGCGACACTGTCGTTCTCACGCGCCGCCCCGGTCGATGTCGACACGTGGGCGGATTACCAGGCTGCACTCGACCAGCTCGGTCTGGCCGAGCTCTCCGAGTGACGGAGTTCTGTCGGAGCCGCGGTGTACCGTGGCGGCGTCGCATCAAGGAGGGCGGGCGCCGTGGCGCCACCCAAGAAGACCTCAAAGCCGCAACCGAACGTGCTCGTCATCGTCGCCGCCACGCTGTTGGTGCTCGGTGTGGGCGGCATCGCCTGGGGGCTGGCCGCCGGTGACGAGGACATCGTCCGCTCCAACCTGGGCATCGTGACCGGAGCCTTGCTCGTGGGCGCCGTCGGCGTTTGGTTGCTGGTGCGCTACCCGAGACGGCGGAGGCGCTGAGGGTCAGCCGTCGGGGGGCAGGGTGATCACCACGTCGGGGTTGCGTTCGGTCAGCTCCCACGTCGCCAGCGGGAATCCGTCGTTGTCCCCGGTGGCGAAGAGTCCCTCCAGCTTGACGATCTCGCCGCTTGCGTCGCGCCAGACGTCGATCACCGTCAGATCACCGAGAGGCCAGTCGACGTCCTTGACCACATTCGATCGCTGCAGGTGTGTCACGGGAACGCCGAGGTGAGTCTCTTCGCCGACGATCTCCCATCGGTCGCTCTCGGCGAGGAGCCCGGCCACGTCCGACGGCTGTAGGAAGCCCATGAAGAGCAGCGAGGTCGCGACGTCGGCATCGGTCAGCTCGTAGTCGGGGTCGGAGAGATCCCACCATCGGTCGCCGTCGGACACGAGTTCGAAGCGGTCGTCGAGGAGCTCCCCAATCAGCTGCGTACGCATCGGATCCTGCGACTCCGTCCCTTCGATCGTCCCGACCGGCAGCGGGGGACCGCCGTCGTGCGGCAGCACCTCGAGAGCGATGACGAATCGCCGCGACGTCAGAGGCGCAAGGGCCGCCGCGATCTCCGCCGGCTGGGTCGTGGGCGGTTCGGTTGTCGCCGATCGGGTCGTCGACGGTGCGGTCGTGGATGGGGTTGTCGTCGGTGGCAGCGAACTCGTGGGTTGCGGCGAACCGGCGGGTTCCGGCGACGTCGTGCCGGCCGGCGCATCGACGCTCACCGACGAAGCGCCGCAGGCCGCGACGACCACCATCGACAGGGCCACCAATAACGGAACGAGAGCTCTCCTGGCCACGGTCGCATGATGGGCTGCAGTCCCGGCCCGATCAAGGGTCGGCCGACCCAGCCTGCTGCCGCCCGACGTCATACGCACGACGCAGCCATCCGGTGACCTCGTCGTCGATCTCCTCGGGGGCGGTGATGCGCACTCGGTAGATCCAGTCGCGATGACCGAGGTGTTCGGCCTTGGCCAGCCGCGGGCTGGCGATCCGCTCCTTGAGCCAGAAGTTCAGCGACATGCCACGATCGCTCAACGCCGATACGCCGGCGAACCGCACCCGCACCATGAAGCTGATGCGACTCCTCGTTGCGTGCAACTCGTAGGGGCCGATGGCCGACATGGCCTCGACGAGCCGCCCCCACAGCGCCATCGCACGAGGTCCCTTTCCCTCGAGCCAGTCCTCCGGAGTCAAGCGGTTGCAGGAGTGCCAAATGTTCGGTGTGACGTACTTGGCGCCGCAGCTCGGGCACGTCCACAGCGGTTTGGCCTTGGTCATCGCCTTCGAGCGTACGGCTCTGCGGTGACGCCGGTGCGCCGGGCGCGGTGGGGCTCGTGAGGAGCCCCGTGAATCCGCCTGCCGTCCCTACCTGGTCTGCGAGCCGACGCCTACCTCGCCGGCTCGGCACAACGGTTCCTGTCGGCCCCTACCTGCCGATTGCCCACCGTGCGAACGGTGAATGAGCCGTTCGGTGTACGGGACGCACTGCGTCGCGGGTTTGTCGCGGGATTCTTCGAGATTTCGTCGGGGTCGCACGGAAACGGTCCGGTCCGATCAGGCGCCCTCGCCGGCGCCGTGTCGCACCTGGGAGCCAGTATGGATGTCGAGCCAGCCCAGGAGCCTCGGCATCGGCGTCGGCGCCCACGGCTTCGACAGAAATCGGCTGGCGGCGTATCGCAGGGCCGTGGTGGATCCCGGGACGGGTGCGGCACTCGTCAAGACGGTTCGCTCGGTGGAACGCAAGGGCTATGAGGTCAAGGGCGAGCACTACAAGACGTTGCCGCGGGGTTTCGAGCCCTCGTCGCCCGATCAGGAGCGGCTCCTCCGCTATGCCGCCCTCTGGATCGGAGAGGATGAGAAGCTGCCGGCCGACCTCCACACTCCGCCGATCGACCGGCGTAGAGCGACCGAGTGGAACAAGATGGCGCCGCTGCACCGCTGGTTGGTCGACGCGCTTCAGTGACGGGCCGCTAGAGCGAGAGTTCGCCGGCAGAGCGCAGCCGCTCGTCCATTGCGAGGATCCGGCGTATGTGGCCGGTGAAGTCGAAGCTCGGCTGCAACACCCACCGGAAGGCGAGTCCGTTCAGGGCCGCGAGCAGCAGCTCGGCGTCTTGTGCCGCCGCTTCCGGGGAGAGGGAGGGGTCGCCCCGGCGCATGGCTTCGGCGAACCGCCGGACACGCCGTTCGTGGTGGCGCAGGAACCGCTTCGCCAGCGCGTCGTCGGCGATGCTGCCACCGACCACCGACTGCAAGTAGATGCGTGCCACGGTGGACTGGCCGGTGATGAAGCGGGCATAGGCCTTGACCAGATCACCCACGGTGTCGGTCCCGGCGCCTTCGGGATCGGGGTCCACGGTGCCGATGGCATCGGTGATCACTCGCATGATCGCCTCGTCCTTCGAGGCGAACAGGTTGTAGAAGCTGCCGGCGCGCACCCCGGCTCGGTCGCAGATCGCCTTCAAAGTGGTGCCCTCGAGCCCTACCTCGCCCAACAGTTGCCGGGTGGCATCGATGATCCGTGCCTGGGTGCGGATGCCCGCCTGGTATCGCGCCACGTGGGAGCCCTCCTCCGGTCGGAAGCGTAGCGCGATCTCGGAAAAAACTTGGAGCGAATACTCAAATTAGAGTGTATACTCAAAAAGCGGCGTCGGGACGTCCGTCGTCGACGAACGGCCACGGAGACGAGCCCCGTCGTGGTAGGGGCAGTAACACGGGAGACGAGGATGGGTCACTACAAAGCCAACCTGAGGGACATTGAGTTCAACCTCTTCGAAGTGCTGGGCCTCGAGGAGGTCCTCGAGCAGGGTTCCTTCGAGGGCTTCGACCGCGACACCATTGCCCACGTGCTCCGCGAGCTGGAGCGTCTCGCCACCGAGGACATGGCTGCGAGCTTCGTCGACGCCGATCGCAACCCCCCGAAGTTCGTCGATGGCCGGGTCGAGCTCCCGGCCAGCCTCAAGAATTCGCTCGACGCCTACTACGACGGGGGCTGGGAGATGCTCGGCGTACCGGTCGATCTCGGCGGTATGGGCGCACCCGCCATGCTCCGCTGGGCCGGCCAAGAGATGATGGTCGGGGCCAACCCCAGCGCCTTCTTCTACATCATCGGGGCCCTCATGGCCGTGGTGATCGGCCGGGTCGGCACGCCCGAGCAGAAGGAACTGTGGGCCAGGAGGATGCTCGAACGGCGCTGGGGCGGCACGATGGTGCTCACCGAGCCCGATGCGGGCTCCGACGTCGGCGCCGGCGTCACCAAGGCCATTCCCGTCGACGAGGAGAACGGCGTCTACCACATCGAGGGCGTCAAGCGTTTCATCACCTCCGGCGCCAGCGACTATCACGAGAACATCGTCCACCTGGTACTGGCTCGCCGTCCCGGCGCCGTTCCCGGAACCAAGGGCCTCTCGATGTTCATCGTGCCCGACTTCCTCGTGAACGAAGACGGCTCGCTCGGCGACCGCAACGGCGTCCAGGTCACCAAGATCGAAGACAAGATGGGTATCAAGTCTTCCACGACGTGCGAACTGACGTTTGGGGCCGAGCGTCCTGCCGTCGGCTATCTGGTCGGTGGTAAGCACCACGGCATCAAGCAGATGTTCCACGTCATCGAAGACGCCCGCATGCTGATCGGGACCAAGTCGATGTCCACCCTGTCCACGGCCTACCTCAATGCCCTCGAGTACGCCAAGGAGCGCATCCAGTCGGCGGACATGACGGAGATGACGGACAAGGAGGCGCCCAGGGTGCCGATCATCCGCCATCCGGATGTGCGTCGCATGCTGATGCTGCAGAAGGCCCACGCCGAGGGGATGCGGGCGCTGATGTACTACACCGCATGGGCGCTGGACCAAGAGCGTGTCGATCCGGACGAGCGCTACTGGGCCCAACTGTCGGATCTCCTTCTCCCGATGCTCAAGGGTTTCTCCTCGGAGAAGGCGTACGAGTTGCTCGGCCAGTCGCTTCAGGTGTTCGGCGGGTCGGGTTACCTCCGCGACTACCCGATGGAGCAGTACATCCGCGACGTCAAGATCGACTCGCTGTACGAAGGCACGACGGGCATCCAGTCGCTCGACCTCTTCTTCCGCAAGATCGCCCGGGACCAGGGAGCCACGCTGAGCCGTCTCGCCGGCGAAATCGTCGAGCTGGTCAAAGGCGGGTCGGAGACCTTCGAGCCGGAGCGGCAGCTGCTCGGCGCGGCCCTCGAGGATGTGCAGGCGATGGTCGGCGTCCTCGTCGGGCATGCGATGGCCTTCATGCATGAGCCCAAGGAGATCTACAAGACCGGCCTCCACACGAACGCTCTGCTCGAGAGCCTGTCCGAGGTCGTGATCGCCTGGCTACTCCTGCGGCACGCCCACCTTGCGCACTCGGCGCTCCCTGAGGCCTCCGACACCGATCGTTCCTTCTACGAGGGCAAGATCGAGTCGGCTCGCTTCTTCATCCGCCACGTTGCGCCGAAGGTCGCCGCCCGCCGCCGGTCGGCGGAGCTCGAGGACGCCCATCTGATGACGATGGACGACGCCGCCTTCTGATGCGAGGCGATGCCGCCGGCTGATCCGGCGTTATGGCCCTAGACGTGGGCCGCCGCTGCGTCCACCATCGTCAGATGGGGCGAGGCGCATGGGGCCGACTGTTGCCGGTGGCCGTCCCGGTCATCGTGCTGCTGGCGGGGTGCGCTGACTCGAGCGACACCGCCACCGAGGCCCGCTCTGCCCCAACGCAGACGGGAGGAACCACCATGCAGCTCACCTCGCCGGCCTTTGCGGACGGTGCAGCGATTCCGACGCGCTACTCCTGCGACGGAGACGACATCTCGCCGCCGCTGGTGATCGACGGACTCCCCGAGGGGACGGCCACCCTCGCCCTCGTCGTGGACGACCCGGACGCCCCCGGAGGCACGTGGGATCACTGGGTCGCATACGACATCCCCCCTGCGACGGAGATACCGGAGGACGTCGCGGCGCTCGGCGTCGTAGGCACGAACTCCTGGCGGCACGGCGGCTACGGCGGTCCCTGCCCGCCGAGCGGCATCCACCGCTACTTCTTCACCCTGTATGCGGTCGATACGGAGCTGGGCCTCGAGCAGGGCGCTCGCAAGGGCCAGCTGCTCGACGCCCTGGAGGGGCACGTGATCGCCGAGGCGCAGCTGATGGGCACCTACTCCCGCTGAGTCCCGCCGGCGACAACGAGATTCCCTGTTCGCGTGGACGGCGCCGTTGTGGGTCTGACAGGGTGTACGTGATGGGTAGCGGGTACCGCCGAGCGCTTCGCCACGTTCGTCGACGAAGCGGCCGTGCGGCTGCGCCGCCTTCATCTCGATGTACGGGCCCGACGTGACCGCCAACGCTGTCGCCCGGGCGCCTACGAGCCGCCTTGCACCGCTGCCAGGGCCTTGCCGAGGCGTTCCCAGCGCTCGAGCTCCCGATCGAGCGGCGCACGCACCTCCTCGGCAGCGATGTCCTCGACCGCTCGCTCCAGGGCCTTGACGGCCGTGGCGCCGCGCCGGCGGCCGCCGATCGCTGCGGGGAGGCGCGCCACCCAGGCGAGCAGCAGCCCGAGCGCAACGCCACCGAGCAGGAGCAGCGTCGGCAGTGGCCAGCCTCCGATCTCCACCTCGAACGGTTCCGCCGGTACACGGAGATACCCGAGGAGGCCGAGGCCCACCAGCCAGAGCGCTCCTGTGATCACCGCAAGGGCGAGGCCACGCTGCAGCCACCCGAACGCACTCCACCAGCGCGGCGGGGATGTGGCTCGGCGCGCCGTTGCCGTCACCGCGGCGCTGAGCTTCGCTGGAAGCGCGTCCACGTTGGCGCCTGCCGCTTCGCGGGCGCGCCGAGCCCACGGCCCGGGCGCATCTCCGATCCGATGGTCGGCATACTCCCGCAAGGACAGTCGCAGGTGCGCATGGTCGACGGCCACGGCGGTGGGAGCTTGGGCGACCCCGACAACCGGCTCGCCCCTCCCTTGCAGGGCACGGAGGGGATGGCGGCGGAATCGGAGTAGCCAGCGGGCGAAGGGCCATCCCGTTCGCCGCTTGGCGTCGTGGCGGTAGCCCGCGGCGACCGCGTCGCCGATGACGGCGGCCCCGGCGGCGGTCGCGAGGCCGGCGGTCAGGGCATCGTCGGCCCTTGCCGCGGCTTGGACCAGTGGCCGGGGGATGGCTCCAAGCCCGCCGGCGACGGCGCTCACGTCGGCGTCGAGCCGGCGCAACGCCGCATCGCGAGCGGTAATACGTTCGACGAGTATGGCCCGCAGCCGGTCGATGCCCTCTCCGGTCACGGCGGAGGTCTCGACGATCACGGGGCGGTCGAGGCCATCCGCGAGGAGCAGCCCGCGCAGATGATCGGTCATCTGACCGCGAGCCCCCTCCGGGACCTCGTCCATGTGGTTCAACGCAAACACCATCACGTCGCCGTGGGTGGCCAGACGGCGCAGATAGCCGTCATGGAGGGCTTCGTCGGCGTACTTCTGCGGATCGAGAACCCACACCATCGTGTCCACGACCTCGACGAGTCGGTCCACTTCCAGCCGGTGCGTGGTGACGACGCTGTCGTGGTCGGGAAGGTCGAGGAGCACGAGACCGTCGAGCTCGCCGGCGCCATCGACTCCGTGCCGGTGACGCACGTCCAGCCAGTCCAGCAACGCGCTCGCTTGCCGACTTCCGAAGACGGCGGCACGCGCCTCCGCCGTGGTCGGGCGGGTGACGCCCACTCTGGCGACGCCGGCACGGACGAGTGCGTTGAAGAGCGCCGACTTCCCGCTTCCGGTCGCCCCGGCGAGCGCGACCACGGTGTGCTCGGTGCCGTGCCGAAGGCGGTCGGCGGCGTGAGCGACCAGGTCCCTTCCCTGCGAGAGGGCGGCGTCGGGGAGGAGGCCGACGCCATCGTCGACGAGCTGCGACAACGCGTCGAGCCGGGGCCCGAGCACGGTCAGCAGGGGTGAGCTCATAGCGCCGACCGTTCCACGACTTCTGCGGCGCGGCGCAACTCCTCGGCATGGCGTGGTGTTGGTAGCCCGTCGAGCCGCCGGTGGAATCGCTCCGCCTCGCCGGCGAAGAGCCTCTGAAGCCGGGCAAGGAGGTCCTCGCTCGCCTGACGGGCGAGGTCGCGCACGGCGTTCTCGCCGAAGATGGCTGTGAGCAGTGCCTGACTCACCGTCGCCGTGCCGCCGGCGACGGCGACCTCGCCACCCGTGAGCCCGCCGGTATGGGCGAAGATCACCACCATGAGGCTCACGGCGACCGTGTTGATTCCGAGCGACAACGTACGAGCGACCAAACGCTTGTCTTCGGCCTGGTGCGAAACCAGTGCCAGCACGAAGTCCTGCCACGCCTCGATGTCTGCTTGCGCTCGCCTGGTGAAGTCGGGCGACGGGCGGGCGAGGGCCCGGGCATCCTCGCCGAGCAGCTCCCGGCCTCCCTGTGCGGTCTCCCAGGCGGCCACGGTGGCGTCCGCGGCAGCATCGGCCGCTTCGCGAATCGATACGACGATGCTCGATTGCAGCTCACCCTGCACCTCGGCCGGTGCGGTCGCCGAGCCGGTGATCATGGCGCGCAGGCGGTCGCGGATGCGGGCGACTCCGGCTTGGATCGTCTGCATGAATTGACCGCTGCCGACGAATTCCTGCCATTTCGCCAGCACCTCACCGCGAAGCAGGGAGCCGGTCTCGAGCCGGCGGACGACCTCATCGACGGCGTCGTCGTATTGGCGGTCGGCAGCCGCGGCGAGAGCGATCGTGGCATCTGCGCTTCGCACGGCGGCAGCCGCGACCTCCTCGACGCGCGACGGCACGGACGCCACGGCTCCGGAGATCGTGGCGCGCACCATTTCGGCCCGCCGTTCGGCATCGGCCGCCAGCTCGTCGAGCCATGTGGCGAGAACGGCGGTCGCCGCCTGCGGGAGCAGTTCTCGGTCGAGCGTGGTCTCCTCGATCGCAAAGACCCGAGTTGCGCCCAGCCCCTCCACGTCGAGCATCTCTCCGAAGTGAGCGGTCACCGCCTCTCTCGCACCGGATGGGATGCGGTTGATCGCGATCGCCAGCGCGGTGCCGCGTTCTTCCGCCATGCGGAGGTACTCCCATGGAACCGCATCGGCATAGCGGGCCGCCGTGGTGACGAAGAGCCAGAGGTCGGCGGCGCCGAGCAACTGGCCCGCCAGCTCGTGGTTGGCGATCTCCACCGAATCGATGTCCGGCGTGTCGAGGATGGCCAGGCCGGGTCGCAGCGCGGTCGACGTGCGGACGGCGAGCGCCGAGCCGTCGGTGGGGGCTCGTCCCGTCGCCCGGGGGAGGTCGGGGAGCACGCCTCCCTCGAGAAACCATGGTTCGTCGTCCGGGTGGCACACCAGAACAGGCGTCCGCGTCGTCGGTCGGAGCAGGCCGGTCTCCGTCACGGGGCTGCCGACGAGGGAGTTGGCGATGGTGGATTTGCCTGCGCCGGTCGAGCCGCCGATGCCGACGAGGAGTGGGGCGTCGAGGTGACGCAGGCGCGGCAGCAGGTAGTCGTCGATCTGAGCGATCAGCTGAGTCCGCGTGCGCTCCATTTCGGCGCTTCCTTCCAGCTGCGGCCCGGAGGGGAGCGCAGAGAGAAGGTCGCGGAGCACCCGAAGGGCGTCGGCGAGCGACGCAGTGTCCCTGACCATCCGCAACAGGTTAGAGCTCAGCCGTTGCGTTCCCCGGCTCGCAGATGCTGCGCGGGCTCGTTGGCCGTCGTTCAGCGCACGCCCAATGACCGGTCTGGCAACGTCGTTTCGTTGGCCTACAGGAGGTAGGAATGAAAGCGTCTCTGAGCCCCCGGACGATGGTCGTGGGACCGATTCCACCCGGCCCGGTAGCGTGGGAAGTCAGCCCCCGTCCCGCTGGAGGAACCCCGATGGCCACCGTCGTCGTCCGCTACCGCACGAAGCCCGAACACGCCGACGATAACCAGCGGCTCGTCGAAGCCGTCTTCGCCGAGCTCGCCGAACGCGACCCGGGTGGTGTCCGCTACGCAACCTTGCGGCTCGCCGACGGGATGTTCGTGCACATCGCCGACGTCGAGGCGGAGCCGAATCCGCTCGGCTCGATCGAGGCGTTCGCCGAGTTCCAGAAGGACCTCGGAACCCGGTGCGAGCCGGGGGAAGGGCCCGACCCGCAACGAGCGACGCTGGTCGGCTCGTACCGCCTCTTCGCCGACGGCGCCGGCGGCTGAACCGCTAACCCAGCCGACTGCGCAACTCCGCCGTGCCCATGATCGTGGCGGCGATCTCTTCGATCGACTGCGTCGTCGTGTTGACCACCCCGATGTTCTCTCGGCGGAAGAGCTGCTCGGCCACGTTCACCTCGTCGGTGCATACCGGGAGCGACGAGTACTCGGCGTCCGGACGGCGCTTCTGCCTGATCTGGTGGAGACGGATGGGATCAATGGTGAGGCCGAAGAGCTTGTCCCGGTGCCCGGTGAGCGCGGCGGGGAGACCCCCGCCGGCGAGGTCCTCATCGGTCAGGGGATAATTGGCGGCGTTGATACCGTGGTGCATCGCCATGTAGAGCGACGTGGGCGTCTTGCCGACCCGCGATACGCCGACGAGGACGACGTCGGCATCTGCGTAGTGACGGAGTCCGAGCCCGTCGTCGGTGGCCAGGGTGAAGTCGACCGCATCGAGGCGGGCTTGATACTTCGTCAGGTCGCCGATCCCGTGGAAGGAGCCGACCCTGTCCGATGGTCGCCGGCCCAGCTCTGCGGACAGCTCGTCGACGAAGAAGTCGAAGAGACCGAGTACCAGTGCATCGGCCTGCTTGAGCCTGGTACGAAGCGTCACATCGGTCAGCGTCGAGAAGATGATGGGGCGGGGGCCCACCGCGGCGCGGGCGGCGGCCTGGGCGATCACGGCGTCGACCCGTTCGACGCTGTTGGTGAACGGCCGTACCTCGTAGGCGACCGGCACGCCGTCGAATCGGGTCATGAAGCTGTGGGCGAACGCCTCGGCCGTGACCCCGGTGTGGTCCGAGACGCAGAAGACCGTGCGGGTGGGATCACTCAATCGGGTTCGACTCCGGCGAGCAACATCCACGTCTCGAGCAGCGTGTCCGGGTTCAGCGAGATGCTGTCGATGCCCTCGTCCCGCAACCACATCGCAAAGTCGGGATGGTCGGAGGGGCCTTGCCCACAGATGCCGATGTACTTGCCGCTCGCCTTGCTTGCGGCGATCGCCTTCGAGATCATCGCCTTCACGGCGGGGTCGCGCTCGTTGAACAGGTCGGCGACGAGACCGGAGTCACGGTCGAGGGCCAGCGTGAACTGGGTGAGGTCGTTGCTACCGATGGAGAAGCCGTCGAAGTGCTCGAGAAAGTCTTCGGCGAGGATGGCGTTGGACGGCACCTCGCACATCATGATGAGCCGCAGCCCGTGCCGCCCCCGCTCGATGCCGTTCTCGGCGAGTACCTGGACGATCGCCCTCGCCTCGTCGACCGTACGCACGAACGGGATCATGATCTCGACGTTCTCGTATCCCATGTCCTCACGCACGAAGCGCAGCGCCCGACACTCCATGTCGAATGCCGCGCGGAACGCCGGATCCCTGTAGCGCGACGCCCCCCGAAAACCGATCATCGGGTTCTCCTCGTTGGGCTCGTACCCGCCGCCCCCGAGCAGGTGGGCGTACTCGTTCGACTTGAAGTCGGACAACCGCACGATGACCGGCTTGGGCTCGAATGCCGCGGCGATGGTGGCAACACCCTCGGCGAGCTTGGCCACGAAGAAAGACACGGGATCGTCGTAGCCGGCGATCCGCTCCCGAATCGCGTCGCGGAGATCCTCGGGCAGCTCGGCGAAGTCGAGGAGAGCCCGGGGATGAACGCCGATGACGTTGTTGATGATGAACTCCATCCGGGCCAGACCGACGCCGTGATTCGGCATCCCGGCGAAAGCGAAGGCGCGTTCGGGGTTGGCGACATTCATCATCACCTTGACGGGCGGTTCCGGCATCGCATCCAGTTCGATGCGGCGCACCTGGAAGGGAACCGCTCCTGCGTACACGAACCCCGTGTCGCCCTCGGCGCACGACACCGTCACGGTGGCGCCGTCGCCGAGCACGTCGGTTGCCTCGCCGGCTCCGACGACGGCGGGGATCTCCATCTCCCGCGCGATGATCGCGGCATGGCAGGTGCGACCGCCGCGGTTGGTGACGATCGCCGACGCACGTTTCATCACCGGCTCCCAGTCGGGATCCGTCATGTCCGCCACGAGCACGTCGCCGACCTGGACCCGGTTCATCTCGGTGGGATGGCGGATGACCCGTACCGTGCCCGAGCCGATCCGCTGGCCGACGCTGCGACCTTCCACGAGGACCTGACCGGCGGCCGTAAGCTCGAACCGCTCGATCACCCTCCCCGACCGCCGGGATTGCACCGTCTCGGGCCGAGCCTGGAGGATCATCAGCTCCCCGGTGAGCCCGTCGCGGCCCCACTCGACGTCCATCGGTCGTCCGTAGTGGGTCTCGATGGTCATGACCATCTCGGCGAGTGCCGTGATCTCGGCATCGGTGATGGAGAAGGCGCGGCGAAGCGCGTCGGGAACCTCCTCGACGGACACCCGCTCACCTTCGATTCCGTACACCATCCGCTGCCGCTTCGACCCCAAGCGGCGTTGAAGGATGGCGGGCCGGCCCGACGTGACTCGTGACTTGGCGACATAGAACTCGTCGGGATTGATCGCTCCTTGCACCAGCAGCTCGCCCAGTCCGTAGCTCGACGTGATGAACACGACATCGTCGAAGCCGGACTCGGTGTCGATAGAGAAGGCGACCCCGCTGGCGCCGACGTCGCTTCGCACCATGCGCTGGATACCGGCCGACAGCGCCACGTCGTCGTGGGTGAAGCCTTTGTGAACGCGGTAGGCGATGGCGCGATCGTTGTACAGCGACGCAAAGACCCGCTGCACGGCGGTGAGCACGGCATCGATGCCGACGACGTTGAGATAGGTCTCCTGCTGACCGGCGAAGGAGGCGTCGGGCAGATCCTCGGCCGTTGCAGAGGAGCGAACGGCCACGGCCGGCTCGGGGTCGTCGTCCGACCCCAGCAGCTCGTAGCCCTCGGCGATCGCATCGACCAGATCCGGGGCCAGCGGCTCGGCCTCGATCCACGCTCTGATCTCGGTGCCGGCGGCGGCCAGGGCCACTACGTCCTCCACGTCGACTTCGCCCAATCGCACCGAGATCCGGGAGTCGAGACCCGTGGCGGCGAGGTGCCTGCGGTAGGCGCCGGCGGTGGTGGCAAACCCGTTGGGAACCGAGATGCCTGCAGAGGCCAGGCTGCCGATCATCTCGCCGAGCGATGCGTTCTTTCCGCCGACCTCACCGACGTCGGCCATCGTGATCTGGTCGAACCAGCGGACCATCTCGGTCAATCCACGAACCCCTCTGGCGCCGGGGGCGGAATGTAGCAGTGGGCGAAGTCGGATCACGCGGCCGAGGGTCGGCCCGGGCCGGGGCCGCCGCTCGCCGTGCGAGCGGATCGATCAGGAGCCCTGGCTCTCGCTCGTCTCGATCCGCCACTCCATGGTCAGCTCGTCACCCGCGGTGGCAACCGACACGAGGCTCGCATCGGGGTGCCGGCGCCCCGCCCTCTCGAGCGCTCGGGCGAGCTCCCCGTTCCACGCATCCACGAAGGACTCGGGGATCGGGAACCCGTCGATCGTGGCCTCCGACACCTCGACCGACAGGTGCTCGTCGGCGACACCGACGTCGGCGCGGAACGCCACGGCGTTGCTGCCCCCCTGCGGGTCGAGCCGGTCGACCTCGGCTTGGATGTACCCGTCCCGGATGTCGACGGTCACCGCCTCGTTGAGCGCATCCCGCTCCAGCTCGGCGGCGAGGCTGGCCTCGGTCACCACCGCTTCCACCTGGAGCGAACCGTCCGCGTTGCGTTCGACGTCGATGCTGCACGCTGCCGCCACCAGGGCGAAGAGCCCGATCCCGACCGCAACCAGCAGCGTCTTCTTCCTACCCATCGTGAACCTCCTCGTCGCGTCCGATGTGGTGGCTCCATTGGATCGCGGTGAGGGCGCGCCGAGTAGTCACTCGCATCACGAGCGCACGTGAGATCGTGAACGACGCGCCATGACATCTGTCATGGCGCTCCCTGAGCGAGATCACTGCCGGGCGGCACACGGCCGACCCATAATGAGCCCATGGCGACGACATCGATCGAGCCCGGGCTCCTGCGCGTCTTTCGCTGGTTCGTGGCGATCAGACTCGGCTTTCTGGGCTTCGTCGCCCTGTCGTTGCGGAACCGGCCCGACGACGAGACCCTCCTCGTTCCCGGCCCCGGGATCGTGCTCTCCGTCGCCCTCCTGCTCTACCTCGGCGCTCCCGGTCTGCAGCGGCGGCTCGGGCGGGCCTATTTGCCGATCGCCCTGTTCGTGGCGTCGGTGGGGCCCATCGTCGAGCACACGATCACCGTGTCCCGTCGCCTCGCTCGTGGAGAGGGCCCGAATGAGGCGCTCGCCGACTTCTGGCTGCTCGTGTTCGTGCTCTTCGTGCCGCTCATCCTCACCGCGTGGCAGTACCGCTACCGGGTCGTCGTCGGGCTCGCGCTGGGGACGACGATGCTCGATGCCGTGAGGCTTGGGGCGCAGCTCGAGGGCGCTGCGGCCGACCTCTCGATCGTGGGAGCCTTGCTGGTCGGGCGCGGTCTCGTGTTTGCGTTCGTCGGCTACTTCATCGTCAAGATCGTTGCGACGCAGCGGGAGCAGCGGCGGGCGCTGGCGAGGCATGCGACCACCGTCGAACAGCTGGCCACGAGCAGGGAGCGCAACCGTTTGTCTCGTGAGCTCCATGACACGCTCGCTCACACGTTGAGTGCGGTAGCCGTGCAGCTCGAAGGTGCCCGTAGCTTGTGGGACAGCGACCCGGAACGAGCCCAGGCGATGGTGGACCGCTCACTCGAGGGAACCCGATCCGGGCTCGTCGAGGCGCGGCGGGCCATCGACGCCCTCCGCGCCTCGCCACTCGAAGATCTCGGTCTCGAAGGCGCCCTGCGCGACCTCTTGGACCGGGCATCGGCTGGCAGCGCCGTGGCACTGTCGCTGGACGTCGACCTCGACGGGAGTGAGTTCGATCCCGAGGTCGAGCAGGCCGTGTATCGCATCGCCGCCGAGGCCCTCGCCAACGTCGTCCGACACAGCGAGGCGACCAAGGCCACGTTGCGGCTGGAGACGCGCGGCGGGCGGCTGCGTCTCGTGGTGTGGGACGACGGCAAAGGCTTCGATCCCGCAGCCGCGACGGGCGATGGCCATCACGGAATCGGCGGCATGCGCGAGCGGGCGGCGCTGATCGGCGGCTCCCTCGACGTGGGGAGCGGATCGGGCGCCGGCACGACGGTTCGTCTCGAGGCGGCGATCGCACCATGACGATTCGCGTCGTCATCTGCGATGACCAGGACCTCGTGCGCGATGGGCTCCAGGCCATCCTGTCCACGGCGCCGGGCATCGAGGTGGTCGGTGAGGCGTCGAACGGGATCGATGTCGTCGAGGTCGTGCGCGCCACCAAGCCCGATGTGGTGCTGATGGACCTGAAGATGCCGGGCACGACCGGGGTGCAGGCGACCCGCGAAGTGCTCGCCGCCTCCGAGGACACCCGCGTCCTCGTGCTCACGACGTACGATGCCCCTGAGTGGGTGCTCGATGCGATCCGGGCCGGGGCTGCCGGGTACCTGCTGAAGGACACGCCGCGGGAACGTCTCGTCGATGCGATTCGGGGGACGGCCGAGGGGCGCACCCACCTCGACCCGGCAATTGCCGGGCAGTTGATGACGAGGGTGGCGGCTCCCGGCCCCCAACCAACGCCTGGGCCCGTTGCCGAGGATCTGAGCGAGCGCGAGCTCGACGTCCTCCGCCTGCTCGGCAAGGGATTGACGAATGCCGAGATCGCCGATCGGCTGTACCTGTCGGAAGGGACGGTCCGCAACTACGTGAGCGCCGTGCTCGCCAAGCTCGGTGTCGCCGACCGGACCCAGGCGGCGGTGCTTGCGGTACGCCACGGGCTCGCCGACTGAGTCCGCCGCGATCCCTCGGGCCCACCCATGGCACTGCGGACGGTGGAGCACACTCCCCGGTCGCCGACGGCTTGCCGGTGACCTCGTCGCCGAGTGCTGGAGCGCATCGCTCGGTTCGTCGCGTTGTCGGCTCGGCATGCGGTACCTGCGACGTCTCCCGGGGTCGGCCAGACGATGGCGTGCGTGTCGTTCCGGTGGTCGACGTCATGGCCGATGTGACGGTTCTCCTCGCCGCGTTGGCGTGTGAAACACCCCCCGACCGCTGAGCAGTCGCTCCGGTTAACCGACGCTTATCCCTCGTCAGATGCCGGCCTAGGCCTGGTCCCGGCATTGTGCCCGCAGATGTGCGCGTCGCCGCGACACGTCCGCGTGTACCGAGAGCAGGAGGACCGAGATGACGCCCACCGTCCGACCACGGCTGGCCCGGCTTGGCGCCGTGTTTGCGATGCTGATGATCGCAACCCCGCTGGCGACGGCACGAGCGGCCGACGAGACGGTGGTCATCTCCGACACACTGGCGCCGAAGACGCTCACCGTCACCCCGGGGACCACCGTGATCTGGGTGAACGAGGACGACACCGAGCACCGGATGCGGTCCCAGGACGGACCCGAGGAGTTCGACTCGGGCAACCTGGACCCCGGCCAGTCTTACAGCTTCAACTTCGCACTCGAGGGCACGTACAACTACCTCGACGAGCGTGACGACGAGAACTCGGCGTACTTCGGGACGATCACGGTCGCCGCAGACGCCCCACCACCGGGCGACCCGGGCGACCCGGCGCCACCCCCACCCACCTCGGGTGACGTCTCGATCGTGGATCGCAGCTTCCAGCCGTCATCGCTCACGGTGGCGGCGGGCGCCACCGTGACCTGGGCCAACAACGACAACGACGAGCACACGGTCACCGCAACCGACTCGTCCTGGGACAGCGGCATATTCGGCCAGGGCGGCACCTACTCGCGATCCTTCGCCACGGCCGGGACCTACAACTACTTCTGCATCATCCACCCCGACATGACGGGCACCGTCACGGTCACCGGTGCCGGTGGCGAGCCGCCTCCTCCGGCACCGCCTCCGCC
>JBFINP010000022.1:0-43582 GCA_041611095.1 Acidimicrobiia bacterium | reverse complement strand
GTCGCCCGCATCAGGATTCGGGCGAGTTCTCGAGTCGTCGGCCTCCCGGCCGGCTCACCCTGCGGTGCGGCGACGGAGCCTCCGCTCTGCCGGATCGAGGGGACGCGGAAGCGTTCCCATTCGAGCACCCGCTGTCTCCCTTCGCTTGCCTCGCCTCTGAATGGCGCCCCGCGTTGGGAGCAGCCCGGTTGGGCCAGGCCATACCGGGCTGAGGGGGAGAGCCGGGGAGGCACGCGCTTGGCACGAGGGTTTGTGAGGGCGTCCTTGACGTGGTCTTGACATCCTTGACGCGTCGTTGACGGGTCCGCGAAGGATGCTTCAAGGCGGCCGCGGACGGTGCCTCCATGGGCACCTTTCGCGTCGCAATCGCAGTCTCGATGCTGGTGGCGCTGATCTCACCCGCCACCGGCACCGAGCCGCAGACATTCGCCTTGCGCGCCGTAGCCCCGGCGGCCTTCGGGAAGGCGACGGCCGACGCCGGCAGGCAGCCGGCTCGGATCGAGGCATCGCACGCGGACTATCCGGCAACCACCGACATCGCCGGTGGCAGCGTGTACGCCGAGAACTGGGCGCTGGTCGAGGAAGCACGTTGGGCGCTCGGGCGTTTTTCGGCCGTCGGGCTCGTGCTGCCGCCGGTCGAATTCTGGATGCACGCCGATCGCGTCAGCTGCGATCCGCGTCGCGACGTGCCGCCTGTGGCCTTCATGATGGTCCGTGACGGCCGGTCGATCGTGTTCTCGTGCGGCACGCGTTTCACCCTGCTGCACGAACTGGGTCACGTCTTTGGTGCGACCCATTTCGATGATGCGCAGCGTGAGGCCTTCACGTCGATGCGCGATGCAGACGGGTGGCGGGCCGACGAGTGGACTCGATCGGCAGACGAGCACCTGGCCGACGTCATCGCCTGTGGCTTGCATCCCGAACACATTCGTCCCAGCCGGACGAAGCCGAACGACGATGCGAGCTTGGCGGCGGCGTTCGAGTTCGCCACCGGGACCGTGCCGCTCAACAACGCTTGAGCGCCTCAACGAAGCTGCAGAGCCGGTTCCAGGGTCGATTGCCGGCTACTGCCTCCGGGGGCGGGAGGCCTCCTTCGCGAGGCGCTCCAGAACCGGCCCGACCTGGGTCTGATCGTCGATCCGGAACCGGGCAGCGGTCAACCCCGGCCCGACCTTGATACCGACGTCGTCGGGGCGAAGCCTCTCGAAGGCGTCCTCGTCGGTTACGTCGTCGCCGAGGAACACCACGGCGCTCGCTCCGCCGTCGGTCCGCAGTCGGTCGAGAGCGTGGCCCTTGTCGATGGGCGTCGCAGCGAGCTCGACGACCATCTTGCCGTGCATGAGTCGCAGACCTGTGTGGCGCCCGGCGACTTCGAGAGCTGCTGCCGCCGCCTCCATGCGGCGATCTGCAGGTACCTGCCGGTAGTGGAGGGCCACGCCCGCCGGCTTCGTCTCCAGGCGGGAGCCCGGCATGGCTGCGGCGACCTCCGCCAGGTCGCGTTCCGCGGCGCGCAACCCGTCCTGCTGCTCTGCGTCCAGATCGACCGCACCCGCGATCTCGGCTCCGTGACTGCCGATCAAGGCGATACCCTTCGGGGCGCCGGTCAACGTGATGAGATCGGCTCGCGTTCTCCCCGACACGACGGCGACGAACACGCCTTCGATGGCGGCGAGATCGATCAATGCCGCCATGGCACCCTCGTCGGGAAGGGCGGTCGACGGGTCGTCCACGATCGGCGCGAGCGTGCCGTCGTAGTCCGAGGCGACCAGCAAGGGCCGTTGCCGTGCGACGGTGCGGAGCACCACCTTCAAGTCAGTCATGCGCCGAGGGCCTCCAGGCACGCCTGCGCCCAATCGAAGACGTCGTTGCTCACCACGATGCGTCGGAGCGAGCCCATTCGACGGCGCATCTCGCGCGGCTCGAGCGTGACCGCACGCTCGAGCGTCGCCACCATGGCGTCGGTGTCGTGTGGGTTGACGAGCATCGCCGCTCGCAGCTGCTCGGCGGCGCCGGCGAACTCCGACAACACGAGGACGCCGCTGCGATCGAGGCGGGTTGCGACGTACTCCTTCGCCACGAGGTTCATACCGTCCCGCAGCGGCGTCACCAGCATGACGTCGGCGGCGACGTAGAGGTGGATCAACTCCTCGAAGGGAACGCTGCGGTAGTAGTAGTGCACCGGGGTGTACCCGAGCATGGCGAGCTGCCCGTTGACGTGGCCGACGATCTCCTCGATCGACCGTCGCATCTCGACGTAGGCCGGAACGTTCTCCCGGCTCGGAACCGCCACCTGGACGAGCGTGTACCTGGCGTCCGGGTGCCGTTCCACCAGCGAGGCGAACGCCTTGATACGAAGGTCGATGCCCTTCGTGTAATCCAGGCGATCGACTCCGAGAACGAGCTTGCCGGGGTTGCCGAGGCGCCTCCGAAGGGCGAGGACGGCGTCGGTGGTGGCCGGGTGGGCCGCGATGTCGGCGAACTGACCGGTGTCGATGGCGATGGGCGCCACCTGAAGCCGGATCGTGCGTCCCCGAAAGCGGAGCTCCGAGGAGCTCCCGGAGGCGGTGGTGAAGCGTCGGGCGTTGCGAGCAAACGCGGATGCGCTCTGTCTCGTCTGGAAAGCGAGGACGTCGGCACCCAACAAGCCCTCCAGGATCTGCCGGCGCCACGGCAGCCTGGCGAAGATCTCCACCGGCGGGAACGGGATGTGGAGGTAGAACCCGATCGTGAGGTCCGGTGACCGCTCCCGCAGCATCGCGGGCACGAGCTGGAGTTGGTAGTCCTGAACCCAGGCGATGTCGTCCGGCCGGAGCACGTCGACGGTTGCGTCGGTATACCGCCGGTTGACGGCTTGATACGGGCGCCACCAATGGCGGTGAAACTCGGGTGGGACCAGAGCGTCATGGTAGAGGGGCCACAGCGTCCCGTTGCAGAACCCCTCGTAGAAGCCGGCGACCTCTTTGTCCGTCAGTGGAACAGGTACCTGCTCGATGTCGTCGTGCACGAATGGCTTGACGTCGAGGTCGGCCAGCCCGGCCCACCCGACCCATGCCCCATCGCGCTCGCGCAGGATGGGTTGCAGCGCCCGCACGAGACCGCCGGGGCTGGTCTTCCATGATCCCGTCTCGGCATCCTGCTGAACGGGCAGCCGGTTGGCCACGACGACGACGCGACGTCTATCACTCACGGGCGGGACCCTACCCCGCTGTGGAGGCGACACGGCAGATCTAGGAGTCCGCGGGCCCACGCAGGGTGCTCACTAACCTCATTCGCCATGGCCCAGCCCATCTCGTTCCTCTCGGACTTCGGCCGTGCCGACGAGTTCGTCGGCGTGGTCCACGGCGTGATCGCCCGGATCGCCCCCGAGGTCCGCGTCATCGACATCGGCCACGACTTCCCACGCGGCGACGTGCGGGCGGCAGCGATGGCGTTGTTGCGCGCCGTGCAGTACATGCCGGAGGGCGTTGCCCTTGCCGTCGTCGACCCCGGCGTGGGCACGGATCGGCGGGCCATCTGTGCCCGGACCCCGTGGGGCCACTTCGTGGGACCCGACAACGGCCTGCTCGCACCGGCAGTCGCCATGGTCGGCGGAGCCGATGCGATCGTTGCGATCGAGAACCCGGAGCTGCAGCTGCCCGCCGAAGGAGCCACGTTCCACGGCCGCGATCTCTTCGCACCGGCGGCGGCCGTCATCGCATCCGGCGAGGCCACCATCGATGATCTCGGGCCGGCGCTGGAGCCCGACGCGGTGGTCCCGCTGATGCTCCCGCTGGTCGAGCACGAGGGCGACGCTGCGACCGGTGAGGTGCTCTGGCTGGATCACTTCGGCAACGCTCAGACGAACGTGACGCCCGCCGATCTCCAGATGCTCGGGCTCGCTCCCGGCAACGACGTCATCATGCGGATCGGGGCGAGCGAGCACCGCCTGCCGTGGGTGACGGCCTACGGAGACGTCGCTCCCGGCGTCGGGCTGGTTCACGTCGACTCTTATGGACAGATCGCGGTGGCGGTTCGCGGAGGTAGGGCCGATGAGCTGTACCCGATCGCCGGCAACGTGGCGGTGACGTTTGCCCGGCCCCGCGGCGGCGACCACATCGAGATTCAGGGCGTGAAGCCCGAGGTTTGAGCCTTGATCAAGAACGCCCCGAGGATCAGCAGCAGCAGGCCCAGAACGACGGCGGCGGTTGCAGGTCGCATGCAAGCGACGATAGTGGTGCGATGACAAGCGTCGATCGCCGCAGTCTCGTCTTCGTCACCAGGGCGGACTGCCCACTCTGTGAGAAGGGGGCAGCGCTCGTGCGCCGGTACGCCCCGCGATTCGGAGTCGCCGTCGAAATGGTGGACGTGGCGACGTCACCGGCGCTACTGGAGGAGTTCGGTGAGAGGGTCCCGGTCCTGCTGGCGGTGGGACACAAGGTGCTCGCCGAGGGGAAGCTCACGGCCTTCGCCGTCCAGGCAGCGCTGCTTCGGGTGCGTCTCGGTCTGTGAGCTCGCCGCGGCAACCGGTCAAACCGGAACCCGGGTTCCGAGGTACGCGGCCAGGTGGCTCGTGAGGTCACGTGCGTCATCTTCGGTGCCATGGATGAAGCTGGATTTGCGGCGGCGGAGGAAGTTCAGGCCGATGCGGTACAAGCCCGGCGAGTCGCTCACCACGCCGCCGTCGTGGCGCAGCTCGCCTTTGCGGTCGAGGACCGGGATGTGCAGCCATGAGTACTCCGCGCGGTATCCGGTGGCCCAGACGATCGTGGCGAACTCGCCCCCGTCGAGATCGATGGCCAGACGAGGGGAGTCGGCGACGCGAGTGGGCGCGAACCGCTCTGGCGGGCCGGCTGCGGCGTCGAGTCCGTCGGCCGTCGCCCACTCGTCGATGGTGTCGAGCAGGCGGCCGAGCTTGAGGTCGGCAAGCGTGCACTGATTGCGTAGCGATCCGGAGAGCTGCGCCGTGCTGCCGCTCATGCCGGCAAAGCGCCCCACCAGCTCGACTCCCTGGTCGGTGAGCGTGTTGAGGTCGACCCTCACCCGCTCGGGCGAGCCGACGAGCTGAGGCGAGGGGACCCGACGTGCCCGGACGATGTCATCCACCTCGTCGTACCGCTCGTCCAGAAGACCGGTGCGATCCAACCACCACTGGATGTCGCGCCCCCGGTAGGACCTGGGCATCCGCACGTGACCACCCACCGCGATCGTGACCGGCCGCCCGGACCCGTGGATCTCCTGGGCGATCTGCACGCCCGTCGCCGACGCCCCCACCACCAGCACCGCTCCCTCGGGAAGATCGGAGGGGCGGAGGTAGTCGAAGGCCGTGCGTTGGTGGATGCGGCTCGGGACGGCCGACGCCACCGCCGGGACCTTGGGGGCGTTGTAGGCACCACTCGCCACGACCACGGACCTGCACTCCCACGTTCCGGCATCGGTCTCGACGACGAAGCCGTCGTCCCTGCGCTGCACCGAGGTGACCGTCGTCTGCGCGCGGACCGGGGCGTCGATCGCTGCGGCATAACGCGCGATGAAGTCGATCACCTCCGGCATCGTCATGAAGCCGTCCGGGTCGTCACCGTCGTACCCGAGCCCGGGGAGGCGGCTCTGCCAGTTCGGCGTCAGGAGTCGCAGGGAGTCCCATCGCTCCGTCCGCCAGGTGTTGGCCACCTCCCCGCGCTCGAGGATCACGTGGTCGATCGACCGCTCGCCGAGGAAGAAGCTGGTCGCCAGGCCGGCATGGCCGGCACCTACGACGACGGTCGTCGTGCGCACAGGCTGCGTCAGTTCACGTCGACGGTCACCACCGTCGGGTTGGTGATGACGTCGAAGACGGCGGAGCGCTTCTGCGACTGCGCCACGAGCGCCTTGATCTCGTCGGGAGAAGCGTCGGCGTCGATGTCGTAGCTCACGCGGATCGAGTTGAAGCCGTTCCGCACATCGGGATCGGCGCCGAGTATGCCGAGGATGTCCATGTCTCCCTCGACCGTTGCCTTCACCGAGCGCAGCTGAATGTCCCGGTTCTGGGCCACCGATGCGACCCCCGCCGTCAGGCACGAGGCCAGGCCCACGAGCACGAACTCGACCGGGGTGGCGCCGTTGTCCTCGGCGGCGAACACCTCGGGATGGTCGGCCTGAAAGGTGAAGGTCGAACGGTGGGCGTGCTCCTCGCCGAGACCGAAGTACTTCTCGACGACGGACTGGCTGTGGGTCCCGTTGACCCACTCGGTCGAAGCTCGCCACCTGAACTGGGCCGCCTCGGGTGCGTCACTCAGCGCAGATCGCGCATCGAGCAGCGCCTGAACGTTCACACCGTTGTCGGCGGGCGCATCGATGGTCGTCATGTCATCTCCTATCGGTCAATGGGGTCGCGCCGCAGCGCGGGCCAGGGGGTAGTGAGTGGATAGATCGCCGGCGCCGGATCAGGCGCAAGGCAAGTGGGCGCCCGGACATCGGCAGTGATCGACCACTTGTCCGTGACCGGGACGTCGAACGTTCATGTGAGGACTCCTCTCGCTTGTACGCGCTCTACGAGCGCCGCGAGCGGATCCCCGCCGTCGGCATACTCATCGATCAGGCATTGGCACCGACCTCGTCGGTTGCCGCGGCTTCGCAGGGCCTGTCCCTCCACCGCTCTTGATGAGCGCGTTGTGGCGAACGAGTAGAGCACGTCTCTCGCACCTCGTCAACACTCTGGACTCTTCGTCGCGGGAACCGCGGCTCAGTGAACCGCGGCTCAGTGGTCCTCGTGGTCTCCCGGGCGGCCCGGCGCAAAGCCCGCCGTCTCGAGCGCCCGGGATCGAGCCGCCTCCGTAGTGCGCCTCTTCGACAGGTGATTGAGCCAGGCGAGGAGGCCGGCCAACGCGACCATGCCCAGGGCGATGCCGAGGCCGACGACCCAGGCGTTGCCGCCGGTCGACCCCTGGAGCGCCTCCTCGCGCAGCGCTGCCTGCCACTCCTGCTCCAATGCGGCCCACCGCTCGCCGCTCGGGTCGCGGAGGATGGCGGGCCCTTCCGAGGCGACCGCAAACTCGACGAAGTCGGCGAGCGGCGACTCCTGGAATTGGGGGTTCCACGCATACGTCGCCGGTTGTGCGCTCGCAGTCCACTCGGTCGTGGCGACTCCGCGACCGCTGGGATCGTTGAAGAATGCGCCGCTGCGCATCTGGGCGTGGTGCAGCTCCAGCTTGTCAGCGGCACGAGAGAGATACCACTGGGCGATTGTCGTCGCCAGCGGCTCCGGATAGCCCTCGGTTCCGATTTGGGCGGCCACCTGCCACAAGGCCGCATAGGCCAGGCCGAAGGCGTGCGCCTCGTCGAAGAACAGCGCCTCGAGGGCATCGACGACCACCGTGCCGTCGTCGTTGAATACCACCGAATGGAGCCGCTGGCCTTCGGCCACGATGCCGGCGCCGTCGAGCACTACGTCTCGTCCCGTCACGCAGAGAGTGAGCGGCTCGAGGCCCCCGAGGTCGGTGTCGAGCCAACGTGCCGTGATGGATGCTTCCTCGGCGAAGCGAAGCGCTTGGCCGGGGGACAGGCCGGCCGTCTCGACGGTCAGGAGGTCGGTCTCGCCGGCTGGGCTCCACTCGGCCTCAGGAAAGTGCTCCGAGCAGCCGGCGAGGGAGGGGCCGGCGGCGGCGACTCCGGCCACCGACACGACGAGTACCAGCACGGAGACAGCGACGAGGCGCCGAACCATGGCCCCATCGTATCGGGCATGGTCTGGGGCCTGCTACGGCCATAGACCCGTATTGCCCAAGACGCGGCCGTCGGCCGTGGTCGCCGGCGGGAGGTCGGGGCGCCCAGCCTTCTTCCATGCCAGTGCGGCCAGCACCTCGCGAATCACCCGATCCGCGTTGTTGATGGTGGTCGCCGCCCAGTCGTAGGGCGGGGACACCTCGACGACGTCGAGAGCGACGATGTTCGTCTCCATGGCGATGCGCCGCACCGCCCGCAACAAGTCGGCAGGGGACATGCCTCCCGGCTCGGGAGTTCCCGTCCCGGGGGCGAACCCTGGGTCGAGGACGTCGATGTCGACCGACAGGTAGATCGCCTCCGCTCCGTCGAGCGCCTCGGCGATGGCGTCGTCGATGACCGCAGTGATGCCGCGCTGCCACACTTCCTCCATGCGGTGCCAGCGCAACCCGTTCTCGTGCATCCATCCGAGCACGTCGGGCCCCGGCCAGTAGCCGCGGAGCCCTACTTGGACGAAGTTGGGGCCGGCAAGGGCACCCGATTCGATCAACCGCCGCATCGGCGTGCCGTGGCTCGCCGGGTTGCCGTAGATGGCGTCCGCCGTGTCGGCGTGGGCGTCGAAGTGCACCATGCCCAACCGGCCGTCATGTGCCATGGACACGGCGGTTGCCGACGGGTACGTGATGGCGTGGTCGCCGCCGAGAATGACGGGAAAGACCCCGCGGCTCGCTACGGCGTGGACGCGGTCCCGGATCGCCGCAAAGGACGGCTCCCACAGCCCAGGCGGGCAGAGGGCATCGCCGTAATCGATGATGTCCAGGTGGTCGGCGATGGTGAGCCCGAAGTCGAGGTGATGGTCGCCGGGCTGGTAGGCATCGGCCCGAAGGGAGCGAGGTCCAAAGCGAGCGCCGGGTCGGAATGTCGTGCCGTCGTCCCACGGCGCTCCGACGATCGCCACGTCGGGGGAGCGCGCATCGAGCTGCTCGGGTTCGGTGAGCAGGTCCGACGAATCCCAAGTGATGGGTCCTTGGTAGGGAGGCGTGGCGCCGGACATGGCGTCATCGTAACGGCCGGAATTCTGGCGGCGGGGGTCGGCCACTATCCTGCGCACGGCCGTGAAGTCATCGTTACCAGGGGCTACGGTCTCGCGCCTTCCCGTCTACCTCAGGACGCTCGCCGCCATGCCGGCGAGTCAGACGACGTGCTCCTCGGAGCAGATCGCTTCGTTGTCGGGGGTCAACTCGGCGCAGGTGCGCAAGGATCTCTCCTACCTCGGCTCGCACGGCACCCGTGGCGTGGGATACCGGATCGAGGAGCTGCGCGAGCTGCTGCGCAAGGCGCTCGGTCTCACCCACGGTTACGCCGTCGTGATCGTGGGTGCGGGCAACCTCGGCAGCGCACTTGCCAACTACGGCGGTTTCTCGGCATGGGGTTTCGAGGTCGCCGCCATCGTCGACGTCGATCGCAACAAAGTGGGCGCCGAGGTCGCCGGCCGCATCGTGGAGCCGTTCCGCGAGCTGCGCAGGATCGTCGAGGAGCGGAACGTTGCGATCGGGATCATCGCCACGCCGGCGTGGTCGGCCCAGGAGGTGGCGGATCAACTCACCTCGGCCGGGGTGCGGTCGATCCTCAACTTCGCCCCTGCGACGATCGTCGTCCCCGACAACGTGGAGATCCGGCGCGTCGACCTGTCGACGGAGCTTCAGATCCTGACGTACCACCTCCAGCAGGACCGGCAACAGGGCTGAGCGCCGGCTCAGCCCGTCACTTCCTCCCGCTCGTAGCGATCGAGTGCGACGACGAACATCAGGAACAGGATCAACGATCCGAGGGTCACCGCGATCGCCGGGATGCGGATCTGGAACGCGTTGAGTCCTTCGAGGTTGGCGGGCCGCAGCCCACGGGGGGCGTAGATGACGAAGAGGAGGCTGCCGATCGTCATCCAGCCGAAGGTCGCGGCGCCGGTCACCAGGAAGGCGAGCCTCGTGCCGAGATTCGTGTAGAGAAGCAGGAACCCGGTGCCGACGAAGGCGACGACGGACACCACGGTGATCAAGATGCCTCGAGCCGCGATGGAGAAAGCGGTGGTCTCGCCCGTTGCCTCGTCCACCTGCTTGAACACCGCGTCGTAGGCGTCCCCCAGCCAGCCGCGTAGCGCCGGGACGAACGCGAGGACCGAGATGATGATCGCGACGATCCCGATCCACTCGAGCGCGCTGAGGCCGCGCTCGTCCGTTCGCAGACGCATCAGCGCTCCCTGTGTGCGATCCATCACAGCGTCCTCTCGAACGCGACGATCAGTTCGATGTCCTCGACGCTCAGGATCTGTCCGAACGCCGGCATCCAGCCACGTCCGAGCCCGTTGATCCCGTACGACTGGTTTGCCACCGATCCCCTGACGATGAACTGCACGTGCTCCTCTACCGAAGGGAACTGCTCGACCGTGCGGCCGGCCCACAGCGCGGGTCCCCACGCTCCACTTCCCGGGCCCTGTTCGAACGGTGTGCCCGCCGCGTACCCACCCGTGTGGCACCGGGCGCAATAGGCGTTGTAGAGACCCACCGCCCGCTCGGCATCGGCAGTGCTCAGGCCTGTGTCGGCCGCCACCTCGTCGATGTCGATGTCCCAGGGGCGCTCCTCTGCGGCCTGGCGCAGGAACTCCAGACCGGACTCGACCCCGGCCATGAACTGGTCCTGGCGTTCACTGATGACGCTCAACGTGAGGTGAGCGGCGTCGAGCTCGCGCAGGAACGTCTCGGCTTCCACGAGGTCCGGGATCGGGTTCCCGGTGAGATCGGTGTTGGTGAACGCGTTGGCAGGGTCGAACTCGATGCCGAAGAGATCAGGCACGGCGGGATCGGTGACTCGTGCGACCTCGCCGATGGGATTTCCCTGATCATCGAGCACGGGCGCCCCGGAGTCGTCCGTCTGATCGACGACCTGGCGGACGAGGAGCGTCTCGTCCACGGTGCCGGCGATCTCGGTGAGGCGGAGCTCGGTCGCATCGGTGAGCCCGTCGCGGTCGGTGTCGGTGCCCGACTGGTTGCAGCTCGAGCCGACGGACGCGGCGGAGGCGTTGGTGCACGTACCGTCCCCAGCCATCAGAAAGCGGATCTCGTTGGGGAAGTCCTCGATGACGGCGAACCGCTCGGGTGCGGTCTGGAGATCCTCCAGGACGGCCTCCTCGACCTGGATTCGCCGTGCGACGGTGAAGTCGCCGGATCTCATCCGATTGAGCGCATCCTCTACGAGCCGCTCCACCTCATCGACGGCGTCGCCCTGCGAGATCTGGATGCTGCGCAGGTACTCGATGACCTGGTCGACCTCCTGGGTCGTCATGGCCCCACCGCCTTCGAGGCCGTTGGCGGGCATGGGTGTGCCTGCCCGCCCGAACTCGATCCAGTGGCGCACCTCTTCCTCTTCGTAGCGCAGGAACACATCGTTGATCGAAGGTGCGGCCCACGAGACGTTGAGTCCGCTGCGCGGCTCGTTGATCGCAGCGCCACCGCCACCACCGTCGGGCCCATGGCAGTTGATGCACGAGAAGTGCTCATACCACCTGGCGCCTTCCTCGACGTCCTTCTCGTGGATCTTCTCGGCGGCGGCCGCCTGGCGGTTGCCCTCGTTGACGTAGTAGACCGGCATGGCGATGGCGAGGACGGCTGCGCTGATGACGGCGATGTTGAGGATGCGCGTCGTGCGGTTGGTCTCCAGCTCGTCGTCGGAGAGGTAGGGCTGGAGGTTCTTGGGGGTCTCTTCGACCTGGGCGCTGCGGCGGCTGTTGATGATCAGATAGCCGACCCAGGCGAGGAACGCGACGGCAGCCACGGTGAGCACCACGGCGCCGACCCCGACATTGGACGGCTCGACGGGTGCACTCTCGGTGACGGCCAGCAAGGGCCGGAGGAGGTCGGTCATCCGTCGTCACTCAAATGCAAGACGGACCCTGCGGGTACTGGATGGTCTTGTCCTTCGACCGTGCGGTCTGGATGACCTGGCCGGTTTGCACGATGAAATCGTTGGTGTCGGGGTCGACCTCGACCGCGAAGCGATCCAGGTTCCGCGGAGCGGGCCCGGCCTCGTACTCGCCGTGGAAGTTGTAGCGCGAGCCGTGGCACGGGCACTCGAAGCCCTGCGACGGCACGCAGGACGGCACCCGACACCCGAGATGGACGCAGCGTTGCCACAGCGCCATCAGCGCCGGCTCTCCGCCCCCGCCGCCGGCGGTCACGGGGAGCCCCTCGAAAGAGCTACCTGGGATGGCTTCCTCGGGCATCGGGACCAGCCACGATTGTGCGGCCGCGACGAACAGCGGCACGATGGTGCCGTCGCCCTGGATGATCTCGGCGCGGAGGTCATTCACATTGCCGACATTGATCGGGGTACCGAACCCGCCCTTCAGTTTCGGCCACGCAAAGGCGAGGCCGGCGATGGCGAACTGGGCGAGGAACACGCCGAAGATCGCCAGCAGGCTGCGGTTGAAGAACGACCGCCGACTCACCTGCAGCTCCGCGTGGGTGACCTTCTCGCGCTCGAGCAGCGGGTCGACGGGTGGCGGGCCTGGCTCCGCCGCCTCTTCGGTCTCGGGTGGGGCGAGCACGGCGACTGCGCTCCCGGCCTCCGCCTTCTCGGCTCTTGCCGCACGATCGCGGCGCACCGCACGCCGGTCGAGCTCGCCCACGACCGGACCGGCGTCGCGCCCACGACGGGCGGCGATGCTGAACACGCCGAGGGCGGCGAGAACGCCGGCTACGACGAGACCGAGGATGAAGATGGTGGTTGTCGTCATCAGAAGTCGAAGAAGAGTCCGTCGATCCAAGGGTACGTGAAGTTGAAACCGGGCCCGCGGAAGAACGAGCCGTAGATGGTGAGAATCGCCGAGGCGAAGACGAAGAAGCTGAAGATCATGATGGCGAGCTTTCGGTCCGACGGCCGGACGGAGGGGTTCCGATCGACGTACGGGATGATGGCCAGGCCGCCTAGACCGAAGCCGGGAATGAGCACGCCGGCGACCTGCGGGTCGAAGTACGAGAGCAGCTCCTGAAGTCCAAGGAAGTACCACGGCGCCTTCGACGGGTTGGGCTGCTCGTTGAAGTTGGCGAACTCGAGCAGCGGGGCGTCCACGAAGACCGAGAAGATCAGCAAGGCCGCCGTGCAGATCATGAGCGCCACGAACTCGATGGCGACCAGGTGCGGCCAGGTGCTGACCTTGTCTGTCGGCTCCGTCTTGACCTGCTGAATGGCCCCGGCCTTGACGACCGTCAACAGACGTTGGGTGCGCACACCTTCGGGGATGGCGGGAGCGGCTGCGGCCGCGGCGACCGGGGCTGCGGCACCGGCGGCGGCTGCTGCGGGCGCCGGCTGGGCGGCTTCGCCGGCGAACTGAGGGGCGGGCGCGCCGTCCCACCTGGCTCGGGCCAGCGCGGCCCTGCGCAGGAGTGTCACCGGGACCCCGTATTCCGTCGACTCCGCCTCCAAGTCCCGCACCGGTCCGCCTGCCTCGGCGGCCGGAGCGGCGGCAGCTGCGGGCTCGGGTTCGGCGGGGGCCGAGGCATCCGGAGCCGGAGCCGGCTGCTCCGCCGCAGCCGGGCTCTCAGCCTTGGGCGGCGCCTCGCCCTTCATTTCGGCGAGCACTTCCTCGACAGAGCGACCTTCGGCTTTGGCGCGGGCCTCGGCGGATCGCCTGAGTATTGATTCGGGAATCTCAGCCATGACCCATCCTCATCACAGCGGACCCGAGATGCCGCCGTCTTTGCGAACCCGCCAGAAGTGCACCGCCATGAAGATGACGATGATGAACGGGAGGAAGAGCACGTGGAGCACGTACCACCGTAAGAGCGTGTCCGGCGTGATCTGCACGCCGCCGATCAGCGTGAACGTCACTTGGTCCCCGATGACCGGGCTGTACGCCGCCATGTTGGATCCGACCGTGACCGCCCAGAGCGCCAGCTGGTCCCACGGCAGCAGGTAGCCAGTGAACGAGAGCAGCAGGGTGAGCAGCAGGAGGATCACGCCGACGACCCAGTTGAACTCGCGCGGCGGCTTGTAGGCCCCGTGGTAGAAGACCCGCGACATGTGCAGGAACACCGTCAGCACCATGGCGTGGGCGCCCCACCGATGCATGTTGCGCACGAGCTGCCCGAAGGCGACGTCCGTGGCCAGGGCTTGGATGTCGATGTAGGCCTGGGGGGACGTCGGCCGGTAGTAGAACATCAAGAAGATGCCGGTGATCGTCAACAGGATGAAGAGGAAGAAGCTCAACCCGCCGAGACAGAGCGTGTACGACAGGCGAACCCCGTGCCGCTTCACCTTCACCGGGTGGAGGTGATACAGCACGTTGTTCATTATCACGTAGGACCGGTTGCGGGGGCTGTCGGAGTATCCGTGGCGGAAGGGCGAGCCGGGTCGGAAGATGCTCGACCAGACCTGGCTGGCGCGAACGTGGTCCGCCGCCTCGGCGAGGCGGTCTTTGAGACCAACTCGTCCGTTGCCGTTTCCGTTCGCCACTCGCGCTACCTCGCTGCTCTCGGATCGCCGGTGCGGCCGCAGTCTCCCCGACGGCTCGGCGTCGTCAAAATCATGGCCGTGCTACCACCGCATGCCATATGAGTAACCGTTCTTGAAGTCGCGTTGGCCCGTGTTGTACTCCCAAGGGTTGAGTCCGTACTCCTCGGCCTGATCGGCGAGTGAGCCGGCGAACTTGCCGAGCGTGATGACCCCGGTGGGGCAACGATCGACGCAAAGGGCGCACCGGGTGCACTCGTCCTCGTCAACGATGAAGAACCCCTTGTTCTCGCTGTCGGTGGCCGGATTGTCGACGTTTGCTCCTTCGGAGATGGCGTCGATAGAGAGGTAGTGGATGCACTTCCACGGGCAGATGTCGACGCAGCCCTCGCAGAGGATGCATTCCGACTGGTCGATGTGGAGGAATTGCTTCGGCTTCACTGCCGCCGTCAGGTAGGCGCCGTCGACGGCGGCGAGTTGGTAGTCATCGCGCATCGGCGGAGTCTCGAACCAGACGTCGTTCTTCGCCACGGCTCAGCCCTTCACCTTGGTCAACGGGCGACCGTAGTTGGACACGGGCTGCGGCGGCGGCGCCGTCTCGGCGCGCTTCTGCCGCTCCTGCCATTGGTACATGGCGACGGCGGTGCCGACGAGCACGACCACGACGTACGTGCCGGAGACCACGTCCTTGATCGCGGCGTAGCTGATGCTCACCTCGTTGTTGAGCACGAGCCACGGCGGGATGTCGAAGGCGATCTTCTGCGGGGTCCACTCCCACACCGACTGGGTCAGCGTGAGCCACTCGTTCGGGATGATGCCGAAGAGGATCATCATCAGGGCCGTGAAGAGGGCGGCGCCGATCGCGGCCCGGGCCCACGTCATCGTGCGCTTGTAGAGGAACGCCAGGGTCATGCCCGCCATGAACAGCAGGCCGCCACCGAGCGAGATGAGCTGACCGATGGTCTCGAACACCCAACCTCTCGGGATCGCCGGGTAGAGGTCACGGCCCAGGTCATCGACCGGCGGCAGGCCGGTGAAGTGTGCGATCAGCGCTCCGACGACGCCAGCGACGACTCCGACCACCATCGCCACGGTGCCGATCAACTGGTACCTGCGGATCTCTGCGCTGTCTGCCATGTCCTCACTCGGGTCGGGCGGGCACATCTCCCGCGGCGCATTCTATGCACGACGGGACGACTGCCGGGAGCCGTTGCGTGGGGCCTTTGCGACCGGCGTTCACCGACGCCGAACGGCACGCCGACGTGCTCACCGGGCCTCCACCCATGACGTGAGGGTTCCTTTCTCCGTCACGATCTCGATCGTCCAGCATCCAGGCGCGGGGAACATCAGCGTCACCCGCCACGTCGATCCGCCGGCCGGGTTCCAAATGCCACCGACGGCCTCGGCTTCGACCTCGATCGCATCGACGCCGGGACGGGACAGGGTGACGAGGATGGGGGCAGCGGCGTCGAGGCTGAGGATGAACGGGACCGGCGTGCCGGCAAGGAAGGGGGGGAGGCGGTCGACGAGCGCCCAGGCCTCGAAGGGCACCGGCGACAGGAGGCCTTCGACCCCGACCCCGTCGGCCCTGTAGTCGAAGGGTGCCGCCGGTTCACACCTGGCATTGGCCCGCGGGGCGATTGTCATCGCCTCGAGCGGCCACTCGAGGGCGAGACCGTTGAGGATCGCGTAGGCCTCCCGGCGGGTCTCCTCAGACACGTCCGGGCCGAAGGCGACCTGCACGTAGAACGGCCGTCCGTGATCCCAGCTCTCCCCCCACCGCAGGTCCAGCGTATCACCACGGTCGATGCACGCGGCAAAGCCGAAATCACCCGTCGGGGGGAACCCCGAGCCGAAGATGGTGCCGGGGGGATCCCCGCGACCACCGCCGACGAAGAGGGTCAGGAGGGCATCGTCTGCGCCCATGTCTTCGAGGGCGTTCTCCGGGATCGCGGGACAGTCCTCGGCACCGGGGCGGAGGGGAAAGGTGCCGAGGGAGATCGGATACCAGCCGATGCCGGTGACCAAGCCCTGCTCACCCTCGGCCAGGGTCCAGTCTGCGGGGTACCGGACCGAGAAGACGTCCGACTCGAACACGATCCTGTCGGATTCGGGGTCGTACCCGATCGTCGGCGTCGATGTCGGGGCGTGCGTGCTGGCCGGTGGCTGCGTTGGAGGCGGAAGAGACGCCTCCGTGTTCGGATCCGTCTCGCCGAGCGTTCGCAGCGTCGTGGGAGGGGGCGGCGGGTCTTCATCGGGCACAGCGATCCACACGAGGATCAGGAGCGTGGCGGCGAACCCGAGCGGGATCAGGGCGCCGAGCGACGGGCCGGAGGGACGGGGCGCTTCGTCGTTCACGGGAGATCGTCCTCGAGCTTGGCGAGGATGGGGGCCCGGCGGACACCGGGCTCGCTGCGTCGCGCAGAGGGGCTGGGCCCCAGGGAGTGATCCGGCACCGTGACCGGAATCCTGCCACGATTCCGTCCGTGAGCCGGCGAGCTCTGCGGTCGGGTGCATCGTCTTTGAAGCTTGTCGTACGCCCTCCTAGGCTTTCGCCGCCACCTGTGGTGGCGCAACAGCCGCTCACGAAGCAGAGGACACAGCGCCGGTGACGGTCGACAGCTCCACAAGCGCAACGCCCGAGTCCGTGGACGCGCCGACCCTCCCCCCGGTGGTGGACACAACGTCCCGCCCCTACCTGTTGACGTCGCTTGCATTCCTGGTCCTGGCCGTGCTGGTGCTCGTCGACGCTGGGATCCAGCTGCTCCTTCCCGATGTCTTCGCCGGTGTCGCCGTCTTGAGCTTCGGCAGGCTGCTGCCCCTCGTTACCGACGCCTTCATATTCGGCTGGCTCACGATCGGTCTCGCCGGCGGCCTGCTCCACGTCGTCGCCCGAGCCGGCAACGTCGACGTTGCGCCGCGAGGGGAGGCGAGAGCCGCCCTCGGGCTCCTGGCGATCGGCGTGGTCGCGGGTTCGGTCGCTCTGTTGTTCGGGTTGAACCAAGGCATCCAGTACTTCGAGTATCCGCTGTGGGCCGACGCCGTCTTGCTGGCGGGAATGCTGCTGCTCGCTCGCGTGGTCGGGAGAACGGCACGCAAGGGAGCTGCGGACGCCGGCCCGGTGAGGTGGTACGCCGTGGCCGCGGCCTGGTGGCTGCCCCTTGCATTCATCGCCGGGAACATCCCCGGCATCTCCGGGGTCGGCTCGGTCACCCAGGGTGCGTTCGCCCGCACTGCGCTCATCGGTCTCTGGGTCGTGCCGGCGGGTCTCGCCATCGTCTACCACCTCGTCGCTCGAATCACGGGCAGGGAGACCTTCACACCGACGCGGCTCACCCTGCTCGGGTTCTGGTCGCTGGCGTTCGTCTGGGCCCTCACCGCCCCCGCCTCACTCGTCTACTCCGCGGTTCCGGACTGGCTCGAGACGGTCGGCGGGATCTTCTCGATCGGTCTTCTCATACCCGTTGCGGTCATCCTCACCGATCTGCTCATCGCCCTGCGTCGCTGCTGGCGACAACCGCACCACAACGCACGACTGCGGTTCCTGTTGCTCGGGATGGCCCTATTTGCGGTGTGGCCCTTCCTCAACCTGGCGCTCGCCATGCGGTCGTCGAGCGGCATAGTGCAGTACACCGACTGGGGCGCCGCGGTCGCCGTCGTCGGCCTCTTCGGGACGGCGACGGCGTGGCTCGTGGCGTATGGCCACCATGCGGCTCCCCGGCTCATGGGGAGCGGAGGAGGGCCTCGACTCGCAGCGTTCCAGTACTACGCCGTGACGCTCGGGCTGATCGTTTGGGGCGGCGCCGCACTGCTGGCGGGCGCCTCGGCAGGCTGGACCTGGGTCGCCACCGCCAACGAGGCGGCGATTCCCCAAGGCGGGGTCGGCTTCGTCAACACGCTCGCCACGGTCGAGGGTTACTACGCCGCAGTCTTCGTCGGCCAGGTGATCTATGTGCTCGGACTGCTCGCCTACGTGGTGGGGGTGTTGCGAAAGCGACGGCCTGAGACGTCACGTGGCGCGGACGGGGTCGTCGGTGAGCTCGACCCGGAGCTCGCGCTCGATCGCGAGGTCTCACCGCGACGCCTGCGTGCGGGGGCCCTCGCCCTGTTTGGCCTTGCGGCATTGATCGTCTGGCTCGTCCCGTGGGCAGAGACCGCCGGTGCCGAGGCCACACTGCTCGCCGACACGTCACGGTCCTATGTCGCCGACAGCGCCGAGGCCGCAGGCCGGGCCATCTACATCGCCGAAGGCTGCTGGTACTGCCACACCCAGCAGGTACGCCCGATCGTGACCGACGTGGGGCTCGGCCCTGTGTCGGACCAGGGCGACTTCGTCCACGAGACGCCGGCACTCTTCGGCGTTCAACGCGTCGGACAAGACCTGATGCACGTCGGCTCCCGCCAGCCGACCGACGATGCTGCGTGGGTGGCCGGATACCTCGCCGATCCAAGGGGAGCGCGCAGCTATTCGATCATGCCGTCATACGACTACCTCTCCGAGACCGACCTCGAGGACCTCGCCGCCTACATCGCAGGATCGAAGTGACCATGGACGAACTGATCGCACAGATATCCGCTCAGCAGGGTTACCCGGCAGACATGGTGCTCCGGTCGGCGCAGGCGCGGGCCCAGGCCCAGGGGGTCGGGGTGGAGGACATCTTGCGGCAGTGGGCAGGTGGCGAGGCAGCACCGGCGGCAGCCGCTTCGCCGGCGCCTTCCGAGGCCGAGACGCAGCCGGCAACGACATCCGCCGCTCCGGCGGCCGCCGAGGCTGGGCCTGGAGAGAGCGAGGGGCCTGAGGAGAGCAAGGGGCCGGAGGTGGAGGTGCTGCCGCCGGCGGAGCCGGCGCCGCCCGAGGACCAGCTCGCCGAGGACGAGGCCGAGCCCGTCGAGGAACGGAGCGGCGTCCTGGCAGGATTCCCGCGCTGGCTCGCCGCTGCGTTCGTCGTCGTACCCATGATCGCGGTGCTGTACGCCATGCTGGTTCCGGACGGTCCGGACTGCGGCGTGAGTGGGCAGCTGGCGCTCGACCCGGTGAGCGGGGAGGCGGTCAACTGCGACGGGTCCGAGTATGGCGTGGAGGAGGTCAACCTCTTCAGCATGGGCGAGGAGCTCTACGACGGCCGCTGTGCGGCATGCCACGGTGGCAACGGTGGGGGAGGCGCCGGTCCGGCGCTGGCCGGAGGCGCGGTGCTCGCCACGTTCCCGGCGGGACAGTGCGCCTCCCACGTCGAATGGATCGCCCTAGGCACGACAGGATGGCCGGAGCCCACCTACGGCGCCCTCGCCAAGCCGGTCGGCGGATTCGGCGTGATGCCCGGTTTCGCCGACTCGTTGACACCCGAGGAGCTCGCCGCCGTCACCCTGTACGAACGCGTTGCCTTCGGCGGCGAGGCCCTCCCCGATGCGGAGACGGACTGCGCGGTCGCCGAGGACGATGCCATCACAGCCGCTCCCTGATCCGATCGCCGGCTGCATCGATCGGGCGCCGCCGCATACCATCGATCTATAGACTCGATGCCACCCCTCATCAGAGGGATGCCGGTCTCTTCTCCGGGGCGCGTTTGGGCTGAGGAGGTCGATCCATGACGGACAGGTTCGAGAGCGAGGACGCACCCGCCGATACGCACCGCGCCTTGCTCACGCTCCACGAGGCGGCGGGAACATACGACGGGGTCGGTGACCTGCCCGGTTTCGCCCGACCCTCGCTTGCGGACTCCCTGCGGCTGCTCGCCGAGGCGCCTGCCGAAGAGGCCACGACCGGCGCCAAGCTCGACGTGCTGGTGGCTCTGGCGCGGGCGGACTTCCCTCGCTACGAAGACGAGTACACGAGAGCCGGTTACGAGGCACTGGCAGCAGCCGTGGGATCGGCGGCTCCCGACCAGCCACTCGAGCCCGATCAGGTCCTGTCCGACGCCAAAGCGATCGCACGTCGCGATGCCCACGTGAAGGAAACGCAGGTGGGCCAGGCGCTGCCGCACCACGCGACGGCGTTCGTCGGCGAGGACGTCTGTCAGATCGTCGAGGTGGCAGTGGGGGGCATCGACTCGGTGTGGGTCTTCTCCGAGTTCGAGACCGATGCGCCCTTCGACCGCGTCGCCGATTGGGTGAAGCCGCAGAACTGGCCGGTGCGGGGCTCGGCCATGTTCAAGGGGATGAGCGTGGTCGGTGGGTTGACCGACATTGCGGCCGGCACGTTCCGTGACCACTGGCACGGCGTGTTCCTCGAGGACGTCCAGCTGTTCGAGCGCCTCAAGACGCTGCTCCACTGCGACTACGTCGAAGAGCCCGGCCAAACGGCCGGAATGACCTATGAGTTGAACTTCAGCGTAGGAGACAAACTCCGCGTGGATCGTGGATTCCTCCTGGCCCAGAACATCGGTGCGCCGAATGGACCGCTGGTACGGGTGAAGGCGCTCAAGATCGTGTCGTTCACCGACCCCCTGTGGAACGAGGTGGCCAAGCTGGTGTGCCCGTTCTGGACCGACTTCGTACGTCAAGCTGCAGAGGGAGGCGGAATGACGAGGCCAAGGGACCCCGATCCGGGACAGTTCGACAACGGGCCGCCCGGCGACTCGCGGGCCGGGGAGCTGTGCCGGGTGTGGATCGACTTCTTCGGCGACGCTGCAAAGGACTACGCCGCGATCGCCGGAGATGTGGTGTCGAGGATGGTCGACGGGGGGTACAAGCCTCGAGATGCGGTTGGCGACGGTGCTACGTACTGGTCACAGCTCGCCAAGGACTGGGCGAAAGCGTGGGCGTACGGGATGGAGATGATGGAGGCGATGGCCGACAAGGGCCTGGTCGCCCCGCGTCCACCGGGTGGCGAGGACGAGGGGGGGCAGCGTTTCGTGCCCATCGACGAGCTCCGCAAGGACGCGGGAGGGGTGGCTGCCGCCGGGGTTGCGGCTCCCGCCGCGGCATCACGCCGGCCGAGCGCAACGGGACTGAGCGAGAGCGTCATCGTGCCGGTGCCCGGTCTGGCGGAGGGGTCGACCGTGGCGTGTGGCCCCCTCGTCGGAATCGAGTCCGATGCGCCGGTGATACCGGCAGACGCGATCACGACCGAGGTGACGCCGCTCGACATGGGGGGATACGGAGTGCGGGTGAAGGCGAATACAGGGAACGTCGCCGCAGGGCTCTACACCGGTGAGGTCTCGCTGCCCGACGGGACGACCGTTCCGGTGGCCCTCTACGTGAGTCACGCGACCGCGACCTCATGACCGCATCCTCGGCCGAGACAAGGCTCGCCGAGCTCATGGGCCGGTTGCTCACCACCGCGGAGGCGGCGCTGGCGACCGGAGATCTCGACCTGGCGCGGTCGACGGCCGACGACGTGCGAACCGTCGATCCCGACAACGAGCGAGCGGCGGAGATCATCGCCCGCATCACTGCGGCACGGCAGACGCCGGTCGGCGAACGTGCCCTCATGACGCTCCTGTTCTCCGACGTCGTCGACTCGACGGCGCTCTCCGAGCGAGTAGAGCCCGAGGCCATGCGCGACATCTTCGATCGATACCGGAGAGAGGCGCACATCGCCGTCGAGCGCTACGGCGGCCAGGTGGTCAAGTATCTCGGAGATGGAGTGCTCGCATCGTTCGGCTACCCGCAGGCCCATGAGGACGACGCAAGGCGTGCGGTCCTCGCCGCGCTGGATCTGACGGCTTCCATGGCGGCGGCCGAGGCGGAGCTCGAGGCGGACCACGGCGTCGTTCCCCACATCCGGGTGGGGGTGCACACCGGCCGCGTCGTCGTCGCCGACCTGGGTTCGGGCGCCGCCCGAGAGCACGAGTCGATCGTCGGCGCCGCACCCAACCTGGCCGCACGTATCCAGGCGGAAGCCGAGCCGGGCATGGTCGCCGTGAGCGATGTCACGCACGCCATCATCGAGGCTGAATTCGACTTCGACTCGCTGGGACTGCGCTCACTCAAAGGCGTTTCCCGCCCGGTCGAGGTGTTTGCCGTCACGCGGGCGAGATCGGTGATCGACCGTCTCGATGCGGTGCGCTTCCGACAGGCTCGCCTGGTGGGCCGATCGGCGGCCATCGAGCGCCTGACAGGCGCATGGGAGGTGGTGCGTGGCGCATCCGGACGCCCCGACCCAGGTGTCGCGATCCTCGTGGCCGGCGAGGCCGGGATCGGGAAGTCCCGCCTCGCCGCGGACCTGCGCCGTCACGTGGCCCGCAGCGCAGGCGACACGCTGGCCACTGCGTGCTCCGCCTACTACGCCAACATCGCCCTGTGGCCGATCGCCGGGATGCTGGAGCGGGTGCTCGATCTCCCGGATGACGACCGCGCGCTCGACGCACTCGAGGACCACCTCGGCTCTTTGGGCATGGAGGCCGCCCGCGCCGTGCCGTTCTTCGCTCCCCTGCTCGACCTGCCCGCCCAGGCCCGATTCCCCGCACCGCTGCTCGACCCTGCGGCGATCCGGCTGGAGACCCTCGCCTGCGTGCGCGACTGGCTCGCACGGCTGGCACGGGCCCAGCCGCGGCTCCTCCTCGTCGAGGACCTGCACTGGGCGGATCCATCGACCCTCGAACTTCTGGGCGGACTCGTGAGCCAGCCGCCCCCCGGCCTGCTCACGGTGATGACCACCCGCGCCGATCACGAGATCCCTTGGGTGGCTTCGGTGGAAGAGATCGGCCTCGGGCGGCTGAGTGATGAAGATGCCACCCGGCTGGTCTCCGATATCGCCGCGTCACACCCCCTGAACGACGAGACGACGCTGTCGATCGTGGCCCGGGCCGAGGGGATCCCGCTGTTCGTCGAGGAGCTGACGAGGTCTGCGATGGAGGAGGGGGACGACCCACTCCCCATGCGCCTCCAGGAGCTGCTCACAGGACGCTTGAAGGGCCCGCGGGTCGATCTCCGGGTTGCTCAGGTCGCCGCTACGGTCGGCGCGACCTTCTCGACCGACACCGTCACCGCCGTGGTCGGCGACACCGCCCAGGCGAGTGCGGCGATCGCCGAGCTCGAGGCGTCCGGCATCATCGAGCCCGATGGCGATGCCGGGTCCGGGGCGTACCACTTCCGACACGCGCTGATGCGCGATGCTGCGTACGAGACGCAGATGCTGGACGTGAGGAAGGCGACCCACGACCAGGTCGCCGGGGTGTTGAGTGAGGCCGGCGACGACGACGCATTGATCGCCCATCACTTCGACCTGGCCAGCGATCCCGCGCAGGCCGTCACCCATTACATCGCCGGAGCGCAACGTTCGCAGGGTGGGGGGGCCCACGCCGAGGCCATCCGCCTCCTGTCACGGAGCCTGGAGCTCGTTGCCGAGCTACCGGAGGGGGAAGGGCGGGACCTCACCGAGGTCACTGCGCTGATGCTGAGGGTGCTATCGACCAGCTCCACCCAGGGATATGCGGCCCCCGGCCTGCAGGACGATCAGCGGCGAGCCGAAGCGCTCACCGAGCGTCTTGCGCATCGTCCCGAGGTGTCCTTCTCGGTCATCATCGCCATCTGGGCGTACTGGCTCACCAATGGGGACCTCGGGACGGCAGGCCACCTCGCCGGCCGGCTCCTGCACATGGTCCAGGATGAGGCTCTCGCCTGGTTCCGTCCCGAAGTCGAGGCGTGTGCGGGTTTCCAGAGCTTCTACGAGGGCGACGTTGCCCAGGCTCGCACCCATCTGGACGCCGCCATCGCCGGTTTCTCGACCCGGCCGGCCGACCAGATGGTGTCGCCGCTCTGGCCCCTTCCGAACGATCCCTACGCGGTCACGGCGATCGCCATCGCATGCGTCGAAACGTTGGCCGGCGACCTCGTGGTTGCGGCCGAATGGGAGGAGAGGGCCGTTGCCCGCGCCGAGGAGTGCGGGTTCCCGCAGGGTCCGTTCAGCCTGGCGTTCGTGAAGACGTACATGGCGTGGAACCGCCGCATCGTCGGCGACCCCACCGGCGCCGAGGCCCTCGGTGCGGAGGTGGTCCGCATCGGCCAGCAGTACGGGTACGCATACTGGTTGGCGCTCGGATCGATGTACATGGTGGCGCCGACGCCAGGCGAAACGACGGCAGCCGACGCGATGACCCAGTCGATTGCAACCCTCCGCGCCATCGGTCACGAGGCCTTCATGGCATCGAGCCTCGGCTACCTCGCCCAGCTATGGGAGGAGGGCGGCATGCACGACCAGGCGATCGCCACCATCGGCGAGGCGCTGCTCGTGGCCGAGAAGACAGGCGAACGCCTCCACGTCCCGGAGCTTCTGACGGCACGGGCGCTGCTGCGCAGGTCCGAAGCGCCGGTCGAGGCCGGCGCCGATCTGGCCGAGGCCATCAACCTCGCAGAACGCCACGGCCTTCACCTCATCGGACTCCGGGCGGCGGTTGCACAAGCCGAGCTTCCGCCCTCCGCCCGGACCGGCCCGTGGCGGGAGCAGCTCGAAGCCGCCCTCGCACGTATGCCGGCCGGGGTGTCTCTCGCCGAAACCTCCGCCGCCGAGTCGATCCTCGCCGGCTGACGTGTCCAAGCCTCGGGTCGCGATCCTGGGTGGAGGCATGGCGGGGCTCGTGACGGCCTGGGAGCTGAGCTCGGGCAGTTGGCGGGACCGGTACGAGAGCATCACGTTGTACCAGCGCGGGTGGCGACTCGGAGGAAAGGGCGCCAGCAGCCGGGGCACCCACGCCCGGATCGAGGAGCACGGGCTCCATGTGCTGCTGGGCTACTACGACGCCACCTTCCGGGTCCTCCGCGCCTGCTACGAGGAGCTCGATCGTGGGCGCACCGATCCCGACTGTCCGATCCGAAGCTGGCGCGATGCATTTGCTCCGGCGAGCGCCGTGGGGCTGGCCGAGCGGCGAGGTGATCGCTGGGACGCGTTCGTCACCCGTTTCTCCACCAACGACCAGCTCCCCGGAGAACCCGGTGCCGAGGATCGCGAGCTGACACCGACCGACGTCGCCGTACGCGGGCTGCGGCTCCTCGGCGACTTCCTCGCTTCGCTGGAACAGACAGACGCCGGCGCCATCTACTTGAGCGCCAGACCCGAGCCGCGTCCCGTTCGGCGCTACCCCGGAGTCCGCAGTCTGGTGGCGGCGGCGACTGCCGGCCTTCTCGAGATCGTCGCTCGCGTCGACGAGGCATCCGGAGCGCTGGCGGCGATCACCGACCTGGCCGCACCGCTCGACGATGTCGTGGGCGCGCTGCGTGGCCGGCTCGAGGAGCTCGTGCAGGCCGATGGCGCGGCACATCGCACCTGGCTGCTGATCGATCTCGTCGTGGCCAACATCCGAGGTGTGATCGCCGACGGTCTGCTCGAGGGCCCGGAGCGGTACGGAGCGATCGACGACCTCGACTACCGCGAGTGGCTGGCCAAACACGGTGCGGACGACCAGACACTCGACAGCCCGATCGTGCGTGGGATGTACGACCTCGCGTTCGCCTACGAGGACGGCGATCCGTCCCGGCCCGCCTTCAGTGCGGGCCTCGGTCTCCAACTCGCCGGGCGGATGCTGTTCGACTTCAAGGGATCGATCTTCTGGAAGATGCAGGCGGGCATGGGGGAGACGGTCGTGGCGCCCCTGTACCAGGTGCTGAGGCATCGGGGTGTGCGTTTCGAGTTCTTCCACAGAGTCGACCGGCTCCGTCTCGACGCCGGCCTCGGTCACGTCGCCGCAATCGAGCTCGGACGCCAAGCGACGGTCGCCATCGAGGTTGGGGAGTACGAACCGCTGGTTCGTATCGGGGGTTTGCCGTGCTGGCCGGCGGCACCCCTCGTCGATCAGCTGGCGGCTCCCGTCGCGTCCGACCTGGAGTCACACTGGGGCGAGGGCGCCGACGTCGAGCGCATCACCCTCGCCGCCGGGGAGGACTTCGACGTCGCCGTGTTCGCCCTCTCGCTCGGCATGGTCCCCGAGGTGGCGTCGGAGCTCGTCGACGCGAGCCCTCGCTGGCGTGCGATGGTCAGGGAGGTGCGCACGGTCGCCACGCAATCCTTCCAGCTGTGGTTGCGTGCGTCCGAAGAGGAGCTCGGGTGGCGAGGTGCCGGCGACGTGACGTTGAGTGGCTTCGTCGAGCCTTTCGACACGTGGGCATCGATGACCCATCTGATCGGTCAGGAGCGCTGGCCGGATTCCGACGCTCCCCGGTCGATCGCCTACTTCTGCAGCGCGCTCGACGAGCGTCGCGCGCCGTCCGACCCGCCCGGCGCAAAGGCGGCGGCGGACGCAGTGCGCCAAAACGCGATCTCGTTTCTCGAGAACGACGCACGCTTCCTGTGGCCCGACGCCGTCGATCGAGACGGCGCCGGCTTTCGATGGTCCCTGCTGTGCGGCAACACAGGTGACTCGGGTGGAACCGGTGCGGCCGACGCCTTCGACAGCCAGTACTGGCGCGCCAACGTCGATCCCTCCGACCGCTACGTCCAGTCGGTCCCCGGCTCCGGCAGGTACCGGATCGCACCCGCCGACACGGGTTACGCCAACCTCGTCGTTGCCGGCGACTGGACCGATTGCGGGCTCAACGCCGGCTGTGTCGAGGCCGCCACCAGGTCGGGGGTTCTGGCCGCTCGTGCCGTCGATGATTTCGCCCGTCGAGATGTCTGGGATGGATGACGGCCGGCCGGCGTTCGATGCCGAGCGGTTGCGCCGCCTTGTGGGCGACGTGCAGCGGCTCGGCCTCGCCACGGCTTCGAGCGTTGCCGAGCGGTTCGCCGGGATGGTGCGCGGCCTCGGCGACGCCCCTCGAGGCCGGGCCGCGCAGGGGGACGCGGCTTCGGGCGCCGCCGCGCTGGTCGATGGCTGGCGATCGATCGTCGCCGGCATGGTCGAGCTCGCCGGAAGCATCGCAGGAGGCGAAGGAGCCACCGACGGGCCGGCGGTCGAGTATCTCGACCTCGGGACCGTCGAGCCCGGAACCGTTGCCGTAGGTACGTTGTACGTCCACAACACGACCGGGGGCGGATCGGGCGAGATCCAGCTCCGGTGTGGCGATCTCATGGGCCCGCCGGGTGCCGCTATCTCGGCCGGAGCCGTCACCCTCACTCCCGACAGCGTGGGATCTGTCGCCGGAGAGGGGAGCCTTCACGTCTCGGTCACCGTGGCGATCCCGCCCGAGACCGCTCGGGGCGCGTACCGAGGGCTGGTTGTGATGTCGGAGCCACCCGGCGGCTCGATCGTCGTCCGGCTCTCCGTGAACGGGCAGGGTGATCCGGAATGACAGCGATCCGCACCCAGGATGTCGAGAGCAGGCTCGATGTCTACGCCGATCTGTGCCGGGCTGCGATCGATAGGTTTCTTCCCAGGGACGGTTCGCGCTACCTCACCGCACCCGTGGAGGACTACCTGGCGCGGCCGGGCAAGGGGATACGGCCTGCGTTGTGCCTGGCAGCGTGCGAGGCGTTCGGGGGTGTCAACGCGGATGCCATGCCCAGCGCCATGGCCCTCGAGTTGCTGCACAACGCCTTCCTCGTGCACGACGACGTCGAGGACGAGAGCACGCTGCGACGGGGGGAGCCGACGCTCCACCGCCGCTTCGGCATGCCGCTCGCCGTCAATGCCGGCGATGCCCTCGGCCTCCTCGGCATGTCGGCGCTGCGAGGAAACCGAGAGCGCCTCGGCGCACAGCTCGCCGACCGCATCGTTGCGGAGTTCGAGTTCATGGCGCACCAGACCGTCGATGGCCAGGCCCTCGATCTGGGGTGGCGCATCGACAACCGCACGGATCTGGAGCCCCACGACTACCTCATGGCCATCATGAAGAAGACGTGCTGGTACACGACGGTGCTCCCGTTGCGAGTCGGCGCCCTCGCCGGTTCGCGTGGTCGCGCCGACGTCGAGCCGATGATTCGATTCGGTTTCTATCTGGGCGCCGCGTTCCAGATCCAGGACGACATCCTCAACGTCGCCGCCGAAGGTGATGCCTATGGGAAAGAGCCGCTCGGTGACCTGTTCGAGGGAAAACGCACGATCATGATGATCCATCTCTTCACTGCGGCGGAGCCATCGGATCGCGCCCGCCTCGAGCGCTTCCTCGGCCGTCCCCGCCCCCAGCGCACACACGAGGAAGCGAGTTGGGTGCTCGACCTGATGCACGGCTACGGAAGCATCGCCTTCGCTCGGGCGTTCGCCCGCGGCATCGCATCGGCGGCCCAAGACGCGTTCGCCGCGGCGTTCGGGGCCGCCGGGGACTCACCGGCACGGCGCTTCGTGCGCGATCTGATCCCCTACATGATCGAGCGGACGCACTGACGTCGGGCCTCCGAGAGCGCCGCACACGGGCCTAACCTCGCGTCCCATGAGCATCGACGTTCTCGTGGTCGGCGGTGGGCCTGCAGGGGCCGCGACCGGTTACTGGCTGGCACGCAACGGCTTGTCGGTCGTGATCGCGGAGAAGAAGGCCTACCCGCGTGACAAGACGTGCGGAGACGGGCTCACGCCCCGCGCCGTCAAGCAGCTCATCGACATGGGATTCGACTTCGACGTACCCGAGCTCCACAAGATCATCGGTCTGCGGGCGTACGCCGGGGATCTCAAGCTCGAGCTCGGGTGGCCTCAGCACACGATCTACCCGTCGTGGGGTGCAGTGATCCGGCGTTTCGATCTCGACCATCAAGTCGCGATGCTCGCCGAGAAGCAGGGCGCCGTCGTGCGCCAGCGCACCGAGGCGGTTCCCATCCTCGACGAAGGCCGGATGGAGGCCGTGCAGCTCAAGGTCAAGGACGACTCGGGGGTCGTCGACGTGGAGGAGGTTCGGCCGAGAATGGTCGTCGTCGCCGACGGATCTCTGTCGCGGTTCGGGCGGGCTCTCGGCACCGCCCGCCGCAAGGACTACCCGTACGGGCTTGCGGTGCGCGGGTACTTCGCCAGCCCCAACTCCACGGACGGTTTTCTGGAGAGCCAGCTCAACATTCGCGATGCCGAAGGCCGCACCATGGCCGGCTACGGCTGGATCTTCCCGCTGGGCGACGGCGCCATCAACGTCGGGGTCGGCGTGCTGTCCAGCTTCAAGGGGTGGAAGGACGTCAACACCTCGCGAGTGCTCGAGGCCTACGTCGCCGGCCTTCCCGCCTACTGGGAGGTGAGGCCGGGGGACGGGCTCACCGAGCCCGTGGGCGGCAAGCTCCCCATGTCGTTCTCGATGGGCCCGAAGGTCGGGCCCAACTGGATCGCCGTCGGCGATGCAGCCGGTGCGGTCAACCCGTTCAACGGTGAGGGAATCGACTACGCCTACGAGACCGGACGGATGGCAGCGCCGATCATCGCCGACGCCCTCGCCACCGGCGACATGACCATCCTGGGGCGGTACCCCCAGTATCTCGAGGACGAGTACGGCGCCTACCACCGGGTAGCCCGCGCCTTTGCCATCGCCATCGGGAACCCCCGTCTGATGCAGGCACTCACCCGAATCGGGCTTCGATCCCGCCCGCTCATGGAGTGGGTGCTCAAGGTCATGGCCAACCTCCTCGAGCCGGAGGAGCTCGGGATCGAGGAGCGGGTCTACCGAGCGATCGAGAAGGTCGTCGCGGTCGGGCCGGACCCACTGTTGAAGTAGGGATTTCGCTCGAAGCGGGCTTCGAGCGAGTTTGGTTCGTCGGCCTCTCGGGCGCAGCTGGCCGGGCGGGCCTCAGCCCGACGGGGCAGAGGGGGAGGGCTCGGGCCTGCGGCCGCTCGCCGTACCCCCCTCGCATCGCTGCGCTCTGCGATCCCCCTGATGGGGGATCATCGATAGCGTGCTCGCCGTAGCCCGCTCGCATCGCTTTGCCCTGCGGGTGGTCGCGGCTTGGCGCGAATTGATTTTGGACGGTTCGTCACCGTTCCTAATCTCCGCCTCCGGAGAGGAGCGCTACGGATCATGACCTTGGCCGACTACCTGCCCATCGCGCTGATGCTGATCCTGGGGATCGGGTTCGCCGCCGTGATGATGACGGCTTCGTGGATGCTCGGTCCCAGGAAGCCGACTCCGGAGAAGCTCGCTCCGTACGAATGCGGCATCGTCCCGCTTCAGGAGCCGGTCGAGCGCTTCCCGGTCAAGTTCTACATGGTGGCGATGCTGTTCGTGATCTTCGACGTGGAGTTGATCTTCCTCTTCGCCTGGGCGGTCCGGTTCGATCAATTCGGATGGGCGGGCATCGGGGCCATGGCGATCTTCGTTGCGCTCCTCATCGAGACCCTCGTCTACGTGTGGAAGCGCGGCGCACTGGACTGGAACGTGGCACGCCGGGAGCGCTACCGCCGCATCGTCGCCCCAGAGGCCGAGGCGGCTGTGGTGCCCGGAGAAGCCGCCTGATGGCAGGACCGACGCAGCCACCTGGGTTCCTGATGACGACGCTCGAGAAAGGCGTCAACTGGGCGCGGACCCGTTCGATGTGGCCTGCCGCCTTCGGCCTTGCCTGCTGTGCCATCGAGATGATGGCAACCGGTGCGGCGCACAACGACCTCGCCCGCTTCGGCATGGAGATCTTCCGCGCCTCCCCGCGACAAGCCGATCTCATGATCGTCGCCGGCCGGGTATCCCAGAAGATGGCGCCGGTGCTCCGTCAGGTCTACGACCAGATGTCGGAGCCCAAGTGGGTGATCTCGATGGGTGCGTGCGCTTCGACGGGTGGCATGTTCAACAACTACGCCCTCGTCCAAGGCGTGGACCAGGTCGTGCCGGTCGACATCTACGTCCCCGGCTGCCCGCCCGGCCCCCAGTCGCTGATGCACGGAATCCTCACGCTGCAAGAGAAGATCATGAGCGGCGAGATCCGCAGTGACACCGGCCTCACCAAGACCGCCTAGGAAAGACCTCGTGACCGACGACACCGCCGCCACCACGCCGGACGCCGCAGCAGCGTCTGCGCCACCGTTTCGGGTTCCGGCCGATCCCGTTCTCGCCGGCCTTGCCGGCGAGTTCCCGATGGTCGAGTTCCAGGAGTTCGACCCCGTCTCCGGCCCGCACCAGGACGTCGCCCACGTTCCGGCCGACGTCTACTTCGACTTCGCCACCGCCGTCCGCGACGCCGGCTTCGATGCTTTCGTCGATCTCTGCGGCGTCGACTACCTCCGTCGGCGCCCCCGCTTCGAGGTCGTCGTGACGCTGCTGTCCCACGAGAGGCGCAAGCGGTTGCGGATTCGGGTCGGGGTCGAGGGAGTCGATCCAGTGGTGCCGTCGATCACGGCGGTGTTCACGGGTGCAAACTTCTATGAGCGAGAAGCGTACGACCTATTCGGCATCCGTTTCGAGGGACATTCCGATCTGACCCGCATCCTCATGCCCGACGACTGGGAGGGCTACCCGTTGCGCAAGGACTACTCCGTCGGATCCGTCCCGGTTCAGTTCAAGGGAGCGCACCACGCCTCATGAGTGACACGCCGAACGTAGTGACCGGAGACCTCGAGGCGCCGACGATCGATGCCCCCGAGACCGCCACCCCCACCGAGCCGGGCGCGGCGGAGTCCCGGCGACGCATCCACGACGTCTGGGTTTCGGGCACCGAGGAGCCCGAGTGGGTGCGGGCGGCCACCGACGAGGGTGCCCAGGAGCTCCTTCCCGAGGCCGATGAGCCAGCGCTGGCGATGCAACGTGGCGTGGCCGTCACGGACGATTACGTCATCGAGCATTCGCTCGACGAGGACGAGCGCCAGATCATCAACATGGGTCCACAGCATCCCTCGACGCACGGCGTGCTCCGTCTTCAGCTCGAGCTCGAAGGTGAGACGATTCGCCGGGTCAAGCCGATCATCGGCTATCTCCACACGGGGATGGAGAAGACCGCCGAGACGCTGACCTGGCTCCAGGGGCCCACAAACGTCACGCGGATGGACTACCTCTCGCCGTTCCACAATGAGCTCGCCTTCTCTCTCGCCGTCGAGCAATTGCTCGACGTGGAGATACCGCCGCGGGCACAGGCGATTCGGATTCTGATGACGGAGCTCAACCGGGTGTCGAGCCACCTGCTCTTCCTCGCCACCCAGGGTATGGACATCGGCGCGGTGTCGATGATGATCTACGGCTGGCGCGAGCGGGAGGTTTGCCTCGCCTTCTTCGAGAAGGTGACCGGGCTTCGGATGAACCACAACTACATCCGTCCGGGGGGCGTAGCCGCTGATCTCCCCGACGGATGGGAGGACGACGTGGAGTCGATCCTCGAGATCATCCCCGGTGGCCTGGCGGAGTACGAGGAGCTGCTCAACGAGAATCCGATCTTCCTCGACCGGACCCACGGTGTCGGTATCATCACCCCCGAGGAGTGCCGGGCCCTCGGCGTCACCGGGCCCACGGCGCGGGCGTCGGGGATCGACTGGGACCTGCGCAAGGCCTTTCCGTACTCGGGAATCGATCAGTACGAGTTCGACGTGCCGGTGGGCAAGCATGGCGACGTTCTCGACCGTTACCACGTGCGGATACAGGAGGTCACCCAATCGCTGCGCATCGTCCGTCAGGTGCTCGAGACGATGCCCCCGGGCGACACCCGCACCGAGGACCGCAAGGTCACCCCTCCGCCGCGCAAGCGGATCGACGAATCGATGGAGGCGCTCATCCATCACTTCAAGATCTTCACCGAGGGTTTCAAGGTGCCTGCGGGTGAGGTCTACCAGGCGGTCGAATCACCGCGCGGCGAGCTGGGCGTCTACATCGTGTCGACCGGTGGCGCCCGGCCGTGGCGGGTCCATGTCCGTGCTCCGTCGTTCGCCCACGTACAGGCCTTGCCCGTGATGATGACGGACTCCCTGGTTGCCGACATCGTCGCCACATTGGCCTCGACCGACCCGGTGCTGGGGGACGTCGACCGATGACGGAACGCACGGTGGATCAGATCGTCCCCGGGTGGACGGCTCCGAACCGCGAGCGTGCGGCGACGCTGCTCGCCGCCTACCCCGAACGTCGCAGTGCCGTCATGCCCCTGCTCTACCTCGCTTCGCTCGAACACGGCTACGTGAGCGACGACGCTCAGCGCGAGGTTGCCGACCTGACGGGACTCACATCGGCGCAGGTGCAGTCGGTGGCGAGCTTCTACACCATGTACAAGCGCGATCCCGTCGGCCGCTACCTGGTCTCGGTCTGCACGTCGATCTCTTGCTATCTGCTCGGCGCCGACGACGTGCTCGACGCCGTCGAGGAGGCGACGGGCATACCCGACGGTGAGTCGTCCGAGGACGGCTTGTTCAGCGTCGAGCACGTCGAATGCATCGGGGCCTGCGGCGGCGCCCCGGCCGTGCAGGTGAACTACGAGCTGGTCGAGGGTGTCGAGCCCGACAAGGCGATCTTGATGTGCAACTGGCTGCGCACCGCCCGACCCGAGGTCGTGTCGAGTGATGAGATGCAGAGCCTGTTCGGTGGGCAGCGATCGTTCGACTGGGGTCCCGCAGAGCAGGAGGGTGCCGTGGCTGCCGTTCCCGCCTTCGGCCCCTACGGAAGCGCAGGTGAGGCATGAGCGACGCTCCGCTGATCCTCACAGAGCGCATGGACGCACATCCCGCCGACTCCCACACCATGGAGCGGTACGAGGCGACCGGCGGATACGAGGCACTGCGGCGCGGCCTCGAGATGGCACCCGAAGAGGTCGCCGCCATCGTCAAGGCGTCCAACATCCGGGGTCGTGGTGGCGCCGGGTTCCCGACCGGGGTCAAATGGGGATTCCTGCCTCAGGCGATGCGTCCCCGCTACCTGGTGATCAACGGCGACGAATCGGAGCCCGGGACCTTCAAGGATCGCCAGTTGCTGGAGCGCGACCCTCACCAACTCGTCGAGGGCATCATCCTGTCGTCCTACGCCCTCGACGTGCACCACGCCTTCGTCTACATCCGCGGCGAGTACCCGCGGCCGGCCCGGAGGGTGCAGCACGCGATCGACGAGGCGTATGCGAAGGGCTACCTGGGGTCGGACATCCTAAGCTCGGGCTTCGACCTCGAGGTGACCGTCCACCTCGGTGCCGGTGCGTACATCTGCGGTGAGGAGACAGCGCTGCTCAACTCATTGGAGGGCCGGCGCGGCGAGCCTCGCATCAAGCCGCCGTTCCCTGCGGTCGAAGGCCTCTACGGCAAGCCGACGATCGTGAACAACGTCGAGACGATCTCGAACGTCCCGTGGATGGTCCTCAACGGCGGTGAAGCGTACGCCACGATCGGCCCCGAGACATCGGCGGGCACCCGGCTCTTCTCGCTCTCGGGTCACGTCGCCAAGCCTGGCAACTACGAGATCGTGATGGGCATGAGCTGGCGTGAGCTGTTCTACGACCTGGCGGGCGGCATCCCCGCCGACCGCGCCATTAAGTGCTGGATTCCCGGTGGCGCCTCGGCGCCGTGGTTCGTGCCCGACGAGCACCTCGACCTGCCGGTCACGATCGACGACACGGGCAGGCACGGGTCGATGTTGGGGTCGGGTGCCGTCGTCGTGATGGACGAGATGACGAACGTCGTTGCCGCGGCGCACAGGGTGGTCAAGTTCTTCGCCCACGAGTCGTGCGGCCAGTGCACACCCTGCCGCGAAGGAACGACGTGGCTGGAGCGCATGCTGTGGCGGATCCTCAACGGCGAGGGGCGCCTGATGGACCTCGACCTGCTCCTCGATGTCTGTGACAACATCAGCCCGGGTCTGCGCTGGCCGCCTGCGCAGACGACCATCTGCCCGCTCGGCCCTTCGGCGGTGTCGCCGATCCGGTCGATCATGACGTACTTCCGTGACGAGGTCGAGGCGATGATCGTATCCGCCGGTTCCCGCGATGATCTCGAGGAGGCGCCGGTTGGCTGATCGCACCGACAGCGTGGTCTCGATCACCATCGACGGCGTGGAGCAGCGAGTCCCCGCCGGGGAGTTGCTCATCAAGGCGGCCGAGGAGACGGGCACCTACATCCCGCGCTTCTGCTGGCACCCGCGCATGAAGCCCGTGGGGATGTGCCGGATGTGCCTCGTCGAGGTGGAGACGCCGCGCGGCAAGCTGCTCACCACCTCGTGCACCATGCCCGTGAACGACGGCATGGTGGTGGACACGAGGTCCGACGTGGTCGTCAAGGCGCAGGAGGGCATTCTCGAGTTCCTCCTCATCAACCACCCGCTCGACTGCCCCGTGTGCGACCGGGGAGGGGAGTGCCCGCTGCAGGACCAGACGATGGCCTACGGGCCCGGCGAGAGCCGGTTCGTGGAAGAGAAGCGTCACTTCGAGAAGCCGATTCCTATCTCGGATCTCGTGCTGCTCGATCGCGAGCGCTGCATCCTGTGTGCCCGCTGCACCCGGTTCTCCGACGAGATCTCAGGGGATCCCCTCATCGAGTTCAAGGAGCGGGGTGGCGCCACGCAGGTGCTCAACTTCCCCGACGAGCCCTTTGCGTCCTACTTCTCGGGCAACACCGTGCAGATCTGTCCGGTGGGAGCGCTCACCGCCAAGCCCTATAGGTTCCGTGCCCGCCCCTGGGACCTCGAAGCGGTGGAGAGCGTCTCGCTCGTCGACGCCGTCCACTCCAAGGTGTCGGTCCAATCGAGCCAGAACGAAGTCGTGAGGATCAACGGCGTCGACAACGGGCCGACCAACCAGGGCTGGCTGTCCGACAAGGATCGGTTCATCTTCGAATACCTGCATTCGCCCGAGCGGCTGACGACGCCGCTCGTCAGAGCCGGCGACGAGTTCGTCGAGGCGACGTGGGGCGAGGCGCTCGATCTCGCCGCCGAGCGGCTGGCGACCTTCCCCGGCAGCGAGGTCGCCGGTCTCGGAGGCGCCCATGGGACCAATGAGGAGGCCTTCGCCTTCGGCAAGTTCCTCCGCACCTGTGTGGTCACCCCACACATCGATGCCCAGATGGGCGACGGGCTCGATCCCGACTTCGTCGTCGGGCTGAGCCCGCGGGCGAGGATCGAGGATCTGGAGCGGGCCAAGACCATCCTGCTGTGGGCGGGGGACCTCAAAGAAGAGCTGCCGGTCTTGTACCTGCGCGTGCGTCGGGCCGCCACGGAGCTCGGTGCCACCTTGATCGTGGTCCACCCCCGCCGGACCGGTCTCGACGACGTTGCCGACCACAAGGTCACGTACCGCCCGGGCCAGGGGCCCGACGTGCTCCGGGCGCTCGTCGCCGGTGAGGGCACGTACGCCGAGCTCCGGGAGGATCTCGCGGATGGCCCTGTGGTTGCGATCGTCGGCCGCACCGGAAGGGGCGAGGACCCGCGTCTCGCCGAAGCGGTCGCCGCCTTCGTCCGTGATTTGCCCGGCGCCGGGATCATGCCGGTGGTCCGACGCTCCAACGTACTCGGCGCCCTCGACATGGGACTCTCGCCTTCGCTGCTGCCCGGACGTGCGGCGGCGACGAGCCCTGCGGCGCGATCGGCGCTGGAGGAGGTCTGGGGGCCGCTCCCCGAGCAGGCGGGTTGGGATGCGACGGGCATCCTGGAAGGCCTGCGGGACGGCCGGCTGCGTGCGGTCGTGCTGTATGGGGCCGACCCCGTGCGTGATCACCCCGATCCGACCCTGGCGCATGCGGCGCTCGACACCGCCGACTTCGTCGTTGCGCTCGACCTCTTCCTCACCGATTCGTCTCGCCTCGCCGACGTGGTGTTCCCCGTGGAGGCCTTCTCGGAGATCGAGGGCACCGTGACCAACCTCGAGGGGAGGGTGCAGAAGGTCAACCGACTCCTGGCCGGCCCCGGCCAGTCGCGTCAGATGTGGTCGGTTCTCGACGAGCTCGCCCGTCGCATGGGCGCCGAGCTGGGCGCTCCGACCGCCGAGACGCTGGCGAAGGAGATCGCCGCCGTGGCCCCGGCCTACCGAGGTCTGTCGTGGGACGTGCTCGACTGGGGCGAGGGCCGTGAAGGTGTCGTGATGCCGACGGCCGAGGGTGAGCAGCAGCTTCAATACGTTCCCGTCGACGCAGCCACGAGCTCGGTGAGCGAAGGTCTCGCCCTGCACTCGGGCCGGGTTCTCTACGACGACGGGGTACGGACCCGGATGGCGCCGTCACTGGCGCAGCTGATGCCCGATCCCTTCGTCGCCGTCCACCCGGCGGACGCCGCAGAGCTGGGTGTCGCCGAAGGTGAGTCCGTTCGGGTCGTGTCCGAGCATGCCGCCGTCGAGTTGCCCGTCCGCATCGACGAGACCCTGGCCGAGGGCGCTGTCTACGTTCCGGCCAACCTCGCCGCCACCGCTCCGCTCGGCTCACCGCAGTCCGTGACGGTCCACGCGACGGACGGCGGGGAGGAGGAGTGATGGTCGACGGCCTTGCGGTGCTGGCGCAGCTCGCCACCCAGCCCGAGCTGAGCTTCTGGGAGATCTTCCTCGAGGCGGCGATCAAGGTCGTGATCGTCTTCGGCCTGCTCCTCAACGTCACGATCTTCCTGGTGTGGATGGAGCGCAAGGTGGTCGCCGACATGCACAACCGGATCGGACCGGACCGCGCCGGTCCCTACGGCATCCTGCAGACTCTCGCCGACGGGGTGAAGCTGATCTTCAAGGAGAACGTCACGCCGCACCGTGTGCAGTGGGGGCTGTACATCGCCGCTCCGGTCGCCGCGCTGGTGCCGGCCCTCCTCATCTTCATGGTGATCCCGATCGCACCCTCGTTCACGATCGGCGATCGTGTCATCACGCCGGTCGGTGTCGACCTCAACGTCGGGCTCTTGTACATCCTGGCGTTCAGCTCCCTGGCGGTGTACGCCGTCGTCCTGGCGGGTTGGTCCTCCGGGTCGAAGTACCCCCTGCTCGGTGCCGTGCGTGCGTCGGCCCAGATGATCTCCTACGAGGCGGCGATGGGGCTTGCGCTCGTCCCGGTGATCATGTTCGCCGGCACGACCTCGCTGACGGGCATCGTCGAGGCGCAATCGGGTTCGATTCTCGGCTTCCTCGGTGTGTGGAACGTCGTGCTCATCCCGTCGTTCCTCATCTTCTTCATCGCAGGCGTCGCCGAGACGAACCGCCCACCCTTCGATCTCGTGGAGGCCGAATCCGAGATCGTCGGCGGCTACCACACCGAATACAGCGGGTTCCGCTTCGCCCTGTTCTTCCTCGCCGAGTACATCAACGTGTTCAACATCTCTGCCATCACGGTGACGATCTTCTTCGGGGGATGGGCCGGTCCGACCTTCGGGACCCCCGATTCGATCTCGTGGATCTTCCCGATCATCTGGTTCCTCGCCAAGACGTTCTTCTTCGTGTTCGTGTTCATCTGGATCCGAGCGTCGCTGCCGCGGATGCGGTACGACCAGCTGATGGCGTTTGGTTGGAAGCGGCTCATCCCGGTGAGCCTCGTGTGGATCGTGCTGGCGACGCTCGCCGTCGGCGTACGTCGATTCGGCCTGCCGTGGGCCTGAGGGGGTAGCGATGGGTTGGTTCGCAGACATGCTCGGTCCCTTCCGGGGGTTCGCCGTGACGCTCCGCCAGATGTCCCGTCCCCGGGTGACCACGAAGTACCCCCACGAGAAGCGAGTCAAGCCACAGCGGTTCCATGGCCGCCACGTGCTCAACCGCTATCCCGACGGCATGGAGAAGTGCATCGGATGTGAGCTGTGTGCCGGCGTGTGCCCGGCCCGGTGCATCTACGTTCGCGGCGCCGACAACCCGCCCGAGGACCCGGTGAGCCCGGGAGAGCGATACGGCTTCGTCTACGAGATCAACATGCTGCGTTGCATCTTCTGCGGGCTGTGCGTCGAGGCGTGCCCCACCGAGGCGATCACGATGACCCAGCTGTTCGAGATGTCGGTGGAGAACCGGGACGATGCGATCTACACGAAGGACGAGCTCCTGGTCGGGCGCGACGGCACGCCCAACCATCCCCAACCGGCCGGACCGCTCATCGACCTCGCCGAGCTGAAGCTCGCCGACGGCTGGATGCGTGCGACGTCCCCGTCGGGGCGGGCCGCATACGAGGGCGTCCCTGCGTGGACGCCGTCTGCCGGTGTCGGGTTGCGTCCCCCCGAACGGGGCCAGTCGGCGGCCCCGGCGGAGGAAGAGGGCACATGACGGCCGAGACCGTCGTGTTCATCATCTTCGCCATCGCCTCGATCGCGGGCGGCCTCGTCATGATCGGTGCCCGCAACCCCATCTACAGCGCGATGGGGCTGCTGACGTCGATGTTCTCGATGGCCGTGTTCTACGTCCTCAACGACGCTCATTTCGTCGCCGCCGTGCAGGTCATCATCTACGCCGGCGCCGTGATGACGTTGTTCCTCTTCGTCATCATGCTGATCGGGGTCGACAAGGCCGAGGACACCACCGAGCGGCTTCCCTTCCAGCGTCCGCTGGCGCTCCTGTTGAGCGGCGGGCTGCTCGTGCTGATCATCGTGGCCGGCCGAGCCGCGTGGGTCACGGGATTCGGCATCTTCAGCGGGGGCGAGGTCAACGGGACCATCGAGAACGTCGCCGACGAGCTGTTCGGGACCTGGCTGATCCCCTTCCAGGCAACGGTGCTGTTGCTCACGATCGCGGCGGTGGGCACGATCGCCCTCGCCCAGTTCTCGCCCCGAGTGAGAGAGGCGGCCGCCGAGGTGGTCCAGGCGGAGGCCGATTCGCCATGACCGTCACCGTCGGCTGGTACCTGGCGCTCGGTGCGGCCCTGTTCGGCATCGGCGCCGCCGGCATCCTGCTGCGGCGCAACGCCCTCGTCATGTTCATGTCGATCGAGCTGATGCTCAACGCCGTGAACCTGACCTTCGTGGCCGCGGGGCGTGCGGTGGGTCTCCTCGAGGGGCAGCTCAGCGTCCTGTTCGTGATGGTGGTCGCCGCCGCCGAGGTGACGGTGGGACTGGCGATCATCGTGGCCGTGTTCCGGAGACGCTCGACGGCCAGCGTCGATGAGCTGGCGGGAATGAGCGGGTGACGGCGATGCTCCTCGCCGCCGAGGCCACCGGCGCCGTCGGAACGGCCCAGGACGTCCTGTGGCTCGTCATCGCGCTGCCCCTGGCGGGCTACGGGGTACTCCAAGTCTTCGGCAGGCGCCTCGGCGAACCGTGGGCGGGCTACCTGGCCTCGGCGCTCGTCGGCGTCTCGTTCGTCATCGCCGCAGTCGCCGCCGTCCCCGCCTTCGAGGGGGATCTCGAGCACGTCCGCATCTTCCTCTTCTCGTGGATGCCCGCACTGGGTCTCGACGCTGCGCTGCTGTGGGACCCGCTGTCGGTGCTGATGACGCTGATCGTGACCGGGGTCGGCTTCCTCATCCACGTCTACGCCATCGGCTACATGCACGGCGACGAGCGCTTCGGCAGGTTCTTCACATACCTCAACCTGTTCATCGCCTCCATGCTCATCCTGGTGCTCGCCGACAGCTTCGGCGTGCTGTTCGTGGGTTGGGAGCTCGTGGGCCTCAGCTCCTACCTCCTCATCTCCTTCTGGTTCGAGCGTCCTTCGGCAGCCGCCGCGGGGAAGAAGGCGTTCATCGTCAACCGTATCGGCGACTTCGGCTTCCTCATAGCCCTGATGCTCATCTTCCTGAGCTTCGGCACGTTGGCCTTCGAGCCGGTGTTTGCGGGAGCGGAGACGGCGCTGTCGACAGGGATGGCGACCGCGATCACGCTGCTGCTGCTCGTGGGTGCCGCCGGCAAGTCGGCGCAGATCCCGCTGTACGTGTGGCTGCCCGATGCCATGGAGGGTCCCACTCCGGTGTCGGCGCTCATCCACGCCGCCACCATGGTCACCGCCGGCGTCTACGTCGTCGCCCGCTCCGGCGCTCTCTTCGAGCTGGCGCCGTTCTCGGCAGGTGCGGTCGCGACCGTCGGTGCGGTGACCGCACTCTTTGCGGCGACGATCGCCATCGGGCAGCGCGACATCAAGCGGGTGCTCGCTTACTCGACGATCAGCCAGCTCGGCTACATGTTCCTGGGCGTCGGTGTCGCCGGGTACGTAGCCGGTGTGTTCCACCTGCTCACCCACGCCTTCTTCAAGGCCTTGCTCTTCCTCGGCGCCGGATCCGTTATCCACGCCATGCACGACGAGCAGGACATGTGGAAGATGGGCGGGCTGCGCAAGAAGCTGCCGGTGACGTTCGCCACGATGGTGGTCGCCTGGCTGGCCATATCGGGGATCCCGATCTTCTCCGGCTTCTGGTCCAAGGACGAGATCCTCGCCGTGACCTACGACCAGGGCGGCTGGTACGTCGCGCTCTGGGCGATCGGCATCGTCACGGCGGCCCTCACCGCCTTCTACATGAGCCGCCTGATGTTCCTGACGTTCTGGGGCGAGCCGAGGTCCGACGTCGAGCCCCACGAGTCGCCGTCGGTCATGACGTTGCCACTCGTCGGTCTCGCCGTGCTCTCCGCCGTCGGCGGCCTCATCAACACGCCGTGGCTCCCCAGCCTCGAGCACTTCCTGGAGCCGGCGTTCGAGAACGTCGAGCAGGCCCACCTGCCCGAGGCAGCCACGCAGTGGGTTCTCGCCGCGATCTCGGTGGCCGCAGGCCTCTTCGGCATCCTCGTCGCCTGGCGCCGTTACCTGCGCCGCCCGCTTCCCGATGAGGCGGGAGCCCGTTGGGATCTCCTCGAGCACGGGTACCGGGTAGACGATCTGTACGGGGCGACCGTCGTCTCACCCGGGCGCAAGGGTGCGGAGGTCCTCGCCTTCACAGCGGACGCCAAGGTCGTCGACGGGGCGGTCAACGGCGTGGGCCGTGTCTTCCAGCTCGCCGCTTCGTCGGTGCGTCGCCTCCAGACGGGATTCGCTCGTAGCTACGGTCTGGGAATCCTGGCCGGCACCGTGGGTCTCGTCGTGTGGCTGCTGGCGAGAGGGGCGGGATGGTGAGCTTCCCCTTGCTGGCGCTGCTCGTGATCCTCCCGTCCGTCGGAGCGCTGGCGGTGATGTCGATTCCGATGCGTCGCCGCGAGCTGCTGCTCCCGGTCGCCGCCGCCGTGAGCCTGTTGCCGTTGGCGGTCGCCGGCTACGTGTTGTACGTGTTCGAGGTGGGCGAGCCCGGGTTCCAACTGACAGAGCGAGTGCTGTGGTTCGAGCATTGGGGCGTTTCGTGGAACCTCGGTGTCGACGGGATCTCGTTGCTCCTCGTGGCCCTGACGACGCTGCTGTTCCCGATCTCGATCCTTGCGTCGGCGTCGATCACCAAGAACGTCAAGCTCTACATGGTCTCGATGCTCGTGCTCGAGACCGGGCTGATCGGTGTGTTCCTGTCTCTCGACCTCATCCTCTTCTTCGTGTTCTTCGAGGTCACCCTCGTCCCCATGTACCTCCTCATCGGCATGTGGGGGAGCGCCAACCGGGTGTACGCCGCGATCAAGTTCGTGCTGTACACCGCCTTCGGTTCGGCGCTGATGCTGGCCGGGATCATCGCCCTCGGGGTGATCGCCGGCGACCAGCTCGGTGGCATCACGTTCGACTTCCAGCAGCTCCTCGATCTCGAGCTGTCGCGCACGACGCAGCTATGGCTGTTCCTGGCCTTCGGCATCGCCTTCGCCATCAAGGTGCCGTTGTTCCCGCTCCACACCTGGCTGCCGGACGCCCATACCGAGGCCCCCACCGCTGGATCCGTCTTGCTGGCCGGTGTGCTGCTGAAGCTGGGGACCTACGGGTTCGTGCGTTTCAACCTGACGTTGTTCCCGGACGCCACGGTCCGTCTGGCGCCGTGGCTGGCGACCCTCGCCGTCATCGGCATCATCTACGGGGCGGCGGTGGCGATCGTCCAGCCCGACGTCAAGCGGCTCGTCGCCTACTCGTCGGTCAGCCATCTCGGCTTCATCGTGCTCGGGACCTTCGCCCTCACCAGCCAGAGCCTGCAAGGGGGCGTCATCCAGATGGTGAACCACGGCCTGACCACCGGTGCCCTGTTCCTCCTCGTCGGGATGATCTACGACCGACGCCACACCCGGCAGATCGAGGACTACGGAGGGATCGCAAAGGTGATGCCCGTCTTCGCCGGGTTCTTCCTCTTCACCGCGTTTGCCTCGGCCGGCCTGCCCGGTCTCAATGGCTTCATCGGCGAGTTCACGATCCTGCTCGGCAGCTACCTCGAGTTCCCGGTCCACACCATCCTGGCCACCAGCGGTGTCGTCCTCGCCGCCGTGTACCTGCTGTGGGCGTACGAGCGTGTATTCACCGGTCCGATCACCAGGACCGAGAACGAGAAGCTGCTCGACCTCGATCTCCGCGAGGTCGTCATCCTCGTGCCGATGGCCGTGCTGATCGTTTATCTGGGGGTGTACCCGAAGCCGGCCCTCGATCGCATCGAGCCGTCGGTCGAGGTGATCCTCGACCGCATCGAGGCGACCACCGACTACGACGTGCCCGAGTACGGACGGATCGCCGACCTCCCAGTGGCGGCCGAAGCCGCGAGCGAGGGGGACTGATGGCGAACATCGGCTTCCTCCCCATCGCGCCGCAAGTCGTGCTGCTGCTCGGCGCCCTCGTCGTGCTCATCGTCGAGGTGACCCTGCGCTTGGGGAGGCGGGCCTGGGGGCTCGTCGCCGGCATCAGCCTCGCCGCCGCCTTCACCTTCTCGGTGCTCCAGTGGCTGCGGGTGCGCGACATCGGTCCGCAGCTCAACTTCTCGCAACGCGACAT
>JBFINP010000021.1:0-46875 GCA_041611095.1 Acidimicrobiia bacterium | reverse complement strand
TCCGAAGCCGTGACGATCGTGGTGACCGGGCGGGTGTGCGGAGCCGCCCACGGGATTCCGCCCAGCGACACGTGCTCCTCGACGTCGAGGGTCTTCGCCAGTTCGGCGATCTCGCGGGCGAAGCGTTGCCAGCTCCAGTTCGGCTCGATGCCGGTCAGGACGAGGAGATCCCTGGTCGGGTGAGCGGTCCGCGTGAGAGTCATCTCGGGCCAGGCAACGTCGCTCATCACACCCTCGAGGAAGTCGACGGTGGGCCGTGTGGCCCGGTAGTCGTACAGCGCGTCGGAGTCGAAACGGGCGATGACGTCGCCCTCCCCGGCGATGGTTGCCGCCGCCGTCGTTCCGGCTTCACCGGCGTTGACCCACCCGTCGAGCGCGACGATGAGCGCGGGTCTCACGAGCGCTCCCGGGTCGTCGAGCACGTACAGGGACATGGCGCCAAGGGTAGGCGCTGGTGCGGCGGCGCCCACCCCGATGTCACCTGGTGCGTGGCACGCTGCGAAAATGAGGGCGATGCTGTATCTCGACCACGCTGCGACCACCGTGCTGCGCCCCGAGGCGACGGAGGCGATGGCGGCGCTCGCCGCCGACGGGTACGGCAACCCCTCGGGTCTCCACGGCGTGTCGCGGCGTGCGAAGAACGTCCTGGAAGCTGCACGAGAGCGGGCGGCCGACCTGATCGGCGCCGACCATCCCCTCGAGATCGTTTTCACGGGTGGTGGCACCGAGGCCGACAACCTGGCCATCGCGGGGCGAGCGTTGGTGGGCGGGCAGCGTGGCGGGATCGTCACGGTGGCGACCGAACACGATGCCGTGCTGGAGACGGCACGTTTCTTGGCCACGATGGGCTGCGACGTGACGATCGTGCCTGTCGACCGCTCGGGACGAGTCGACCCTTCGGCCGCGGGTGCGGCGGTCACCGAAGGCACCGCCGTCGTCTCGGTGATGACCGCCAACAATGAGACCGGCGTGGTGCAGCCGGTGGCCGCGGTGGCCGAGGCGGTGACGGCCGCCGCACCGACAGTGCCCGTGCACACCGATGCCGTGCAAGCGTTCATCGCCGAGCCGGTGGACGTTGCGGCCCTCGGAGTGTCGCTGCTGTCACTGGCGGCCCACAAGTTCGGTGGGCCGAAAGGGGTAGGGCTCCTGTACGTCCGCAACGGCGTCGAGCTCGAGCCGGTGCTCCATGGTGGCGGTCAGGAGCTGGGCCGGCGCTCGGGCACCCACAACGTCGTAGGAATCACCGGCATGGTGGCGGCGATGGAGGCGACGGTGGCCGACCGCAACTCGTACCGGCACCGCGTCGCCGCCGCACGAGACGCCTTCGAGGATGGGCTCCGCGGGTACGTCCCCGATCTCGTGGTCAATGCACCCCTCGATGCTCGGCTGCCTCAGCACTCCCACGTGCGCTTCCCCGGCGTCGGCGCCGAGACCCTGCTCATCCGCCTGGATCAGGCGGGAATCGCGGCTGCTGCGGGTTCCGCATGCCACAGCGGTGCCATCGACATCTCCCACGTCCTCGCCGCGATGGGGATGACGGCGGTCGAGGCCGGCGAGTGCGTGCGATTCAGCTTCGGCTGGGTGACCCAGTCCGGCGACGGGCCCTTCGCCGCGGACATCGTCGGCAAGGTCGTCGAGGACCTTCGATGAGAGCCCTCGTCGCCATGTCGGGGGGCGTCGACAGCTCGGTCGCCGCCGCGCTCATGCTCGAAGACGGTCACGACGTCGTCGGCGTGACGCTCAAGCAGTGGGAGGGGGCGGCCGGGGAGATGCCGACTGCGGGCTGCTGCACCGTCGCCGACGCAGAAGATGCCGGCCGTGTCGCAGCCCAGCTCGACATGCCCTACTACGTGCTGGACTACGTCGACGAGTTCCGCAGCGAGGTCGTCGACCGCTTCGGCGCCGACTACATGGACGGTCGGACGCCGAACCCGTGCATCGAATGCAACCGGACCGTGCGGTTCCGTGCCCTGCTGGAGCGCACGGCGGCTCTGGGATGCGATGTCCTGGTCACGGGCCACCACGCCCGTATTCGCCGTGATGACGATGGCTTTCACCTTCTCGCCGCCGTCGATGGTTCCAAGGATCAGTCATACGTCCTCCACATGCTCGGTCAGCGGGAGCTGGCGCGGATCCGCCTCCCGGTCGGTGAGATGAGGAAGGACGATGTCCGTCGCCACGCCGCACGTTTGGGGTTGCGGACCGCATCGAAGCCGGACAGCCAGGACCTCTGTTTCGTCCGAACCGGCGACTATCGAGATTTCCTTCGTGAGGAGTTCCCCGAGGCGGCGCGTCCCGGCGTGATCGTCGACACCGAGGGCGTCGAGGTGGGGCGCCACGGCGGCACCGTGGACTTCACGATCGGGCAGCGGAAGGGGCTCGGAGTCGCCTTGGGCGAGGCGCGCTACGTCGTGGACATCGAGCCGTCGACGGCGACCATCGTCATCGGTCGGAAGCGGGAACTCGAGGTGCGGGGCTGCGTCGTCGAGGGTGTCTCGTTTGTCGCCGGTGCCGCACCCGCCGATCGTTCGGTGTCGGTCAAAGTGAGGTATCGATCTCGGCCCGTTCCCGGGGTGCTCCATCAGGATGGTGCCGCGTGGCGTGTCGACTTCACCGATCCGCAGCTGGGAATCGCCCCGGGGCAGGCGGCCGTGTTCTACCGGGGCGACGAGGTGCTCGGAGGCGGCACGATCGCCCGGACGCTGCAGTCGACCCGCCATCCGCGATACTGAGGCGGTGGAACGCGAACGAGCGAGCCGCCGGGAGAGCCCGCCCGAGCTGAGCGCCGACGCCCGCCGGGTGGCCGACCGGCTCCAAGAGCTGAGCGCCGACGAGGCGGAACGCATCTTGCAGCGAGCGATCGAGCTCCAGACGCGAGGCCCGGGCCCCGACCCCAGCGGCACGCTGGACACCAAGATGCTCGAGCAGATTGCCGACGAGCTCGACATCGACCGTCGTCACCTGCAGCAGGCGCTGCTCGAAGAATTACTCCGCGTCCAGGTGGAGGAGCCGGATTGGCTCGATCGGCTCGTCGTCGACGACGTCATGACGGTGCACGGGCTCGTCGCCGGCAGCCCGGCGGGGGTGCGCACCACCGTCGATGCATGGATGATCAATCACGAGGGCATGCGAAAGCGGGCCGAGAACGCGGCCCGGACGGCGTGGGAACGCGACCGCGGGTTCGGTGCGTTCGTGCGCAAGTCGTTGCGCATGTCGCGCGGATCGCAGTCGTTACGAACCAGCTCAGGCGTGGAGACCTCGGTGCGACCAGCGACCGACGACGAGCAACTCGTCGTGATCGAGGCCGACACGTCCAACCTGCGGCGGCTGGCCCTCGGTCTCCTCGCCGGTGCCGCTGGGCTCGGTGTAGCCGTGGCCGCAGGCACGGGAGCGCTCGATGCGAGTGGGTTTGGAGTCGACAACATTGCAGCCGGGGCGACCACCGCGGCGCTCTTGGGTGGAGGGGTGCTGATCGGGATCAAGATGTGGGCACAACGGATACGCAACGGGCTGGCGAGGGCGCTCGACGCGATCCGAAGTCCCCACCTCGTGGACAAGGGGACTTCGCTGCCCAGAGCCCTACGCAGGGCCGTCGACCAGCTGCGTCGAGTTGGTGTCGAGGTGCGCGATGACTACAAAGGCGACTCGCAAGGTCCATTCTGAGGATTGGCCGGCCTGCGGCGCCGGCTCGAGGAGGTTGCGATGACCGCAGGAATGAGGACGGTGGTCTTTCCGGTCACGGATCTCGCCGCGGCCACCCGGCTCTACGAAGCGCTCCTCGGCGACGTGCCGGTCGTAGAGGGGCCTCACTACGTCGGCTTCAATGTCGCCGGCCAGGACATCGGGCTCGATCCGAACGGGCATCGCAGGGGCATGACCGGCCCTGTGGGCTACTGGCACGTGGACGACGTCGGAACCGTGCTCGCCCGGCTCACGGCTCACGGCGCTGTGGTGGTAGAGGCGGCAAGGGACGTCGGAGGCGGCAAGCTCATCGCCACGGTCAAGGATGCCGACGGCAACATGATCGGGCTCGTCCAGGAGCCGGCCGTCGTCTCCGAGGCCACGTAGGCTTTCTAGGAGCGAGCGGGCGCACTTGCGCCAGACCACTGCGAGGAGATTGCCATGCCCAGCGTCAACCCGTACCTCGGCTTCGACGGCAACTGCGAAGAGGCCTTCGAGTTCTATCGCTCCGTGTTCGGAGGCGAGTTCCTGGATCTCAACAAGTTCTCCGAAGGGCCTTCCGACATGCCCAGCCGACCGGAGGACGCCGACAAGATCATGCACATCAGCCTGTCACTCGGCGACGGGCAGATCCTGATGGGCTCCGACCGGCCGTCGGGCATGGGATCGACGACGTTCGGCGACTCGGTCGCGATCAGCATCGCACCGGACAGCGCCGAGCAGGGTCACGAGATCTTCGAGGGACTGGCCGCAGGCGGGCAGATCACGGCGCCGTACGAGCGCCAGTTCTGGGGCGCCGACTTCGGGATGTGCACCGACAAGTTCGGCATCAACTGGATGGTGAACTACGCCGCCGCGGAGTAGCCGCTGCCCGGTGGTACACGGGCGCCGCTTCGGCTGAGACGGCGCGGGGGCAGGGTGGCGAGCCCGAGGCTGCCGCCCGAACGGGGTCTCCGGCAGGGACCGAGGGCCCTATCTACCCGGGGCTGTCCCCTCCCCGGATCGCCGTCTCCCTCGCGTGCGGCTCGTAATCGAACTCCCCGCCCTGGGTGACCTCGGCGATCATCCGCTCTCGCTCATCACCCTTGCGCGAAGGCGTGACCAGGAGCAGGAGGCTGGGAAGAATGAGCAACGACACGAGGAGCGAGAACCCGATCATCACGGCGGTGAGCACGCCGAAGGTCTCGAACATCGGCATCGGGGCGAGGGCCATCACGAGGAAGCCGGTCATCGACGTCGCCGCCGAGATGGCGAGCGCTCCACCGGTGCCCTCACCCGCCCTGCGCAGCGCCGGGAAGCGGCTCGGCTCGTGCTCGAACTCCTCGATGAACCGCACGGTGAAGTGCGTCGCGTAGTCGACGCCGACGCCGATCGAGATGGCGGCGATCGTCGCGGTGATCAGGTTGATCCTGTACCCGACGAGGTACATGAAGCCGTACACCCAGGCGACGACCAGGAGGATCGGCACCATCGATATGGCGGCGTACCGTCCCGACCGCTTCAGGACCGACGCCAGCCGCCGGCCGTAGTGGCGGAAGACGAAGAACAAGGTGAGGAACACCAGCACCATCGTCAGCGCCACCGCCACGGGCAGCGACACGAGCATCGCATCGACGAATGACTGCAGCGTCTCTTGGCTCGTGATCGCCCCACCCGACATCGACACCGTCACGTCCTCGCCGGCGAGGGTTGCAGTGAGATCATCTGCCGCATCCTGCAACACCTCGCGGGCCGCGAGGATGATGTCCGAGTCCGTGATGGTTGCGATCGATGCCGCCACCAGCGTGGCTTGAACCTCACCGTCGACGTGGAGGAACGTCTCGGTTTGATCCAGGCGGAAGACGACCGCACCGGTGTCATTGACGACCGGGTTCTCACGTACGTAGTCGTAGATGGCGGCAATCTGCACGGGTGTGTCGGCCAGACCGTCTCCATCTCCATCGGTGATCTCGACTCCGGTGGCGGCCGCCACCTCGGCGGCCATGGTGCGCGACGCGGTCGCCAGGCGCACGACGGTGACGGCGTTGGGGAGGAACTCGACATCGCCGTTGAAGTCGCGGCGGAACTCCGCGTCCGAGTCTGCGATCTCGGCACGCGTCGCCTCCAACGCCCGCAGCGTGCCGGGTGCCGTGAGGTCGCCCTCGATGTAGACGTAATCCTCGGTACCCCCTCCGCTCCCGTAGTACTGCTCGAGCTTGTCGAGGCTCTTGACGAAGTCGGTGCGAGACGAGAAGAAGTCCTTGATCTCGAAGCCGCGCTCCACCTGGGACGCTCCGATGAGGCCGAGGACGGCGAGGGCGGCGACGACCGGAATGGTGAAGACGCGCCACCTGGCCAGGAAGTGCACGACCGTGCCCGCCGCCCGGAACCCGTGTCCGGCACCCTTGACCTCGTCGGTCAGCGGGCGCCCCGCCTTCAGCGCTCTGCGGTTGCGGCGCCGGGTGAGGAGGTAGGGGACGTACAGGAAGAGCGCCAAGAAGACGAGATACGCCACCCATCCGATCGATGGGAACACGATGGCGAGCGCCACGGCGACGCCGCCGACGAATGCGGCAGCCAGGAATCCCAGCTTCTGTCCGACGGTGCGTACGTAGCCCGGGTCCGCGGGTTTCGGTCCGATGCGCTCCTCGAGGGAGAGCAGCAGCTTGGGCGCCAGCCAGCCGAGCACCAGGTAGCACAGAGCCAACCCGACGGCCGCGGCGATGCCGAACTCGACGATGCCCTGGATACCGGAGACGGTGTTCGACAAGAAGGCGGCAATCGATGACAGCGCTGCGAGGAGGAGCGCGGCAAAGACGGCGGTCAGGCCCAGCGGGTAGGAGCGTGCCCGCGAGTGCCCCTCGATCTGGCTCTCGCGCGCCCGGCCCCCGGCGTGGATGAAGAAGTCGACGCCGAAGCTGATGAGCGCGATGGGCACCACCATTATCAGCAGGGGCGAGTTGATCTTGAGCCCGATGAGCGCGTTGATGCCGCTGAAGGACATCATGACGACACCCAGTCCGGCGGCGACGATCATCGCCGCCCAGTACGAGCGAAGCAATGCCCCCACGAAGATCAGGATGAACGCCACCGCACCAAAGATGTAGGGACCGGCTGCCTGGTTCTGTTCGTTGCCGACGAGCCCCTGGTCGATGGCGATACCGATGGCGGTCACAGCCCCTTGATCCCCGCGAAGCGTCGTCTGGACATCCCGCAGCCACTCTTCTGCAGCGAGGTTGGTCTCGGCTCCGAAGCTCTCGACACTCCGGTCGGATTCGAACGTGTCGATGTCGTAGAGCACGTGGAGCAGGAAGGCCGGCGAAGTCCACAGCTCGACGGTCTGGCCGTCGACCGTTGCCGGCTCGGCCGAAGTCGACGTCGTCGAGAGAAGGAAGCGGAGCGAGCTCGTGGGAGCCTCTTCGTCCAAAAGGCCGGCGAGCGCCAACTTCACATCGGGGTTCGTCGCTGCCTCGAGACCTGCCGGGAGCGCCTGCTCGACGGCATCGGCGATCGAGAACATGCCGTCGATGGTGAAGCCAAGCTCTCGGTCGAAGCTGCTGGCGAGGTGCGCCTGCGCATCGGGGTCGGCGAGCACGGCGGCTTGATTGCGCTGCAGCTCCAGCAGGGCGTCCCGGGTCAGGACGTCGCCACCGGACGGCTCCTCGACGATGAACGTCGCCGTGCGAATCGGCGACGTCGAGGCGAAGACGTCGTCGACTCGATCTCGCGTCTCGTAGATCTCGCCACCCGGGTCGAACGACGGTTCGCCCTCGTCGGCAACGATCGGTGCGACGACTGCAAGCACGACGGCCGCCGCCAAGACGATCGCCGCAAGCGGCCACGCTCTGCGGTTTATCCATTCGTAGAGGGCGTATCCCCTCGGATCGCCGGCTTCGCCCATGGCTCACCTCCGAGCTCGGTGCGCCTCCCGCGAGCTGCACGCCGCAGCGGCGGATCACATCCCGCTCCGACGTCTCGGCCGGCAATGCGCAGCCGACGACGACCGGGGAGCCGCATGGCGGTGTGGTCCCATCGCGCTCGACGGGGAGCCGACCGTGGTAGGGCCGTTCGGCCCTGATTGGTTGCGGGCGCCGGCGCCGCCTCGCGCCCAGCGCCTGGCGGCCACTACAGTGCCGGGTCGAGACATGGCGGCCAGTCGGGTAGGTGCGTAGTGATCGTGGTGGTGTTCGTAGTGGTGTCGGCGCTGGCGGTCATTGCCGGCGCAGTCGGTTGGGGTTGGGCCGCCGGGACCTTGTTCGAGACGCGTCAGGAGCGGATCGATCGCGAGTTCGAGCGGATCGTCGCTCGGTTGCGGTCCGCAGGGTCGTGAGGCAGCCCACAATCGAGCGAGGTCGAGATGCCTGGGCCCACGTGTGAGATACGTGCTCGTGCCCTCAGGCCAGCAGGTCCGCTGTCATCATCACCTCGGCGAACTCGCCATTGAGGTTGCTGGCGGTGACCCGAGCCAGCTCATCGGCCGAGATCGTCCCGCCCCCGAACGCGGGGAGATCGAACGTGTGGGTCGCGTCGAGCACGAACAACGTGTCGTAGCCGAGGTTGCCGGCCATGCGTGCCGTCGTCTCGCAGCAGTAGTTGGTCTGGACGCCGACGATCGCCACTCCTCTGATACCCCGTTCCCGGAGCCACGCATCGAGGTCGGGCTCGCCGAGGAATGCCGAGTTCACGCTCTTCGTGACGAGGAGGTCGGGCTCACCGGACACCTCGGGGCGCAGCGCGTTCCCGGGCCGGTCGGGACGAAGCGGCGAGTTCGGGAGGACCGAGTCGTGACGCACGAACACGATGGGCCGGCCTGCGTCACGCCATGCGCCGATCAGGGCGGCGATGTTCTCCTCACACGCCGGGTTGTTGCGCCGTCCCCACACCGGATCGTCGAAGCCCATCTGGACGTCGACGACGAGGAGGGCGGTCGAGCTGAGGTCGTTTTGCACGGCCGGGACGGTAGCGCCCGCAGGAAAGGGCACCCCCCGTTCGGGTGCGGGTTACATTCGCACCATGGAGGACCTGCAAACGGTAGGCGACGTGGTGCCGACCGCCGCGGTGGCGATTCTCGACGCGTACGGACGCATCCTCCTCGGGCGCCGCAGCGACGATGCCACGTGGTGTCTTCCCGGCGGAAAGCTCGAGTTTGGCGAGTCGTTCTCGCAATGTGCGCTCCGTGAATGCCGCGAGGAGTTGGGGGTGGAGGTCGAGCTCGGACGCATCGTTGCCGTGCTGTCGAACCCCGCTACGCAGCGTCACGACTACCCCGACGGGCGGGTCGTACAGTTCGTGGGCGTCGTTTTTCGGGGGACGCTCGGCCGGCGTGTGGGGGTAGGAGATGGCGAGCTGGTCGATACCTCTTGGTTCGGCCCCGATGATCTCGACCCCGCTGAAGTCATGACCGCCGATCTCCCGGCGATCCTTCATGCGCTCACCGGTGGCGGGACGCCCCTCATCGATTGACGCCCGGCGCCGCACACCCACCTCGTGATCCGCCAGAATGCGGGCCGTGAGCGACCCCGCGGGACGCGCCGCCGAGCTGCGCGAGCTGATCCACCACCACAACCACCGGTACTACGTGCTCGACGAGCCAGAGGTGTCCGACGCCGAGTACGACACGCTTCTCCGCGAGCTCCAGGCCATCGAGGAGGCGCATCCTGAGCTGATCACCCCCGATTCACCGACGCAGCGCGTCGGCGCACCGGTGGGCGACGCGTTCGCTCCCGTCACCCACCGGCTGCGCATGTTCTCGCTCGACAACGCCGTGTCCATCGAGAAGCTCGAAGCGTGGCAGGCGCGCCTCGCCCGTGTCCTCGGGAGGGAACCGTCCGGCTACGTCTGCGAGCTGAAGATCGACGGTCTCGCCGTGTCGATCACGTACGAGGGCGGCCGCCTCGTCCAGGCGGCGACGCGCGGCGACGGAGTCACCGGCGAGGACGTCACGGCAAACGTACGTACGATCGAGGCGGTCCCGCTGATCCTGCGCGGCGACCCCGCGCCACTCATGGAAGTGCGCGGCGAGATCTACATGCCGGTGTCGGCGTTCGAAGAGCTCAACGCACGCCAGGCCGAGCTGGGGGAGCGGCCTTACGTGAACCCCCGCAACACCGCGGCGGGATCGGTCCGTCAGAAGGATCCCGCCAAGACGGCCGAGCGAAAGCTGAGCATCTGGGTCTACCAGCTCGGGCACGTCGAAGCGGGCCCGGCGTTCACCTCTCACTGGGAGTCCATGGAGTGGCTGCGTGACCTCGGGCTGCGGGTCAACCCCGCCAACCGGCTCGTACCCGATCTCGCCTCCGTCGAGGCCTACGTCGCCGAGGCTCTCGCCCATCGCCACGCCAACGACTTTGAGACGGACGGCGTCGTCATCAAGGTCGATTCGCTGGCGGACCAGGCGGAGGCCGGTTTCACGGCGAAGAGCCCCCGCTGGGCGGTGGCCTACAAGATGCCGCCCGAGGAGAAGACGACCCTCCTGCGCGACATCCAGATCAACGTCGGTCGCACCGGGGCCGTGACCCCGTTTGCGGTTCTGGAGCCGGTCTTCGTCGGCGGCGTGTCGGTGACCAACGCAACCCTCCACAACGAAGGCGAGCTGCAGCGCAAGGACGTCCGCATAGGTGACACGGTGATCGTCCGCCGCGCCGGTGATGTCATCCCCGAGGTGGTCGGGCCGGTCGAGTCGCTGCGCCCGCCCGGCGCCGAGGTGTGGCACATGCCCGCCACCTGCCCGTTCTGTGGTAACCCGATCGTCCTCCCCGAAGGCGAGGCAAAGGCCAAGTGCACCGGCGGCTTCGCCTGTCCGAGCCGGCTGCGGGAATACCTCTTCCACTTCGCCTCGCGGGGCGGCATGGACATCGAAGGCCTCGGGTACAAGACGGTCGATCTCCTGTTGTCAGAGGGCGTCATCTCCGACCCCGCCGACATCTTCACGCTCGATCCCGACACGCTGCTCGGCTACGAGGGATGGGGCGAGGTCTCGGTGCGCAACCTCATGGCGGCCATCGAAGACGCCAAGGACCGGCCGGTGGGCCGGCTGATCACCGCGCTGGGCATCCCGCTCGTCGGGGGCACGGTGGCCCGGACCCTCGCCCGCAAATACCGCTCGGTGCCCGCCCTGATGACGGCGGGCGAGGAGGACATCGTGACCATCGAGGGCATCGGCCCCGAGATCGCCCGCTCGGTGGCCGAGTGGTCGGCCGACCCCGAGAACCAGCGGCTCGTGCAGAAGCTGGCGGATGCCGGGGTGCGGCTCGAGGACCCCGAGCCCGAGGCAAGCCCGCTTGCGGAGGTCCTCTCCGGGGTGAGCGTGGTGGTGACCGGCACCCTCGAGGGGTTCAGTCGGGACGGCGCAAAGCAAGCCGTCGAGGAGCGGGGTGGCAAGGTGGTGGGCTCTGTGTCGAAGAAGACCACGGCCGTGGTCGCAGGCGCCAACCCCGGCTCGAAGCTGGTGAAGGCCCAGGAGCTGGGCGTGCCGGTCCTCGACGAGGCGGCCTTCGTGCGCCTTCTCGCCGAAGGGGTAGGGACCGTGGACGCCGAGTAGGTCCCCGTCCCACACCCGCAAGTCAGACGAGGCTCTCGAGTAGCCGCAGTTGCTCGACGGTTCCCATCGCAACGAGCGTGTCCTTGGGCTCGATCATCATCTCGGGAGGCGGGTTCGTGGTGGCGCGCCCGTCCCCGTGTCGAATGGCGAGGATCGATGCTCCGGTCTCCGTCCGGATCCGTGCGGCAGCGAGCGTGCGCCCTGCCAGCGGCGATTCGAACCCGACCAGTAACTCCTCCACCCGGAACTCGAAGAGGGTCCCCCCGGCGGCGATGTCGATGAACTCCGTGAGGCCTGGATGCAGCACGAGCGCGGCGAGTCGCTCGGCGCCCACCTCGGGCGGCGTGATCACCCGGTCGGCACCTGCCAGCTTCAAGCGGCGCTCGGCCTCGAGCTCCGACGCCCGCGCCAGGATGTAGAGATCGGGCTCACGGGCGCGCGCCGACAGCACGATGGACAGGTTCTCGGCGTCGCTGTGCACGCATGCGATCAGCACCCGGGCCCGGTCGAGGCCGGCAGCGCTGAGCACGTCCTCGTGGGTCGCATTCCCTTGGATCACGGGGTGGCCGAGGGCGCGCGCCAGGTCGATGCGGGCCTCGTTGTCGTCGATGACGACGAGATCGAGGTGTTGGACGGAGAGCCGGGTCGACACACTCGTTCCAACCCGGCCGAATCCGCACACGATGGCGTGGCCCTCCAGCCTTGCGATCATCCGCTCCTCCCGTCGTTGCTGGCGGCGTCCGCCGACCGCCTCGTCGATACCGATCTCCAGCGCCGCCACCGCGGTGTAGAACGCCGCACCCAAACCGAACACGATCACGCCCATCGTGAACGCCTGCCCTGCGGTGGTGAAGCCGCCGGGCGGCTCTGCATACCCCACCGAGCTGATCGTGATCACCGTCAGGTAGAGCGCTCCGAGCACCGTGAGGTCCGACAGGATCATGTAGCCGATCGTTCCGACCACCACGACGGCGGCGACGATGATCGCGCCCCACGCCACGCGCTGGCGCTCGCTCACGTGTGCTCCCGGCTCATGTGCGGCTGCATGATCGCGGATCGGGGCGGGAAGTGCGCTGCGGAGCAAGCGGCTGCGACGTCACGGAGTAGCCTCGGCCGGCCGCAACCGGAGGCCTCACGTGTCTGCTCCGATCCACCCGCCGCCCGGCGTCGACTACAGCCGAAAGTGGCTGGTGCTGGTCGCCATCGCGATGGGCATCTTCCTCGGCACGATCGACGGGAGCATCGTCAACATCGCATTGCCGACCCTCGTCACCGAGTTGAACACCACGTTCCCGGTCGTGCAGTGGGTGGTGATCGGCTATCTGCTGACCCTCGCCACTCTCACCCTCGCCATCGGCCGCGTCGGCGACATGATCGGCAAGAAGCCGATCTACACCTCCGGGTTCGCCCTCTTCACGGTCGGCTCGACGCTGTGTGGCCTGGCCCCGGGAGTCGGGTGGCTGATCGGCTTCCGTGTCGTGCAGGGCGTCGGTGCGGCGATGATCTTCGCCCTCGGATTCGCCATCCTCACCGAAGCCTTCCCGCCCACGGAGCGGGGGCGAGCGCTCGGCATCGGCGGAGCCATCGTCTCCATCGGCATCGCAATCGGGCCGGCGGTCGGCGGGCTCATCATCGATGCGCTGTCGTGGCGGTGGATCTTCCTCGTCAACCTCCCGGTGGGTGTGATCGGTACGGCAACGGCGCACCGCTTCGTCCCGGCGGTGACGCCGCCCGGCGGTGAACGCTTCGACTACGTGGGCGGGGCCACGTTCTTCGCGGCGCTGCTCTCGCTCATGCTCGGTTTGACGCTCGCCCAGGACGTCGGGATGGGAGACGCCGCCGTGCTGGGCCTCTTGGCGGTCTCCCTCGTGGCAACCGCGTTCTTCATTCGCGTCGAGCGGCGGGTGGCGTCGCCGATGCTCGATCTCGCCCTCTTCAGCAACCCGCGGCTGACGGTCAACCTCTTGTGTGGCTGGCTCTCGTTCGTCGCCATCGCCGGGTTGTTCCTGCTTGCCCCGTTCTACCTCCAGGACGTGCTCGGTTTCGACACGCGGACCATGGGTTTGTTGTTGGTGGGCGCACCGCTGGCATTGGGGGTCGTGGCGCCGGGCTCGGGCTGGTTGTCGGACAAGATCGGATCGTGGCCGGTGCTCGTGAGCGGTCTCGCCATCATGGCCGCGGCGTACTTGGGTCTCACGGCGCTGTCGGTCGACACGTCGGGGTTCGCCTACGTGCTGCTCACCATCCCCGTCGGCGTCGGGATCGGTGTGTTCCAGTCGCCCAACAACAGTGCGGTGCTCGGGGCGGTGCCCACGCACCGACTCGGTGTCACGTCAGGGATGCTCACGATCACCCGCATCACCGGTCAGATCACCGGTATCGCCGTCATCGCCACGCTGTGGTCGGCCCGTGTGGCCGCCCGGGCGGGCGTGACGGTCGATCCCACCGACGCCCCTGCCGAAGCGCAAGTCGCCGGCCTGCGGGACGCAATGGCTGTGATCGCCCTCTTGATGACCGTTGCGCTGGCTCTCGCCCTGTGGGGGCTCGTCTCCGACCGACGCGTCCGCTCCGCGCCCGTCTGAGGCGTGGCGGCGGGTCACTGCACTCGGAAGCTCCAGCGGAGTGAGCCCGGGTCGGGGAGCCCGGAGGAGCGATCCCAGTCCACGGCGATCGCATGTAGCCCAGGCGCCCACTCGGCCAACGTCTTGTCGGGGCCGGGTGTCCAGGTGAATCGACCCGTCTCGGGTATCACGTCGATCTCGGCGTCGGGAATCGCCACGCCGTCGACGACCAGATCGATGTCGTAACCCGGTGCCATATCGATGACCAGCTGGGTCTGACGGAGGACGGTGGCGCCATCGACCGGGGCGTAGGAGTCGACCGCTGCCGGTAGCTTCGTCTCCCGCCCGCTGGGGCTGAGGACGACCGCGAGCACGATCACCGCTGCGAGGGCGATGCCGAGCAGCGTGAAGACGACTCGATACCGGGTCCGGCTCACGGCGAGGCATCTTATGAGGGTGCCGGACCCGTCCCGCCGTCCGACAAGTGCCTGGCGGCGGGTGCAGGGCACTACCGTTGCCCCATGCGAGTCAATCCCGTTCTGGCAGAGCTCGGGGCCTATCCCATCGCGACCCTCCACGAGCGGGCGCGAACGCTGCGAGAAGCAGGGAGGCGCGTGATCGACTTCTCGATCGGCGACCCACGGGAGCCGACGCCGCCCTTCATCCCCGATGCGCTGCGGGCGGCCGTGCCCGCCGTGTCGCAATACCCGACGACGGCGGGCTTGCCCGAGCTGCGAGCGACCATCGCAGCGTATCTCCGCCGCAGGTTCGACGTCTCGGTCGACCCCGACACCCAGGTCCTCCCCACCTCCGGCTCCAAGGAGTCGATCTTCTCGACGCCGCTCGCGTTCGTAGATCGCCGGGCTGGCGATGCGGTCGTGTACGGAACACCTGGCTACCCGATCTACGAGCGAGGCGCCCGCTTCGCCGGCGCCGACGTGTCTCCGATCGAGTTGTCCGGAGACTTCGTGCTCCGTGCCGACCAGATCGACGATGCAACGTGGCGGCGGGCGGCGATGGTATGGACGTGCTCCCCGCACAACCCGACGGGATCCGTGACCGATGCGGCGACCCTCGAGACGCTCGTCGATCGGGCGAGGGCCTCCGACACCTTGCTTCTCGCCGACGAGTGCTACGCCGACGTGTACGAGCCGGAGGCACTTCCCACCGGCCCGCCGTCGGTCCTCCAGGTGGCGGGACCCGGTGCGGGCGGTGTCCTGGCGTACTTCTCCTGCTCGAAGCGGTCTGGGATGACGGGGTACCGGTCGGGCGCCGTCGTCGGCGACGCCGAGGCGATCGCGGCGCTGAAGAAGCTGCGCACCGCCACCGGAACCGCCTCGCCCGAGTTCGTGCAGGCGGCGGCGATCACGGCGTGGAGTGACGACGAACATGCCGCGGCCCGGCGGGAGGTATTCGCCGCCAAGCGAGTCATTCTCCGCAAGGCGTTCGCCGACCTGGGGTATCAGACGATCGCCTCCCAAGCCGGTCTCTACCTCTGGGTCGAGGTTGGGGACGACCTGACCGTCACGGATCGCCTCATGGAGGGTGGCGTCGTCGTCTCACCGGGACGGTTCTTCGGATCGGGTGGCGAGGGCTACCTCCGTCTGGCGCTCGTGCCTACCGTCGAGGAGTGCGAGGCCGCAGTAGCAGTGGTGGCGGGATGTCTGGGGCGATGACCGATCGCAAGCTGATCGAAGCCGCGTACGCCGACCTGACGCGCCTCGACGAAGCCGCACCGGCTGTGGAACGCACCATTGCCGCCCTCGATCGCGGGGAGCTGCGCGTGGCCGAACCGAACGGCGGCGATTGGGTCGTCAACGAGTGGGTGAAGCAGGCCATCCTGCTGTTCTTCCGCCTCGCCAAGTTGGAGACCAGCGAGGTCGGGCCCTTCGAGTACCACGACAAGATCCCGACGAAACACGGCCTCGCCGCTGCCGGCATCCGCGTCGTCCCCCCCGGGACGGTCAGGTACGGGGCGTACTGCGAGCCGGGTGTGGTCGTGATGCCCGGATACGTGAACATCGGGGCCTACGTGGGATCTGGCACGATGGTCGACACCTGGGCCACCGTCGGCTCGTGCGCCCAGATCGGCAAGGACGTCCACCTGTCGGGAGGGGTGGGTATCGGAGGCGTCCTCGAACCGCCCTCGGCTCGGCCGGTGATCATCGAGGACGGCGCCTTCATCGGCAGCCGCTCGATCGTGGTCGAGGGCGTCGTAGTCGAGCGCGGGGCGGTGCTGGGTGCCAACACGACCATCAGCGCATCGATTCCGATCATCGACGTGACCGGCGACGACCCCAGGGAGATCCGGGGACGCGTCCCGGCCAACGCCATCGTCGTGCCCGGAGCCAGGCCGCGGTCGTTCCCGGCGGGGACGTACTACCTCCAGACGCCGCTCATCATCGGGTGGCGCAACGAGACGACAGATCGGAAGACGTCGCTCAATGAGGCCCTGCGGGTGTTCGGAGTGGACGTATGAACGCACTGCACTCCACCCTGGCGGAGCTCGTCGACACGCCGTCGCCCACGGGTCAGGAGGGCAGGATCTGCACCTCGATCGCCGAGCGGCTGATGCCGACGTGGCAGCTCGACGGCGTCGTTCGCATCGGCAACAGCCTGGTGGTCGGAGCCAGGACGGGTCGGCCGCTCGTGTCGCTGTACGGGCACCTCGACACGGTTCCCGAGCAGGGCAACGGCGTCGCCCGCATCGAAGGCGACCTCATGTACGGCCTCGGCACCACCGACATGAAGGCCGGGCTCGCCGTCATCATCCATCTCCTCGAGGACGAGGAGGTGCGGGCCGGTCCCTACGACGTGGTGGGCGTCTTCTACGACAAGGAAGAGGGCCCTGCCCACGAGAACGGGCTCGAAGAGGTCCTGGAGCGGGTTCAGTGGTTGACGTCGTCGGACATGGCCATCGTCATGGAACCCACCGGCAACCTGCTCGAGCTCGGCTGCAACGGCGCCCTCAATGCCGAGGTGATCTTCCGCGGCAAGGCCGCCCACAGTGCTCGACCGTGGCTCGGGGAGAACGCGATCACCAAGGCGGGGGCATGGCTCGCGGAGCTCCATGACCGTCCTCCGGGCGTTGTGATGCTTCACGGGCTCGAGTACCGAGAGGTCTTTTCGGTCACCCGCGCCACCGGGGGGATCGCCAACAACGTGCTCCCGGCTGCGTTCACCGTGAACCTCAACCATCGATTCCCTCCGATCTACTCCCTCGACGAGGCCGAGGCCCGCCTTCGGGAGGTGGCGGCAGCAGCCGACGAGGTGGTGATCAAGGACCGGGCGGCGGCCGGGACGATTCCCGAGGGGAACAGGCTGCTCGATGCCCTAGAAGCGGCTCTCGACACCGAGCTCGCCGCCAAGCAAGCCTGGACGGACGTCGCACGCCTGACGTCCCGTGGCATTTCCGCCGTCAACTACGGCCCCGGTCTTCCCGAGCTGGCACACCAAGAGGGGGAGTACGTGCCGCTGGCCAACCTCGACGAGTCGTTCGCCAGGCTCAAGGGCTTTCTCACCGCCGGCTGATCGCCGCCCCACCTCGTCCCGCGGGGTGCCACTAACCTCGCATCGCTATGCCCGTCCACGTCGACATCGCAAAGGTGGCCAAGCTCGCCCGTATCGCCCTGAGCGACGTGCAGCTCGCCCGCTACGGAGCCCAGCTCAACCAGATCCTCGACCACGCAGAGCGCGTACAGTCGCTGCCGACCGAGGGGGTTCCGCCGACTTCGCACCCCATGCCCATGAGCAATGCCTTCCGCGACGACGAGCTGGAACCTCCCCTGGACCGCGACGAGGTACTGGCCCAGGCACCCGACGCCATCGACGGCTACTTCCGCGTGCCGCGTATCCTCGACGACTCGTGATGGCTCCCGTGAATGATCCAGCCGACCTCACCATTCTCGATGCTGCGGCCGCTCTGCGCTCCGGGGAGCTGACCGCAACGGCGCTCTACGAGGCCGTGCTGCGGCGGGCTTCCATCACCGAGTCCCATCTCCATGCCTACCTGACGATCGACCAGGAGGGGGCGCGGACTGCCGCCGCGCAGGCAGACGACGAGTTGGCCGGGGGAACCGATCACGGTCCGCTCCACGGTATCCCGATCGCGCTCAAGGACAACCTCTGCACCCGCGGCGTCGAGACGACTGCGTCCTCGCAGATCCTCGCCGGCTACGTCCCGCCGTACGACGCAACCGTGGTGACGCGGCTGCGTGCGGCCGGTGCCGTCGTGTTCGGCAAGACCAACCTCGACGAGTTCGCCATGGGGTCGTCGACCGAGAACTCCGGGTTCGGGCCGACGCGCAACCCATGGGACACGGAGCGCGTGCCCGGAGGTTCGTCCGGCGGGGCCGCCGCTGCGGTCGCCGTCGGCTCGGCGCTGGGCGCCCTGGGCAGCGACACCGGCGGATCGGTGCGCCAGCCGGGAGCGCTGAGCGGCGTGGTGGGCGTCAAGCCGACCTACGGACTCGTCAGCCGTTATGGGCTGATCGCGTTCGCCTCGTCGCTCGATCAGATCGGTCCGCTCACCCGGACGGTGGGCGATGCGGCGGTGCTGCTGGAGGCGATCTCCGGTTTCGATCCTCACGACGCAACCTCTATCCGAGGTGAGGTGCCGGCCATCGGCGGAGCGCTCGACCGCGGCGTCGAAGGGCTGACGATCGGTGTCGTGCCCGAGCTGTCCGGTGAGGGCATCGACACGCAGGTCGTGGATGCCTTTCGCGCGACCGTCGACCGTCTTGCCGAAGCCGGCGCCGAGGTCGTCGAGGTGTCACTTCCCACCGCCGAGCACGCCATCTCGACGTACTACCTCATTGCCCCGGCAGAGGCATCCGCCAACCTGGCCAGGTTCGACGGTGTCCGCTACGGGCTGCGCATCGACGGTGAGACCACCGAGGACATGATGGCGCTCACCCGGGGGCAAGGCTTCGGACCGGAGGTGATCCGCCGCATCCTCCTCGGCACGTACTCGCTGAGCGCCGGGTACTACGACGCGTTCTACGGCCAGGCGCAGCGAGTCCGCACGTTGATGCGCAGAGATTTCGCTGCGGCCTACGAGCAGGTCGATGTGCTGGTGTCGCCGACGAGCCCGACCACGGCCTTCCGGCTCGGCGAGAAGACCACCGATCCTTTGACGATGTACTACTCGGACGTATGCACGATCCCGAGCAATCTTGCCGGCGACCCTGCGATGTCGGTTCCGGTCGGCCTCGACGCCGCCGGACTGCCGATCGGGTTCCAGGTGATGGCACCGGCGCTCGGCGAGGAGACGATGTTCCGCGTCGCCGCCGAGATCGAGCGGCTCAGCGGCTTCGACGCTCGCCCTGTCCTGGCCACTTCGGAGGTGGTCGCCCCGTGACCTCGTACGAGCCGGTCATCGGCATCGAGACCCACGTGGAGCTGCGCACGCAGTCCAAGATGTTCTGCGGTTGCGCGGTCGAGTTCGGCGCCGATCCCAACACCAACACCTGCCCGGTGTGTCTGGGGCTGCCAGGTGCTCTCCCCGTGCCGAACCGGCAGGGGATCGAAGGGATCCTGCAAATCGGTGCCGCCCTCAACTGCGAGATCGTCGAGCACTCGCTGTTCCATCGCAAGAACTACTTCTATCCGGACCTCCCGAAGAACTACCAAATCTCCCAGTACGACGTTCCTTTGTGCATCGAGGGGCACCTGGACGTCTTGGTCGACGGCGGGGTCGCCCGCATCGGTATCACCCGAGTCCACATGGAGGAGGACACCGGCAAGAGCCTCCACGCCGGCGAGGGCGGGCGCATCCACGATGCCGAGCACTCGCTTCTCGACTTCAACCGATCAGGTGTACCGCTCGTCGAGATCGTCACCGAGCCGGACATCCGCAGTCCCGAGCAGGCGCGCGCCTATGCCATGGAGTTGCAGCGCATCGTGCGGACGCTCGGCGTGTCAGACGCCCGGCTCGAGGAGGGCTCGATGCGGTTCGACGCCAACGTGTCCGTGCGGCCCGCCGGCAGCGACGAGTTCGGGACACGCACCGAGGTGAAGAACATGAACTCGATGCGGTCGCTGCAGCGAGCCGTCGCCTTCGAGATAGAACGGCAGGTTCGGCTCGTCGAGGCCGGCGGCGAGGTCGTGCAGGAGACCCGGCACTGGAACGAGGAGCTCGGGGCGACGTCGTCGATGCGCTCCAAGGAGGAATCCGAGGACTACCGCTACTTCCAGGAGCCCGATCTCGTGCCGCTCGAGGTCGACGCCGTCTGGCAACAGCGAGTCCGGGCATCGCTTCCGGAGCTGCCTGCGGTGCGCCGTATGCGGTACATCGACGGCGGCGTCGATGCCGCCACCGCCGAGAATCTCGTCGACGATCCCGGTCTCGGAGCGCTGTTCGACGAAGCCGTCGCGGGAGGCGCCGACGCCAAGACCGTCGGCAACTGGCTCACCGGCGAGGTCGTCGCCTATCTGCGCCAGCAGGATGCCGAGCTGGCATCGGTGGCCTTGACGTCTGGCCATCTCGTCACGCTCGGGCGCATGGTGGGGGACGGAACCGTGTCGGCGACGGCGGCCAAGGAGGTCCTGCGTGCGGTGTTGGCAGGGGAGGGGGATCCCGAGACCGTCGCCACGCAGCGCGATCTCATCCAGATCTCCGACAGCGGCGTGATCGAAGCCGAGGTGGATGCGGTGCTCGCGGCGCATCCCGAAGAGCTGGGGCGCATGCGGGCCGGCGACATGAAGCCGCTCGGCTACCTCGTCGGGCAGGTGATGCGCGCCACCGGCGGCAAAGCCGACCCCAAAGCAGTGTCGGAGATTCTCCGCTCGCGGGCCTCGGGCTGAGAACGGTGCGGGCCGTCATCTTCGACTGCGACGGTGTGCTCGTGGACAGCGAGCCGCTCTCCGAGCGAGCGTGGGCCGCGGTGCTGGCGAGGTTCGGATACGAGGCCACCGAGGGCGATTTCCTGGCGACGCGAGGCACCACCACGGGGGACACCAGCGCCTACTTCCGGCGACTCGTAGCAGTGCCGCCCGACGTCGACCTCGTTGCCGAGACCAACGACGTGTTGCGCACGTACTTCGCCGATGAGCTCGAGGCCTTCCCCGACGCCGTCGAAACCGTGCGGGCACTCGCCGCCGAGGGGGTCCCTCTCGCGGTGGCCTCGTCGAGCCTCCGTGCGAACCTCGACATGAAGCTGGCGAAGTTCGATCTCATGCGGTACTTCGATGCGACCGTCGCAGGTGATGAGGTCGCGCGCGGCAAACCGGCGCCGGACCTGTTCGTCACTGCGGCCGAGATGCTCGGCGTGGCACCCGAGCGATGCCTGGCCTTCGACGACACCGAGGTCGGGTCCGATGCAGCCGTCTCGGCCGGGATGAAGACCATGCTGGTTGCCCGGAACGGCGAGGTCTCGGCACGGCACCCGGCGATCGCCGTTCTCGACGCCGATCTGATCCTGCACTGGCTCGGACTGCGCTGACCGGCTCCGGGGGAGGAAGTCGCAGTGAGCGCCTTCACCCTGCCGCGCGACAGCGATAGAGTGCCGGGTGACAGTATCGAGGAGGATCCGTGGATCGATCGTTGCTGCTCGAGGTGTGGGTGCTGGCCCGCCTCGCCGGCGCCGCCATGGACGAGGCGATGGCCGATTCGGGCCTGACCGCTCGCGAGTTCGTGCTCTACGCCTTGCTCGCCGAACTGGAGCAAACTACCCCGACGGAGCTCGCACGCCTCTCGGGTGTCCCGGCAACCACGATCTCGAAGATGCTGCGCCGCATGGAACGACGGGGGGATCTCGCCGAGACCGACAACCCGGAGGATGCCCGATCCCGCATCGTGCACCTCACGACCGACGGCGAGCACACCCTCGGGCGTGCCCAGGCTGCGTTCGCTCGAGTCGCAGGGGATCTCGACGCGAGCCTCCGCGACGAGAGAGCGCAGATCGCATGGAGTCTCGAGCGGCTGCACCACGGGCTACGGCGACTGTCGGGCCGGAGTGTCGAGACCAGCCCGGTGCGACCGGAGGACGCCCGGGCCCACGAGCTGCGCTATGTCGGAAGGGCGCTGAACGAAGCCGAGGCCGCCCAAGTGGCCGACTACATCGACTTCATTCGCAGCCGTAGCTGACGGCGATGGATGCCTCAGCCGGTGTTGCGGAGACCGGCAGCGAGACCGTTGACGGTCAGCAAGAGTGCTCGAGACAGGTCGGGATCCGGTTCGGCTGCGGACCGCGAACGCTGGAGCAGGGCTGCCTGGAGGTAGGAGATCGGGTCGATGTAGGTGTCGCGGATCCGCAGCGTACGCTGCAGCACGGGGTGGTGGTCGAGGACCTCGGCCTGACCGGTTATCGACAACACCTCTTCGAGGGTGCGGTCATGCTCTTGCCGAATCACGTCGAACAGGCGGCGGTGTGCTGGAGCGACGAGGGTCGACACGTAGCGCTCGGCGATGGCCAGGTCGGTCTTGGCCAGCGTCATCTCCACGTTGGAGATGAATGTTCTGAAGAACGACCACTGATCGTGCATGTGGGCGATCACGTCGTCGAGACCGGCATCCCGGGCGGCACGGAGGCCCGTGCCGACCCCGAACCACCCCGGCACGATCTGTCGTGACTGCGTCCACCCGAAGACCCAGGGTATGGCGCGCATGCCGCCCAACCCCACGTTGTCGTCACCGCCGCCCGGCCGCCGCGCCGGGCGCGAACCGATGTTGAGCGCACCCAGCTCCTCGACCGGGGTGGCGGTGAGGAAGTAGGGGACCAGATCTTCTGATTCGACCAGGGATCGGTAGGCCGCGAACGCGGCTTCGCTGACGACGTCCATGCATCCATCCCACGTGGCCAGGACGTGGGGTGGCTGTCGCGGGGTGCGATGGAGCACCGACGCCTCGAGTGTGGCCGCCAACGCGAGCTCCAGGTTCGACAAGGCGAGGCCGGGGAGCCCGTACTTGTCGGCGATGACCTCGCCCTGTTCCGTGATCTTGATGCGGCCGTCCACGGTGCCCCAGGGCTGGGCGAGGATCGCCTCGCCGGTCGGTCCGCCACCGCGACCGACGGTGCCGCCCCGGCCATGGAAGATGCGCAGCTCCACCCGGTGACGCTTCGCCACGTCCCGCAGGTCACGCGACGCCTTGTAGAGCCCCCACTGGGACGTGGTGATCCCGGCGTGCTTGTTCGAATCCGAGTAGCCGAGCATGACCTCCTGGAGGTCTCCGCGGAGCTCCACGATGCGTCGATAGGCGGTGGTGGTGAGCATTGCGTCGAGGAGCCCTCCGGCTCCGCGAACCTCGTCGATGGTCTCGAACAGCGGCACGAAACCGATGCGGGCGATGCCGGCGTGGACGTCGATCAGGCCCGCATCGCGCGCCAGGACGACGGGGGCCAGGATGTCGTCCGCACCGCGAGTCTCGGAGACGATGTAGCTCTCGATGGTGTCCGGACCGAGCTGGTCGAGCGCTCTGCGGATGGTGTGGAACGTCTCGAAGGTCCGGGCCGGGCCGTCGTCCAGCCGGCTGGTCGGTGCCGCCAGGGGCCGCCGGCTCGCGAGCTCCTCGATGAGCCGGGCCGTGCGCTGCTCGCGGTCGTCGGGATAGCTCTCCCCGACCCGCCCGTAGAGCTGCTTCAGCACGTCGTGATGGGCGGTGGCGTGCTCGCGGACGTCCATGGTTGCGAGCCGGAACCCGAAGGTGGCCACCCTCCTGATCAGCCGATCGAGCGAGCCCTTTGCGATCAGCTCGCCCTGGTGTGCGAGCAGTGAGTCGCGCATCACGACGAGATCGGAGATCAGCTCGTCCGCGGAGGCGTAGTCGCGGCCGGGCTGGTGGGGTGTCTCCTCCGCGATCCGGCGACGGGTGTTCGTGAGCCGGCGGTGGATGAACCCGAACTTCTGCCGATACGCCTCGCCGGCGGAGAGTGTTGCGAATACCTCGTGGGTGACCGGCAGGGCCCGGGCATCGGCGGCGAGCGACGCCTCGAGCGCAGCCGAGATCGGCACGATCCGCTCGGAGGTGCTCACGTCGGTGGAGAGGCGCTCGACGGCGGCGAGCAGCTCACGCAAAGCGTGGTCGTGCTGGAGGCGGAGCACCTCGATGGTGACCTCGGGCGTCACGTTCGGGTTCCCGTCGCGGTCGCCGCCCACCCAGGTGCCGAAGTGGAGGGGACGGGCGGTGACGTCGAGCTCGACGCCGAGCCGGTGGAGCTGGTGAGCCAGCTCGTCGAACAGCTCGGCGGCCACCTCCCTGAAGATCTCGTCGAAGTAGTACACGACGGACCGAGCCTCGTCGAGCGGGGTGGGGCGGTCGCCGCGCAGCTCGTCGGTCTGCCACATGAGGTCGACGATCTCGGCGAGGCGGCGGGCGATGCGGTCCTGGTCGGCCCCGCTGAGCCTGGGGTCGGCGCGCTCCTCGAGCAGCTCGGCGACACGATCGGTCTTGGTGAGGATCGACCGCCGCGCCGCCTCGGTCGGATGAGCCGTGAACACCGGTCGCAGCTCGAGCCGCTCGGCGGCGGTGCGGACGACCTCATCGGGTACGTCGCCGGCGATGACTCGGTCGACCGTCGATGCCAGCCAGCCTCGGTGGTCGGAGCGTGCTCCCTCCTCGTCGAGCCGGTGGGTCTGCTCTGCGACGTTCGCCAGGTAGAAGTACAGGGAGAAGGCGCGCACGAGCTGGATCGTCGTCGGCAGGTCGAGGCCTTCGAGCAGGGCGGTCAACTCGTCGGCCGCTGATTCGTCCTGTTCGCCGACTCCGGCCCCACGGACCCGCTTCGTGAGCGCTCGCACGTTCTCGACCAGGTCCAACAGCTCGGGACCGTCTTGGCGGACGAGCGTCTCCCCGAGCAGGTTGCCGAGCATGCGAATGTCGGCCCGTAGCCGGGCGTCACGGGTGTGCTCGTCCATGGCGTGCGAGCGTAGTGCTGCGGTGCGATCCGTCACGCATAGGGCTCGGTCCCGGCTCTCACGTGGCGCTCGAGGGCCACCCACAGCGTGCGCGACAGCGGGTGGAACACGAACGGCACGACCAGGGCGACGCCGACCGTGACGACGAGAACGAGCGTCCACGGCACTTCAGGCCACGTGAGCACGACGAGTCCGATGAACACGGCCAGCCACAGCCCCATCGTCACGGCGCTGTTGATCAACATCGAACCGAGCCAGTAGCCCTGGGAACGTTCGTAGTGCATGCCGCACCGCGGGCAGTCCGCCACCATCGACACCCATCGACGGAAGAGGCCGCTCGACCCGCAGCGGGGACAGCGGGCGCCGGCCGCCCTGATGAGGGCGCGTCCGAGCGGGGGCTGAGGGTGGGGCTCCACGACCGGGAGAGCGTACCCAGCGGAGGCGTCACGGCAAGATCGTGGGCGCAATCGGCCGGTAATCTCGCCTGATGCCTGGACCCGCTGCGATCGCGACGTGAACTTCCTCGGAGAGATCCTGGCGGAAGCGATGCGCTTCGTCGCCGACTTCGGGCCGGAGCTGCGGGAGGTGCTGGCGCTCACCCTCGTAGTGTCCGGTACGGCCACCTTGATCGGGGCAGTCCTCGGCATCCCCCTCGGGCTCACCTTGGGTCTCGAGCGGTTCCGGGGCCGGGGCGCCTTGCTCGCCATCGTCAACACGGGCATGGGTATCCCACCGGTCCTGGCCGGTCTCATCCTGCTGCTGGTGCTGTGGAACGACGGTCCGCTGGGTGGGCTCGACCTCGTCTTCACCCCGATGGCAATGATCGTCGCCCAGGCGCTGCTCGCCTTTCCCATCGCCGCTGGCGTGACCGCGGCGGCGGTGCGGAACCTCAGCCCGGCCGCTCACGAGCAGCTGCGTGCGTTACGCCTCACCCGCCTGCAGCGCATGGAGGTGGCCGGACGCGAGGTGTGGCCGGGCCTGATCGGAGCGACGGCGGCCGCATTCGGTCGAGTCGTGGCAGAAGTCGGTGCCGTTCTCGTCGTGGGTGGCAACATCGCCGGCGAGACCCGCGTGCTCACGACGGCCATCGTGCAGGAGGCACGGCAGGCCCGGTTCGGCGCGGCCGTGGGGCTGGGCATCGTGCTCCTCGTGGTTGCCCTCGCCGTCAACGGTGTGCTCACCTGGCTTCAACTGCGGGATGCCCGCCATGTCTGACCTCGCCGTCCCCGGGCCGGGAGAGCGCATTGTGGTGTTCGGGCCCAACGGTGCGGGCAAGACGACCATGCTGCGCCGTCTCGCCGCCGCAGGGGCGGACGTGTCCTACCTCCCGCAGCGCCCTTACCTCTTCCGGGGATCGGTCCGGCGCAACCTGATGCTCGGCCTGGACGAGCCGGCTCGGCAGCGGGCCCGGCGCCTGGTGGAGCGGCTTGGCGTCGGCGGCCTCTTGGGCCGTCCCGCCCGCCGCGTGAGCGGCGGCGAGGCCCAGCGGATCGTGCTGGCGCGGGCCCTCGCGGCGAGCTCGCACCTCGTGCTGCTCGACGAGCCGCTCGCTCCCCTCGACGTGCGCGATCGCAGCGACGTGGCCAAGGTGATCGCCAACGAGGTGGGGGACCGAGGCGCCGTCATCGTCACCCACGACCTCGAGACGGTGGCGATCCTCGCCGATGAGGTGGCGGTGATGATCGACGGGAGCGTCCGCCAGCGGGGCCCGGTCGGCCAGGTGCTGGCGCTCCCCGCCGACGACTCTGTGGCGGCGGCGATCGGCCTCGGCAATGCGCTGGCGGGCTTCGTGACGGAGGTCGACGGCCCGCTGGTGAGCGTCGACGTCGCCCCTGGCGTCTCGGTGTGGGCGGTGGGCGACGTCGCCGCCGGCGACCGCGTCCGCCTGCTGTTCGGCGCCGAGGCGGTCACGGTTCACCGGGGCAGCTCGAACGAGTCCTCCGCCCGCAACCGGTGGGCGGGAACGATCACCACGGTTCGTGCCGCGGGAAGGCTCGTCGAGATCCTCGTCGACATCGGTGTCGAGGTCGCCGCACTGCTCACGCCGGGCTCTGCGGAGGCGCTGGATCTCGTCGTGGGTCGTGAAGTCTCGCTTGCCGTGAAGGCGACGGCGATACACGCCGTGGCCCGCTCGTGAGGCCGATCGCCGTCGCCCTCGTGGCGAGCGCGCTGCTTGCAACCTGCGGTGGCGCCGACCGCGTGCTCGTCGGTGCCGGAACGACGCTGGTGGACTCCGGCCTGATGGCCGAGCTCGCCGATCGGTACGCCGCAGACACAGGCACGCGGATCTCGGTGGTCGCGGGTTCGTCGGCGGAGGTCCTGGAGCTGCTCGCCCGCAACGAGGTGGTCGCCGCGATCACCCACGTCCGGGATCTGGAAGCCGCCTACTTGGAGGCTCACCCCGGTGCGACCGGCACCGCCGTGTTCGCCTCCGAGTTCGTCCTCGCCGGGCCGGCGGATCGGGTAGCTGTATTGGAGGGCATGGATGCGCCGAACGCCCTCGCCGCCATCGCCGAACGGGGTTGGACCTTCGTCAGCCGCGCTGATGGTTCCGGCACCTTTGCGCGGGAGGTCGAGCTGTGGGACCTCGCAGGCGTCGACCCGGCGGGTGCCGGCTGGTACGTCGAGACGGGCCAGGGGATGGGAGAGACCCTGCAGGTGGCCGATCAGCGTGTCGGCTTCGTGCTGTCCGAGTTGGGGACGCTGCTCGGTGCCGAGGGGATCGAGCTCGTCCCGGTCGTGCTCGCCGGCGACCCGGCGTTGCTCATGAATCCGTACACGCTGATGATCGACGACCCCTCTTCGGCGCCGGCTGCGGCCCTTGCGGAATGGCTGACGTCGACGGCCGGACGGGAGGCCATTTCCGGCTTCGGGGAGGCGCGCTACGGTCGATCGCTCTACGTCCCGCCCGGCGACTGACATCGCGCAGGGGCGTGCGATGATGAGGGCCGCTCGATCACGAGGATTCCCATGAACCGACCCACAGTCGTCGTTGCCGAAACGATCGCGGATGCAGCGATCGATCTGTTGCGCGATGTCGTCGACGTCGACCTGGCGATCCATGTCGACCGCGCCACCTTGCTGCGGCGGATGGCCGGAGCCGAGGGTCTCATCGTCCGCTCGGCCACCGCGGTCGACGCCGAGCTCGTCGCCGCCGCCCCCAAGCTCAGGGTGATCGGTCGCGCCGGCATCGGAGTCGACAACATCGATCTCGAAGCCGCAACCGCGGCAGGTGTGCTGGTCGTCAACGCACCGGAGGCGAACACGGTCTCGGCAGCCGAGCACACGCTGGCGCTGCTCCTCGCCCAAGCCCGCAACGTCGCCGCTGCGGATGCCTCGCTCCGCAACGGAGCGTGGGAGAGAACCCGGTTCCAGGGGGTGGAGCTCCACGGCAAGACCCTCGGCATACTCGGACTCGGTCGCATCGGAACCCTCGTTGCCCAGCGGGCGTCGGCGTTCGGGATGCGCATCATCGCCTACGACCCCTTCGTCAGCGACGAGCGAGCGAAGCGGCTGGGGGCCCGACTCACGTCACTCGAGGAGGTGATGGCCGAGGCCGACTTCGTGACGATTCACCTCCCACGCACACCCGACACGGAAGGCGTGATCGACGCAGAAGTGCTGGCACGCGCCAAGCCGGGCATGCGCATCGTCAACGTGGCGCGCGGCGGGCTGGTCGACGAGGAAGCGCTCGCACAGGCGATCACGGGAGGCCGGGTTGCCGGGGCGGCGTTCGACGTGTTCGCCGAGGAACCCACCACCGAGAGCCCGCTCTTCGGGCTTCCCGCAGTCGTCGTCACTCCGCACCTCGGTGCGTCGACGCAGGAGGCGCAGGACAAGGCGGGGCTGGCGGTCGCCCAGGCGATGCTCGGCGCTCTCGACGGCGAGATCGTCGCCGAGGCCGTGAACCTCGACCTCGGGCCGCGGGTGTCCGATGAGGCCCGCCCCTATGTAGAGCTCGCCCAGCGTCTCGGTCGCATCTTCGCCAGCTTCTCGTACGGCCTCCCTGCAGGATTGACCGTCGCCGCCCACGGCCGTGACATCGCCGACGCGATTCGCGCCATCAGTCTCAGTGCCATGAAAGGAGCGCTCGGGGTCGTGACCGGCCACAACGTTTCCTACGTGAACGCACCGACCCTGGCGGCTCGCCACGGCATGGAGGTCCACGAGGAGGCGCACAGCGATGCGGTCGACTACCGGTCGGTCGTTCGGCTGACCGGGCGGGTTGGCGGCACCGATCGGACAGTCGCCGGATCCGTGATGGCGCATCGCGGACCCGTGCTCGTCGAGGTCGACGGGTACGAGATCGAGTTCCCCATCGCGGCGCACATGCTGCTCATCCGCAACGCCGACACGCCGGGTGTCATCGGGCGTGTCGGCACGGCGCTCGGAGACGCGGGCGTCAACATCGCCGACATGGCGGTGGGCCGGGGACCGGACCACGGGGCGATGATGGGGATCAGCGTCGATGAACCGCCGAGCGATGGTCTCGTGGGGCACCTCCGCGGCCTCGACGGCATCCTGGCGGCGCGGTACATCCACCTGCCCTGAGCGCTCAGACCTCAGACGAGGGCGGCGACGACCCACCCCGCAGCGAGCCCGTAGACCCCCGCCACGACGTCGTCGGCGGTGATACCCCATGGCGGGCGGAGACGCTCCGCCTGCTTCACGCCGGGCAGCGCCTTGGTGATGTCCGCAAAACGCGCAACGATCCAGGCCACCGCCCAGGCGATCCCGGAGAGCCCGATCACCGCCACCAGGGCACCGGCCACCTCGTCGATCACGACCCAGCCGGGGTCGGATCCCTCGTGCGCCGCGGGAGCCGATGCCCACACGGCGATGGCGGTGGCTGCTGCGGCGATCAGCAGTCCGACCCACCAGGCCGACAACCACGAGGCGATGCCGATCACGCCGCCGAGCGCAGCACCAAACGTGCCGGCGCCGTTGTCGGACCCCCAGAGCCGGCGCGGAATGAGGCCGAGCCCGAGACCCGTAGCGATGAACCGGCGCATGGCGGGGGAGCGTAGCTCTCCACCCTGGCTGCAGGGTGTCGCCGGTTTGGGGGCTGGATGCCCCTAGTGGTCGGTGGGTCCCCCTCCTAGCTTCAGGAGATGGAATCGACGACCGCACCCACTGCAATGCTCGACGGCAGCATGCCGCTCGGCGCCGTCCTCGCCGAGGCCCATCGCTGTCTGATGTGCTGGGACGCACCGTGCACCCGAGCCTGTCCGACGTCTATCGACGTGCCCGGGTTCATCAAACGCATCGCCAGCGGGGACGGAACCGGCGCCGCACGGGTGATCCTCTCCGTCAACCCACTCGGCGACTCGTGCGCCCACGCCTGCCCGACGGAGGTGCTGTGTGAGGGTGCCTGCGTCATGAACGACGTCGACGGGAAGGCCGTCGCGATCGGCGATCTGCAAGGCCATGCGACGCGTCCCGTCATCGAGGCAGGGATCCAGCTGTTTGCGCCGGGCGAGGCGACGGGCAAGTCCGTGGCCGTGATCGGGGCCGGACCTGCCGGTCTCGCATGTGCCGCCGAGCTGGTACGCCTCGGCCACACAGCAGTCGTCTTCGATGCGGCAGCCGAGCCCGGCGGCTTGAACACCCATGGCGTCGCCGAGTACAAGGTGACCCACGGGGCGGCGCTGGCCGAGATCGCATGGCTCGAGGCCGGTGGTGTCGAGATCAGGCGCGAGACCGCCGTGGGTATCGATGTCACGTTCGACAGTCTCCTGGGGGATTACGCCGCGGTGTTCGTCGGTGTCGGCCTGGGCAAGATCCAGCCACTCGGAATTGCCGGTGAGCACCTCGACGGTGTGCACGATGCGCTCGAACTGATCGCAGTATCGAAGGCGGGCATCACGAGCGACGACCACTTCTCCGGTCGCACGGTCCTCGTGCTCGGCGGGGGCAACACGGCGATCGACGCCGCCCGGCTGGCCGTGCGGCTCGGCGCCGACCGTGTGGCGGTTGTGTACCGGCGCGGTCCCGAGTCCATGCCGGCCTACCGGCACGAGGTCGAGGAGGCCAGGAACGAAGGCGTCGATTTCGTCTTCCGACGCACGCCGCGGGCGATCGAGGGAGAGGGCCGGGTGGAGGCGTTGCGGTGCGAGGTGACCGAACCGGGCGATGTCGGATCCGACGGTCGTCCCGCCGTCGTCGCCACGGGGCGGGAGGACTTCCTGACGTGCGACGTCGTGATCGTCGCCACCGGGCAAGAGACGCGGACCGGTTTCGTGGCCGAGGCGGGTGTCGACGTCGACGCCAAGGGCCGGATCGTCACCGACGGATCCTTCCGCACGACCCATCCCATCGTCTGGGCGGGCGGTGACTGCGTCAACGGCGGCAAGGAGGTCGTCAACGCCGTGGCGGAAGGTGTCGCCGCCGCCCACAGCATTGACGACGTACTCATGGGAAGGAGGTGACGGGGTGGCCGACCTCTCCGTCAACATCTGCGGTATCGAGTCTCCCAACCCCTTCTGGCTGGCATCGGCGCCGCCGACGAACACGGGTGATCAGGTTGCCCGCGCCTTCGAGGCCGGATGGGGCGGTGCCGTGTGGAAGACGCTCGGCGAGCCTATCGAGAACACCTGGTCGCGGTACAGCTCCGTCGATCTCAACGGGCAACGCATGATGGGGTTCAACAACATCGAGCTGATCACCGATCGCCCACTCGAGGTCAACCTCGAGGAGATCACCGCGGTCAAAGAGCGCTATCCGAACCATGCGCTGATTGTCAGCCTGATGGTGGAATCGACTCGTGAGGCGTGGCACGACATCGTGAAGAAGGCCCAGGATGCCGGCGCCGACGGCGTGGAGTTGAACTTCGGATGCCCCCACGGCATGTCGGAGCGCGGTATGGGAAGCGCCATCGGCCAGGTTCCCGAGTATGCGTGCCGGATCACGTCGTGGGCGAAAGAGGCGGCGACCGTTCCGGTGTTCGTGAAGCTGACACCCAACGTCACCGACATTCGGGGCCCGGCCCGCGCCGCATTCGAGGGCGGTGCCGATGCGGTGAGCCTGATCAACACCATCAACAGCGTCACCGGAATCGACCTCGACACCTTTGCGCCGCGGCCGTCCGTCCGTGGCGAGTCGAGCCACGGCGGGTACTGCGGCCCGGCGGTCAAGCCGATCGCGCTGCACATGGTGTCGGCCATCGCCGGCGACCCGGAGCTGCACGACCCGGTGATCAGTGGCATTGGCGGTATCGCAACGTGGCGGGACGCAGCCGAGTTCGTCCTGCTGGGGGCGACCACCGTCCAGGTGTGCACCGCCGTCATGCACTGGGGATACCGGATCGTGGAGGGCATGATCGACGGGCTGAGCAACTACCTGGACCGCAAGGGCATCGAGAGTGTCTCGGAGCTGCGCGGCCGAAGCCTGTCCCGGTTGAAGGAGTGGAAGGACCTCGATCTCAACTACGTCATCAAGGCCCACATCGACCAAGAGGCGTGCATCGGTTGTGGCCTCTGCTACATCGCGTGCACCGATGGCGCCCACCAGGCGATCGGTGCGGAACGCAAGGGTGACCGCACCCGGGTCTGGATCGAGGAAACGGCGTGTGTCGGCTGCAACCTCTGTAGCCTGGTGTGTCCGGTTCCGGGTTGCATCACCATGCAGGAGTACGACGTGGCGGAAGGGACGCTCACCTGGACCGAGTACGCCGAAGGCACCGGCCCCGCCCTGGTGCCTCGCCCGAAACACGGCCTCACGATCAGCTGACGGCCTGCGGGTTCGAGCTCGGAGGAGCCATGATCGAGACGATAAGCGTGCGGGACCACAGCCAGCCCTGCGAGCACGGCCTCCTGTGGCCCCACTGGATCGACGGCAAGAAGGCGCGGTGGTGGCGGGCGCCCGAGTGTCCGGGCGGCCGGGAGATGGTCCTGCGCCACGTCGAGAAGGACCTGTGGACATCGCTTCGGCCGGATGAGATCCGCACGAGCAGCGTGTGACCGGCTGGGTGCGGGGCAGAGCCTCACCCCACGTCGAGCGTCACGGTCACCACGAGGTTGACCGTCCCCTCCCAGCGCCACACTCCCTTCAGCGTGTGGGTGCCCGCACCGAGATCGGCCACCACAGTGCGCCACTCCCTGGTCGCCTGCGTCGCGGTGTCGAACCTGCTCGCCTCGGTGGCGAGTTGGAGGCCGTTGAGGCTCAAGGTGAAGCTCGTCGCCGATGAGGTGAACGCGCTCTCCTCGCCGGTACCGAAGGGAAGCACGTTGTACCAGCCCTCGCGGACCTCGAAGCGCCGATCTCCGGGCAGGCTCAGGCTGGCGGAGCAGTTGAGCCGTGACCGGTCGCACGTCGAGCCGGGCAGCAGTTCCACCCGGTTGAGGATGGGCTCCAGTTCGAGAGTGCGGGCGAGAAAGCTCGCCATCTGGGCTCTCGTGACGGAGTCGCCGGGACAGTAGCGGTCGTTCGCCGGAGGGTTGCAGCCGAAGGTGATCCCGCGGGCGGCGATCGCGTTTATCGCGGTGCGGTGGATGGTCGCCGAGGTGTCGATGAACGGCCCATCCTCGACGGGGTCGAGGCCCAATGCCCGAGCGAGGAAGCTCGCCATCTCCGCCCGCGTGACCGCGGCGTTCGGGCAGTAACGGTCCCGCACCGGTGGGTTGCATCCCTGGGTGACGCCTGCCGTCGCCAGCTTGTCGATGTCGCCCTCGAAGATCGAATCGTCGTCGTCGATGAACGCATCGCCTTCGCTCTCCGTGTAGCCGAACGAGCGCACCAGGAACGCCGCCATCTGGCCGCGGGTCACGGCCCGGTCGGGGCAATACTTCGTGCTTGCGGGAGGGTTGCAGCCGCGGGTGATCTCCGCGGCGGCGATGGCGTTGATGTTGGTCTCGTGGATGTTCCAGTCGTCGTCTACGAAGGCCGACTCCACCTCGGCTGCCTCGGCCGTCGCCACCACCAGAGTTCCTGCCGTCGCCAGTGCGGCGACGGCTCCCACCACGAGCAAACCGGCCCAACGCCTCACGTGATCTCGATCCCATCCAAGACTTCGGCGACCACGGCCGCCGCATCGGCTCGATCGATGTGGCTGCCGATGACGACGTAGAGGCAGAAGGCCCGCCCCGCCGCTTGGAAGAACCGTTGCACCGCAGACCCGCCAGGCAACGGCTTCTGAAGGGCGGACGGGGCGAAGTCACCGCCGGCGATGTGCGGAATGCCCTCCGCCCTGAACAGCGCCGTCGTGGTCGACTCGGGCTCGTACTCGAAGAGCACCACGAGGAGGTCGCCGGGCCGCATGGCCTGGATGGCGCCGCCCCCGAAGTCGCCGCGGTCCGGAGGGAGAGGGAAGTTGGCCAGGTGGGCTACGACGTGGCGCACCGCACCGTCCGGCCTCGTGGCGCGCAGCGCCTCGACCGGCTGACCCGAGGCCGTCTCCGTGAAGCCGTCGTCGCCGCTGTCGATCTCCGCTTCCCAACCCGCGGGCAGATCGATGGCCAGCCCTCCTGCGCTCAACCGGGCCATGTCACACCACGCCCAGGGTCAGCGCAAGCGCACCGGTCAACGCTGTGGTCGTCGCAGCGGACCGCCACACGGGACGTGCCAATCGGCGTAGCCTCTCGGACGTCGCAACGAGCCGGCTCGGCCGGTCGATGTAACGCCCGGCGAGCACCGGTAGGGAGCGACCGAGGCCGAACACCACGCCGATGACGGCGCCTGCGCTCGCCGAACCGGAGAGCAGCTCGGCGAGGAACGTCACCCAGACACCCCAAGTGACAACGTACGTGGTGGAGCCCGCTCCGAGCTGCAGACCGAAGGCCCCTCCGTAGACCCAGTCGCGATAGGCGCCGATCCACCGCTCATTGACCTGGCGATGGGGTCCGGGCGCCGTCACGCCCGCCAGGTCGAAGCCGCCGGCGAGCACGGCGGCGAGGCCGAGCACGACGAGGCCGGTGCCGCTCGGGGCGTCGATCAGGAGTCCACCGAGTGCTCCCAGCGCCGCTCCCAGCAATGCGGCCGCACTCATCGCACCAACGGTGAAAGCCGCGACCGTTCGGCCCCAGCTGCTGTGCCGTACCCGCTCTCCGAGCGGATGGATGCTCGAAAGCATCGACTCGCCTCACGGCGACCAATGTGAGCGCACAGCTGCGAGGAGTGCGAGCACCGACCCGACGATCGTGACGGTCATCCGTCCCCTCCTTCGGTCGGTGCGGAGTACAGGCTGGGATCACCGGGTGCGATACCGGAGCGGCGCAGCTCCTCGTCGGTGTCGGCCAGGCGTTCGGCCGTGGTCGTGTGAAGGCGAGATGCGCCGGCATCGCCGAGCGCCCGCCGCATGAGGTCGCCGACCTGCCCCCAGGACCCCGCGGCACCCTCGCCGAGCACCGAACCCGACGTCGCGTCGACCAGGGCGAAGAATGGGGCGACGGGCACGGCCATTTGGTCCCACGCCTCGGTCGACATCACCACGGCGACCCCGGGCGGAGCCAGATCGGCGATCTCTGCAGGGCTCTCCGCTTCGGGCCCCTTGGTGGCAACGACGATGCGGGTGTTCGGGTCGGGGAGCGACACGCCCCGGCGCAGGGCTCTCCACAGCGGCCGGCAAGAGGCGCAACCGGTCGTCAAGAAGGCGAGCAGCACGGTGCCGCGAGTTCCACTCAAGGGGATCGAGATCGTGCGGCCGTCCGGCGTCACACCGGTGACGGCTTCGACACCCGCCGTCCGGCCCGAACCCGGCGGACGCGGCCGCGGCGTCCCGAGCGATGTCGTCGTGTCACCCGCTCCGAGCTCGTGAAGCCGGCGCAGGATCTCGGCGTGGCTGCGTAGCAGGCCGGCCACCAGGACCACGAGGAGCACGATGACGACGGCTTCCACGGCGATCAGGGCGTTCATGGCGTCTGCCCCCACACCACGGGTATGCCGGCCGCATCGCCGAAGCTGAATTCTGCGTCGGGAGTCCCCTCGGTCAACGAGTTGCGGAGGCGCCACTCGCCATCCACGAACCGTCCGGGGAGATCCCTCCCGGACGCCGTCCAGTCGCCGACGACCGGGACGCCCTCGGCAGGCCCGAAGTCGAACTCGACCACGGGGCCTGCAGGATCGAAGCGGTTGAGGAGGATCCAACGGGTCCCCCGGACGACCCCGGGCGTGTCGCGACCGTCGCCGTTCCAGTCGCCGACAACGGGGATGTCGCCGGCCTGGCCGAACGTGAGGTCGATGTCGGCCTCTCCGCCCGCGTTGCTGTTGCGCAACAACCACTGGTTGCCCCGCACGACCCCGACGGTGTCGACCCCGTCGCCGTTCCAGTCGCCGACGACGGGGATGTCCCCGCGGGTGCCGTACACGAACACGAGATCGGGGTCACCGGGACCGGGAACCTGGCGGATCAACCACGTCAACCCGTCGGCGGGCAACGGCCCGTGACGGGCGCCGCGGACCACCGCCGCGGTCTCGATGCCCGAGCCCGACCAGTCGGCCATCAGGGGGATGTCGCCGGGGACGCCGTGATCGTACGCCTCGGCCGGCACCCCCGCCGACAGCGAACGGCGCAATTCGAACGTGGCGCCCGAGACGACGCCGGGGTACGCCTGGCGGATGATCGACGGGTGGAGGCATGTGGCGTCGTGGAAACGCGTGTTGTTGTCGCGAGCGTCGGTCTTGGTGCAGGACGAGTCCCACTCCCAGGGCGGAACACAGGTGACGACACGACACTCGATGGGACCCACGCACTCGATGTGCTGGTTGCATTGGCCGTATCGGAACCGGACGCAACAGGTCTGGCGAAGACCGCAATCGTCGTTGGCGCAGCCGCAAGCACAGTCGACGCAGGCGTCGGAGCACGTGCCGGAGGACCCGCACCCACAGCCGCCGCAGTCTGCCGAGTTGCAGTCGAGGTAGTAGCGGGAGCCGCCGTCGCAGTAGCCCGTGCCCTCGGCGCGCCACCATCCCGCGATGACGCTGCCCGGCGGGCAGGTGTTGAAGCCGTAGATGGTGCAGCAGAACTCGGTGTAGCCCCCGCAGCACCGCGATCCGGATGGGCATTGCGAGCAGGTGGTGACGATGGCGGAGTATGCGTTGTTGGGTCGGAGCACATAGGCGGCGGGAGCGGCGGCGACCGCCGATCCGACGATGGCGGCGCGGCGCAGGAAGCCTCGCCGTGACGTCTTGCCTTCGAGAAAGCGCGCCGTTGCGTCGACCAGTCGGGAGCTCACGTCGGTCGCGCTCCGAGTGCATTGAGTCGAGGTAGCTCGGCGAGGATGAGGTAAAGCGCAGCCACGCCCGTGGCCAGGAACGCAAGATACGGCAACCCACCGAGAGGCTGGTCGGCGAGCATCGCCGGCAGGGACGTTCCGTCGACGGCGGCGTACCAAGCTGCTCCGGCGACCGCGGCGACGTTCGAGGTCACGTGGAGCCACGACGGCGGCGTGTCGGTCCTCCCGAAGCACCCGCAAGATTGGATGGGAAGGCGACGGGCGAGCGCAACGCCGACGAAGCCGGCGAATCCGGAGTAGACGGCGGCCACCGCACCGCCGAACCAACGTCCCCCGACGAGGAGCGCACCGGCCCCGATCACGATCTCCGCCACCCCCAGCGTCAGAGCAGCCGGCCGCGGCGCGGGAAGCCCGGCGGCGGCCAGCGCCCCTGACGTCGGTGCCGGATCACGTACCTTCATGAATCCGGCGCCCACCAGCAGCAACGCCGCGATGTAGAACCACCCCTCCATCTGACCGGCGAGCATAGAGGCAGATTCGGGAGACGAAGAGACTTCGAGCGCACACCGCACCTCGGGCCTTGGGGCGCTAGGGCGGGCCCGGCGAAACCATCCAATTAGGCTCACGGCCCGTGAACGACACAAAAGGCGCGGCCACGTCGACGATTACGTCAGAAGACCGCCTGCGCCTGTACTACTGGATGCGGCTCACCAGGGCCTTCGACGAGCGCATGGTTGCGATGTGGAAGCAGGGCCGAGGCGTCGGTGGCACGTTCAGCGGCCGCGGGCACGAGGCCATCGCGGTTGGCGCCGGGTATGCGCTCGAGGCGGACGACGTCGTTGCGCCCATGCACCGCGACCTGGGCTGCTATCTGGTCCGTGGCATGGACCCGGAGCGCATCTTCGGCAACCTGCTCGGCAGGACCACCGGCGTGACCCGGGGGAGGGATGCCAACCTCCACGGCCTCGGGGATCTCTCGCTCGGCATCATCGGCTTCGTCAGTCACCTGCCGATGTCGATGCCGGTTGCGCTCGGTGCGGCGATGGCGTTCCAGATGCGGGGCGAGCCCCGGGTGGCCATGACCTTCATCGGGGACGGCGGTAGCAGCACCGGCGGCTGGCACGAGACGCTGAACATGGCCGCCGTCTACCGCGCCCCGTTCATCGTCATCGTGGAGAACAACCAGTTCGCCTACTCGACGCCGCTCGACCAGCAGATGGCCATCGACGACATCGCGATGCGCGCCGAGGGCTACGGGATGCCGGGTGTGGTGGTCGACGGGAATGACGTCGAAGCCGTCGTGATCGCAACTCGGGAGGCGGCGGCACATGCCCGGCGTGGCGACGGCCCCACGCTGATCGAAGCGAAGACGATGCGAATGCTCGGTCACGCCATCCACGACGGAGCCGAATACGTGCCCGGCGAGCTGCTCGCAGAGTGGGAGAGACGGGACCCGGTTACGACCTACGCACAGGTCCTCGTCGCCAACGGGGTCGAGCCGGAGATGATCCAGGACATCGACGATCGCGTGATCAACGAGATCTCCCGGGCCGTCGCCGCCGCCGAAGCCGCCCCTCTTCCCGATCCGGAAGATGTCGAAGCGGGGGTGTACGCCCGGTGACCGACGGCTCGAACTTCGGGTTCGCCGACGCCGGGGAGGAGCCGGAGGGCCGCGAGCTGACGTTCCTCGAGGCCATACGCGAGGCCCTCCAGGAGGAGATGCGGCGGGACTCGAGCGTGTGTGTGCTGGGGGAGGACGTCGGCGGTGAATTCGGCGGGGCGTTCAAGGTCACGCACGGGCTCGCCAAGGAGTTTGGCGAGGTGCGGGTGCGCAACACGCCGCTGTCCGAGCTGAGCTTCGTTGGCATGGCGACCGGGATGGCGCTCATGGGCCTGCGTCCTGTCATCGAGATGCAGTTCGCCGACTTCATCAGCTCGGCGTTCGACAGCATCGTCCAGTTCGCCGCCACCAACCACTACAGGTGGCGGGCTCCCGTGCCGTGGGTGATCCGTGCGCCGAGCGACGGCGGCATCGCCAGCGGGCCGTTCCACAGCCAGAACCCGGAAGCCTGGTTCGTGCACACGCCGGGGCTCAAGGTGGTGTCGCCGTCGAACCCGGCAGACGCCAAGGGTCTGTTGCTCGCCGCCATTCGAGATCCCAATCCGGTGATCTACTTCGAGCCGAAGCCGCTCTACCGCCGGCTGCGAGGGCACGTACCAGAGGGCGAGCATTCCGTTCCGATCGGTCGTGCCGCCGTGGCACGCCAAGGCGACGATCTCTCGATCATCACGTACGGCGCACAGGTGCCCGAGGCTGTCGCTGCCGCCGAGCGGATGAGCAGCGACGGGATTTCGGTGCAGGTGCTCGATCTGCGCACCCTGAAGCCCCTCGACTGGGACGCGGTGATGGCGAGCGTCGAGCTCACCGGCAAGGTACTCGTGGTCCACTCGGCCAACCGATTGGCGGGGGTCGGCGCCGAGATCGTCGCCGAGATCACGGAGCGAGCGTTCGACTTGCTCGATGGCCCTCCGGTGCGGCTCGGTGCCCTCGACACCCCGGTGCCCTTCAGTCCACCGCTCGAGAAGGCGCACCGACCCGGAGCCGATTCCATCGAGGCGGCAGCACGGCGCCTGGCCGCCTACTGAGCCTCCCCCCGCAGCGCAGTCGCCGCGATTGGTGCAACTCCTCCCGGTCGATACAGTTGCGCTACCAGGAATGGATGGAGGCCCGATGACGACCCAGTCTGCACCGCCCGCGCCGAACGCACCCTTCGGCAGCGTCTTTGCGAGCATGATGGCGGTGGCGCACTGGGTAGACGGTGAGTGGACCGAGCCGGTGCTCGGCCCCGTCGAGCCCTTCGAGATGCATCCGGCGACCCACGTCCTGCACTACGGGAGCGCATGCTTCGAGGGGTTGAAGGCCCACCGAGGTGTCGACGGGGTGGTGCGAATCTTCCGGCTCGATGCCCACGTGCGGCGCATGCAGACCTCGGCCGGGATCCTCATGCTTCCGTCCCCGCCCGAGGCTCTGATCACAGAGATGGTGATCGACGTGGTGCGAGCCTGCATCGACGAGGTGCCGGCTGCACCCGGCTCTCTCTACCTACGGCCGACGATGGTCGGGACGGTGCCCAACATCGGCGCCGCCGCAGTGCCATCGTCCCAAGCGCTGCTGTACGTCCTCGCCAGCCCCGTCGGTGACTACTTCAAGGGGGGCATCCGGCCGCTCAAGCTGGCGGTCGAGACCGATCAGCCCCGCACGACACCCCAGTTCGGTCGGGTGAAGTCGGGCGCCAACTACGTGATGGCGCTCGGCCCGACGATGCGCGCCAAGCAGGATCTCGGCGCCGATCAGGTGCTCTTCGCCCCCGGCGGGGTGATCCAGGAGACGGGGGCGGCCAACTTCCTCATGATCAATCCGGACCGTGTCGTGACACCGGCTCTGAGCGAGGCGTTCCTGCACGGTGTGACCCGCGACTCGATCCTCACGCTGGCGGGTGACATGGGCTACGAGGTGGACGAACGGTCGTCCGTCCACATCGACGACCTCATCGAGTGGTCTGCGGGCGATGACGCCGAAGCCGCCCTGTCCGGCACCGCTGCGGTGCTCGCCGCTGTCGGCACGCTGGTGATCGACGGAGAAGAGGTCGCAGTCGGCACCGGAGAGGTCGGCAGCCACACGCTGGCGCTGCGCAACGCTCTCACCGACCTCCACGTCGGCAAGGCGGATGACCCCCACGGATGGTTGACGCCCGTCGAGGGTTGATCGGTCGTAGCGTGCAAGCCGGCGTGCCCGGCCGCCGGAGTAGCATGCCGCACCCATGGGACAGCAACCGAACATCGAGCTCGAGATCGCCGACCTGCCGCGCCCGGAACCCGGCCCTGCGCCGGCGCGCCGCTGGCGGCCGCGGCGCCCCGGTGAGATCCGGTCCCCCGACGAGACGCCTTGGGGCGGCGCCTTCGGCACGACGACGCCCGACGCCGGCTACGCCCTGAGGCTCGTCACGGAGCGGCATCCCGAGCTGGCGCCCGGCGAAGACCTGCACAACGTCGAGGCGGCGTTGATGGCGCTCGCCACGGCCCGAGCCTCCCACTACGGACGAGCTCCGATCATGCGCGACGTCGACGTGGCCATGACCATCCTCGGGTACGTCGCCGACGGTATTCCCGTTAGCTTGATCGATGAGCTGAAACGGGATCGTGCCCAATGGCTCGCCAACCTCGGTCACGACGCCGCCAAGGCGCGCGCGCTCGTCACGGCAGTGCCGATCGAGAACCTGGTCGCTCCTCTCGACGATCTCCGCGCCCGCATGGTGAGCGGCGAGCGCCTCATCCTCGCATGACCATCCGTCCGTCCTCCGGGCGGCCATGAAGATCGTCCGCGTCGACTCCGAGGTCGACGACATCACCTACGGCGCCGTCGAGCCGGAGGGTATCCGGCTCCACCGCGGCACCCCGTTCGTGGCATGGGAGCCGACCGAGACGCTGGTGGCGTGGGATCGGGCCCGGCTCCTCGCACCGGTCATCCCGACGAAGATCGTCGCGGTGGGCCGCAACTACGCCGATCATGCCGCCGAGATGGGTAATCCAGTCCCAGAGGTACCGGTCATCTTCCTCAAGCCTCCGACGACGGTGATCGGTCCGCTGCAAGCGGTTCGCTTGCCGAAGATGTCGGACGAGGTGCACCACGAGGCCGAGCTGGCCGTCGTCATCGGCACGGTCACCCGGAACGTGGCGATCGAGGACGTGGGTCGGCACATCCTGGGTTACACCGCGGCCAACGACATCACCGCCCGCGACCTGCAACGTGAGGACGGCAAGTTCACCCGTGCCAAGGGCTTCGACACGTTCTGCCCGCTCGGGCCGGCCATCGACACCGAACTCGATCCTCGGGAGGACCTGTCGATCATCTGCCGGGTGAACGGCGACATCCGCCAGGCCGGCTCGACGAGCGACATGGTCTTTGGTGTCGGCGAGCTCGTCTCGTTCATCTCAGAGATCATGACCCTGCTCCCCGGTGACGTGATCCTCACCGGCACCCCGGCCGGAGTCGGGCCGATCGAGGCGGGAGATCGGGTGGAGGTCGAGATCGAGGGCGTCGGCGTGCTGGTCAACCCCGTGGTGGCGGCGTGACGGTTCGCGTCCGATTCGCCCCCTCGCCGACGGGGTACCTTCACGTCGGTGGGGGCCGCACCGCCCTGTACAACTGGCTGTTTGCCCGCCACGCCGGCGGGACGCTGATCTTGCGCAGCGACGACACGGACGTGGCGCGGTCGACCCAGGAGTACTACGACGACATCGTTGACAGCATGCGGTGGTTGGGGCTCGATTGGGACGAGGGGATCGAGGCCGGCGGCCCGCACGAGCCGTACCGCCAGAGCGCCCGATTGGAGCGCTACCGGGAGGCGGCGGCTGCGCTGGTGGCGTCGGGAGCGGCCTACTACTCGTTCGAGACGCCCGAGCAGCTCGATGAGTTCCGCCGGGAGGCGCAGCAGGCGGGCAAGCCGCCGGCTTACGACGGCCGGTTCCGGCTGGCCGACGACGAGGCCCGCTCCCGGTTCGAGGCGGGCGCGGCGGCGCCGGTTCGCTTCGCCGTTCCTCGCCCCGGAGAGACGACGTTCGAAGATGTCGTGCGAGGCGAGGTCCGGTTCGATCATGTCCAGGTAGACGATTTCGTGATCCTCCGCTCGGACGGTTCCCCTACCTATCACCTGGCGAGCACCGTCGATGACTTCGACTTCCGGATCACCCACGTGGTGCGCGGCGAGGACCTGCTGTCGTCGACGCCCAAGCACATCCTGCTCACCCATGCGCTGGGCGGGACTCCACCTGCCTATGCGCATCTGCCACTCCTGATGGGGCCCGACGGATCCAAGCTCTCCAAACGCCACGGCCACACCGCCATCAATGCCTACCGCACCGACGGGTACCTCGCCGAGGCGGTCCGGAACTACCTCGCCATCCTGTCGTGGTCGCCCGGCACCGACGAGGAGATCGTCTCACTGGCCGACATGGTCGAGCGCTTCGACCTCGGTGGAGTGTCGAAGAGCCCTGCGGTCTTCGACGTCACCAAGCTGGAGTGGATGAACGGCGTGTACATCCGGGACCTCTCCGTGGACGAGTTCGTCGACCGGGCCTTGCCCTTCGTCGAGGAGGAGCTGGGACGGTCCCTCGCCGCCAACGAGCGTGACGAGTTCGCCCGCGTAGCCCCATTGGTCCAGGAGCGCACGAAGCTGCTCACCGAGATCGGACCCCAAGTGCGGTTCCTGTTCGGCGATATCGGCTACGACGAGACGTCTTGGGACAAGGTGATGACCAAGGCCGGCGCCAAGGAGGCCGTCATCGGTGCGCTCAGCCGCCTCGCCGCGGCCGACCCCTGGGACACGACGACGATCGAGACAACGCTGCGGGAACTCCTCGACGAGCTCGAGCTCTCGGCCCGCAAGGGCCTCCAGCCGCTACGCGTGGCGGTGACGGGGTCGTCGGTGAGCCCTCCGCTCTTCGAGTCCATCGAAGCTCTGGGCCGTGAGCGCACGCTGGCTCGACTGGAGGCCGCATCGGCGCGGATGTGATGCGTGCTCAGCTGCCACACCCGGCAGGGAGCCGGATGTGGCGATCGACGGCGATGCGTTCCAGCGTCACGGGTTCGGATCGTGGAGGACGCACCACGACGTCGACCTCGGTCAGCTCGCCCAGCCCGAAGTGGGCGAGGTGGAGCGACCCCGCCGTGTAGCCGAGCGACGCCACGATCTCCCTGCTGCCGACCAGTCGTGACGGGTCGCCGGCACCGCCGGCTTCGTAGACGTCGACGCGGGTGCCGATTCCGCCGCCCCACTCGGCTCCGACCGACACCTCCAGCCAGTGGCCGGATGTCGCCTGGTTCTGCAGGAGCAGCGACGGGAGACGTGGTTCCCATTCGACCAGCAGGATGTCGAGCCGGCCGTCGCGGTCCACGTCGGCCGTGGGCCCGGTCACCCAGTACTGGGCGCTGCCCAGCCCGTCGGGTGTCTCGAATCGGGGCACGCCGCCCTCGAGACCGAGGTTTCGGAACACGGCAGGCGCCGTGCCGTCGCTCGCCGATGCGGTCGTGACGACGTCGACCCAGCCATCGTTGTCGAGGTCGGCCAGCTCGACGTGGGGCGCCTTGGTGGGCAACCCGGCGAGTCCCGCGCTCTCGGTGATGTCCTCGAAAGAGATCGGGTCTCCTGGCAATTCGGTTCGATTGAGATAGAGCCGGACGGGCACCCCACGGCCCTGACTGAGGGTGCTGTTGTAGTGATGGCCGATGACCAGGTCGAGGCGGCCGTCGCGGTTGACGTCGGCGATGGCGGCTCCGGCAACGTCGTCCTCGTTGCCGAAGGTCTCCCATGGAGGTATCGCATCCGGCACCTCGGTGAGACCGGCTCCCGTCCCGGCGAACACCCGGTTGGAGCCTGCGATGACCACGTCGGTGTGACCGTCGTCGTTGAGGTCGCTCGTGGCGATGCCGAGGCCGTCCACGCCGGTTCCCAGCCCCATCGACTCCGTCACGTCTTCGAAGGCCAACCCACCGAGGTTGCGATAGAGCCGACTCGATCCGCGCCGGTAGCGGTCCTCCACGATCAACAGGTCGAGCAGGCCGTCCTCGTCGATGTCGAGGACACCGACAGATCGGCCACCGAGCTCCGAGTCGATCCCCGACGTCGCGACGGCGAAGCCGTCGCCCGTGTTCTCGAACACCTCCGTCGCAACGCCTGGATCACGACCGCCGCCATTTCGCGATGCGACGAGGTCATGATCTCCGTCGCCATCGAGGTCGGCGAAGACCGCGCCACTCGTTCGGCCGTACTCCTCGGGAAACTGCTCGTCCACGATGAACCCGGTGTCGTCCCCGAGCAGCAACCGGTCGGGCGACGGTCCCGTGGCGCCACGCTGCGCGTACACCCCGGGACGCGCCTTGGCGAAGGTACCGACGAACAGGTCTGCGGCGAGGTCGCCGTCGACGTCACCCCACGCCGCGGCATGCGCTCGCATCCCGGTGAGGGGGCTGATGAGCCCCGACTGCTCGGTGATGTCCGCATATGCCAACACCGGCGAGCCTGTCGCCGGTTCGGCTGCCCAGCAGGTGAGGTCGTCCGCGGCTTGGACGCTGCCGGCCACCGCATCGGTCGACACCGCATCGGTCGACACCGCATCGGTCGACACCACGCCATCGGTCGGAGAGGGCGGTCCGGCGTCGGGGTCCGGGGCCTGGGAACAAGCGGTGATGAGGATGAAGAACGCCGCGAGCCCCGCGGCGTGTCTCACGGGAGGGTCACCACCACGAGCACGATCTCGCCGAAGTCGTCCCCCGTCGCTGCATCGCCCGAGTTCAGCCCGATGTAGACACGCTTGCCCGTTGCGTCGACCGACACGCCGTAAGTGCCGCCGAGCAGCATGCCCATGGCCTCGCCCACGATGGGCTGCAGTTCGACCACGACTTCCTGCTCGCCGGTCGCCGTGTCTACGGCGATGAGGGGCGCGCCCTGCTGCCACGACCGTCCGTGGGCGCTCGGCACGTAGTAGAAGCGGCTGCCGTCGGGTGCGAGAGCGATGGACGTTGTGTACCCGGTGGCCGGCGTCATCTCGGTGATCTCACCGTCGGCGCTGAGGGAGAAGAAGACCGGCGGTTCCTTACTGACGGCGTAGACCGTGCCGTCGGCGTCGGCGACCGTCGCACCCCGCAGCGTGCCGCCCGGCATCTTCAGGTCGGTGGGTGTCAAAGTGTTCGTTGCGGGGTCATAGACGGCCAGCGAGGTGTCGTTCCATGTGATAAAGGCCCGCCCGCTGGGATCGACGGCGATGGTGCGATACCCGCCGTGGGCATCATCGTCGTTTTCGAACACGACCTCGCCGGTTTCGGCGTCGAGGACGACGAACGACCCCTGCTTCTGTGCGAAGGGATCGGTGGCTTCGGCGTAGAGCAGGCCGCCCTCAGGCCAGCTGGCGAGGGAGGCGACACCATGCTCGGGCAGGATCACCCCGACCTCCGCCGTGGTTCGTGCGTCGGGGTCGAGCTCGAGGAGCAGGTCGCCCTGGTAACCCTCGGTGAACTCGAGCCCGCGGCGGGAACCCCAATACGTCGAGAGGAAGATCTCACCGCAGGGCCCCTCGACCATCTGGGCGTGCACCTTGCCGAATCCCCAGTCGCCCTCGACGTGGTCGACCACGTCGAGGATGTCGGTGATCAGGGTCAGCGTCGAGGTCTCGGGGTCGTACTCGTAGATGTAGGAGTTGCCGTCTGCGCCCAGGTGGTCACCAACGGCCGAGTAGAACCGCCCGTGGCTCGTGACGTAACCCTGCCCCCACTGCGACCACGGTCTGCCCCGATAGTCGGGGTGGGGGTACACGACTGCCTGCACGCCGGGTTCGCCGTTGCCCGGCTCCTGGTAGGTGGTGGCTTCGACCGCGACCTCGCTCGTCCATGGCACGGCTTCGCCGCCGGCCGAGCTGCACGCTGCGGTTGTCGCGGTCGCTTCCGTCGGAGCCGGCGTGGTGTCGGCACCGGCGATGGTGGTGACCGGGCCCGCAGCGACGTCGTCGTCGCCGACGAGGGACGGCGTAGCTGAGGAGCATGCCGCTGCCACCAGCGCCAGCGCTGCGATGATCCCCCCGAGGCGAGCTTTGCCTTTCATCCCGGGCGAAGCGTACCCACGGCAGGGGACTAATCAACGGCTATGTTCGAACCCCGCCAGCTTGGCCTTTTCGGGGTGGTCTCCCTATCCTCTACGGGCCCTTCGGGGGTGGTGTAATTGGCAACACGCCGGGTTCTGGTCCCGTCATTGGGGGTTCGAGTCCTCCCCCCCGAGCGCCCGGGGCGGTCCTGCTCCGCAGTGACCACCCTCGTCGAGCGGCTACCATCGTCGCTCGTGCGGCCCCGTCGTCTAGTGGCCTAGGACGCCGCCCTCTCAAGGCGGTAACGCCGGTTCAAATCCGGTCGGGGCTACGCGTGCCTGCCTTTGGCAGGCACGTTCGCAGAACGCCCCCGCGTTGCGGGGGCGTTCTGCGCTCAAGACATCTGGGTCGGCTTGGCTGCTGCGGGGGCCTCGGGGCGCGGTGGGGGCGCGGCAGCAGC
>JBFINP010000020.1:0-51072 GCA_041611095.1 Acidimicrobiia bacterium | reverse complement strand
GCGAGACAACGGGCCGATGCATGCAATGCTCGTGATCCAGGAAGACAACGTTGCGCTGCGTGAGGAGCTCGAGGCCCGGGTGGCAGAGCTGGAGGACGACATCGTGCTCCAGGGGACCACCTCCGACCGCAGCGAGGCTGTCGCTCAGGTTCGTGCGGAGCGCGTCGATGTTGCCCTCGTCGTCCCGCCGGATCCGTATGGGACGGTCCGTGATGGTGAGCAGGCCGTCTTCGAACTGCTCCACGAGACGCTCGACCCGTTCGAGCAGGCAACGATCTCTCTCGTCGCCCGAGCCGCCATCGATGCCGTGAACCGCGAGCTTCTCGCCGAGGTCATCGCGACGGGTCAGGACGAGAGCGCCGAGGTCGAACCGCTGATCGGTGCAAGCCGGGAATCGGCCACGCTGCTCCGCACCGCCCTCGAGAGCGGCGACACGGCCGAGGCGCGCGCGCAGCGGGTGAGGCTCTCGCAGCAACTGGAGGCAGTCGACCAGGTCGTGGGGCCGACGGACAGTTTGAGCAAGACGCTCGGGTCCCAGCTGGCGGGCGACGGTGCGGCCGCCGGTCTCGGCGAGCGGCTCGCCGACGTCGCCGACCGAATCGACGAGCTCGATTTCGGGTCGGTGGACGAGCCGCTCAACGACGAGATCGACGACGTGCGGACGATCGAAACCGACCTCGAAGAGCTGGAGGTGGCGCTGGCCGATTTTCAGGGAGTGAAGCCCGAGGTGCTCGTGAGCCCGCTCGCCGTCGACACGCAGTTGGTCGGAGCGGTTCAGGTCGATGTCACCGACTTCTACGCACCGGGCGTCATCACCCTGCTCCTGCAGCATTTGGCGATCACCTTCGCCTCGCTGTCCCTGGTGCGGGAACGCGCCCTCGGCACCACGGAGGTCTTCAGGGTCGCACCGCTGGGTCCCACGCACATCCTCACGGGCAAGTACATCGGGTACACACTCGGCGCTTCGGTCGTTGCCGCCGCGTTGAGCCTCTTGACACTCGTCGTGTTCGGCGTCCCGCTCGAAGGCTCGTACGTGGACTACGCCGTGATCCAGGTCCTGCTGATCTTCGCATCGCTCGGCGTCGGCTTCGTGATCTCGAGCATCGTCACGAGCGACACCCAGGCGGTCAACGTGGCGATGATCGTGTTGCTGCTCAGCATCTTCTTCAGCGGATTCTTCCTCTCCCTCGACAGGCTGCTCCCCGAGGTGAGGGCTGTCTCCTGGATGCTCCCCATCACGCACGCCCTCGACTCGATGCGCGACGTGATGTTCCGCGGGCTTCGGATCGAGCTGCGCACGTGGCTCGCTCTCCTCGGCGGCGGGGCAGCGCTCTACGCCACGGGTTGGGTCATGATGTACCGCCGCCTCCGGTCCGCCTGAGGGCTGCGGGATGTTTGCGCACCGCGGAAGCGGGGTAACTGCAGTTCACCTAAGTGGAGGGGACGTGCAGGCAACCACAGACGAGACAGGCTCCAGCGTCGAACAGCCTTCGTCGGCAACCGGCGACGGTGGTCAGGCCGACGGTCGGGACCTTCGCGTCGTCGATCTCCATTTCGCCCTCGCCGGGGGTGCCGTCGCCGCCGTGGCGATGTTCGGCGGCATCGCAGTCGTCGGTCGGGTGACCCCGTACGAGGGTCTCGACCTCCTCGACGCGGTCTTGCCCACCATTCGCTTCTTGGCGTCCTCGGTCATGGCGGCGGGGGCGACGGTTCTCGCACTCATGCTGACCTTGCTCGGCATCACCTACACGACGAGGTGGAAGTTTCGGGACGCGCATTACCACAGGATCGGGCAGATCTCGCTGCTGGCGAGCATATCGATCGTGCTGGCCGTCGTCGTGCTCCTCTTCTTGGGGCTTCCCGTAGGTGAAGCGGACGGCCTGCGTCTCTACCACCACATCGTGTACTACGGGCTGACGGCCTCGGCCTCCCTGCTCGGGGGCTTGACGGTTGCCGTCGTCCTGATGCTGCACCGAACCATCCGCGGTTTGGTGGCGATCGGGCACTCTTCCGCCAAGAGCGAACTCATCGAAGCCGAGGAACGAACCGCTCTGCACGTAGAATCAGCGTGATGGACTGGTACGTAGCGCACCCCGACCCGGTGAGCGTCACGAGTTTGCGGCGCGAGTTCAACGCGTATGCGGAGCGACACGCTGCCCCGGATCAGGACGTCGCCGGTGCGACGCTCACGGTGGCCGAGCTGTTGAACAATGCGGTGGATCATGGCGCCGGACCGATCTGGGTGTCGGTCGACTGGACGGCGGTACGACCCATCGTCAGCATTGCCGACGTTGGCCCGGGATTCATCCTCGAGACTGTGCCCCCGAGCGATCCTACGGCCGAGCGCGGCCGCGGCCTCGCCATCGCGGCGAGCCTCGCTCAGCGCCTCGATGTGCACATCCGGGAGTCGGGGGGCACTCGCGTCGAGGTCGAACTGCCGATTCGGCGCCCCAACGAGGTCAGTGTCGATCCGCCGCGCCGGCCCATCGGCGCCCTTCCCGACCTCAGCGAGGCCGGACCTGAGGGCTTCGAACGCGAGACGTTCCTGCGCGCCCTCGTCGTGCAGCTCGCCCAGGAGGCGGAGCGCCGCGAGGGTCCCGCCGAAGCCGAAGCGTTGATCGCCCAGGTGGGCATCGATGTCGGTTCACAGATGGAGGCGGAGTATCGAGCGACACACGAGCCGGCGGGGCCGCTGACGCCGGAACAGCTCGCCGACTGCTATGTCCGCCTGAAGCATGCGATCGACGGAGACTTCTACCCGCTCGAGATCAGCGAGCAGCGCATCGTGCTCGGTAATCGCCGGTGCCCGTTTGGCGAGGCGGTGTTGCGTGCCCCGGCCTTGTGCCGCATGACGTCGAGCGTCTTCGGCGGCATCGCCGCCCAGAACGGGCCGGGCGCCACCGTCCTGCTAGAGGAGCGGATCGCGGTGGGCGACCACCAATGCCGCGTCGTGGTGGAGCTGGGCCCTCCGGACACCTCCGACCAGCGACCCGGGCATCGCTACTTTCCGCCCGTCGACTGACCGACGTCCCCGTCGACGGCGGGCAGCGACTCCGTACAACGACTCCGTATGGGTCGCAGGTGTCCGATTCGGCGCGGTCGGTCGCCGGCGTCGGACGTGCCGGACCGTGGCCGTCGGAGAGTGCCGCTCGTGCCTAGATGATCCATGGGGGCTGACCCGAGCGAGCCGGCCGGCTCCCGCCCCGGGGAAGGTGGGTCTGGGAGCACAGCCGGCTCGTGAGCACCTCGTACGGTGCGTTGCGATCGAATGTCACGCGTCGGTGTAGTGATCCTCCACGACGTGCCGTCCGTCCGAGCTCACGGCCCGCTCGGTGTGGGTGTGAAAGCGTGGCCGCCGCAGCACGGACAGCAATACGCCGACGCCACCCACGACCATCAAGATGAGGCCCAGCGTCGAGAGGTCGACGCCTTCGACGCCGTCGGCGACCGCAAAGCGGAGAATCGCCCCCGCTGCGATCATGGTGAGGCTCAGTCCCAGCATCTCGGAGCTCCTTTCGAGCGTTGTATCCGGTCTGTGGCCCGGTCCCTACCCGAGGTGAGCCCTACCCAAACCGCCCGCGCCGCACGTCACACCGGACTCCGGAGGTTCGAGGCCACGTGCCTGGCGTTTGCAGGGCTCGCCAATGGGTAGGTCGCACTGGAACGATTGATCGCAGATTGGAGGACCCCTTGGATTCTCGCTTTGCCCCTGCCGGACTCGATCCGAACGCCGCCGACGAGATCAACGACCTGCTGCAAGAGCGTCTCGATGCCTTGGTCGACCTCGGTATGAGCCTCAAGCACGTCCATTGGAACGTCGTCGGTCCGGGTTTCATCGCCGTTCACGAGATGCTCGACGATCACGTCGAGGGTGTGCGACAAATGGCCGACGCATTGGCCGAGCGCATCGCCACCCTCGGAGGGATTCCCAACGGCTTGGCGGGCGGTCTCGTCAAGCGGCGCGATTGGGACGACTACGCCATCGGCCGGGCCGTCGTGGCCGCCCATCTCGGTGCACTGGACAAGGTCTACGACGGAGTGATCGCCGACCACCGGATGGGGATCGACGCAACCGAGCAGGTGGATCCCGTCACGGCCGACCTCCTCACGGGCCAGGCAGGGACGCTCGAGCTCTACCAGTGGTTCATCCGGGCTCACCTCGTGAACACCTCCGGCGAGCTGGCGACGGCGGCCGAGTCGACCGAGCTCGATGCCGCCGCGGCTGCGGCGGTGGCAGATCCGCTCGCCTGAGAACCGGTTTCCCGCGCGGAAGGCCCCGGGACCGAGGGGAAGTCCCGGGGCCTTCCGTTTGGCGAGTTGACTGCCGGCGGACCGGCTCCAGGTCAACTCTCTTAGATCTAGATCAGGTCAACTGACGTACGTCTCGAGGCGGTCCATTGCCGACCGGATGTCGGCGGCGGCTTCGCGTACCGCAGCTGCGATCGGCTCGGCGATCCCGGCTCCCAGAGCCTCCTCGGATTCCTCGAGGGCGTGCTTCTCGCCGGCGATGGCCGACTTGACGATCGAGGTATCGCCGGCGACCGACCCCTCCACCTCGATCCACGCCCGGTGCAATCCACCGGCTGCAGTCCCGTCGAGGTCGGCGGAGATCGCGTACCCGTGATCTGAGGCGGCGCGAACCACACGTTCCGTCACGTCGTGGCGGCTGTCCGCCAGGCTTTGCATGACATCTGCGAGCGTCGGGTCCTCGACCGCGTCGGCGGCCGTCCGGTATCCCCGTACACCGTCCACCAGCGTCTCGACGACGTCGGCAACGATGCCTTCGTCGTCGGCGGCCACGATGGGGTGCTCGACTGGGGGAACCGGAGTTCCGCTTCCTGAGCTCATGGTGACTCTCCTTTCCACGCTCGCATGGGGCCTACCCCTCCCCGGTCACGGATAAACCCCGGCAACGGACGGGCGCGAATCCGGCTCCTGGCCGATATGCCAGTCTGGTGCGGGTCCGAACGACGGAGGATCGATGCAGCTCGACATCACCAGTGCGGTTTCGCTCGGCGAGGGCGTGGAGATGCCGCGCCTCGGCCTCGGTGTCTTCAAGTCCGAGTCGGGGCCCGAGACGGAGAATGCGGTCCGCTGGGCCCTCGAGGCCGGCTATCGCCACATCGACACGGCATCGCTCTACGCCAACGAGGCGAGTGTGGGAACCGGCATCCGGGCGAGCGGCGTGCCCCGGCAGCACGTGTTCGTCACGACGAAGGTCTGGAACGACGACCAGGGATACGACAGGACCCTGCGGGCCTTCGACCGCAGTCTCGGTGAGCTCGGCCTCGACTCTTTCGACCTCTACCTCGTGCACTGGCCGGTGCCCGCGCTAGGTCTCGCCGCCGACACGTGGAGGGCGCTCGAGACGATCCATCGAGAAGGGCGGGCGAGAGCCATCGGGGTGAGCAACTTCGAGCCACACCATCTCGACGAGCTCGCCGCGACCGCCGAGATCTCGCCAAAGGTGAACCAGGTCGAGCTCCATCCCTACCTCCAGCAACGCCACCTCCAGGACTACTGCCGGCAGCACGGCATCGTCCTCGAGGCATGGAGCCCGCTGGCGAAGGGCGCCGTCGTCAACGACCCGCTGCTCAACGAGATCGGCCACCGCCACGGCAAGACACCCGTCCAGGTGACAGTGCGCTGGATGCTCCAGCTGGACATCGTCACCATCCCGAAGTCGGTGCAGCGGGAGCGCATCGTCGCCAACGCCGACGTCTACGACTTCGAGCTGGCCGACGACGACATGGCGCAGATCGCAACACTCGACAGGAACGAGCGCACAGGTCCGCACCCCGACAGGTTCTGAGGGCTCGCCGTCCCCATTGATTCGGCCGGTGCCGTCTCGTACGGTGCCCGCATGTCCACGTATCGGGTCGACCCCGACGCGCTGCGGGGGCTGGCATCTCGACTCGATGACACGGTGGCGGAACTGGGCGGTGCCGCCGCCGCAGCAGCGGGAGTTCTGAGCGCCCACGGCTACGCCGGCAGTGGGTCGGCGGTGGCCGCCCGCATCGACGTCGCGGTGCGATGGTGTCGGGCCTGGTCGACGAGCCTGCGTGACCGCGCCGACGCCGCATCCGACCACTCGGCGAGCTTCGATCGGCCGACGATCGTCGCGGCCGACAGCCTTCGACTCGTTGTCGCCCGGTACGAATACGCCACCCTGGCACCAGCTGCGGTCACCTTCGACGTATGGGGAGCGGGAGCTGCGGAGCGTCGAGCAGAGGCGGCGGAGCTCGGCGGATGGCTGGCGACGGGGCCCCGGGCATCCGACGTCCACGCAGCGCTCGCCTCGCTTCCCGACCACATGCAGTTCGAGCTGGCCGAGTTCGCACCCGCAACGGTCGGATCGGCGCCCGGCGTCCCCGTCGCCATGCGCATCGTCGCCAACCGCCTTCTCCTCGGCGAGATGGAGCGCGACCTCTCGGCCGAGATCGATGCGCTCACGACCGCTGCAGCCCTGTCGCCGTGGGCCGTCATGGCGGTCGCCCCCGACCTGGTGAGATTGCGGGCCGACCGAGCCCATGTCCGAGATCTTATGGCACCCGGGCGCAACGTCGTGTTCCTCGATCCGGAGAACCCGCGACGGGTGGCCGAGTGGATCGGGCCGCTCGGGGCGGGCAACGTCATGGTCGCGGCTCCGGGAGCGGCCGCCCTCTCCGACCCCTTCGCACAGATGGTCGTGCGGGCCAACAGGATGGTGCGGTTGGATCCGACGGCAGGAGATCTCGCCGTCGTCGTGGCCCATGTCTACGAGCCCCCGCCCGGTCTCGCCGCCGCCGCGACCGGAGGCTACGCCGCCGTGGGGGGACCGCAGCTCGCCGGCTTCGTGGCGGGCATACCGCTGGACGGCGTGCATGTGACGCTCGTCGGACACTCCTACGGGTCGACGGTTCTCGGTGAGGCGCTGCTCGGTGGGCTCTCGGAGGCGCTGCCGGTCGACACCGACGTGGTGATCCTCGGTTCGCCCGGAGTGCGCACCGACACGGTGACCCAGCTCGGCGTCGACGCCGACCGCGTGTGGGTGGGGCTGGCGCCCGGCGACGAGATCCAGGTGGCAATCTCGCCGACGGCGCTTCCCGGTGTTCTCACCTGCCTGACGTTCTCCGGCCTGCTCGGCGCGTGCGAGCCTGCGGAGTGGCTGATCCACGGCCGCAACCCGGCGCACCCGGACTTCGGCGCCCGGGTCTTCGACACCGCGCCGACCGTTCCGCCCGAATGGCTCCGGCACGACGAGTATTTCACCTCGGTGTGGGACGAGGGCACCGAGCTGGCGTCTCCTGCGCTGGAGAACCTGCTCCACATCGCCACCGGTGACTATCCCAGTGTGACGCTTCGGCCGTGACCGCTCTCATGCAATCCTTAGAGTGATCTCAGATCGTTCCGAGGGCCGCCGCCGACGATGGTGGCGACATGAGCGCCGAAACCATGACCAGCACCGAGACCGCACGAGTCCTCATCGTGGAAGACGACCGCAGCGTCCGCGAAGCCGTCGAGCGCGCCCTCAAGTTCGAGGGTTACGAGGTGATGACCGCTAGGGACGGCGCCGAGGGCCTCAGCGTTGTGATGAACGACCGCCCCGACGTCATCGTGCTCGACGTGATGATGCCCCACGTCGACGGTCTCGAGGCGTGTCGCCGTATCCGGGCTCGCGGCGACAGCACGCCGATCCTCATGCTGACGGCCCGAGAGTCCGTTTCGGATCGGGTCGCCGGTCTCGACGCCGGCGCCGACGACTACCTCGTGAAGCCCTTTGCCCTGGAGGAGCTGCTGGCCCGGCTCCGAGCGCTGTTGCGCCGATCGACGGGGACCACCGCCGAGCTCTACACCGTGGGCGACCTCGTGCTCAGCTCGGCGACCCGCGAGGTGCAGCGCGGTGACAAGGCCATCGAGCTGACGAAGACGGAGTTCGACCTGCTCGAGCTGCTCGTCTCGAACGCCGGGATCGTGCTCAACCGATCGGTGATCTACGAGCGCATCTGGGGATACGACTTCGAGACGTCGTCGAACTCGCTCGACGTGTACATCGGGTATCTCCGTCGCAAGACCGAGGTGGACGGTGCTCCGCGCCTCATCCACACCGTGCGCGGAGTCGGCTACGTCGCCCGCGAGGCGTGATGACACCCGGAGGGGTGACATGAGGTTGCGCACCAGGATCGCGCTGATCTCCGCCGCCGCGGTCGCCATCGTCGTGGTCGTGGCGGTCGTGCTCGCCCAGAACGTGGCGAGCCGCGAGCTGATCCACGAGATCGATCAGAGCCTGATCAACCGCGTGCAGTCGGTGGAGCGTCTTCCCCAGGGTGTGACGCTCGAGGACGTGTTCCGCCGCGACGCCAACAGGTTCCGGCGTCTCGGGCCGGACTCCATCCTCGGCCGCGCCTCATCCGGTTTCGATGCGCTGTTCGTGCAATACGTCTCGTCCACCGGCGTCGCCGTCGCCCCCGGCGATCAACCGGTACAGCTCCCGGTGGCCGAGGCCGACCTGGCGATCGCCACGCACCACCCGTCGCCCCGGGTGCTGCGCACGGTGGAGGTTCCGGAAGGGCGGCTCCGCATGATCACCGTCTCGATTCCCGGCGGAGCCGTCCAGGTCGCCCGCTCGCTCGAGGAGGTCGATGCCACGCTTGCCGGCGTCACCGGGAAGCTGACGATCGCCGGGGCCGTCGGGGTGGCGTTGGCCGGTCTCCTCGGCCTCGTGGTGGCGAGGGGGGCGTTGCGTCCAGTCGATCGACTCACCGACACCGTCGAGCACGTCGCCGAGACTCAGGAGCTCGCCGCCCGGATCGAGGTGGAGCGCGACGACGAGATCGGCCGCCTCGCCACGAGCTTCAACGCCATGCTCGAGGCCCTCCACGAATCGCGAGTGCAGCAACAGCAGCTCGTCCGGGACGCCGGGCACGAGTTGCGCACGCCGCTCACTGCACTGCGGACCAACATCGAGCTGCTCGCCCGGGCGGGGGAGCTGCCGGAGGAGCAGCGGAAGGAGTTGCTCGATGCCGCCGCTTTCGAGCTTCGGGAGCTGAGCGACCTCACTGTCGAGTTGGTGGAGCTCGCCGCCGATCCCAGCGGCGTCACCGAGGTCAAGGAGACGGTGCGGCTCGACGAGTTGACTGAGCGGGTCGCCGAGCGTTTCCGTATTCGCACGGGCCGGGAGATCACGGTGCGCACGTCTCCCACCAGCGTCGAGGGCCGGGTGTCGGGTCTGGAGCGTGCCGTCGCCAACCTGATCGACAACGCCGACAAGTGGAGCCCGCCGGGCTCGCCGATCCAGGTCACCGTGATCGACGGCGAGGTACGGGTCGCCGATGAGGGCCGAGGGATCGACCCCGACGATCGGGGAAGGGTGTTCGACCGCTTCTACCGATCCGACGCGGCACGGTCGACCCCCGGTTCGGGCCTCGGGCTCGCCATCGTCAAGAAGGTGGTGGACGAGCACGACGGCGCGGTGTTCGTCGACGAATCGACTGCGGGTGGGGCTGCGGTGGGCTTCCGGCTACCCGTCGTGGCCGGCTGAATCGTCGCGCTCGGACTCGCGCTCGACGTGCTCCGGGTCATCACCGTCGGGTGGGTGGATCGGTGGGATGGGTGCCGCTTCGGCGAGCTGTCGGAGCGTGTTCTCCGGGAACGGACCCTCGCCGTGGCGGTCCTCACTCGTGCTTGCTCTCGAGGCGAGGAAGGCGAGAAGTTCGTGCATCGACACGATCGTAGCCCCCTTTCTCATCCGTTTCTCAGAATCGGCTCATGCATTCCTCATTCACCCGGGCCACCATTCTCCGTAGCTTTGGAGAACCACCGAGAAGGGACTTGACCCATGCGCAAGATGCTCGTGGTGCTGCTGGTGGCGGGGGCGCTGGTGGGCGGAGGCGTCACGTACGCACTCGTCTCGGATTCGTCCCCGGCCACGGCGCAGGAGGACGAGGACGATGCGGCCACGGAACAGGACGTGGCGACCGACGAGGGCGCCGCTGAGGACCAGGCTGCCGCCGATACCCGTGCGGCCACGGACGCCAACGCCCGGGCGGCTCACGCCGGCCGCGCCGACATCCTCGGTCAACTCCTCGACGAGGCCGTCGCAGACGGCGTGATCACCCAGGAGCAGGCGGATCAGCTCCGTGCGGCGTGGGATGCGAAACGCGAGGAGCTGCGCGGCAGCATCGGCGAGGGCCCCGGCGGGCATGGCGGGCGTTTCGGTGGACCATTGAGCGCCGATATCGAGATGTTCCTCGAGGACGGGGTCATCGACGCCGACGAGCTCGCCACGTTGCCCGAAGGCAGTCCGCTGACCGACCCCGACGGCCCGGCGGCCGAGTACCTCGAGGACGGCCAGATCACCGAAGAAGAGCTCCAGGAGTTGCTGCCCTCGTTGCGTGGCGGTTCGGGTAATCGCCACGGAGTAACCGACGAAGAAACCGAAACCGGCTGACCAAAGCTTCACCGCTGCATCGTGCCCGCCATCCCTCCCCGGCGGGCACGATCGCGTTCCGGCGACGGCCTAGGAGTCGAAAGTTTCGAGAACGACCACCGGGATGGCGTCCCGAGATGTCCGCTCCTCGTACTCGGCGAACTGCGGCCATGTGGTCTTCTGCTTCGCCCAGATGCGATCGTGCTCGTCGCCCTCGGCGAGGCGCGCCTTGACCGCGATCACCTCGGTGCCGAGCTCGACCTTCGTGGTCGGATTGGCCAGGAGGTTGTACAACCAATCGGGATTTGAATCGGCGCCCGCCTTCGAGGCGAACACGGCAAAGCCATCGTCGACCGTCTGGTACATCAGGGGGCTGACTCGCTCCGTGCCCGTCTTGGCGCCGATGTGATGCAGCAGCAGCAGCGGCTTGCCCTCGAAGATCCCGCCCACCTTGCCCTCGTTCGCCCGAAACTCTTCGATGATCCCGCTGTTCCAATCGCTCACGTTGCCGTCCTCCATGCCTGCTTCCTCGGGTGCGCCGTCGCATCGTGCGTTCGCCGTGGGAAGTGGTCGCCGCTGCGACGGCCACTCATCCTCTCACAGATCCGGTGCGTGCCCGACGCCGCGTCAGATCTCACCCAGGCGGTGCATGGCCGGCTGAAGGGAGGGGTAGAGGCTGCGATAGACCTCATGGAGCTCGTCGTAGGGGCCGCTCGCCTGGGGCGGGGCGCTCTCGACCACCCGTATCCAGCGGGCTGCGGCCTCATCCACCGACTCGAACCACCCGGCTCCGACTGCGGCGAGCAAGGCCGCACCGTAGGCGGCGCCCTCGGTCGTGTTGACCGTTGCCACCTCGGCGTCGAGCACGTCTGCGACGATCTGGCGCCAGACCGGGCTCTTGGCGCCGCCCCCGCTGATGCGGATCTGAGCGGGGCGGTCCACGCCCGCCGCCACCATGACGTCGAGGGCGTCCCGGAGGCTCATCGCCACGCCTTCCATCACGGCACGGACCAGGTGCCCCAGCTCGTGGCGCGTGGTCAGCCCGACGAACGCACCCCGGGCGAGGGGATCGGGGTGCGGGGTGCGCTCACCGGACAGGTACGGTAGGAACACCAGGCCGCCGGCGCCGGGCACCGTCGTGGCGGCGAGCGACGACAGCTCCTCGTAGGACCGATCGGCGGCAACGGCGTCGTGGAGCCAGGCCAGCGACCCTGCGGCCGCCAGCGTGACGCCCATCATGTGCCACCTGCCCGGGACTGCATGAGGGAAGGCGTGGACCCGTCCCTGCGCATCGATGGCCGGTCCGGCCGTCGTGGCGAAGACGACACCGGAGGTTCCCAGCGACGCCGTCACGACGCCGGGTGCGACCGCTCCCGTCCCGACCGCAGAGGCGGCCTGGTCGCCCCCGCCGGCGACGACGGGGGTGCCGGAGGCGAGACCCGTCGCCGCGGCAGCTTCCGGTGACACGACGCCTGTGACGTCGGGGCCCTCGTGGGTGGGCGGGAGCCACTCCTCAGGGATGTCGAGGGCGGCGAGGATCTCGGGCGACCACGTCCGCGCCGCATGCTCGAACAGCAGAGTCCCGCCACCGCCTGCCCGATCGCAGGCGTAGTCGCCGGTGAGCCGCAGCCGCACGAAGTCCTTGGGCAGCAGGACGTGTCGGATGCGGTCGTACAGATCCGGTTCGTGGTGACGCATCCAAATGATCTTGGGTGCGGTGAACCCGGTGAGGGCGTCGTTGCCGGTGATCCGCACCAGCCGCTCGAAGCCCACCGTGCGGCGGATCTCGTTGCACTCATCCTGGGTGCGCTGGTCGTTCCACAGGATCGAGGGCCGCAGGGGCAACCCGGCATCGTCGAGGGCGACGAGTCCGTGCATCTGGCCGGTCAAGCCGAGGGCGTCCACATCGGCGCCGTCGACCCCTGCCTCGGTCAAGACCTGCCGAACGGCGCTCTGGGTGGCCGACCACCACAGGTCGGGGTGTTGCTCGCTCCAGAGCGGACGTGGCGACTCGGCGGTGTAGGTGGCGACGCCGACCCCGATCACCTCGCCGCTGCGATCCACAAGGACGGCCTTGGTGGCCGTCGTCGAGGTGTCGATGCCGATGGTGTAGCTCACGCCGCCCCCTCGTCGAAGAGGGCGGCGAGCTCGCCGGCCGGTGTGGTCGGGTCGACGGAGATCAGCTCCCAGGTCTCCCGATGCTGGTTGGTGTCGCCCGGCTCGACGACCCACGACGGGCTGAGGGTCTCGAGCTCGAGGAACTCGTCGTTGCAATAGCACTGCCCCGTGGCGCCGAGGTCGACATTGGGGGCGCCTACGAAGTGAGCCGCTCGCTTCACGAACGCCGCGCCCCCCTTCACATAGGCGAGCCAGCCGCGCCTGAGCTCGACGCCGAGCTTGATCGGGGTCGTTCGGGGGGTGGAGACGGTGATGAGGTCGGCACCCACGGAGATCAGCGGATCGGCGAAGTCGGTGTAGGGCCAGCCGACGATCGACCGGCTCGCCTGGAGTCCGTGCGGGTCGGTGGGGTCGGTCGGCAGTGGCACGAGGCCGGTGCCGCCCGGCTCGAACTGGGTGATCGCCCACACGGCGAACTGGCTGTCGCGGTCGCGTTCGCTGCGGATGAGGTGGTCGACGACGAGCCGCCCCTCGTCGAAGCCGACCGAAATGAACCGGGTGACGGGGGCTCGGTTCGGACGCGCGGTGAAGCGCACGCTCGTATCGAGTTGCTCGACGCCCACCACAGCGTCGTCCGGGTCGTAAGTCCAGTCGGGGACCTCGGGGGCGACCCACAGCCGGTGACCGCCGTAGAAGGAGAACCGCCCCCGCGGTTCGAGGTCGATGCCGGCATCGGGGAGCCACGCCAGCAGGTTGGGGTGGTCGCCGTTGGTGAAAGAGACGATGCGCGGTCCAAAGGCCGTCGTGACGACCGCAGCAGCGGCACCGTGGCTGAGCTCGACGGCGGCAACCCCCCGGTACTCGATCTCCTCGACTCTCAACGGACGCCGAGCAGCAGGTCGGTCACGAGCTGGTCGAGCTCCTCGTACGGTTGTGAGCGCTGCCCGAGGGCGGCACGATCGAACTGGTGGTCCTTGACCGCCGCCGCCTTCGCCGGGGTGTAGCCGCCACGCCAGAAGCCGTACGTCCCGTCGTCCTCGGTGATCCGTGCCAGCAGCTCCTTGATCCCCTGGTCGTTGCGGAACTGCTCGGCCTTGTCCTCGAGGATGAGGTAGGTGCGCATGCAGCCGCGGGCGAATGCCTTCACGTCGTCGTAGTCCGAGGTGCGATAGGCGTGAGCATCGAAGTGCCGCGGCCGGTCGTAGCCGACGTCCTCGAGGAACTTGACCAGCCAGAACGCCTGCTTGAGGCTCACCGACCCGAAGCGGAGGTCCTGGTCGTACCGGCCCGGCCACTGGTCGTTGAGGTCGATGTGGAACAGCTTGCCCATCTCCCAGGCCTGGGCGACCTGGTGCATGAAGTTGAGCCCCGCCATGTGCTCGTGAGCGACCTCGGGGTTGACACCGACGATGTCGCCGTGCTCCAGCGTCTCGATGAAGGCGAGCATGTTGCCCGTGGTGGCGAGGTAGATGTCTGCCCGCGGCTCGTTGGGCTTCGACTCGAGTGCGAACTGGAGGTCGTACCCCTGGTCCTTCACGTAGGCACCGAGGAAGTCGAGTGCCTCCCGGAACCATCTGAGCGCCTGGACGACGTCCTTGGATCCATCGGATTCGACGCCTTCGCGTCCCCCCCAGAACACGTACGTCGTGGCTCCCAACTCGACGCCGAGGTCGATGGCGCGCACCGTCTTCTGGATGGCGTAAGCCCTCACCGCCGGGTCGTTGGCGGTGAATGCACCGTCGCGGAAGGCCGGGTCGGTGAACAGGTTCGTGGTCGCCATCGGTACCACGATCCCCGTCTCGTCGAGAGCCTGCTTGAAACCGGCGACGATCTTCTCCCGCTCGGCCCAGGTGGCGTCGATCGGTACCAGATCGTTGTCGTGGAAGTTGACGCCCCATGCGCCGACCTCCGCCAGCAGGTTGACGAGCTCGACGGGCGAGAGCGCCTTCCGTACCGGCTCACCGAACGGATCCCTGCCTACGTTGCCGACGGTCCACAGACCAAAGCTGAACTTGTGCTCGGGACGGGGCTCGTACATGGGTTCCTCTCCTGCGCTCAAACCGTGCGGCCGCACTCGATGCCGTCCCCAGATGATGCCACCGATGCGACGGCCACGCCGGGGGCGTTCGGCCCAAGCAGACTTCGAGGGTGCGGAGGAGGTCAGCCGATCACGGCCATTGGTGATCGCCCGTCATGGCAGGGAGCCATCCGTCGGTCGGTCCCCGGGTGAGCTCCCTGCTGCGGACATCCAGGAAGGTGAACCCCAGCCGGGCGCCCACCATGTACGCGATGCTCTCGGTGTCGCGATCGACCGTGAAGAACCACGGCTTGTTGCTACGCGTGAGCGGGATCATCGTTCCCGTGTCGACATCCAACAGGACGAGGTCCGTGAGCCGTCTGCCGTCGGCGCGGTCACGCGACCAGAAGGCAACGACCTCGCCGTCCGAGATCCAACGCGCATTGTGGATCCACGATTCGCACGTCCCGGCAACGAGCTGGCGCTCGTTCGACCCGTCCGAGTCGATGATCATGAGGTTCGATGCGCGGATGTAGTCGATCTCACATGGACCGACGTCCCAGCCGAAGACGACCCGCTCGCCGCCGGGAGACACTGCAGGGGAGCGGCTCTTCTTGCCATCGGTCAGCCGGGTGACTGCTCCGGTAGCCACGTCGACAGCGAAGATGTCGTAGATGAACAAGCTCACGTCGTTGCCCTGGGCGACCACGGCGATCGACGCGTCCTCGTCGAAGGACACCGACAGCATGGCGTTGTCACCCTCGAATCCGGGGTCGTAGCCGGGCAGCCCCGGCCCGTTGGCGAACTGGACGACCAGGCGCTCATTGCCGGCTGCATCCGCCATCCAGAGCGAATTGACCTGTGGATCGCGCGCCCCGTCGGGACTGGGATGGAACGCGACCGCATTGCCGTCGTCGAGCACCGTCGGGAATCGGGCATCGAACACGGTCCACAGCGCGTCGCCAGTGGTGGCGTCGTGGGCCACGACGATCCACGCCGAGGTCGGAGCGATGCCGGCGCCACCCCCGACTCCGTCTCCTGCGACGATGTTGCCGTCGAGGCTCGGGCCGAAGAGCACGGGGATGCGTGTGATCTCCTCGCCCGCTGACGTTGCCACGACGGTGTCATCACCCGATTGGTAGGCGACGGCGGGTTCGGGGACGCTGTCCGACGCCGCAGTGCTCGAGAGCGGAAGGCTGAGCAGGACGGCGGTGGACAGAGCGACGATTGACCGGAAGCGATGCCACGTCATCGCAACTCCTCTCTCACGGCGCCGATCAGGTGGGGCATCCAATGTGTCACGGGCCTACTCGAGGTGGTAGTCCCTTTCTAGCGGGGACCATCGTGAATGGTCCGCCCAAGGGGGATCGCAGGGCGCAACCGGTGCCAGTGGGTGCTCGAGGGCGTCACTCCGCGACCCCGTCGTACCGCGCTGCGGTGGCTCTGCCGCTGCAGCGCTCGATGAGCCGGCCGGGAGGCCGACCCGTTTGGCTCGCGCGAACCTGTTGCGAGCGGAACCCGGTGGGTCTAGCCGATACCGATCGGGTCTGGCCCCGCCCAGCGGCCCCACTTGCGCAATGTGTGCCACCAGCCTCGGCCCTCGAAGCTCGCCTGACCGGATCCACGTCCGTGCAGGGCGACCTTGCCGTCGATCTCGACGATGAAGTCGGTCCCGCGCACGACGATCGTCCCTTGGAAGTCATCGAGCGACACGTCCACTGCGTCCCCCTCGGCGGTGCGAGCATCGTCGTCCCCGGTGATGCGCAAGACGGTCACGCCGCCGGTGATCGATACGTCCCCGTCGACACGCATCCCCACCCAGCCCTCGGTGACGTCGAGGACGGCGGTGCCGTTCCCGGCTGCCCACAAGGCGCCATGGTGAGGGCGGCGGTCTGGTGCGGCGTCCGTGGACCGGTCGCTCTCCTGCGCAAAGGCGGTCCCCACCACCATCGAGAAGGCGGCCACCGTCGCCACCACTGCGAGCACACGCTTCATCTCTTGCTCCTTTCGTTGCGTCGCCCTTCAAGATCGGGGTTGAGTGTCAGGGAACTGTGAAATGGGCGCGAGATTCCTGGGAGATAGGGTGCGGCCGATGGAACTGAGGCACCTCTTGGAGCAGTGCTATCGGGCATCGCTCGCTGCGATCCATCCGCGAGGCGCCGTGGCGGCGGCCTTGCCGGACCTCCTGCCCGCACAGGCCGGACGCATCGTCGTCCTCGCCCTCGGCAAGGCCGCCGTCGGGATGGCGTGGGGTGTCGCCGACGTCGTGGAAGGTCCGCTGACCGGAGTAGTCGTCTCCGATCACCCGGCACCGGTTCCACAGGGACTGCGTCTCATCGTCGGCGGCCACCCGCTCCCCGACGAGGGCTCACTCGAAGGCGGGGACGCGCTCCTCGGTGCCGCGCTGGGAGCCGGACCCGGCGAGCTGGCCCTCTGTCTCGTCTCGGGTGGTGGGTCGGCACTGGCCGAGGCCCCGGCTGCCGGGGTGACGCTGGCCGATCTGCGAGCCACCAACGACCTACTCCTCCGTTCTGGCGCCACCATCGACGAGGTCAACGCGGTTCGAACGAGCCTGTCCCGGCTGAAGGGAGGGGGGCTGGCGGCCGCCATCGACCCCACTCCTTGTCTCACGCTCATCATCTCCGATGTCGTGGGCGACCGGCTCGACGTGATCGGTTCGGGACCGACCGTGGCAAGGCCCGGGGTCGCCGGGGAGGCTCGCGAGGTGCTGCTGCGACGCGGCATCATCGCCCGAGCGCCGGCCTCGGTCGTCGCAGCTCTCGACGCCGAGCCTCCCGCCCGGGCCACAGGTGACACGATCGAGATCGTGGCTTCCCGCCGGCATGTCGCCGCCGCTGCCGCCGAATGGCTGAAGGAGTCGGGTCTGTCGGCCGAGCTGATCGACACCGACATGACCGGCGAGTCGGCAGCTATCGCCCGGGACGTCCTCGCTGCGGAGACCGGGGCCCAGGTCGCAGTGTGCGCAGGCGAGACCACCGTGACCGTCACCGGCGATGGGATCGGGGGGCGGAACCACGAGGCGGCGCTTGCGGCCGCGATCGAGCTCGATGGCTCTCGCGATCGAGCCTTCCTCGCCGCAGGAACCGACGGCATCGACGGGTTCACGGACGGTGCCGGAGCCGTCGTCGACGGAGCGACTGCCCCAGAGGCTCGGCGGCTGGGTCTCGACGCGGGAGCGTTCTTGGAGCGCAACGACTCCGGCGGCTTCTTCGACCGGGTGCCGGGCCGGATCGTCACCGGCCCGACCGGCACCAACGTCGGTGACCTGTGGCTCGTCGCCGACCTGAGCCGGCGGGACGCGCGTTAGCCGGCGAGCTTCGCCACCACGCGGCCTGCGATGTTCTCGCCGATGGCGAGCGACGCCGTCGCCGCCGGGGACGGTGCGTTGAGGACATGGACGGCCGCCTGCGACTCCTCGATCACGAAGTCGTGCACCAGCGTTCCATCCGGCAGCAGCGCCTGGGCCCGAACGCCGGCCCGGTAGTCGCCCAGATCGTCGGCCGTCAGCGCCGGCAGGAGCCGGGCGGCGTCACGCACGAACGCCGAGGCACGGATCGACTTCCACAGCTCTGCGCCGCCGGTGCGCCAGTAGTCGTGAGCGAGGTGGCGCAGGCCCTCCGATCCGGCCAGCTCGCGCAGTTGCCGCATCGTGATGTCCCGTCTGCGATACCCCTCACGGGCGAACGCCAGCACGGCGTTGGGGCCGGCTTCGACGCGGCCGTCGATCCCGCGGGTGAAGTGGACACCGAGGAAGGGGAAGCGTGGATCGGGCACGGGGTAGATGAGCCCCTTGACGAGGTCGGCGGCCCGTCCCCGGATCTCGTGGTACTCGCCGCGGAAGGGCACGATCGACACCTCGGGCTCGTGTCCCATGAGGCGGGCGATGCGGTCGACGTGGAGTCCGGCGCAGTTGACCACCACACGGGCGTCCACCCACCCGAAGGGCGACTCGAGGCGGCGGCCCCGGCTCGACGGCGGGACGTCGACCACCTCGAAGTCGGTCCGGATATCGGCGCCGGCATGCTCGGCGAGCTTGCCATAGGTTCTCGCCACTGCGGCGAAGTCGACGACGGCGGTTATGGGCACCCACAGGCCGGCGACCCCGCGCACGTGGGGCTCGCGCTCGGCGAGGCCCTCGAGCCCGAGACGCTGGGTCTTGACGCCGTTGGCCGTGGCACGACGCTCCAGCTCGTCGAGGGCGGGGATCTGGGAATCGTCGGCGGCGACGACGACCTTGCCGCTGCGGCCGACCGCGATGCCGTGCTCGTCGCAGAAGTCGAGGAGCCGGCGCCCACCTTCGACGCTCATCCTCGCCTTGAGCGACCCCGGCTCGTAGTAGAGCCCGGCGTGGATGACCCCGCTGTTGCGGCCGGTCTGGTGGGTCGCCAGCTCGGTTTCCTTCTCGACGACGATCACCTCGAGGCCCGGGTGGTTGCGCGTGAGGGCGAGCGCCGTCGAGAGCCCGATGATGCCGCCGCCGATGATCGCCACGTCGCAGTCAGTCACGGCCCGGGATGATGGCAGGCCAGGGAGAACGCGGGAAACGGACCTTGCCGCTGGAGGGCTGGCGCATGGTGTGTCACGCGCAAGTCGACCCAGCGGACGCACGTTCTGCTCACTCCGGCCCAACGGCAACGTCTCGAACGAATGGCCGCTCAACGGAAGGCGTTGGTGGGGGCGCTGATTCGTCTTGCCAACTACGCCTGCGTGCACAGCGCCGGAGAGAGCCGGGATGCGATGGCCCAGCTGTTTGGCGTCGATGCGCCGGTGGGCGGCTGGAGGACATGAAGGCAGAGATCCTCCGTGGCGCAACACCCGATTCATGGACCCGTCGGCGACGGTTCATGCTTTGCTACTTCGACGCGCGGACGTGGGGCCTGGCCAGCTTCCCATCGTTCGCAGCCGCTTCGCTGCTCGGCGCGCCCTCACTCCAGGGCAGTGAACCGCAGCTCGATCATGGGGCTCTCGGCGACCAGGTGGTCCAGCTCCGCCTGGGTGCGGTACCACGACGTGTCCGGGGCGGTGAGGACCTCGCGGCGAACCTCGGGGTCGTCGACCGGCACCGCAACGGCCTGGAGATCGACCGGGAACCCGTCCTCGAGGTGCACGGTCATGCGGGGATTGGCGAGCACGTTGGCGTACCAGTCCCGCGGACCGGGCGTACCCGTGATCACGTAGCGGTCGCCGACCTTGAACATACAAATCTCGATGCGGCTCGGGCGACCCGAGCGACGACCGGTAGTGGTGATGTCGACCGTCATCGCCCGATCGAGAGCCTCACGGATGCGCGGGGCGTCCATCAGTCGGCGACGGCGAACTCGCCCATCATGTGGGTGGGCGTCAGCCGCACGATGACCTCGCCGGGCACCCCGTTGCGGCGGCCGAACACCTCGGCTCGATCATCGCCCACGTAGCGGCGGCACGTCTCGGTGGCCCAGTAGAGGAGGCGGTCCGGGTCGTCGTCGAAGGTGACGGTGCCGTCGATCCGGGCGTAGTCGAAGGGCATCTCCTCGGTGTCGACCACCAGCGAGGCCCTGGGATCTCGGCGCAGGTTGGCCGCCTTCACCGTCTCTTCGCCGGTCAGGAACATCACGTCGCCCTCGTCGTCGAAGTCGAACCAGATGGGAACGACGTGAGGCCGGCCGTCCGCGCGCACGGTGGCGAGCTTGCCCGTCTTGGACCCGGAACCCATGAACCTCCGGATCTCGTCCTCGGTCATCTTGCGTGCCATGGCGGTCGAGGGTACCTCTGGCTCAGGGGAACACCCACGTCTGGACGTCGCTGGTGACGGGTGGGAACAACACATGCATCAGCTCGGCCTGCTCACCGAGCAGCACGTCGCCGTGGCTGCGCTCCATCTCTCCGGCGCCGAAGGGGCCGAACAACAGGCGGGGGATGAGGTCGTCGGGCACGCCCGATCCGCCGGCGCTGACCGGGTAGGCGACGGGACCGCCGGCCTCCATGGGTCCGAGCCGGCCGTCGGCGATGTCGCAGCGGACCGACTCCCGGTACCAGGACAGCACGAAGGTGCCCGAGAAGCCGTCGAGCGGCGAGGCGGCCAGTCGTTGCTCGAGCACGGGCCGGATGGTGTCGAGCATTGCCGGCACGTCGCCGATGCGGCCGTAGTACCAACCGTGCTCGTCGAGCACCATGCCGAGGCCCGTGAGCATCGCGCTCAGCAGGCCGGCCGCACGGTGCATCACCGCCACCGTCGGCTCCGACTTGCGAGCGTGGGTGATCAAGGCGTGCAGCGCCGCCCGCGTCGGGGCGACGACGTCGCCGAGATAGGCGGTCTCGCCGTCCAGGTAGATCCGCCCCACCGCGAGCTGGTCGCGTGATTCGGCGACGACCACGTCGTAGTTGGGGGATTCGATGAACCAGCGCCACACGTACTCGGGGTGACTGATGGCGACCGCTGCCTCGGCCTGGGCGGCGGCTTGTGCATTACGGATGGCGGGGACGTCGACGGTGCCGGCCAACCGCACGCTCCAGTCGCCTGGGGTGAGACCGACCTCGGGACCGATCGCCTGGTAGGGCGGCACCCGCATGGGATAGCCGTAGCCGAACTGCCGGTAGAAGTGGGGGATGCCGACGATGAGCTGCATGAGGTGGCCGGCGGCGGCGCTGCGCCTGTGGGCCTCGTCGAGCTGGGCGCGGATCAGACCCCGTCCCCGAGCGGTCTCCGCAGTGGCGACGAACTCGATTTGGCCGACGGGGAACGTCGTGTCGCCGAGCCTGGCCTCGGCGTCGATGAGGGCGAGCGTGGATGCGATCTCACCGTCGACGAGACCGACCAGCCAGCGGTCCCGGTCGAACGCCGGGTCTTCCAGCACGAGGCGCGCCTCGTCGGCGTCCTCCTCCTCGAGCGCCTCGGCGACGATCTCGCAGATGCGATCGAGGTCGTCGGGGCGTGCGGAGCGGACTTCGATCGACATGGCCTGAGGAGGCTAGACGAGGGGGCGCGGGGTCAGGCCGGGCTTCGTGACATGCGATCGCGATTGCGGGCGGCGCCGCCGCCATGGCTCACGAGGTCGACCACCACCGCCACGCCGAGCCAGAACCAGTCCACGCCGACCACATTCCCACGGGGCGCAACCACGACGAACATGAGCGTCGTGTAGGGGAAGAAGACGAAGCCGAGGAACGGCCAGAGGAACGTGTCGAACGCCGTCTCCCACCGCCCCATGTTGAGGAGCCACCACAGGACGATGGCGATGCGGGGGCCCAACAGGACGACCGACGTGATCAAGCAGCACATGACCGGTTCTTCCTCGTGACGTGCGGCGAGGCTAGCGATCTGGGCCGGCGCGAGCGCAAGTGGCGACGTCTACGGCAGCGGGTAGGTGTCCGACTGCTCGAACTCGTCGACGTATTGCAGCGCGGTCGGCATGTCGTCCGCTGCAGGCAGGCCACCGAACAATCTCGGCTGGAAGCGGGCGGTCATGCTGGATCTCGTTCGGGTTGGCGGCTGCTGGCAGCTCTTGTCGCCGTTGCCAGCCGAACCGCCACCGCCTTCCGGCGCACGGTGGTGGGACTTGTTCGCCGATGACCGGCGCGGCGGCACGTTTCGGCTTCCGCATCCCCGGCGTTGCGGCTGCGATCGTCGCAGCCATGAGCCTCCCGTAGCTCACCTGGTGCTGGGTGATCGTGATCGGCGTCGCGCTGGCCGCCCATGAGCGGGCTTGGGTCTTCGTTGCACCGGAGGAGGGTGATCGCGGGGCGTAGAGGCGGTCGCCAACGCGAACGCATGCTGTGTCGGTGCGGCGACGGCCCGATCAGCGACCGGCGACGCCGTTTGCGATCCGATCGAGCGCCTCGTCCAGGATGCGGAGCGACGTGGCGAAGTTCAGGCGGAGAAACCCGCGGCCGGTTGGGCCGAAGCTGGTGCCATTGGAGAGCGCAACCTCGGCGGTGTCGAGCACGAATCTGTAGGGATCGTCGAGGTCGAGGTGGCGCCAGTCCGTCCACATCAGGTAGGTCCCCTCCGGGATGGCGGGTACCAGGGCTGCATCGATGTCGCGCAGCCGGGCCGCAGCGTGGTCGCGCATCGCTTTCAGGTGGCGACAGGCCGCATCCAGCCACCCGGCGCCACCCGTGTAGGCGGCGATGGTCGCTTCGTACCCGGGGAGCGAAGCCAGTTTGCGCTGTCGGACGGGGAGGCCCTCCAGGGTTGCGTGCAGATGGGCGGTGCCGGCGATCCCGAAACCGCACCGCAGCCCGGCGAAGTTGAAGTTCTTGGACGCCGCCGACGCCGTGATGGTTCGCGCCGCGATGGTCGGGGTGACCGTGGCGAACGGGACGTGCGGAGCGCCGTAGGACAGGCCGGCGTGCACCTCGTCGGCGACGACGATGAGGTCGGTCCGTTCGGCGACTTCGGCGATCTCCCGCGACTCGTCGACCGTGAATACGCTCCCCGTCGGATTGTGAGGGTTGCAGTGGAAGAACAACGGGACGTGCGATGCCGTCACCGCTCGCTCCAACCGTTCCGAATCGAGCCGCCAGCGATCCCCGGCCAGCTCCATCGGGATCCACACCGGCACCCTGCCCGCATTCTCGATCACCTCGAGGAATGGTGGGTACGAGGGGTCGGCGAGGGCGATGCCGTCCCCGGGCGTGCTGAAGCGATCGACCGCCATCTCCAGCACGCTGGTGGTGTCCGGGGCGACCGACACGAATCCAGGTTCGATTTCCCAGGCGTAGCGACTCGACATCCAACCGGCGACGGCTTCACAGAAGTCGGTTGTCGTGCTCGCCGTCGGCTCCGGTGGGTAGCCGAAGTCGCTGCGCTCGACCATGTCGGAGAGGCGCTGCGAGATGACCGCGGCGAGCGGAAAGTCCATCTCGGCGACCCACATCGGAATCACGTCGCCGTCGTACCGCCGCCACTTCAGGCTGCGCCGGCGGCGGGCCGTGGCCAGATCGACGTCGAAGAAGGGGACGTCGGCACCGTCCGTCACGCGGTCTTCGGCGGCTGCCGGCCTCTCGGTGGGTGAGGGCATCGCTGCTCCTGGTCGCTCGTCGGCATTCTGCCCTCTCGGAAAAAGTGTGCCATAGGGGTTGACAGCTACATACCCGGTATGTACATTGCGGCACCATACCGAGTATGCATACCAAGTATGCATTGTGTAAGGCAAGCCATGGGAAGGCACTGTGAAGGAACCTGTCGATGGGCATACGTGAAGGGCTGCTCACCCTGCTGGCCACCGGGCCGGCACACGGGTATCAGCTGAAGGTCGATTTCGAGACCGCCACCGGGGAGGCCTGGCAGCTCAACATCGGCCAGGTCTACACGACCCTGCAGCGGCTCGAACGCGACGGGCTCGTCGATCTCGTGGAGAACGACGACGAAGGCCGGGTCATCTACGCCATCACGGCCGCCGGCCGGGAGGTGCTGACGAGTTGGATGGAGACTCCCGTCCAGAGGACTGCGGCGAATCGTGACGACGTCTCGATGAAGCTGCTGCTCGCTATGGCCTCCGAAGTGGTGGACCCCTTCACCGTCGTCGCAACACAACGGAACGCGACGATGACGGCGATCCAGGACTACACCCGGCTCAAGGCGGCGACCGACCCTTCCGACCTCGCCTGGCTGCTCCATATCGACCGTCTGATCTTGCGGTCGGAGGCAGATCTGAGATGGCTCGACCGAGTGGAAGAGCGACTCGACACGGTAGCGATCGGGGACCGCAATCGGGTCCGCGGCCGCCACGAACACGACACGTCGATCCCGGTTCCCACAGGAGAAGAACACTGATGGACATCGTTCTGTCGATGCGCCGCATTGGGCGCACGCACGGCAAGGGCGCCCAACGCGTCGATGCGCTCGTCGACATCGATCTCGATGTCGCCGCCGGTGAGTGGGTTGCCGTTACCGGCCGTAGCGGGTCCGGTAAGACCACGCTGCTCAACGTCGCCGGCGGGCTCGACGAGCCCACCACCGGCACGGTGCAGGTCGAGGGAGCGCACCTCGACGACCTCTCCAAGACCGACCTGGCCCGGCTCCGCCGCCAGTCGATCGGCTATGTGTTCCAGGACTTCAATCTGCTGCCCACCTTGACGGCGGCCGAGAACGTCGCCCTTCCGCTCGAGCTCGACGGTGTCGGGCTGGCGGCGGCGCGGCGCCAAGCGATCGAGTCGCTCGCCCAGGTGTCCCTCGACCGTATGGCCGACCGCTACCCGGACCAGCTCTCCGGCGGTGAGCAGCAGCGGGTGGCGATAGCCCGCGGCCTCGTCGGACCCAGATCGCTCCTCCTGGCCGACGAGCCGACAGGGGCCCTCGACGACCTCACCAGCGAGACCATCCTCAAGCTGATCCGGGCTCGCTGCGACGCCGGCGCCGCCGCCGTCATGGTCACCCACGAGCCCTCGTTCGCTGCCTGGGCGGATCGTGTGGTTCGTCTCCGCGACGGGCGCATCGAGAGCATCACCGAGGGCTCGTCGGTGCCCCCGAGCCTGGCGGAGCTGGCGATATGAGGCTCTCCGAGGCTGCGGCTGTAGGCCGCATCGCTCGCCGCACCGCCCGGAGGAACTGGAAACGCACCGCGCTGATCATCGGTCTCATCGCCGTCCCCGTTGCGGCGGCGCAGATCACCGCCGGGCTGGCTGCGGCGAGCCGGATCGCGCCGGAGGAGTATGTCACTCAGCAGCTGGGTGCGAGCGATCTGCTGGTTCAGATGTATGCGCCCACAACCGAGTCCGCGACCTGGGTGGAGGAGCAACTCGCGGATGTGGCTCCCGATGCCGAGATGCTGCGATATCGCAACGCCTACGCGGCCATTCCCGACGCCACGAGCTATGTCGAGCTCACCGATCTCGAGGTGACGGCACCCCTGGCGCAGGGCAAGTACGGCCTGATCGCCGGGCGGCTGCCCAATGCTTCCGGGGAGATCGCAGTGTCGGACGGTGTCGCCGAGCTTGGTGACCTGGCGATCGGCGATCGCGTGCAGCTCGACGTCGAAGGCGTCGCCTCGGCAACATCGGACCTCCCGGAGAGCTTCACGATCGTGGGCACCATCCGCGATGCGCTCTACCGGCATCGCCGCGCCGCCGTCATCTCGTCATCGGATATGGACGCCGTTTACGCCGCATCGGGCGTGGACACCCACGAGTTCGGCGCCCGCGATGCGGCCTGGCTCGTTGCCACGCGGGACCCGGACGGGCTCTCGTCGGCACTGTACGAGCGCTGGGAACGGGCCCGGGCGGGCTTCCGACCCGGTCCGGCCGTCACACCCAAGCCGGCGGCGCTGTCCGTCATCGACGACGACCTCTACGCATCACTGTCTGTCGAGATGATCGAAGAGCTGGTCGCCTATGCAGCGACGCTCCCGCCGGACGACGGGATGACTGCGCAACTCGTCTACGACGAGGCCTTCCGGCTGCTCGACGGGTTCCCGCTCGTCTTTCCCGAGATGGTTGCCAACAGTGCCGCATCACTCGCCAGCTACGAGTCGGCTACGGACCGGGCACTCCAAGCGCCCGCAGTGCTGGGCACAATCGTGGCAGCGCTCCTCCTCGCCGAGGTGGCGCTGGTGGCAGGTGCGGCCTATGCCACAGGCATCAGACGTCGGCTGCGGGAGGTGGGCCTGCTCGACGTGAACGGGGCGACCGGACAGCACCTCCGCTGGATCGTCGTCGGCGAGGGGCTCATCGCGGGGGTGATCGGCGCCGGGATCGGCACTACCGCAGCTGTACTCGCCATGATCCTCGGACGCACCCAGGTGCAGGGCTTCGTCGATCGTCACATCGAGGGGATTCCACTGGGAGTTCCCGAGCTGATCGCACCGGCCATCGTCGGGATCGTCGCTGCCACCGTGGCTGCCTGGATCCCGGCTCGCGCTGCGGCCCGGGTGCCCACCACGTCGGCGCTCGAAGGCCGCATGCCGCTGGCCTCTCCCCGGCGCTGGGTGGTGCCGCTCGGTGGGGCGATGACCGGGTTGGGGGCGTTCCTCGTCATCGTTGCCCGCACGGCGTTCGGGCCATCGGGCGCCTACCAGGCCGGCTTGGGCGTGGCCTTGATGATCGGGGGCTTTGCGCTGGTGGCGGGGCCCATGGTCGCCTGGATGGGTCACCGCGCCGATCGACTTCCGGCCATTACCCGCCTCGTCGTTCGCGACGCAGCTCGGCAGCGCACCCGGGCGGCGACCGCGATCGCCGCCACCATGGTGGTGCTCATCGCTCCGGTGGTCGCCGGGATCGCGATCGCGACCTCCCAGGCAACCGATGCCATCCACGGTCTGCCCGAGGATCCGCGGCACGTGCTCGTGGCTGGAGGCTCCGGCTACAGCATGCCTCCGACCACCGACGTGCAGCCGGAGGACATCGCCGCCGTCGCGGAACTGCTGCCGAACGCACGCCACGTCGAGTTCACTGCCTACGACGACTGGACCGACGCACGGTTCGCCGGTACCGAGGATGAAGTGCGCGGTCCCGGAATCGGTCCTGGGGAGATGAGCGTGGCCATCGGCACGCGTGAGCTGCTCGACCTCCTCGGCGTTTCTGCGGCGACCGATGCCCTCGAGAACGGGAAGGCCGTCGTGCTCGGTACCCAAGACCGGGATGTCTCGATCATCGTTGGCGACGACGAGATCGACGGTGTCGAGGTGCCCGCCAGCGTCATGCGATACGGCGGGTTTCCGCGGGTGCTGCTGAATGAAGATCTGGCCGCGACGCTTGACCTCGGGAGGTCGAGCACCGTTGTCCTGTTCGTCAACGATGAGCCGCTCACCGAGCGGGAGGCCCTCACGGTGGGCGAGATCACAGCGGCGCGGCCGGTCTGGCCGGAGGGATTCACGAGGACTCAGATCGGGGCGCTCGTGTTCGGGGGCACGCTGCTCGCGGTCATCATCATTCTGGCGCTCGTGACGGCACTCGCCGCCACCGAGTCGGATCATGACCTGCGGACGATGGTCGCCGTGGGCGCCGCACCGAAGATCCGTAGGCGGTTCTTGGGCACGCAAACGGTCTACTTCACCTTCGTCGCTGGCGTCTTGGCTACACCGCTGGGGCTGTTGCTCGTCGAGGTCTCGACCTCGAACGACTGGGTCGACGTCGGCCCCTTCGGGTCGATGAACGCGGGCACCCTCGTGATCCCTTGGGCAATGCTCGTGCTCGTCATCGTCGGGATGCCGCTGGTTGTCGGCGGGTTGACCGCCCTCGCCGTCAGATCTGCGCCGACGGTGCCGCCGCGCCGGATCGGCTGACCTGCGAGAACGAGATCAGCGTGCCGGCTCCAGCAGGAGGTTCTGGGTCGCCCTGGCCACCGGGCCGTCGCCGTCGAAGAGCTCGGCGTCGGCGAGCCCGGTGCCGTCGGGCTGCCAGTGCGAGACCGCTCTGCTGCAGAACCACTCGCCGCGGGGCTCCCTCACGAACGAGAGCAGCAGATCGGTGTTGATGAAGAGCACCTCGTCCAGGTAGGCGTTGTAGCTGATCCCGTTGCCCGAGTCCGCCAGCGGGCAGATGCGCTGGTAGCCGGAGGGCTCCTCGTCGGCGAGGATCGGCACCGTCGTGCGCATCCACATGATGGTGGGTCCGCCGTCGCCCTGGGAGCCGCTCGGGTCGTATCGCACATCGACCGAGGTGTTGAACCCGTCGAGACCATGGGTCGTCTCGCGAACCGGGAAGGGTCCCGGCACTGCCGCTGCGAAGTCGGGCTGGTCGAACGGCGCGGTGGAGACTTCGAAGTGATCGAGGCGCCGGTGGTGGAGCCCGTAGGCGCGAGCAAGAACGCGGTCTTCGTCGAATAGCTCGGCCTCGGTGAGTGTCATCGACCGTCCGGGCCGCCGGACCTCCGCCTGAACAGCAAAGCCGCTCATGGGGATGGGGCGCATCAGCTCTACGGCGATGCGGACGAGCCGTTGCTCTGGGACGAGCCGCTCCATGGCACGGATCAGCAATCCCGTGGGCGGTCCCGCATGGCAGGCATCGACGTCCCACGGACCTCGCGTGTGGTCCGTCGGTGAGAACCAGCGCCCATCCCGGGTGGTGAAGTAGGCGTCGGACATCGCGGCGAGCATATCCGATCGAGATCCGACGCACGCGGCGGGTCCGTCGCATAGGGTGTGAATCGACTGCTGCGTCCACCACCTCGATGCGCGGTGGCAGTGGCGCTGGTCATGGATCGTTCGTAGTGGCGAAGGGGGTGATCAGAAGGGGGTGCCTGCTGCCTTTGTTCAGGCACGCCTCACCCGTAGCGCAAGCCGTTCGATGCGCGGTTCTGCCGGCCGCGCGAAGGGAGAACAGAGAATTGAGATTCTCGGTATCAAGATTGCTGATCATCGTGACATCGTTCGTGCTCGTCATGGCGGGGGCCACGTCGGCAGCCGCCGACGATCCGGAATCGTTTCCCGGCGATCTCCCGCCCGGCTATGACCTGGCCGGGCAGCCGCTCGAGGGGACCGCGGCGATCGCGGCCACGCTTGGCGGTGAGATCAAGTCGTCGAAGGGCCCCGACGATCGCAGCCAGAACATGAAGATCATGTCGAGCAGACCCCAGACGAGTTTCACGAACAGCGATGTCGCGTTCTGGGGTGACAAGGCCTACGTCGGCAACTACGGCGGTTTCCGCGTGTTCGACATCTCGTCGCCTGCAAACCCGAAGTTGCTGGCCGACGTGTCGTGTCCCGGCCCGCAGAACGATGTCGCCGTCTGGAACAACCTGCTGATCTTGTCGGTCGATGCGGTGATGGCAGGCCCCAACTGCGGCGACGCCCAGCTGCCCTCGGTCCCGAGGCCCACGTCTGGTTGGGAAGGCGTGCGCGTGTTCGACGTGAGCGATCCGTCGAATCCGCAATTCGTCAAGTCGGTCTACACCGACTGTGGCTCGCACACCCACAACATCATCCCGGATGACGCCAACGACCGGCTGCTGGTCTATGTCCTGTCCTACGCCCTGCGCGGTGGTCCCACATGCGGCGATACGAGCGATCCGAACTCGCCGGGCACCCCGGGCAACGGGCAGATCTCGATCGTCCAGGTGCCGTACGCCGATCCGGCGGCGGCGTCAGTGCTGAAGACGGTGCCGATCCCGGTCGGCCAAACGTTCGACGACCTGGTGCCCCTGGGGCTCCCTGCGACCGACGGTTGCCACGACGTCCAGTTCTTCTACGAACTGGGCCTCGCCGCAGCGGCGTGTCTCAGCGTCGGGCAACTGTGGGACATCTCCGATCCGGCCAATCCGGTGATTCTCGAGGAGTTCGACAACGACAGCATCGAGATCTGGCACTCCGCAACGTTCACGTGGGATGGCGAGATCGTCGTGTTCGGTGACGAGTCGGTGTTCGGCAGCTGCCTCGATGCGAGCCAGCTGAACGGTCGTCTCTGGTTCTACGACACGGCCGCGCTGCAGTCGGGCGGCGAGACCCCCCTTGGCTCGTTCCTCATCCCGCGGCTCCAACCGGGCGAGTACTGCAGCTCGCACCTATTCAACGTGCTGCCACGCAACGACCGCTACGTGCTGGCCTCGTCGTGGTACGGCGGAGGGATCAGCGTCATCGACTTCACCGATCCAGGGAACGCCTTCGAGGTGGGGTACTACGACGCCCAGGTCCCAACGCGGTCGAGCGCTTGGGCGGGGTACTGGTACAACGGGTTCATCTACTCGAACGACATCCCACGGGGCCTCGACATCTTCAACCTGACCGACTCGGCCAAGGCGAAGACCGTCAAGTTCCCGTACCTCAACCCGCAGGTGCAGGAGAACCTCCTGCCCTAGCCATCAGTGGATGCGTCGTCTCCCCCGCCGGCGAGGGCGGGGGAGACGACCTCCCTCGCTCCCGCCCCGCTCATCGCGCCATCCGGCCGGCTCTCCCGCGTGGCGGCGTCACCGAGGATGAGCGACCGCTTGGCGTGTAGCGCAGAGACGCCCGCGAGCGCACCCACCAGTGCCACGACGGCGGTGGCGAACAGTGCAGGATCGGTACGCAGCAGCTCGAGGAAGATCGCCGTCGAGACGACCTCGAGGCCGCCATGCCGGCCACGAAGACGGTCAGCCTCCTCTCGCCGAGCAGGTGCACGAAGACCGTGCCGAGCGGAGCACCGACGACGACGATGGGCACGGCGGCGAGCCACATCCCGAAGATGTCGAAGCGGGCGGGCAGGCAGCGGGCCGACCGGAACCCCTCCCACCGACACGACCTGGCCGCCTGAGACGCCGGCGATCAGCTCCCCGAGAGCCTGGCCTTGATCTCTCTGCAGGTCGGGCAGACGGGGTAACCGCTCGGATCGCGGTTGGGGATCCATCGTTTACCGCAGAGGGCCTGGACCGGAACCCCTTCGACGTTGCTGCGGACGATGTCCGCCCTGCGCACGTAGTGGGCGAAGCGGTCGTGGTCCCCGTCCGACGTGGTCCGGTCGATCGTGGGCTCGGTGACGGTGTCGGTCACGCCTCGGATTGTGCCATACGGGTAGCTCAGGCGACGCAGTCCATGGCGTTCGTCCGCCATTTGTACGCACAAACGGTGGGTCGCCAGGCCCAAAAGTACGCAAGTCTGTATGAATTCGTAGGGTCTGGTGTCTAACTTGTGAAACAGGGCCAAGGCACGATCCGCTGGGCCGCTGATCGAGCCAACGCAAGGTAGGGGAATACTCCGATGTCCGCAGCCGTAGATCTCTTGTGCGTCACGAGCGGTTTGGAACGCTCCAACACGGGAGTCCGGCCGTGAACGCAGTCCTCATCTTCGTCCTCGGCGCCATCGGCGTGATGAGCATCAACACCTACCGGTGGTTCCGGGAGACCCGGTCGCACTGGAACCGCGTCGACGGACTGGCCCACCGCATCCACGTCAACGGCATCCGCGGCAAGTCGACCGTGACCCGCATCATCGCCGGCATGCTGCGCGAGGCCGGGTACGTCACCATCGCCAAGTCGACGGGCACCGCCGCCGCCGTGATCAACCGAGTCGGCGAGGACGAGCCGATCCGCCGCACCGGCCCGGCGACGATCCTCGAGCAGCTCGAGGTGGTCAACGAGTACGTCGTCGAGGAAGTCGACGCTCTGGTCATCGAGTGCATGGCGCTCAAGCCGGCGTATCAGGCCATCAGCGAGCGCCACATGGTGCGCTCCACGATCGGCGTGCTCACCAACGTCCGCGAGGATCATCAGGACGTGATGGGCGAGACGCTGCCCGAGATCGCCCGCTCGTTGCTCTCGACCTGCCCGCGCAACGGGATCCTCATCACCGCCGAGCGCAACCCGGAGGTCACCGTGGTGATCGAAGAGGTCGCCGCCGGCCTCGGCACCGAGGTCGTCTACGCCGACGCCGGTGCCGTGACCAAGGAAGACATCGCTCGCTTCGACTACATCGCCTTCGAGGACAACGTCGCCATTGGCCTCACGATCGCCGAGATGCTCGGCATCGACCGCGAAGTGGCCATGCGCGGCATGGTGGACGCACCGCCCGACCCCGGTGTGCTGCGGATGAAAGAACTGCAGATCGGCGAGAAGCGGGTCACGTGGGCCAACCTCTTCGCCGTCAACGACCGGGAATCGATGATCGCCGCCATGGAGCGCCTGGTTCCGTTCCAGACGGAGACGACGACGACGGTCGGGATCCTCAACAACCGCTCCGACCGGGAACGCCGGGCGATCCAGTTCGCCGACGTTGCCGTCAACGACCTGTCGTACGACAAGCTCGTCACCTTCGGGGCGTACGAGCGGATGGTGACCGAGCGGCTCGTGGCCAACGGTTATGCAGCAGAGGACATCATCAACCTCGGTGAGGACCGCAACCCCTCGGTCGACGAGATCATCGACCGTATGGTCCACCGCATGCCCACGGAGCACGTCCTCGTCGTCGGCTTCGTCAACATCCACACCCACCAGGCCGAGATGATGCTCGAGTACTTCGAGGGTGTGTCGAAGGATGAGGCCCCGCCCCCGTCGCAGCTCGGCACCGAGATCGAAGTCCTGGAACCGGCGATGGCAGCTGCCTGATGCATGACTACCTGTTCGGCATCGAGGCCGTCCGCTTTGCCTTCATCCTCGGCGTTGCGGTGTCGATGTACCTCTACGAACGGCGCCACGTCACCACGGGCAGCATCGTGGTGCCCGGCTACATCGCAGTCTTCATCCTCCATCCGCTCGTGCTGCTGGCGACCTTCGTCAACGCCCTCGCCTCGTATTGGGTGATCAACCGGCTGCTCCCTCGCTACGTGCTGCTCTACGGGCGCACCAAATTCTCCGTGCTGGTCCTGACCTCGATCGTGTTGCAGACCGTCATGCTGAAGATCAGCCCCTCGGCGCCGTGGCTGTGGGAGTCGGACGTTCCGCTCTTCGTCGGCGCCGGCTACGTGATCCCGGCGCTCATCGCCCACGACATGGGGCGCCAGGGCATCAAGCCGACGGTGAAGGCGGTTCTCTCTACGGGCACCATCGTCTCGGTGCCGATCCTCGTCGCTCTCCTCTTCGTCCCCTCCGTGCAGGCGACGAGGCCGCTCGTCGACTTCGCCGTCCTGGCGTTCGACCCGCAGTTCGTCCCGATCGCCGTCATCATCGGCGCTCTCGCCTCCTGGGGGCTGCTCGCCAACCACAATCTGCGCACCGGTGGCTTCATCGGTGCCGCGTACCTCGCCATGCTGTCGGCCACGGGCTGGCAGATCGCCTACTTGTTCGGTGCGGCCCTCGTCACGTGGTTCCTCGTGACCAAGGTCCTCGGGCGGGTCATCATCCTGTTCGGTCGCCGCAAGTTCTCGACGATGCTGCTCGTGGGAGCGGTCATCTCGTGGTCCGGTCTCGCCATGGCCACGAGCTTCTTCGGCTGGCATGACCAGGCATTCTCCAACCTGGCGTCGGTGGCGCTCACGCCGCTGTTCCTTCCCGGTCTCCTCGCCAACGACATGGAGCGCTCGAGTCCCCGTCAGGTGGCCCTGGGCGTCACTGTGGGCGGCACCTTCGTCCTGGCCGGCATCACCTGGGTCTTCGAGCTCACCAACGGCGGCTCCTCGACGACGATCTGGATCGCAGGCAGCGTGGCGATGTTGGTGGCCGGGTTCATCTTCGACAAGCAGATCGCCTGGACACTCATGAAGCTGTTCGAACTGCCGAGGCGTGGCGGATCGCTGCCGGCGAATCGCTTGGAGGCCTCCCACGACGTGCCGGCCGCCGACAGCTCCTCGAGCGTCGAGGAGCCCTCCGTAGCCGAGGACCCCGCCGGGGCCACGCTCGACGACGAGCGGGAGCTCCTCGAAACCGCTGCCTGATCGGGAGCCGCCCGTCGGCGAGGGCGGTCCGTTCAGTGCCCGCCCGACGCCGCCTTCGGCTTACGCCCGATCCGAATCGGGGTGCGCCGGAACAGCGTCGATGCCGCGGCGGCGGCGATGGCGATCACGACGAGGAGGACGATCCGCACCGGCGTCGGGACTCGGTCGACGAAGCTGACGGAGTCCGCTTCGAGCTCGCGTTCGCCGAGGGTCAAGACCGCGATGGAGCCTCGGCGATCGGGTGCTCCGACGAGGACGGCTTGACCGGCAAGACCGCCGGCCTGCTCGTCGCCCACGGCAGCTGCGACTGCGGTCTCGACGGACGAGGGAGTGGGCCCGGTCACCACCAAGATGAGCTTGTGCTCGACCCACGGCGACTCGAGGACCTGAACCGTCGCCGGGCCGACGGCCTGGCCGGCGATCTCGAGGTCGGCGCTCTCCAGCGGTCGACCCGCGTTGTCGAGACGCAGTGGCAGATCGCGGTTCAGCTCACCGATCAGCCGCTGTCGCTCCGGCTCGCCAACGACGATCATGTGACCAGACCGGATGCTCTGCTCGACGTCTCTCGTCGTCACGAGGCGCGGTGCGAACCGGCTGTCCGAAGCTCCGAGGGCTTCGACGATCCGCAGACCGGAGGTGATCTCGCCAACCGTCGGCTCGTCGGGGATCACGATGGTCAGCAGTGTCATGTCCGGCTCGCTCGCAAACACGTAGGGGAAGTCGGCGAGCTCGAGGCGGCCGCCGTTGCGGCGGTGGGGGAGCTCGAGCCGCGTGTCTGCGGAGACCGTCCCCGAGGGCCGCGTTGCCGAGGTTCGGCAGTCGCTCGGGTCCTCGAGGTCGAAGGTGAAGCGCAGGAAGTTGCGGCCCGGCCGGATGAGATCCATCGGGACGACGAGGTCGTCCACGCGGGTGTCTCCCTCTCCCGGGAAGATGCGGAGGTTCGTGATGTTCCTGCCGTTGAGCGCCACGGCGATGTTGCCCGGATCTGCGATGAGGCGGCTGGCCAGGGCGCCGTCCATGGGCTCCCACTCGAACGGCACGTCGAAGCGGTAGATCAGCGAGAGTTCGCCGAGGCCGGTCACGCCCCGCTCGCCGTATCCGATGTCGCTGAGCCGGAACGAGTCCCGTGGCGTCCGGGGGGCGCGAGCCGGCCCGATTGCGACGTCCAGCTCCCCACCTTCGAGGGGCACGATGGTGAGCGGGTCGGCGAGGGCGTCGGCAACCGCGCTCAGCGAGCCCTCGGGGGCGGCCACCAGCGTCAGCCCCGGCTCTCCCGAGGTGGACCTCGTCAAGAACGCGGAGCCCTCGGCGCCCGGCGTCGCCCCCTCGGGAACGTCGCCGCCGATGACGACCGTGCGGCCTTCGAGATCTTCGGCGGTCACGTCGCGCTTCCTCGTGACCTGCCATTCGGTCTCCACGCCGGCTTGCGCAGTTGCGTAGACCACTCCTGCCGCGGCGCTCAAGGCATCGGCGTCGGGAGCGTCCGGGATGACGATCGTGATCGGGGATTCCGGCGTCCCGAGCGGCACGAAGGCGTGGGGGAAGTCTCGGATGGTGAGCTGCTCGGAGGGTCGGAACGTGGCGGTCAGGGTCGGAGTCCCGGTCACGAGGAGCCACCGGCCTGGATGGCTGGGATCGATGCACTCTTCATCCGTCACCAGCGGGAGGATCACGTCGAGCTCGACCTCGTTCGCTCCGGGCAGGACCAGCTCGGGGGGAATGGCCACTTCGTGCTCGGCCTCGTCAGGCGCCAGCGCAACGGAGTGAACGGGGACGCCGTTCACCGTGAACGTGAGTCCGGCTCCCGGAGCCAATTCCGGGGTTCCGACGGTGTTCAATGTCAGCACCGCTTCGTCGACGATGTCCCAGCCTGCCGGGATGTCGAACGTGAAGGCCTCGACGGGCCGGTAGCCGTCGAGGAGAAGGGGTCCACCTTCCTCGTTGCCGAACGTCCACTCGATGGGGCGGTCGTCTTGGGCCAGCGCGGGTGGAGCCCACGTGGCGATGGCCACGCAGGCGATGGTCAGCAGAACGCGAACGCGGGCAGCGGTTCGCTTGGTCACCGTGAGTGCCCCTCCACCGGCGAACGGCCGGGCCGGCACCGGCCCGTGCCCGTTGGCCGTCGGGGCCAGGCTAGTTGAGTTGTCGCGCAGGAGATAGCGGGGATGGGCGAATGAGGCGGCAGGCTCAGCCGATGTCGGACGGGTCCTCGGCCGCAGCTCGCTCCCCGCTGATCGCCTGCGGATAGTCACGGAAGCCGGCGCTTCTGTGGGACATGTCGCAGAACGGCTGGTTCTGGGAATGCCCACAGCGACACAGCGTCACACGCGGGCCGGCCCGGAACAGGTTGCCATGACGGTCACGCACCTCCACATGGCCGCGCACCCAAAGCGGGCCGTTCGGCCACGGAACGATCGTCGTGGTCGTGTCGGCCTTCTCCGCCACGCCGTCGGCGCGCGTGTAGGTCAACGCCCCGCTCGGGCAGCGCTCCACCACGGCGATCAGGTCGTCGATCGACGCTGCAGCCGGGTCGACCCAAGGGCGGCGCTGCGTGTCGAACACCCCGGAAAGAGACGACGTGCAGATCGCGCTGTGGACGCAGCGCTCCGAGTCCCAATGGATCGTGATGTCGTCGGTTTCGTAGTCGCGGCGTGCCATCGCGCTCCCGAGTCGGCCGGAGGCCAAGCTACCAGCGCTTCGCCGCGGATCGTGGGCTGTCAGTCGTTCTGCCGCAACCGGTCGAACAACTCGACGTCCGTCTCGAATGCGAGGGGCGGGAGCGCGTCGAGCGGGAAGAACGCAGCGGCTTCGGCGTCGTCGCCGGCTTGCAGCTCGCCCCCCGTCACCGTTCCCTCGAACCAGATTCCGACCGTGAGCTTGGCGGGGTCGTGGAAGTTCGAGGCGACGTAGATGGGCGCACCGATGTCCGCGATGAGACCCGTCTCCTCTTCCAGCTCTCGAGCGGCCGCTTCCCGGATCTCCTCGCCGTAGTTGACGAATCCTGCGGGAATCGACCACAGACCCGCTCGCGTCGCGCCGGGGGCCCGCTTCACGAGGAGGATCCTTCCTTCGACGTCCCGGATGACCACGGCGGCCCCGACGCCAGGGTTGCGCCAGTGCACGAAGCCGCAGGCACTGCATCGCATCCGAGGGCCGTCGCCGACGAGGGCGCGCTCGAGTGGGGCGGCACACATCGGGCAGTACGTGTACTCGCCGGGCCATCCGTGCTCGTGGTCGTCTCCGGTCACATCCTGTCCAGGTCTGGAGGCTCACGCCACCCTATTCGGGCGGCGCCATCTCGCCGACACCCACCGTGCCGCGAGGCGGGGTCGCCACCTAGCATCGGTGCGTCCTCGAGCGCTGGAGGTACGTTGTACGACTACGCCGTCGCCGCCGTCGAAGGTGCGCTGGCTGCCGGTGCCACCTATGCCGACGCCCGCGTCGTCATCGCCGCCACCGAATCGATCGACGTGCTCAACAAGGTGGTCGAATCGGTCAACCGGACGGAGACCGCAGGCGTCGGAGTGCGCGCCCTGATCGGATCTTCGTGGGGCTTCTACGCGACGGCCGAGCTGACCGACACCGATGCGCGGCGCGCCGGTGAGATGGCGGCGGAGATCGCCAGGGCCTCTGCCCTCGTGCCCGGCTCGCCACTCGAGCTCGCCGACGTGCCGGTGGTCACCGACAGCTACGTGACGCCGCACGAGGAGGACCCGCTCGAGGTGCCGCTCTCGGAGAAGGTCGACCTCCTCGTCGGCGTGACCGGAACGATGCTTGGAGTCGAAGGCGTGGCGCTCGCCAGGGGCAACATCACATCGTGGGTGACGGACAAGTGGTTCGTCTCGTCGCAGGGTCACCGCATCCACCAGCGGCTCGTCGAGTGTGGGGGCGGATACGACGCCACCGCGCTCGGAGAGCGCGAGACGCAGCGACGCTCGTATCCCCAGTCGTTCGGTCAGTTCGAGACGGGCGGCTTCGAGGTGGTTCGTAAGTGGGACTTCCCCGGCAACGCCCAGAGGGTGGCCGAGGAGGCGGTGGCGCTGCTCGGCGCACCCGAGCTCGAGGAGGGGGAGAAGCAGCTCATTCTGGAGGCGTCGCAACTCGCCCTCCAGATCCACGAGTCCGTCGGCCATGCCATCGAACTCGACCGCATCCTCGGGTGGGAGGCGGCCTTCGCCGGCACGTCCCACCTGGAGCTTCCGAAGCTCCACAGCCATCGCTACGGCTCGGAGCTGATGAACATCACCGCCGATGCGACGCTCTCCGGCGCGCTGGGGACGTTCGCCTATGACGACGAAGGCACGCCGTCGCAGCGAGTGGACATCGTGAAGGACGGGACGTGGGTCGGGGTGCTCTCCGGGAGAGATTCGGCCGCCATCGCCGGGTTGCCGCCGGGCGGGATGGTCCGGGCCGACAACTTCAACCGGCTGCCGATGGTCCGGATGACCAACGTCGGGCTGCTGCCGGGGAGCAGCTCTCTCGACGAGATCATCGCCGAGACTCGGGACGGCGTGTACATGGAGACGAACCGTTCCTGGTCCATCGACGACAAGCGCCTCAATTTCCAGTTCGGGTGCGAGGTCGGCTGGGAGATCAAGGATGGCAAACGAGGCCGGATGGTGCGCAACCCGACGTACACCGGGATCACTCCCCGGTTCTGGGGGACCCTCGACATGCTGGCCGGTGGCGACGAATGGGTGCACTGGGGGACTCCCAACTGCGGGAAGGGCCAGCCGATGCAGGTGGCCCACACCGGTCATTCGGCGGCGCCCGCCAGGTTCTCCACCGTGCGGGTGGGGGTGAAGGCATGAGCGATCGCATGGAGCTTGCCGAGTGGGTCCTCGACGCCGTGGGCGATCGCGCCGAGGTCGAGGTGCGGGTCACGGGTGGGAACCTCGCGCTGACCCGCTTCGCCAACTCGTTCATTCACCAGAACGTCGGCGAGGAGGGGGACAGCGTCACGCTGCGGGTGGCGTCGGGCGGGCGGGTGGCCTCGGGCACGACGACCAACACGGGTCGTGAGGCGCTGGTCCGTTTCATCGACGATGCCATCGAGCGCGCGTCGCATCAGCCGGTCGACGAGGATTGGCCGGGCCTGGCGTCACCCTCAGCGGACGTCGCGCTGGATCACTACGACCCCGCCACCGCAGCTGCATCGCCCGCCGAACGGGCGGAGCGGGTTGCCGCCTTCGTGGCGGCGGGTACTGGCATGCGAGCGGCGGGGTACTGCTCGACGCAGAGCACCGAGATCGCGTTCGCCAACTCGAACGGGGTCCGTCGCGAGGGGCGGGCCACCGAGGCGATCCTCGACGGCATCCATCAGACGGACACGTCGGCCGGCTCGGGGCACGCAGCATCCGGACGCCTCGGCGACATAGATGCGGGGGCCGTGGGCGCATTGGCGGCGCAGCGGGCGGCGGATGGCGCAGACGTGTCCGACGTCAAGCCCGGGGAATACGAGGTCGTTCTGGCTCCGGAGTGCGTCGCCAGCATCTGCGTCTTCCTGTCGTACTACGGCTTCAACGGCAAGGGGTTCAACGAGGGTCAGTCCTTCGTCGAGTTGGGAGCACAGCAGTTCGACGAGCAGCTCACGCTCGTCGACGACGTCACCGATCCGAGGGCGATGGCCATCGGCTTCGACTACGACGGCACCGCAAGGGGGCGACTCGATCTCGTCGCCGAGGGCGTCACCCGCGCCGTCGCCCACGATCGTCGCAGCGCTCGCAAGGCCGGGGCGGTGTCGACCGGTCACGCCCTTCCCGGCTCGGAGGTGTATGGGGCGTTTCCCACGACCGTATTCATGAACGAAGGCGACTCCTCCGTGGAGGAGCTGATCGCGGGGGTCGATCGCGGCCTCTATGTCGCCACGTTCAACTACTGCCGCGTGCTCGAACCAAAGACGATGGCGGTGACCGGCCTCACTCGTAACGGCACGTTCATGATCGAGAACGGTCGGATCACGGGTGCGGTGACCGGGTTGCGGTTCACGCAGTCGTTCGTCGCGGGCCTGGGTCCCGGCCGCATCCTCGGCATCGGCAACGATGGTCGCTGGGCCGACTCCGAGTTCGGCGCAGGACTCATGCACGTGCCCTCGCTACGGCTCGCCGGCTGGCACTTCACAGGCGGCGCCGAGGGGTGACCTGGCGCCGATGGTTCAGGAGGCCACGGCTCGTCGCGATCGCCGAGTTCGCCGAACGCTCGCGGGCGGAGGAGGCTTGGGGACGGCTCGAGGAGGCCGGCATACCGGCGTCGGTCGAACAGGACCCGGCGCTGCTCGGCGGCCCGGCGATCACCCGAGTGCTCGTCGAGGCTCCCCACGTCGACGAAGCCCAGCGCCTGATCGCCGACCTCGTGGTCGGTGACGATTGATTGCCCAAGGGGGATCGCAGAGCGCAGCGATGCGAGGGGAGCCAGGCGAGTGGCCGCAGGCCCGAGCCCTGGGCTACCGGGCGCCGTCGCGGATCATCGCCCGGAGCCGCTCGTTGAAGGAGGCGGCGGCGACGAGGTCGTCGATCGTGTGCTCCAAGCGATAGCGCCACTTGTTGTGGCGATTGGCAGGGTCGTTGATGCGCTCGGTGGCCAGCTCGTCGCGACGGAGGTCCTGGTCGGTGGCGAGGAAGTCGGACAGCGGCACGACGCATAGCATCGCGGGTGATGCCATCTGGCGGCGGACGATGGCTTCGACCACCTCGGGGGTTGCTTGCGTGGGTGGCTCCCCCTCGCGTCCGAGCGCCTCACGCCAGTAGCGCTCGATGAGCCCGCGGTCCTCCTCCCACCACATGCGCAGGGTGGTCGTGTCGTGGGTGGAGGGGCTCACGACCGACAAGTAGGGCGCCTCGGCTGGATCGGCGATCCATGCTCCGAGCCGTTTGGGCATCCGCTCGATCTCCAGGCTGAGAAGGCCCATCTCGTTCATCAGGCTCGGGACGAAGTCGGGCACCATGCCAAGATCCTCGCCACAGGTCAGGAGGTCGGTCGCGGCGGTGATCGCCGGCAGCGTCGTGCGCCCCTGGATCTCCCACTGGTCGGCGTGCCGGTGATGGAAGTAGTCGATGGCGAGCTCGTGGAAGCGGCGGCGTACCGCCGGCGGCAACAGCTTGTAGGCGGTCGTAGCCTCCCACGTGATGCGCGGCTGGTAGCCGGTGCCAACACGCACGAGGAGCACGTCGGCGGCGATGTCGAGCAGGCTCCGCTCGATGCGGGTCCGTTCCTCATGTGGAATCTCGGCGAGTGCGCCGCTCTCGAAGGCCTCGATGATGCGGAGCTGATCGACGACGGGGGGCCGAAGCCGGACGATGGCGTCGTCGGTGTCGAGGAAACGGCGTCGCACGGCCTCGGCGTGATCACCGAAGCGAAGCCGTACCGCCTCGGTGGTGGTCATCGGCGCGAGCAGCACTTCGAGATCGATCGGTCCCAGCGCCGCCCGAACCTCATCCCCGCTCAGCGGCAGTGACGGGCGGAAATACCCGAGGCGCCCATCGTCGGCGTGGGGTGGGATCTCCCAGATCCTGAAGAAGCCGAGCACGTGGTCGATGCGGAACACGTCGACGTAGTCGGCGAGGGCGCGGAAGCGAGATCGCCACCACCCGTATGCGTCTCTCGCCATGTGGTCCCAGTCGTAGGTCGGGAACTGCCAGTTCTGCCCTCGGGTCGAGAAGGCATCGGGAGGTGCTCCGGTTTGAGCACCTACGTGGAACAGCTCGGGGCGGGTCCACACCTCGACGCTCTGGGGAGAAACCCCGATGGGCAGGTCGCCTTTCAGCGCCACGCCGCGGCTACGGGCGTAATCGGCTGCGCTCGTCAGCTGGGCATGGAGGTGGTACTGCACGAACCAGTGGAAGCGGAGGTTGTCGAAGTCGGGGCTGCCGTGGACGGCCATCTTCGCCACCCGATCGGGGTCGAAGCGGGCATCGCCGCCCCACTCGGTGGAGTCGGGCGTGCCGTATCGGTCACGCAACGTGCACCACGCCGAGTACGGTCCGAGCCACTCCCACTCCCGATCGACGAAATCGGCGAAGTCTTCGTCGTCTTCGAGGTCGGTCGCGAGGTTGGCGTAGGCAGCCTCGAGGAGCTGCCACTTCAGCTCCATGACGCGGGGATAATCGATCTCCGGGAGGTGGTTGACCTCGCGCCGAGCCGTCGCGATCTCGTCATCGATACCCGCTCCTGGAATGGTGGCCAGGTCGACGTAGAGGGGGTGGAGGGCCTGCACGGAGACCGGGTTGTAGGGGTAGGAGTCCTGCCAGTCGTGCTCCAGAACGGTGTCGTTGACCGGCAACAGTTGTATCACGGAGATCCCGATCGAGGCAGCCCAATCCGCAAACGGTATGAGGTCGGTGAACTGGCCGGTGCCGACGTCGCGGGCGGTGCGGAGGGAGAACACCGGGATCGCTACGCCTGCTCCCCTCCAGCCGGGTAGGCCTCGGAACTCGTCGTCGTGTACCGAGGCACGGCCTTCGATCGGCGGCAGGATGCGGTCGGGGCCGTCTTCCCACCGAACCACCTGGCCGTCTGGGTCCCTGAGGGCGCACTTGTAGGCGGTCTCGCCTGCTCCTAGGTCGACGTCGGCAACCCACCAAGGAAAGGGTTCTGGCCGCATCACGATCCCGGCGTCCGGATTCCAAGCGCCGAGCGCGGCATCCGAGCCGACGATGACCGGGTGGAATCCGGGTGGGATTCCGGGTGCGAGCAGCCGGAAGGAGACCGTTCCGGTTGACTGCCCATCGACCCGGGCGTGCCGTGCGGCGATCGCGTTCTTGAACAGCGCACTCTGCCGGGCGGCCCTGCTGGGCTCCGACGGACGCCACCGGTCAACGACGGTGATGGGCCCGTCGGAGCTCTCCAGCGTGCGGTCCGGGGGAAGCTCGCTGTGCTCGGCTTCACCGTCCCGCATGACGCGGTAGAAGTAAGAGACATCGCGCGGTAGGTCGACGGACGCGCCCCACCAGCCGCCGCCGAGCCACTCCATGGTCATGGTGTCGGGGCCCACGACCAGCTTCAGCGACTGGCCGGGAGACGTCACGAAGTGAATGCGGAACGACACCTGCATGAGCGCGGCACGTTACCCGGCCCGCCAAAACGCGCAGGTTGCTCAGTCCTCGGGGCGCCGTCCGAACGACTTCCGCAAGGCGGTGCGGGCTGCGTGGTAGCCGCACATGCCGTGGGTTCCTGCGCCGGGCGCCGTTGCCGCCGAGCACAAGTAGACGTGCTCGATGGGCGTGGCGTGGGGATGCAGCGTGAAGCGGGGCCGGCCGACGAGCTGGCCGATCGTCAGGGCTCCGCCCGAGATCGATCCGTTGACGTTGTTGGGGTTGTAGTCCTGGAACGCACCCGGGGCCATCGAAGCTTGGGCCAGGATCGTGTCGCGGAAGCCGGGGGCGTACCGCTCGATCTGAGCGGTGATGGCGTCGGCCGCATCGCCGCTCCATGCCTCCGGGACGTGGCAATACGCCCAGGCGATGTGGCAGCCCTCGGGAGCCCGCGTGGGATCGAAGAGGGTCGGCTGGGTGAGTAGGACGAAGGGCCGCGGTGCGGGGCGACCCCGCCAGACGAGCTCCTCTGCCCCGGCGATCTCCTCGAACGTCCCCCCGAGGTGGACGGTTCCTGCCCGTCCAACGTCGGGATTGGACCACGGGATGGGTTCGCTCAGGGCGTAGTCGACCTTGAACGCGGCCGGTCCGTAGCGCCATCGCCGGTAGCGGTTCGCCAGCTGTGCCGGCAGCTTGGTTCCGCCGAGCTTGACGAGCTGGTCGGGCATGACGTCGAGCAACACTGCACCGGCCGGTGGGAGCTCATCGAGCGATGTGATCCAGCGGCCCGTCTCGATTCGGCCCCCTAGCTTCGCGAGGTAGCTCGCCATCGATCTCGTGAGCCCCTCCGAGCCACCGGTGACAAAGGGCCAGCCGTTGCGGTGCCCCGCCACGGCGAGGGCCATGCCCACACCCGCGGTTGCAGGTTTGTCGAGCGGGACGATCGAGTGTCCCGCCAGGCCGGCGATGAGCGCCTTCGCCTGGACCGTCGAGAACCGGGAAGCAAGGCGTGACGCCGACAAGAGGGCGCGTGATCCGAAACGAGCCATGGTCAGCGGATGGGCGGGAGCACGCAGGATCGGCCCGAGGCTCCCCTCGATCACGTGGTCGGCGGCGGCCACCAGCGGCCGGAACACCCTCCGGTAGGTCGCGGCATCGTCGCCAAGCCCGGCGGCTGTCTCGGCGACCGAACCTACGAGGAGCGGTGCCGAGCCGTCGTCGAGCGGATGGGCGACGATCCCCGCCGGCGTCGTCAACTCGAGGCCGTGCATTGCAAGGGGAAGGCGCGAAAGGTGCGGGGAAGACGGAACGAAGGGATGTGCCGCCGCGCAGACGTCATGGCGGTACCCGGGGAGGGTCCGCTCGCCGGTTCGGGTGCCACCGCCGATCTCGTCGTGCCCTTCGATGACGAGCACACCGAGATCGTGCCGGGCGAGCTCGATGGCGGCGGCGAGACCGTTGGGGCCGGAGCCGACGACGACGGCGTCGTAACGTTCGGTCACGACGCCCGAGGTTACAGGGTGCGAGGGACGGCTCGCTTCGCCCGCCTGACCTCCCTGGCATCGCTGTGCTCTGCGAACCCCTGATGGGGGATCATCCTGAGTGGCTCCCCCTGCGGTGGAGCTGGCCGATCGGGCCTCAGCCCGAGCGGACTGGAGGGACGGGTTCGGGCCTTCGGCCGCTGGCCGTCCCCGTATCGCCGTGCTCTGCGATCACCGCTGATCAGGATCAGTCGAGGGGGCTTGCGCCACGCTCCGTGCGTCAGCGAGCGTGATCGTGATCGTCGTGATCGTGGTCGTGGCCGTCCTGATCGGCGATCTGTTGCCGGACCTCGTCCATGTCCAGGGCCTGCGCCTGGTCGACGAGATCCACGAGCGCGTGCTCAGGCAACGCCCCCGGTTGGGAGAAGATCCCGATCTGGTCCCTGAAGATCATGAGCGTCGGGATGGACCTGACGTTGAAGTACTGAGCGAGCTCGGGCTCCGCCTCGGTGTCGACCTTGGCGAACACGGCGCCGGGGTATTGCTCCGAGACCTTCTCGTACACGGGTCCGAACATCTTGCATGGGCCGCACCAGTCGGCCCAGAAATCGACGAGGACGATGTCGTTGTCGACGATGGTCGACTCGAACGTGTCCTTGGTGAGGTTGAGAGTTGCCACGTGTGCTCCTGTAGATGATGGCGCGCTGGCCCATTACCGTCCGTCCGCTGCAACCGGTTTGGGGCGCCTCGCATTCCATTCGCCGCATGTGGCGGTCCCCAGAGGCGAAGGTGCAGCGGGGGGCAACCGTACACTTCCTCCCGTGACAGACCAAGGTGCGATCGCGACGCTGTCCGGCGTGGCCGTCCGCATGGGCGGGACGGCGATCCTGCGGGACCTCGACTTTGCGCTCGATGGCGGCGAGGTGGTTGGTCTCTTTGGTGGAAATGGTGCGGGCAAGACGACGCTGCTGAGAGTGTTGGCGACGTTGCTGCGCCCCTCGGCAGGCCACGTCGACGTGCTCGGCATCGATGTCACGGGCGATGACCGCAATCTGCTCCGGGGCCGGATCGGGCTCATCGGTCACACCCCGGCGCTGTATCCGGAGCTGACCCTTCGCGAGAACCTGCAATTCGCCGCGGATGTGAGGGGCGTGAGTCCGAGCGCCATGCACGATGCACTCGGCGCCGTCGGGCTCGGCGCCGTCGCCGACCGCCGGGCGTCGGCCTGCTCGTATGGCATGCAACGGCGCACCGAGTTCGCTCGCGAGCTCATGCTCGAACCCGATCTGATCCTGCTCGACGAACCACACTCGGCGCTCGATTCGTCCGCCGCCGACCTCGTTGGTCACCTCGCCGATGGCGTCGCCGCCCGCGGCGGAGCGGCCGTGCTCGTGTCCCACGACCGAGAGCGTGTCGAGAAGGTCGTCGGTCGCACCGTCGAACTCATCGGGGGGAAGCTGCGGTGACGTCGATGTGGCCCCAGATCCGTGCGGTGGCGGGCCGCGACCTCCTGCGGGAGCGGCGCCGCGGCGAAGTCACGTGGGTCACGTTGCCCTTCGGTGCGATCGCACTGCTCCTCATCCCGCTGGCGATCGGGACCGACGCACCGACGCTCCGACGCATCGGGGCGGGGCTCTACTGGATCGTGGTCCTTCTGTTTGGCGTCCTGGTCACCGTGCGGCGTACCGCCGCCGAGGGCCCGGCCGACCGGGACCTCGCCCACCGGCTCGGCATCGATCCGGCGGCGTCGTTCTCAGGCCGGGCACTGGCGAACACGTCCATGTTGCTCGTGTTCCAACTCGTGGTGGGCGTCGTGGCCGTCGCCCTCTACGACCTCGAGATCTCACACTGGCCGTGGCTGATCGTCGTGCTGCCCGCAGCCGCCGCAGGGCTCGGCATGCTCGGCACGCTGGCCGGGTCCATCGCCGCCGGACAGGGCGGAGCGAACCTCGTACCCTTCCTCGTCGCGCCCCTGGCGGTGCCGTTGTTGCTCGGCGCCACGCAGGCGCTCGATGCCGGGTTGAGGTCGGGCGGCGGTATCCTTTCGTGGGTGCTGCTCATGGTTCTCGTCGACGTGCTCCTCGCCATAGTCGGCGTCCTCACCGCACGGCCGCTCCAGGAGACGCTATGACCCCCACCGAAGTCTCGGTGCGCCGCCGCCCATGGCTCGACGGCATCGCCGCCGCCGCGCTCGCCGGAGCTCTTGCGCTTGCGTTTCTCACCCCGCCCGAGGCCACGCAGGGCAACGTGGCACGTCTCTTCTACATCCACGTGCCGACGATCCTCGTGGCGTACCTGTGCTTCGCCGCGGTGTTGGTCGGCGGAGTGGCCTACCTGCTCACCAAGCGGCCCTCCTGGGATCACCTCGCCGTTGCGTCGGCCGAGGTCGGCGTCGTCTACACGGGCCTCACCATCGCCATCGGGATGGTGTGGGCCAAGCCGACGTGGGGCGTGTATTGGACGTGGAGCGCTCGGCTGACCCTCACCGCCGTCCTGTTCTTCACCTATCTCGGCTACCTGGCGCTGCGCCGGGCGATCGAAGATCCTCGCGCCCGGGCCCGTCGCGCCGCCGTGTACGGCATCCTGTCGATTGCCTTGATCCCCGTCGTCCACTTCTCTGTCCTGTGGTGGCGCGACGTCCATCAAGCCCCCACGCTGCTGCGGCCCGATGAGATGCAGATCGACGGAATCCTCCTCGCCGCGTTCTTCGCCGGGCTGGTGGCCTACGCGATCGTGGCGGTCGCCCTCATCGCACGGCGGTTCGACCTCGCCGTCGTGGAAGAGGCGGTGGAACGAGAGCTGCGCTCCGGTGCCGGCGCGATCGCGGGTGATGCGGTGACGACTCCTCAGCTGGAGCCGCGGCCGTGAACGGGTGGGGATGGGTCCTTCTCGGCTACGGCATAATCGGCGCGGCGCTGGTCGCCTACACCGCTTCGCTGCGCATTCGCATGCGTAGCGCCCTGCGCCGGTTGCGCGAACTGGACTGACGTGACGCGCTACTGGCGTTTCGTGTTGCCCGCCGCCCTCATCGCCGTGGTCATCGCCGTTCTGCTCGTCACGCTCCGCTCGAATCTGGTCTTCTTCAACACCCCAACCGAGCTGTTGCAGCAGGAGCCCACCGCCGACCGGCTGCGCCTCGGAGGACAGGTTGTCGAGGGCAGCGTCGAGACCTCCTCGAACACGGTGCGATTCACCGTGACCGACGGCCGCGAGATCGTCGCGGTGGTCCACCAAGGCGCACCCCAGGAGCTGTTCCAGGAGGGCATCGGCGTCGTCGTCGAAGGCACGTGGGACGGCACGACGTTCTCCAGCGACTCGATGCTCGTCAAGCACGACGAGCAGTACCGAACCGAGGACGGTGAGGTCTACGAGCCCGGTGAAGAGCTCTCCGGTGCCGGCGCGTCGGGCGACTTGTGAACGCGCTGATCGGATACCTCGCCGTGCTCGTCGCCCTCGGCGGCTCTGTGGCGCTGGCGTGGACCGGCGTGCAGGCGAGCCGCGGCGTGCGCCCCATCGCATCCGTGCGGACCCCGGTTCTCGTTCTCGTGCTGGGGGGTGTGCTCGCCATGGTGGCGCTCGAGGTCGCCATCCTCACTCACGACTTCTCCATCGCCTACGTGGCGAGGAACACCTCGACGACGACGCCCTTCGTGTTTCTCCTCGCCTCCGGGTGGGCGGCCCTCGAAGGCAGCATCGTGCTCTGGGGACTGGTGCTCGTCGTCTTCACCTACCTCGTCGCAAGGACGGTCGGCGACGGCGATCGGCTCGGGGCCGGAGCGCTCGCCGTCATGGGCCTAGTCGGGATCTTCTGGTACGGCCTGATGGCCTCGGTCGCCAACCCCTTCGACGTGTGCACTGCGGCGGATCAAATCGGCTGCTCCGAGACCGCATGGTGGCCATTCGCCGCTGCGGTGGCGCCTCTCGACGGCGTCGGCCCCAACCCGCTGCTTCAGAATCACATCCTCATGGCGATCCACCCGCCGATGCTGTACCTGGGATACGTCGGTCTGACCGTTCCCTACGCCTTCGCCATTGCCGCGCTGGCGAGAGGCGACCGAGGCAAGGTGTGGCTGGATCGCACCCACCGCTGGTCGCTCGTGGCGTGGAGTTTCCTGACGCTCGGCATCCTGCTGGGCGCCTGGTGGTCCTACGAGGTGCTCGGATGGGGCGGATACTGGGCGTGGGACCCGGTCGAGAACGCTGCGCTCCTGCCGTGGCTGGTCGCCACCGCTTTCATCCACTCCGCCGTCGTCCAGCGGCGGCGCGGCATGCTGCAGGCGTGGAACTTCACGCTCATCATCGCCACCTTCGCCCTCACGATCCTTGGGACCTTTCTCACCCGCTCGGGCATCATCGCCTCGGTCCACAGCTTCACGCAGTCGGCGGTGGGTCCGGCGCTCCTCGGCTTCCTCGGCGTGGTGGTCGTCGGCTCGCTCGTCCTGTTCGCCATGCGAGTCCAGGTGGTGTCCTCGTCGCCCCGGCTCGAGTCCCTCCTCAGCAGGGAAGGATTCTTCCTGCTGAACAACCTCCTGCTCACACTCTTTGCGTTCACGGTCCTCGTGGGGACGATGGCGCCGCTCCTCGTCGAGGCGTTCTCGGGACGGCAGGTATCGGTGGGGCGGCCGTTCTTCGATCGCGTGACGCTCCCCATCGCCTTTGCGCTCCTGCTGGCGATGGGTATCGGGCCCATCGCGCCATACCGGGTGGCGCGTACCTCGGTCGTGTGGGAGCGGATCCGAACGCCGCTACGAGTGGCGCCCGTGGCCGGGGCGCTCGCCGTGATGATCGGGGTGCGGTCGGTGCCGACGGTGGTCATCGTTCTCCTCGCCGCGTTCGTGATCGCCGTCATCGTGAGGCACTTCTGGCTCCGGCTCGGGCCGGTGCGCTCTGAGCACGGAACGGTGGGCGGTGCGGCCCAACTGATGCGACGAGACCCCGGCTACTGGGGCGGCCAGATCGCCCACATCGGTCTGGCCCTGGTGGCGGTTGCCATCGCCACCTCCACGGCGCTTGCAGTCCGGCATGAGGTTGCCCTCGCCCCGGGGCAGTCGGCGGTCGTCGACGAGTACTGCATCGCCTACGACGGGCCATTCACCAAGCAAGAGGCGAACCGGTCGGTCGAGGGCGCCGAGCTCCGCCTGCTCCGCTCCGATTGCGAGAGCTTGATCAGACCCATGGCGCCGCGGCTCAACCGTTACCCGAACTCGCCGCAGGCCGTGGCCACCCCGGATGTCCGCACCGGGCTGGTCGACGACGTCTACATATCGCTGGCCGGTGGCAATGCCGATGAGATCGTGCTCGACGTCTTCGTGTTTCCGCTCATGTGGCTGCTGTGGCTCGGCGGCGTCGTGACGGTGGCCGGTGGTGGTTGGTCGTTTGCCGGGCGCAAGCTTCGGCGCGACGTACCGGTGCCGAGCGTGGCTGCCGAGGTGCGACGTGGCTGATCTGCGACGTTGGTCGGGGTGGGCGCTCGCCGGGATCGCCGTGGCGGTCATGGTGATCGGTCTCCTCCCCGGCACTGCTCCCCCGGTCGATGATGCCGCCAGGGCGGAGGCGCTCGCTTCGAACCTGCGATGCCCCTTCTGTAGCGGTGAGTCGATCGCCGAGGCGCCTGCCCAGGTGGCGCGGGATCTGGAGGCGTTCATCGTCGAGAAGGTCGCGGAGGGTTGGACCGACGACGAGATCTACAGCTTCTTCGAGGCGCGTTACGGGGAGAGGGTGCGTCTCGACCCACCGCTGTCCGGCTGGGGTGCACTGTTGTGGCTGGGTCCTCTCATCGTGCTCGGCGCCGGGGTGGCCGCCGTCGTCGGGCGGCGACGCCGGGCGGGCACGGAGCCGACGGCGCCCGCTCCTACGGTCACGCGCACGGAGGCGACGTGACCGAGGCGGTCGAGCTGCTCCAGGAACGGCTCGAGCAGGTGGATACCGACCTCGCCGAGGTCGACGAGCAGGTCGCGGCCGGCGAGCTCGACGCAACCACGGCGGAGACCCTGCGCTCGACGTATCGCCAGGAGAGGCGGCGGATCGAGGGCGAGATCGAGTCGCTCGCCGCAGAGCCTGCCGCGGCGCCGGGTCCCGACCGCCGCCGCATGTTCGCCGGCGTCGTGCTGCTGCTCGTCGGGTTCGCCGCCGTCACACTGCTCGTCGTCAACTCGGTGCAGCGGCGCGCTCCCGGAGAGCTGGCCACAGGGGGTATCGCTTCGGAGGTGGCCGGCGGTGGGGTCGACCTGTCGACCGTCACCAACGAGGAGATGGAGGCCGTCGTCGCCGACAACCCAGACGTGATCGGCATGCGCCTGGCGCTGGCCGGTCGCTACTTCGATGCGGGGGAGTTCGACAAGGCGCTGGCTCACTACCTCACGGTGCTGGAGCAGGATCCGGACCAGCCGGAGGCACTGGCCAACATCGGGTGGATGACCTACCTCTCCGACCGTCCCGATGTCGCCGAGCAGTACGTCGAGCGTGCGCTTGCGGTGGACCCCGACTACGTCCAGGCGTACTGGTTCCTGGGCAACATCCGCCTCGTTGGGCTCGGCGATTCCGCCGGAGCCGTTGATCCGCTCACCCGGTTGCTGGACTTCGGCGAGATCGTCCCTGAGGACATCCGGGTTGCGGCCGAGGAGCTGCTGGCGCAAGCTCGGGCCCAGTCGTGACGACGAACGGGCGGTCGGCGCTGCCGTTTGCGGTCGTCGTGGTGGCCGGCGCCGTTGTGGTGGTTCTCGGGATCGTGTTCAGCAGCCGGTTCGGCACCGACCCGACGCTCACCGCGTCTCCTCTCATCGGCACACCGGCTCCGGAGATCTC
>JBFINP010000019.1:0-52245 GCA_041611095.1 Acidimicrobiia bacterium | reverse complement strand
GGTCCGGGTCCGGGTCCGGGTCCGGGTCGGGATCGGGGTCCGGGTCGGGATCGGGGTCCGGGTCCGGGTCCGGATCCGGGTCCGGGTCCGGGTCCGGATCGGGATCGGGGTCCGGGTCAGGATCGGGGTCCGGGTCACCTACCAGATCGAACGCCGCACAGACGGCGACGACCGAGCCCCCGTCCTCGATCAGGATCGGCGAGAACGTGTCGGTCGTCTGGCCGACGTCGGCCGAGGTGTCCATCACGAAGCTGGCCTCGGTCTGGTCCCCGGGCAGATCGGGAGTGAAGGGCGACATGTAGACGAGACTGCCACCCGCGTACAACGCCGCCGCCCATTGCTCGGTCGGCTGGTTGCCCTCGGGGTGCCCATCGTCGGCCGAAACCAACGTGACCTCGTATGTCCCCGGAGGCAGCCTCAATTCGAAGTCGTATTCACGGGGACCGAACGAGCTGTAGAGCTGGACTCCCATGTTCAGCACGTAGTCGCCGCTACACGACACACCACTCTGTGCGGCGGCGGGTGGGATCCCCAGCAGGAGCAGCATGGAGGTGACGACGACCACGAAGAGGCGGCGGGCCGCGCCCAGGACGGCCCGCATCGGACCTCGTGTGGACGCGTTGGGCCTCGTTTCCCGCATGATTCGCACGTGCGTCATGAGCCTCGGTCGGCTGCCTCTCTCCCCGCCGGCGTCCACCAAGATCCTCCAGGACCTTGCGTTGGAGCCTACGCAACGAAATGGCGCGATGACGGAGGGAGCCTCACACCGCGGCATTGCGATGCGTAGGTTGTAGTGCGGGGAGCCAGAAAATGGACGATGCAGCCTGGTCGACGCTCGTGAACCGCCTGGAGGACGGCAAGGTGACGCCGTTCCTCGGGGCGGGTGCAGGCGCGGGCACGCTCCCCACCGGGACCGAGCTCGCATCGGCGTGGGCGGATGAGTACGACTTCCCGCTCGGCAACCGCGACGACCTCACCGCCGTGGCCCAGTACATCGCAGTGAGTCACGGATCGATGCTGCCCAAGCAGATCGTGTCCGAGGCGCTCGCCGGTAAGGGTCCTCCTGACTTCACCGCGCCGCTCGAGCCGCATTCGTTCCTCGCGAAGCTGGACATCCCGATCTTCATCACCACGAACTACGACGACTTCATGGTCCAGGCCTTGGTCACCGAGGGTAAGGAGCCGGTGAGGGAGTACTGTCGCTGGAACCCCGACGCCAGGGTCCCCGGCGAGAGTTCGATCTTCGACGAGCCAGGTTTCGAGCCAACTCCGGAGCGGCCGGTGGTGTTCCACCTCCACGGCGTGCGCGAGACTCCTTCGTCCATCGTGATCACGGAGGACGACTACCTGACCTTCATCGTCGAGATCTCGTGGCACCGCAGACACCTCCTGCCCATTCGCATCCAGCAGGCGCTGACGGGGACGTCGTTGATGTTCATGGGGTACAGCCTCTCGGATTGGGACTTCAAGGTGATCTTCCGTGCCCTCGTCATCGCAATGGAGGCCGACCTCCGTCGCGAGAGCGTCTCGGTCCAGCTCCCGCAGAAGGATCAAGGAGCTGCCAGCTATCTGGCCGAGTACCTCCGTCACAAGAGCATCGAGGTGTACTGGGGCGATCTGCACCAATTCGTAGGGGATCTGTCGACCAGGCTCGGCGCGTTTCCGTCGACCTCTACTCGAGATTGAGAGTCGGACCCCATCTGGGGTCACCTACCGAGCCGGGCTGGAGGAAACCAGTCGCCGAGCCAGGGAATCGCGCAATCGGCCCGGTGCGAAGTCGGCGGGGACGCTACCTTCCTGGCCATGAATCCACGGGTGGCGGTCACGATCCTCGCCAGACCATGAGCACAGGAACGTTCTCCCGCATCGCCATCGTCAACCGCGGCGAGCCCGCCATGCGCTTCATCAACGCGGTCTCCGAGTACAACCGCGAGCGCGGAACCGAGCTCATGACTATCGCGCTCTTCACCGAACCCGATCGTCAGGCCATGTTCGTGCGCGAGGCGGACGAGGCCTACGACCTCGGACCGGCCCACGTTGCAGGAGCCGACGGCGAGCGGCACGTGGCATACGTGGACTATGGGATTCTGGAGAAGGCGCTCACCGACGTCGCCGCCGAAGCCGTCTGGGTCGGATGGGGTTTCGTCTCGGAGCACGCACGCTTCGTGGAGCTGTGCGATCGGCTCGGCATCGTGTTTCTCGGCCCCGACGCCGAGGTCATGCGCCGCCTCGGCGACAAGATCACGAGCAAGCAGATCGCCGAAGCCGCCGAAGTACCGGTGGCGGCGTGGAGCGGCGAGCCGGTGGAGACCATCGAGGAAGCGCTGAGGCACGCCCAACAGCTCGGCTATCCGCTGCTCGTGAAGGCGACGGCGGGCGGAGGGGGGCGCGGGATTCGGCGGGTCGCCAACGACGCAGAGCTTCGCACCGGGTTCCCGGCGGCGCGTAGCGAGGCCCGGAGCGGATTCGGAGATTCGACGGTGTTCATGGAGAGCCTGGTCACCGGAGCGCGCCACATCGAGGTCCAGATCATCGGCGACAGCTTTGGGACCGTCTGGCCCGTCGGAGTCCGTGATTGCACGGTGCAGCGGCGCAACCAGAAGATCATCGAGGAAGCCCCCTCCCCGGCCCTCTCGGACGAGGAGCACGGCTTCATCAAGCAAGCGGCCGCCCGCCTCGGCCGCGCCGCTGGGTACAGCGGCGCCGGGACCGTCGAGTTCCTCTTCGACTCTCGAGAGCGGCGCTTCTACTTCCTCGAGGTGAACACCCGGCTGCAGGTCGAGCACCCGATCACGGAGCTGACGGCAGGCGTCGATCTCGTGAAGCTGCAGATCGACGTCGCCCGAGGCGCCCGACTCGAAGGCGACGCGCCGGCGACCACAGGGCACGCCATCGAGGCGCGCCTCAACGCCGAGGACCCCGACATGGGCTTCACACCGGCACCCGGCGTCGTCGAGATGATGCGTCTCCCTGTGGGTCCCGGGCTGCGAATCGACACCGGGGTCGAGGAGGGCGATGCGATCGCTCCGGAGTTCGACTCGATGGTCGCCAAGATCATCGCCTGGGGCAACACGCGTGGTGAAGCCATCGGCCGGCTGGGACGCGCCCTGAGCCAGATGCGCGTCCTCGTCCGCAACGGAGCGAGCAACAAGGCCTTTCTCGAGTGGCTCCTGAAGCACCCGGACTTCGTCGAGAACGACATCGACGTCGCCTGGGTGGATCGCTTGACGCAAGAGGGAGCGACGTCGGACCGGACCTACGCTCCGATCGCACTCGTCGCTGCCGGCATCTCGGCGTATCGCGAGCGGACCGCTCTCGAGCTGCGAGCGTTCCGCGCCTCGTCCGCCAGGGGACGTCCCGAGGTGGAGGACGAGGTGGGTAGAGCGGTCGAGCTGCGTTACGGCGGAGAGCGCTACGCCCTCACCGTCGGTCGGGTCGGGCCGGAGGTGTGGAGAGTCACTGTCGATGACAACACCGTCCAGGCAGACGTGGAGGAGCTGGGAAGGTCCGGGATGCGGCTTCGGTGCAACGGGCGGCGTTACCGGGTGCTGACCGCCACCCACGGAGCGACGCACTACGTCGAGGTCGAGGGAGTCGCCCATCGCATCACCCACGACGAGGGTGGCGTGGTGCGTGCTTCGTCGCCGGCCGTCGTCGTCTCTCTCCTGGTGAAGGCGGGCACACCGGTGGAGCCGGGCGACCGCCTCGCCGTGATCGAGGCCATGAAGATGGAGACTTCCGTGACGGCGGAGTTCGCCGGGACGGTGCGTGAGGTGCTCGTCCGCGAGAACGTGCAGGTCGCACCGGGAACACCGCTCTTGGTGATCGACCCGACGGCTCGCATCGAGGAACGTCCGACCACCCGGATCGACTTTGGCCGGCTCGCCGCATCCGACGTGGCATCCCACCTGAAATGCCGTCACTACCTCGCCGAGCTTCGGTCGCTCCTCCTCGGCTGGGACATCCCACCGGCGCGGCTCGAGCAACTGGGCCTCGAAGCCGGCCCTCCGTGCCACGATCCCGGAAACGAGGCTGCGCTGCGCGAGGCCGAGGACGACGTCCTCGGCATCTTCGTCGACATCATCTCCCTCTTCCGCCGAAATCCTCGCGACGAGGAGATCGCCGAGACGCGGCGGAGCAGCGAGGAGTACCTCTTCAGCTATCTGCGCGATCTCGAGACGGGAGGGGACGGCCTACCTGAGGCGTTCCTTGAGCGCGTCCGGCGCACCGTGGGCCACTACGGGGTGACGTCGCTCGAGCCCGCCACCGAGCTCGAGTCCGTGCTCCTTCGCATCGCCAAGTCGTATGCCCGCATGACGAACCAGGCCCCGCTCGTCCTCCGTGTGCTCGAAGACCGGCTTGGTCACGGTTCCCTGCGCTCCGACGACCGTTTCCGAGCGCTTCTCGAGCGGCTCATCGCCCAGACGCGAGGTCGGTACCTGGCGGTCCATGACATGGCCCGGGAGGTCCACTACCAGGCGTACGACGTTCCGTTCCTCGAACGCGTTCGTAGGGCGGCGTACGACGACGTCGAGCACCACCTCAAGGAGCTGGAGCGGAAGCCCGACGCGATACGCGAGGAGCACGTCCAAGCGCTCGTCGCGTGTTCTCAGCCGTTGATGCCCCTCATCTCGCGCCGGTTCGGGAACGCGGCGCCCGAGCTCCGCAACGCCATGCTCGAAGTGATGACGCGGCGGTACTACCGGATCCGAACGCTTGGGCCCTTCCAGACGTGGACCGTCGACGGGCATGTCCTCGCCGGCTCCGCTTACATCCTCGACGGTCAGCGGATCAACGTCTTCGCAGCCCAATCGGCGTATCAGGAGCTGGACGGCATCGGCAAGTCGATGCGATCGGTCATCGAGAAGGTGCCCGACGATGACGACGTCGTTGTGGACATCTACGTGTGGCACCCCGATCCGACGCGGAACCGTGAAGAGACGGTCGCAGCAGTCACCAAGACCATCGACGACGTGCTCGGCGACCTCGAACTGCGCCGTGTCGTCGTGGCCCTGTCGGGCCCGAAGACCGGGTTCGCTTCCGCCGGCGTCCTGACCCTGACGTTGAGACCGGATGGCAGCGGCGGGTACGTCGAGGAGACCCTCTATCGCGCCATGCATCCGATGCTGGCCAAGCGGCTCGAGATCTGGCGGCTCGAGGCCTTCGACATAGAGCGCCTCCCCAGCCTCCAGGACATCTACCTCTTCCACGGGGTCGCCAAAGAGAACCCACGCGACGAGCGTCTGTTCGCGCTGGCCGAGGTGCGCGACCTGACCCCGGTTCGTGACGAGTCGGGCAAGGTCGTACGGATCCCCGAGTTCGAGCGTATCTACCGGGAAACGCTCGGGCCGATGCGCCGCTTCCAACTCCACCGGCCGTCGCACCGGCGCCTGTGGTGGAACCGAGTGCACCTGCACGTCTGGCCGGTGCTCGACGTGGAGGAAGACGAGATTGCAGGCCTCGTCGACCGCCTCGCCCCCGACACCGAGGGCCTGGGACTCCACATCATCTCGGTGAGGATTCGTGTTCGCACCCCCGACGGGCACATCGAGCACCGCACGCTCGAGCTGAGCAACCCGTCGGGTCAGGAGGTCCAGTACCGCTTCCGGAGGCCCACGGACCAGATCGTCGCCCCGCTCACGCCCTACGACCAGGCAGTCGTCAGGCTGCGACGCCGCGGGCTCATGCACCCCTACGAGCTGGTGAAGATGCTGGCGCCGACGAGCTTCGAATCCCGTGGTGGGTTCCCGCCGGGCCAGTTCGTGGAGCACGACCTCGAGGCCGGCCGGCTGGTGAAGGTCGAACGCCGCCCGGGGGAGAATGTCGCCAACGTCGTCGTCGGGACGATCACGAACATCACCGATCGCCACCCGGGAGGGATGACGAGGGTCATCATCCTGAGCGATCCGTCGCGTGGGATGGGAAGTCTCGCCGAGCCTGAGTGCAGCCGCATCAACGCCGCCCTCGACCTGGCGGAGCAGCTCGGCGTTCCGGTCGAGTGGTTCGCGGTTTCCGCCGGTGCGCTCATCTCCATGGAGAGCGGCACGGAGAACATGGACTGGATCGGCAGGACGCTGCGCCGCATCGTCGAGTTCACCCAGGGAGGCGGCGAGATCAACATCATCGTGGCCGGAGTCAACGTCGGGGCACAGCCCTACTGGAACGCCGAGGCGACGATGCTCATGCACACCAAGGGCATCCTCGTGATGGCACCAGAGAGCGCCATGGTGCTGACCGGCAAGGACGCCCTCGACTACTCGGGGGGCGTCTCCGCCGAGGACAACCAGGGCATCGGTGGATACGAGCGGATCATGGGACCGAACGGGCAGGCTCAGTACTTCGCCGCCGACCTCGCCGAGGCGTGCCGCATCTTGCTGGACCACTACGCCTACTCGTATGTCGTCCCGGGGGAGAGGTTCCCGCGCTCAGCGGTGACCGACGATCCCGAAGATCGCGACGTGACCACCCATCCCCATGGCGGCGAGTTCGAGACGATCGGGGACATCTTCTCGGAGGAGCGCAACCCGGAACGGAAGAAGCCGTTCGAGATGCGCAGAGTCATGGAGGCCGTCGTCGACGCCGATCTCCCGACGCTGGAGCGGTGGTACGGCATGCAGGATGCCGAGATCTCCATCGTCTGGGATGCCTACCTCGGGGGCCAGCCGGTCACGCTCATCGGTTTCGAGTCGACGCCGTTGCCCAGGCTGGGTGCCGTCCCCGCCGACGGCCCTTCGCAATGGACGTCGGGCACCCTCTTCCCCCGATCGTCGAAGAAGACCGCTCGCGCCATCAACGCCGCCAGCGCCAACCGCCCCGTCGTCGTTCTCGCCAACCTGTCCGGCTTCGACGGCTCACCCGAGTCCATGCGCAGCTGGCAGCTCGAGTACGGCGCCGAGATCGGCAGGGCGATCGTCAACTTCCGAGGGCCGCTGGTCTTCTGCGTGGTTTCCCGGTATCACGGCGGAGCGTTTGTCGTCTTCTCGCAGCAGCTCCACGACAACATGGAGGTCGCCGCCCTCGAGGGGAGCTACTCCTCGGTCATCGGCGGGGCGCCGGCGGCCGCCGTCGTGTTCGCCCGCGAGGTTCAACGCCGCACGGAAACGGACCCGAGGGTGGCGGAGCTGGAACGTGTGGTCGAGCAGGCATCCGGTGCCGAGAAGGCACACCTCACGGAAGAGCTCGATGCGCTCCGTGCGCAGATTCACTCAGAGCAGCTCGGAGCCGTCGCGGAGGAGTTCGACCGGATTCACAGTGTGGAGCGTGCGCTCGAGGTCGGCTCAATCCACCACATCATCCCCAGCAAGCGGCTGCGGCCCTACCTGATCGAAGCAGTGCGGCGAGGAATCGCCCGGGAGGTGGAGGGGACCCGACCGGCCGGATAGGGCAGTGCGCAACCTATCGTGCGGGCCTGATGAGCCGGAACCTCGCGATCGTCCTCGGTGTTCTCGTCGCGGCCACCGCCATCGTGGCGGGCGTGCTCTTGCTGCGCAACGGCGACGAAACCGACGTCGCCGCCCCCACGACGACCGTCGTCGTCGCACCCCCCACGACGAGCGAATCCGGGTCGACCACCACCGCTGATGTCTCCGCGACGACGACCACGCCACCACCGGCCGTCGGCGACTACACGCCGGTGTTCGAGGCCGCCGGCTGCGAGTTCGATGTCGTCACCGATCTCGACTTTCGTTGCGGCTTCCTCGTGGTGCCCGAGAACAGATCGGCTCCTGACAACGGCCGGGAGGTCCGCCTCCACGTGGCCATCTTCGAATCGCCGAATCCCGATGCTCCCGACGACCCGATCGTCTACCTCGACGGCGGCCCGGGCGGGGAGAGCCTCGAGCCGCTGCAGTTCACCCTCGGCACCGTGTGGGACGGTTTTCTGGAGAACCGTGACATGATCTTCTTCGACCAGCGTGGGGTCGGCCTGTCGACGCCATCGCTCGAATGCACCGAGACCCGCCAGTTGACGTTCGACCTCCTCGACGACGACCTGCCCGCCGAGGAGTACGTGGCGAGGGAGCTGCAAGCGTTGACCGAATGCAGGGAGCGTTTGGACGGCGACGGGATCGACGTCACCCAGTACAACAGCGCGAGCAACGCCGCCGACGTCGCCGATCTTCGCATTGCGCTCGAGCTCGACGAGTGGAACGTGCTCGGCATCTCGTACGGCACCCGCCTCGCCGAGACGGTCATGCGCGACCACCCCGCTGGAATCCGGAGCGTCGTACTCGACTCCACGTACACCCCGGACGTCGACCTGATCGCCAGCGCCCCCGCCAACTTCTCCCGAGCCCTCGACGTCTTCTTCGCCGGATGCGAGACCGACACCGCATGTAGCGAGGCCTACCCCGACCTCGAGCAGCGGCTCTTCGACCTCGTCGCCCGGCTCGATGCGGACCCCATCACCGCTCCGGTGCGTGACGTGTTCACCAACGAACGCTACGACGCCGTATTCGACGGCCAGACCTTGCTCGGCGTCGTCTTCCAGGGCCTCTACTCCGAACAAGTGATCCCGGTCCTTCCTCAACTCGTGGACGAGCTGGAGCGCGGCGAGACGACGACGCTCGTTCTGCTCGCCACCAACAACCTCGCCAACGGCGCCTTCTTCAGCTACGGCATGAACCTCTCTGTGCAATGCAACGAGGAGGTGCCGTTCACCGACGAGAGCGAGGTGGCCGCTGCGGCAACGGCCGAGCCGCGGCTGGAGGAGTTCTTCGCCACCGCAAGCAACATCGGCGTTCCCGTGTACGACATGTGCGACCTATGGCAGGCAGGAACGGGAGCGCCCGTGGAGAACGAACCTGTGACGAGCGATCTGCCGACGCTCGTCATGTCCGGCGAGTATGACCCGATCACGCCGCCGGCGTGGGGGGAACGAGCGTCCGCCACGCTTTCGAATGCGACCTACGTGGAGTTCCCGGGAGTCGGCCACGGGGCGTCGCTGTCGGGCGACTGCCCGCTGTCCGTCGCCACGGCGTTCTTCGACGACCCGGCAGCGCCCGTCGACACGAGCTGCATCGCAGAGATGGGGGGCCCGTCCTTCGTCGTTCCCGGCGGCGAGGTGCCCTCGGTCGTGCTCGTTCCCTTCGAGGATTCGATCTTCGGTACGACGGTGACCGGCGTGGTCCCGGAGGGCTGGGAGAAGGTCGGCCCGGGTGCCTGGACCCGTGGCGCTACCGGACTCGACCAGACCGCCGTAGTCCAGCAGGTGGCGCCCGGTACGGCAGACCCAGAGGTCCTGATCGGCCTCTTCAGCACGCAGCTCGGCTTCGAGGATCCACCGGAGAGCGGGGGCACGATCGAGACGGGGGGGCGCGTGTGGACCCTCTACCGGGGTGTCATCGACGGGTTCGCCGCCGACGTCGCCTTGGGGACCGGCACGAGCGACACCGGCATCGTCGTGCTCGTGAGCAGCGCCGCCGAGCGGGACGAGCTCTACGAGACGGTGATGCTCCCCGCCCTCGACGCATTCGCCACCGGCTGATCTGCCGGGCTCAGAGGCCGTACCCGGCTGCCGCTGGGTGGCTCATCGCCATGTCGGCCAGGGCAGCTGTGAGGGCGGCGCGGTGGCGTCCCCGTCGCAGATCCGCGGTGAGCTCGAGCTGCACCCCCTGGTGGCGCGGCAGGTTGACCGGATTGCGCGGATGGAGCCCCCGCAACGTGCGAGGGATCTTCGAGATGTCCGTGACCGCCCGCAGCTCTCCATGGCGGCGGAGCGCCGCGGCAACCCTGGCGCCCAGAGGCCGGTTGCGACCGCCGACCAACGCAGTGTGGCGCATCCCGATCCGGCCGAATCCGTGGATCGACACCACCGTCGCCACACCGTCCAGAAACGCTCGGAGCGCCGGGCTCGCCGCCGGGTCGTACTCGATGGAGGGCACGTGCCAGGCCAGGTCATCCGGCTGAACCACCGCATAGAGCGAGGCGCCGGAGGCGTCGGCCACGGCCTCGGCGATCTCGAAGGTCCCCTCCTCGAGTCCGCCGTGGAGTGCCATCACCCCCAGGTCGCCGCCGGCGGCGTGGACTTCGCGGACACCGGGCGTCGCGAGGAGGTCGGCGAGCACCGGCTCAGTCGGCCAGGTTCAGCAACTGTCGGCGGGCGGCGTGCAGCCGATCTGCCATGACCTCGGCAACACGCGCCATGACGTGGTACCCACAGGCGGGATCCGTGCGGAACTTCCCCCGCAGCTCGGCAGCGTCGAAGGCGAGTCCCCGCACCGGTGTCTGCGCCACCGCATCGAACTGCCAGACATACGGCTCGAAGAGCCAGGACCAACCGAGCGCCTTGCCTTCGGCGATGTGCTCGATGGTCCGCGGGAACGATCCGCCGGCGTCGACCTGCAGGGCGACCACTCCCGACCGAATGAGGTAGAAGGTGTCGGCGGGCTCCCCGGACGAGAAGATGACGTCGCGTGAGCCGAACTCGACGAGCCTCCCGAGACGAACGAACGTCTCGATGTCGTCGCCGTCCAGACCTTGGATGAAGGGATGCCCCATGAGCTGCTGCCGCACCCGGGGGTCGGTCGTCTCCGTTTCCATGTGCTCCTCCGACGCCGTAGTGCGCAATCTACCGCATGTGCGTCGGTGGCCCTCTGGCAGCCCACCGACCCTCGGTAACATTCCCCGTGATGACCCGCCGCACTGACCCGGCCGCGACCGATCCCCACTCCATCGACTACCGACCTCATGTCGGGCAGAGCCGCCAGTACGTCCGCGACATCATCCTCGGTGTCAACGACGGGCTGGTCTCGACCTTCCTGCTCGTAGTGGGCGTCGTCGGTGGAGGGCTGGCCACGGATCAGGTCCTGCTCGCCGCCATCGCCGGCGCCATTGCCGGCGCCGTGTCGATGGCGGCCGGCGAGTACCTGGCTACTCAATCTCAGGAGGAAGTCTTCGATCGAGAGATCGCGCTCGAGCGCGAGCACATCGAGTACTTCCGCGACTCGGAGGTCGAGCAGCTCCGCGGGTTCCTGCGGGACTTGGGAGTGAGGGAGGACGACCTCGAGGCGGCCGTCGCTGCGCTGTCCCACGACGATGCGACGCTGTTGGAGTCCATGAAGGTGTTCGAGTTCGCCATCGTCGACCGGGAGCGGCGCAGCCCGTTCCTCGCCATGGCGATGTCAGGCGTGCTCTTCCTCGCCGGAGCCGTCCCGCCGACGCTCCCCTTCGTCTTCGCCTCCTCGGTCACCATGGGACTCGTGTGGGCCTCGGCGCTCACCGCCGTCGGGCTGTTTGCCGTCGGCGTCGCCAAAACCCGGGTCACCGACGGGCCTCCGCTGACCGCAGGGCTGCAGAACCTCCTCATCGCCGGCGTCGGCGGTGTGATCGCCTACTTAGTGGGATCGCTCGTCGAAACCTTCGTCGGCTGACCCCCGTTCCTCTGCGGCACGACGATCGGACGGCCCGCCTCGTCACGCAGCATCGCGACGTCGGCCCCGTACACCCGCCGCACTCGCTCGGCGGTCAGTACCTCGCGGGGAGCGCCGGCCGCCACGATCCGGCCCGCGGCGAGCATGACGAGCCGGTCGGCATAGAGCGCCCCCAACGTCAGGTCGTGGACGGCGGCGATCACACAGATCCCGAGCCGTGCGCGGAGCTCGTCGACGCTCTCGAGGAACTGCTGCTGATGCCCCAGATCGAGCCCCGTCGTCGGTTCGTCGAGGAGGAGCACCGCCGGGCGTTGGGTGAGCGCCCGGGCCAGCACGGCTCGCTGGCGTTCGCCCCCCGACAGGGATTCGATGGGACGGTCGGCAAGCCCGGCGAGATCGAGCCGGGCGATCTCCGTCCTCGCTACCTCGAGATCCTCGTGTGATTCGGTGCGCCAGTACCCGATGTGGGGATTGCGCCCGAGCAGGACGTAGTCGGATACGGTCGTCCCGGGAGGGATGACTGGGATCTGCGGCACGTAGGCGACGGTTCGCGAGAGACGGCGGCGGGACATCGTGTCGATCGCGACTCCGTCGATGGAGACCCGTCCCTCAGACGGCACGAGCCCGGCGGCGACCTTGAGGAGGGTGGACTTGCCGGCACCGTTGGGTCCGATCAGTGCAAGCCACTCCCCCGGCGCGGCGGCCGCATCGACGCCTCGCACCACCGGTGCGCCCCCGTATCCGGCGGTCACGTCTGCGAGCCGGATGCCGCTCATCGTGCCGTCCCCGCACGCGCCAGGATGACGGCGAAGAACGGGGCCCCCACGAAGGCGGTGACGACGCCGATGGGAAGCTCGGAGGGGGCCAGCACCGTCCGCGCCACGACGTCGGCGAAGAGGAGGAACGCCGCCCCGCCGAGCAATGACAGCGGGAGGATCGCCCGGTACGACGATCCGGCGAGCAGGCGCACCGAGTGGGGCACGACGATCCCGACGAAGCCGATCAAACCGGCGACCGACACCGCCGCCGCCGCCGCCAGGGTTGCGGAGAGCACGATCCAGAAACGAACCCTGGAGACTTCGAGACCCAGGGCCGAAGCCTCGGTCTCTCCCACGGCCAGCACATCGAGGTGCCTGCGGTGGGCGATGAGCACCAACATCGCCACGAGGACGAACGGTGTGACGAGCCGCACCTCGGCCCAGCCCGCAGTCGTGAGGCGCCCCAGGATCCACGCAAAGACCTCCCTGACCGTGTCGGAGGCGAGCTGCTGTGCGAAGGTCTGCGCTGCCGTGAAGAACGAGGCGACCGCGACTCCGGCCAGGATGAGCGTCGCGGTGGTCCGTACCGAGCCGCCCAGCCGTGCCAGCGCATACGTCACCACCACGGCAACGGCACCACCGCCGAATGCGGCGAGGGGAAGCACCGGCGAGGTGCTCGCCACACCCCCGATGATGGCGAGGGTTGCCCCCAACCCCGCCCCGGCGGCGACCCCGAGCAGATACGGGTCGGCGAGCGGGTTACGGAAGACACCTTGATACGCCCCGCCCGCGATCGCCAGAGCCCCGCCGACGATGGCGCCGAGGACAACTCTCGGCAGGCGCAACTGCCACAGGACTGCGGCTTGTCGCTCTCCGAGACCGGATTCGACGTTCACGAAGGGAAGCGCGTCGAGCAGCTCCAGTACGACGCCGCGCACCGGAACCCCGGCAGGGCCCACCCCCAGCGCCAGGGCCGCACCACCCAGAAGTACGGCGGTCAGGATCAGGGCCGTCGATGGCCGGCGGCGAGCGCGGGCGACGACGACCACGTCGGTCACGAGATCGATCCCGTCACCGCATCGGCGATCGAGCGCAGCAGATCGACGACGCGCGGGCCCCATCGAGATGCGACGTCCGGGTCGAGAACGAACACCCGACCCGAGTCAAGCGCAGACAGCGTGTCCCAACCGTCGCGCGCTGCCAGCGTCTCGGCCGTCTCGCCGACACCGGCGAGGAAGACGTAGTCCGGATCGGCGGTGATGATGAACTCGGGGCTGAGCTGCGGGAAGCCGCTGCCGAGCTCGTCGGGGGCGGCGTCGGCGATGTTGTCCATGCCGAGCAGCGCGTAGAGCCCGCCGATGAAGGAACTCGAGTTCGGCGTGTAGAAGCTGAAGGGATCGGTCTCGTGGTAGTAGGTGGCGCCGGCGCCCGCGTCGCCCGCCGCGGCAACGATGTCGGTGATCTCGGCCTGCGTGAACCGAATCAGCGCCTGCGCTCCCTCGACGTTGCCGGTTGCCGCACCCAGCGCGTCGATCTGTGCGTACACCGCTTCGAGGTCGGTGGCGGTGCCGAGCAGCATCGTCGGGATCCCGACCGCCCCCAGAGCGGGGATGGCCTCGACCGGGTCGAACGACAGGATCACGAGATCGGGCTCCAGTGCGACGACCGCCTCGACACTCAGATTGAAGGAATCGAGCTTTTCCAAGGCCGACGCCTTAGCCGGGTAGTTCGAGAACAGGTCGCCGGCGATGAGCTGCTCGCCGGCACCGATCGCGTACAGCATCTCGACGTGGGTGGCGGACAGCGCTGCGATGCGGTCGGGCCGCTCCGGAATGGTGATGGCGGCGCCGCCGAACTCGATCGTCGCGGGAAACGCCGCTGCGTCGGAGGTGGAGGTGGTCGTCGGCCCCTCCGTCGTCGCGGCTGTTGTGGTCGTCGGCGGCGACGACGAGGTAGTCGGCGGAGGAGCGGACGTCGTGGCAGCCGACGTCGTCGCAGCACCGCTGCCGTCGCCACCGCATGCGGTCGCCAGCAACGTCAGCATCACCACCAGGACGGAGAGGCGAAAGCGCATCCGACGGGCTCCCTTCTCGGAGGAGTCCGCCACGGAAGCGGTGCCACCCCTCCTCCGAGAGCGCCGCCGCCGCCCCTCGATGAGGCGACCTGGCTCGTCCCCCGGAAGGGGCTTCACAGTTGCGGGACAGCGCCGGATTCACACCGGACTTCGCTCATCGCGAGGCGCCCGCGGGCACGAGGACCGCGGGACCGACACGTTACTACGCAACGCTCGGGGCGGCTCGACGAGCCGGCGTAGCGAGCGCCCGGAGAGCGCACGTCCGGGACCGCTAGCCTGGCGGGCATGAATCCGCGCTTCCGCCTGCTGGCCATCGTCGCCGGAGCCCTGGCCGTCGCCGCATTCCTCAAGCGTCCGGTCACACCTCCGGATGCAGCCGGCACGTGGCGGCCTGCGGACGACACTCACTTGCGTGCCTGACCGTGCGCATCGCGATCCACCACGTCGACGATGTGGGCTTGCGTGCGGGCCGCATCCTCCTTGGAGAGCGCATCCTCGCCGCGCTAGGCGTCGTCGGCCGGCGCCCGAGCCTGCGCACCGACAGCCGCCTCGAGCCGGCCGGCGACCTCGCGGGTTACGACGTCCTGGTGTCCGACGAGACCGATGAGCCCGCCCGCCAAGCGCGCCGTGCGCTCGAGGCCGGCATCTCATGCGTCGTGTGGGGAGACACGGACGACGATCTCCGAGAGCTCGGTGACGCCTTCGCCGCCAAGGGTCGCACGCTGCTGGTCGGAGCGAACCTCGCCTCCGGCCTCGCCCCCTGCCTCGCCGCCCACGAGCTGGCGAGAAGCGCCGAGGTGCTCGAGGTCCAGTGTGCGTGGACCGAGCCGGGGCGTCCACTCCGGCGCGGGGAGGCCATAGCGTTCCCCGACCCGGTGGGGGCGCGGTGGGCCAAGCCCCGCTCCGGGCCCGACGGAACGCGCCGCTTCGTCGCCCCGATAGAGGGGGAGTGGGCCGCGGCCATGGCCCGAGTCACCGTGGCCACCGACCGCGGTGTCGTGTCCCGGGTCGTCGGAGTGGCCGACCTCGCTCCCCATCTCGAGGCGCTGTCGCTCGCCGCCGGGGCCCTCGCCATCGGTGAGTACCCCTACGGGCTCGTCGATCCGGCCGACCGCGCCGAGGCCTATCTGGCTCGAGCGCTCCAGGCAGGCCTGGATGTAGCCGCCTACACGGGCGAACCCCGCGTCTGACCTTCACCGGCCGCCTACGCCCCCCGAGCCGGTTGAATGGGGCCATGTCTCGACCGCGGATGGCCGCGCTCCCCGCCGCGTTGGTGATCCTGCTGGCTGCATGCTCCGCGACGAGCACCCCGTCGAGCGATACCACATCGCTCGTGGAGACTTCTGCGACGACCAACACACCGAATGTCGACGGCAACTCCACCACAACCGCTGCGGCACAGTCCTACGCCGGAACGTCGCCGGCACCCGAGTTCCCGGGCGGCCTCGACTGGCTCAACACCGATGTGCCGCTGACCCTCGCCGAGCTCCGGGGCAAGGTCGTGCTCCTGGACTTCTGGACGTACGGCTGCATCAACTGCATCCACATCATCCCCGACCTGCGGAGGCTCGAAGAGGAGTTCGCCGAGGAGCTGGTGGTCATCGGTGTCCATTCGGCGAAGTTCGTCAACGAGGGCGCAACGGACAACATCCGCCAGGTGATCCTGCGCTACGACCTCGAGCATCCCGTCGTGAACGACCGAGACTTCGAGGTGTGGCGGACGTGGGGAGCCCAGGCATGGCCAACCACCGTGCTCATCGACCCCGCCGGCAATGTCGTGGGCGGCCATGCCGGCGAGGGGGTCTACGACGTCGTGCAGCCCGTCATCGCCTCCCTCGTCGACGAGTTCGCCGCGTCCGGTGGTCTCGATCGGTCGGCGGTCACGTTTGCGCTGGAGAAGGACGGCCAGCCCGAACGCGTGCTCGCCTTCCCCGGCAAGGTGGCGGTGGCCGCCGGTGACCCGCGACTGTTCATCGCCGACACCGGCCACAACCGGATCGTGGTCGCCGACCGGAGCACGGGTGACGTTCTCGCCGTCTACGGCAGCGGCCGTGAGGGCTTCGAGGACGGCCCCGCCCAGACGGCGGCCTTCGCCTCACCCCAGGGCCTTGCGCTGGACGGCGACGGCCTCACGCTCTACGTGGCGGACACGAACAACCATGCGATCCGAGCCGTCGACACCGGCACCGGCCAGGTGCGCACATTGCTCGGCACCGGGCGCCAGGGCTGGCCCCCTGCTGGAGGTACCGCCCCCGAGGTCGACCTCGCTTCCCCATGGGACGTGCTCGTCGAGGACACGACGCTCTACATCGCCATGGCCGGCCACCACCAGATCTGGTCCATGGACCTGTCGTCGGGTACCGCCGGGCCGCTCGTCGGCAGCGCCCGGGAAGGCGTGCTCAACGGCGCACTCCACCAGGCGGAGCTCGCCCAGCCGAGCGGCCTTGCCCTGGCCGACGGGCTCCTGTACTTCGCTGACAGTGAATCGAGCTCCATCCGCTACGCCGACGTGGCCGCACCCGTGGGCGAGACCGGGCTGGTGGCGGGCGGGGCGGCCAACCTGTTCGAGTTCGGCGACGTCGACGGCGCCGGAGAGGAGGCGCGGTTCCAGCATCCGCTCGGCGTCGCCGTGTGGGACGGCAGCCTGATCGTTGCGGACACGTACAACAGCCGGCTCCGGTTGATCGACCCGATCACACAGCAGGTGACGACCTTCCTCGGTGGTGAGCAGGGCTGGCAGGACGGCGAGGCACCACGCTTCTACGAACCGGGCGGGCTCGCCGTCGATGGCGACACCATGTACGTCGCCGACACGAACAACCACGTCGTGCGCATCGTCGATCTTCCGAGCGGGTCCACGACGACGCTCGTGCTCAAGGGCATCGAGGCCTTCACGCCGCCACCCGAGGACGCCGACTATCGCGGCACGATCGTCACGATCCCGCCGATCGAGATCGGCCCCGGCAGTGCCGCCATCGTCATCGACGTCACGCTTCCCACGGGCTACGAGATCAACGACGAGGCCCCGTCATCGGCCACATTCGCAGTGGTCGGAGACGCCATCGCGCTCCCCGATGAGGGCGCCGTCGATCTCACGGGTGTGACCTTCCCGAGGCGCATCCCGATCGACGTGAGCGCGGGCTCCGCCGGTCTCACGGCCGACCTCACCCTCGTGTACTGCCGGGCAGACGCCACAGCCCTCTGCTTCATCGAACAGGTGCGTTTCGACGTCGCGGTGAGCGCGGTCGCCACAGGCGGGAGCGAGATCGTGCTCGGCCACGACGTTGTCTTGCCCGATCTCGACGGATGACGGTGCCGGACGGCTCGCCCGTGGTGCTGATCGGCGACTCTATCCGGCTCGGCTACGAACACGTGGTGCGTCGGACTCTGGCGGGCCTCGTGTGGTCGCCGGCCGAGAACTGCAGGAGCAGTCGCGAAGTTATCGGCAACCTCGAGCGCTGGATTCCACCAGAGCTGCGCGGCCCCCGATCCATCGTGCACCTGAACGCCGGGTTGCACGACCTGCGACGCACTCCTGAGACGGGTGGCGAGCCGCTCGTGCCACCCGATGAGTACCGGGCCAATCTGGAACGAATCGCGGACGCTGTGGCGGTGAGGTGGGACCTGCGGCTGATCCTGGCCACGACGACGCCGGTCGACGACGAGCGCCATGCAAGCGGTCGATCGTCGGAGCGCCACGCCCGCGATGTCCGTGCCTACAACGCGACGCTGCTCTCCGTCGCCGCCTCACACGGTCTCCCGGTCAGCGACCTCCACGCCGTGGTCTGCGCAGACCCCGAAGCACTCCTCGGGGACGATGGCGTCCATCTCTCCCCCTCCGGCAATCGGGTTGTGGGGGAGGCGGTGGCGGAAGCCATACGAGACGTGGCTGAAGGCCGCTAATCGAGCCACCGCCTCACCAGCGGACGGTTGTTCGTGCGAGACACCTCTTCGAACCCGGCCGCCTCGAACATGGCCAGCGTGCCCGTGAAGAGCGCGGCGGCGCCGGGTTGCGACACCGACTGGTCGATCGGGTAGCCCTCGACGAGTGTGCCACCCCGCTGTGCCACGAACTCCACTGCAGCATCGAGCAGAAACGTCGCCACACCACTCCCCCGCTGCTCACGGGGGATGTAGAAGCAGTTGACGACCCAGGATTCGGCATCGTCGAGCGCTCCGTACACCCTCGCTCGCGATGACGTGAAGCGGGCATACCTGCTGCGCGGACCCACGGCGCACCACCCGACGGCGGTATTCCCCTCGAACGCCAGGAGGCCTGGCTCCTCGCCATCCGCCACCAGAGCCTCGAGCAGGGACCGCCGATCTTCGGGCGCGGCCCGCTCCCAGTCGCCGCCGGTCAGCAACCACCAGGTGCACCAGCAGTTCGAATACGCTCCATTCGGGCCGAACAGGCCCAACAGATCTTGCCAGCGTTCCGCGATGACGGGCTCGGCGCGCAGTTGCCGAGGCATCGGTCAGGGCGCAGGGGTCCGAAGCCTCACGGCTGCGCCGGCACCGACGTCGCCGTCTTGGAGGGCGGCTCGGAGGGAGGCGGCGTCGAGGAGGGCGGGCCGGCAGGTGTGCGTGGCTGCATGGCTCGGGTCGGCATCGGTCGGGCGGGCACGACCCGGCGGATGCGGGCCGTGGACGGGATCGGCTGGTGGGTCTCCTCGAGGACGGTGAACTCGACTCCGCCGACGACGTCCGAGATCAGGTTGTAGATCACGGCGCCGATCGTCATCGCCCCGGTGGCGACGATCACCATGATGATCGTCAGCAACACGAGCGCACGGAAGTACAGCTCGCCATCGGGTGTGAACGTCAGCGTCAGGCTCTCGAAGATGTCTGCGATGCCCTCCGGAATGCCGCGCTGGACCGCGATCGACCACGTCACCCACATCCCCAGGACGAACGTGAGCCCGGCGATCACGTTGAAGAGGAACGATACCTTCAGCACCGTCCAGGGATCGATCTTGCGGACGACCCTGCGTACGCGTCGAACTTGCATGTTTCAGAGGCTCCTCGAGGGATCGAATGAGTGTAATGCCGATAGAGAGATGCGCCGAGCCTGTTGGGGACAACGTTCGCCGCAACCGCTGAGTTCCGGACGCGGCCCGCCGGTCAGTCGCCGCCTTCCTCCGTGCCGTTGGGAACCATCGCCACCGCCGACAATTCGGCGCCTTGGGCCAGGTTCATGATCTTCACACCGGTGGAGTCACGCCTCTGGCGGCTCACGTCGTCCACGCTGAACCGGATCACGATGCCGTCGGAGGAGATCGCAACCATGTCGACGCCCGAATCGACCGCCCGCACGTCGACGAGCTTGCCGCGGACCCGGGTGAGCTTCATCGCCTTGACCCCGACACCGCCCCGATTCTGCTTCGGGAACTCTGATATCCGGGTGCGCTTGCCGTAACCGCCGGTGGTGAGCAGCAGCACCTCGTCGCCCTCGGTGGCACACGCCGCCGCCACGACCTCGTCGCCCTCGCGGAGACGTACGCCGCGCACTCCCATCGTGTCCCGTCCCATGGGCCGCACGTCTTCCTCCGAGAACCGGATGCCCTGACCGTTCCTGGTGAACATCATGAGGTCGCTGTCACCCCCTGTGGCGCGCACCGCCACGACCTCGTCGTCGTCCTGGAGACTGATGGCAACGAGCACCTGGTTGCGGGAGTCGTACTCGGAGAACTTGGTCTTCTTCACCTGGCCCATCCGCGTGAACGCGATGAGGTAGCGGAAGCTCTCGTAGTCGCGAGTGTCGATGATCGCCTGCACGCGCTCGTCGGGCTCGAGCGGCAGCACCGACTGCACGAGCACGCCCTTGGACGTCCGGTCCTTGCGCGGCAGCTGATGGGCGCGGATCCGATATACCTTGCCGCGATTCGTGAAGAAGAGCAGGTATGCGTGGGCGGTCGTGTGGAGGACGTGGGTGACCACGTCGTCTTCCTTGACCGCGGCGCCGCGCACGCCCCGCCCGCCGCGGATCTGGGTTCGGTACGACCGCGCCAACACGGCCTTCACGTAGCCGCTGTCGGTGGTCGAGACGACGAGCTCCTCGTCGGCGATGAGGTCCTCGAGCGACATGTCGCCTTCGTCAGGGATGATCCGGGAGCGACGCTTGTTGCCGAACTTGTCCCGGATCTCGCCGAGCTCTTCGGCGATGATGACCCTGCGCTTCTCCTCGCTTCCCAGAATCGCTTCCAGCTCGGCGATGAGGGCCTCGAGCTCGCCGTACTCCTCGCGCAGTTTGTCCGTCTCCAGCGCCGTGAGACGGCGGAGCGGCATGTCGAGGATGTGGTTGGCCTGGATCTCGGACAGCTCGAAGCGCTCCATCAAGGTGCCGCGCGCGACGTCGACATCGGCGGAGCCACGGATGATCTGCACGACCTCGTCGATGTTGTCGAGTGCGATCAACAAGCCCTCGACGATGTGAGCCCGTGCCTCCGCCTTGTCGAGGCGGAACTGCGTACGGCGCTCGATGACCTCGAGCTGGTGGGCAACGTAGAGATGTACGAGCTCGGCGATGTTGAGCGTCTTGGGAACTCCGTCGTCCAGAGCGACCGCGTTGACGGCGAAGTTCTCTTCGAGCTGAGTGTGCTTGTAGAGCTGGTTGAGGATCACCTGCGGCCGTGCATCTCGCTTGAGCTCGATGACGAGCCTGGTGCCGTCCCTATCCGATTCGTCACGGAGATCGGAGATGCCCGTGATCGTCTTGTCACGGACGAGATCGGCGATCTTCGACATGATCCGGTCACGAGACACCTGGTAGGGGATCTCGGTGACGACGATCGCAGTGCGTTTGCGGGAGGTCTCGGTGACGTCGGCGACAGCACGCATCTTCACCGACCCCCGGCCGGTCAGCAGAGCATCGCGAATGCCCTTGTTGCCGACGATGTAGGCCCCGGTTGGAAAATCGGGGCCCTTGACGAATTGCATGAGATCTTCGGCCGTCGCATCCGGATGATCGATGGCGTACAGGACGGCATCGACGATCTCGCCGAGGTTGTGGGGCGGGATGTTGGTCGCCATGCCGACGGCGATGCCCGTCGAGCCGTTGACCAGCAGGTTCGGATAGCGCGCCGGCAGCACCGTCGGCTCCTGCCGCTCCCCGGAGTAGTTGTCCACGAAGTCGACGGTGTCCTCTGCGATGCCGTCGAGCAGGTGCATCGCCAGCGGCGCCATTCGGGTTTCCGTGTATCGCATCGCCGCAGGGGGATCGTCGACCGTACCGAAGTTGCCCTGGGGCTCTACCAGGGGGTAGCGCGAGGCAAAGTCCTGACCGAGCCTGACGAGGGCGTCGTAGATCGCATCGTTGGAGTGAGGGTGGAACCAACCCATCACGTCGCCGACGACACGGGCACACTTGCGGAACGGTGTGCCGGGGCGAATGCCGGCGTCGTACATCGCGTAGAGGATCCGGCGGTGCACCGGCTTCAGCCCGTCGCGTACGTCCGGCAGCGCCCGCGACACGATGACCGACATCGCATACTCGAGGAAGGAGTCCTGCATCTCCCGCTCGATCTCGATCGTGCGAATTCTCTCGGTCTCTCCGTTCGGCATGGAAACCTCGTTGGCTGATCTTGGCCGGGCGGCGGCGCCCGCTGGCTTCAGATGTCCAGGAAGCGGACGTCCTTGGCGTTCTCTTTGATGAACGTGCGACGGGCGTCGACGTCGTTGCCCATCAGGGTCTCGAAGACCTCCTCGGCCCGGAACTGGTCTTCGAGCTCGACACGCAGCAGGTGACGGACGCTCGGGTCCATCGTCGTGCTCCACAGCTGTTCGGCGTTCATCTCACCGAGGCCCTTGAAGCGCTGGATGTTCATCTTGCGCCCGTTGAGCTCTTGCTTCACTTCTTCGAGGTGCACCTCGTTCAGCGCCCACCTCGTCTTCGTCCCCGCCTTGACCGAGTAGAGCGGCGGCTGGGCGATGTACACGTACCCGGCCTCGATGATCTCCGGCATGTGGCGGAAGAAGAACGTGAGCAGCAGGGTCCGGATGTGGGACCCGTCCTCGTCGGCGTCGGTGAGGATGACGATCCGGTGGTAGCGGGCGCGGGCGATGTCGATCTCGTCGCCGATCCCGGTACCGATCGCAGTGATGAGCGATTGGATCTCGTTGTTCTGCAGCACCCGGGCGAGGCGGTTCTTCTCGACGTTGATGATCTTTCCCCGGATCGGGAGGATCGCCTGGAACTCGCTGTTGCGCGCCTGCTTGGCGGACCCTCCGGCCGAGTCGCCCTCCACGATGAACAGCTCGCTCATCTCCGGATCCCGGGACGAGCAGTCGGCGAGCTTGCCCGGTAGTCCCGAGGACTCGAGCAGGCTCTTGCGCCTGGTCAGATCCCGAGCCTGGCGGGCGGCGATCCGCGCCTTTGCGGCGTTCGTCGCCTTGTCGGTGATGCGCCGGCCATCGCCGGGGTTGCGCTCCAACCACTCCGGGAAGGCGACGTTCATCGCCTTCTCGACGAAGGAGCGGATCTCGGTGTTGCCGAGCTTGGTCTTGGTCTGACCCTCGAACTGCGGCTGGCGCACCTTGACCGAGATGATCGCCGTGAGCCCCTCGCGGACGTCCTCGCCTTGGAGGTTGTCGTCCTTCTCCTTGAGGACGTTCCTTCCTCGTGCGAAGTCGTTGATGGCACGTGTCAGGGCCTTGCGGAACCCCTCTTCGTGGGTTCCACCCTCGTGAGTGTTGATGTTGTTGGCGAAGCTGAGGATGCGCTCGTTGTAACCCGTGGTCCACTGCATGGCGACGGCGAGCTCCGACTGCTCGCCCTCCTCCTCGAAATACGCCACCTGGCCGTGGACGGGCTCGCGGGTCGCGTTGAGGTGCTTGACGAAGTCGATGAGCCCGCCGCGGTACTGGAAGGTCTCCTCGACCGGCTCCTCGCCCCGTTCGTCGCGGAACCGGATCTCGAGCCCGCGGTTCAGGAAAGCCATCTCGCGCAGCCGGCTCGTGACGACCGAGGCGTCGTACTCGGTGGTCTCGGAAAAGATCTCCGGATCGGCCCAGAACACCACGTGGGTGCCGGTGCGCTTCGCCGGCTTGCCCTTCTTCAGCTTCGCCGTCGGCTTGCCGTACTCGAACGACTGCGACCACTGATGCCCGTCACGGACGACGACGACGTCCATCCGCGTCGACAGGGCGTTGACCACCGAGACGCCTACGCCGTGGAGACCGCCGGACACCGTGTAGGCGCCCGACTCGAACTTGCCGCCTGCGTGAAGCGTGGTGAGCACGGTCGTGAGCGCCGGTTGCCTCGTCTTGGCGTGGAGATCGACGGGGATCCCCCGGCCGTTGTCCTTGACCTCGACGGCACCGTCCTCCCGCACCACGACCTCGATGCGGGTACAGACCCCTGCCATCGCCTCGTCGACCGCATTGTCGACGACCTCCCAGATGAGGTGGTGAAGGCCTTTCGGGCCGGTCGAACCGATGTACATTGCCGGGCGACGGCGCACCGCCTCGAGGCCCTCGAGCACGGTGATGTCCTTGGCGCCATACGACGCGCGGGACGAATCTTTGGATTCAGCCACAGGTCTCCTCGGACTGGCCCTTGAAGGCAACTCTCGCGGGAACTGACAACTGTGTCATTATAGCCGAAACCGCATGTGCCTCAGTCATTTTGGCCCCGTGAGGCTCCTCCGACCCGGATGGCGAGGCGGGTGACCTCCGCGGTCCCTCCGAGATGCCGAGCCACAGATTCCACCAGCCGATGGGCGTCGTAGCGGAGCATCGACGCATCGAGACCGGAGGCGACCTCGACGGTCAGGGCACCCTCGCGTAGACCCACCGGGCGGCAGCGATCTGCCCACTCCCCTGCCACCTCCTGCCAGTTCTGGCGAAGACGGACGATGGGGGCTACGTCGGCTCGAGCTACTTTGCCGAGCACGGCGTCGATGAGGTCGCCCACGGCCACCGGATCACGGCGTCTTTTGGTCACGTGACCTTCCCTTCTCCAACCTCCCATCGCCGCCCTCCGACGGCGGGGACCTCATCTTCTCTCGTGGTAGTGACGAGAACCTGACCCTCGGGGAGCATCTCGACGACTGCGGCGGTCCGAGCGAGGTCGAGCTCCGAGAAGACGTCGTCGAGCAGGAGCACGGGCGGGTACCCGTGGCGCTCGCGGAGGATGTGGTATGCCGCCACCCGCAGGGAAACCGCCACCGAGCGCTGCTCACCCTGACTGGCCTGGCTCCGCACCTCACGGTGGCCCAACCGCAGATCCACGGCGTCGCGGTGCGGGCCAACGGTTGTCGTTCGTTGCTCGAGCTCGCGACGGCGGCGCTCGAGCAGTGCGGCGAGCAGCTGCACCCCGGCCTGCTCCTCTGACCACCTGGGGTCGGTCTCGCCCCAGGCCGGCGCAAGGTCGAGTCGCAGAGTCTCCCCGGCACCCGCCACCTCCGCGTGGGCGTGGTCGATCCTCGGTGCGAGCTTCTCCACGAGGCGCACTCGCTCCGCCCAGAGCACGACCGCTGCCTCGACCAAGCGCTGATCCCAGACCTCGAGGCTCATGGGGTCGGTCATCGGGCCGTCACGGCGCAGGAGCGCATTCCGCTGCCGCAGGGTCTTCTCGTAGTCCGACACCGCAGCCCCGTAGCCGGGAGCGAGCTGAGCCCCGAGATCGTCCAGGTATCGACGACGGATCCCGGAACTCTCCTTCACGAGATCCAGGTCATCGGGGAGGAAGGCGACCACCGGGATGCTCGAAGCCACCTCTGCGAGCCGGGCCGGACGCTTGCCGTTGAGCAGCACGCGCCGGCGTCCCGACGCCGGAATCTCCACCTCCACGCGGGTCTCTCCGGCCTCTCCAAGGAAGCCTCCTCGTACCACCGCCGCCGTGGCGCCGGTCCGAATCAAGGAGGCATCCGGTGTCCCCCGGAAGGACCTGAGCCCGGACATGTACGCGATCGCCTCCAGGATCGTGGTCTTCCCGGCGCCGTTGGGACCCACGAGGACGTTGAGGCCCGGCGTCGGAGCGAAATCGAGCTCTGCGTAGACCCGGACGTCGCGCAGCTCGAGCCAGGTGAGGTGCATCAGGCCGGCCCGCGGCGTCGTCAGAGCCTGACGGGCATCAAGAGATAACGGAAGGACGCATTGCCTGCGCCGTGCAAGAGACCGGGCTTGAGGGGATCGATGGTGTCGATCACGACCTCGCCCGTGTCGACGGCGGTGACACCATCGGTGAGGTACCGGGTGTTGAACGCAATCGTCATCTCCTCGCCCGTGTAGTCGCCCTCGATGTGCTCGGTCTCCTCTCCGACCTCCTGGCGGGAGACACTCAGTTCCACCCCTCCCGAGTGCATGTTGAGCCGGACGGGAATGTGATCCTCCGCCACGAGAGAGGCACGGCCGACCGCTTCGAGCAGCGCCTCTCTCGACAGGACGAGACGGTTCGGGTAGCTGTCGGGAAGGAGTTGGCGGTAGTTCGGAAAGCTCGCCTCGATGATCCGGACGGTCAACGTTCCCCGCTCGGATGCAAACGTCGCCTCCCGGTCCCCGAGGTCGATCGTCATCTTCGGATCTCCGATCGTTCTACCGATCTCGCGGAGAGCCCGAAACGGCACCAGGGTCGACGTCGTGCCCTCGACACCCTCGAGGTCACGAACCGCCAGCCGATACGAGTCCGTCGCAACGAGGCGAAGCGCCTCGTTCTCGGTCTCGAACATCACGCCGGTGAGCGTGGGACGGGCCTCGTCTGTCGATGCGGCCACGCCGACCTGGCTGAGCGCATGGGTCAGGAGATCCCCGTCGACCGGGGTACCACCGTCCCCGAAGCCGCCGGGAACGGACGGGTAGTCGTCAACGGTGAGCTCCCGCAGCCGGAATCGGGGTCCGTTCCCCGTGATCTCGACCTCGCCGTCGGCGGCGTTGACCGTCACGGCTCCGACGGGGAGCTTGCGAACCGCCTCCGCGGCCAGCTTCGCCGGGATGAGCGTGCGCCCCTCCTCCAACACCTCTACCTCGAGCTTCGTGCGGATCGTCACCTCGGTGTCAGTACCTGTGACCCTGAGCACTCCCCCGGCTACTTCGCACAGCACTCCTTGGAGGATTGGAAGCGGCGATCGGGTACCGACGGCTCGACCGGCGCGGGCGAGGACGTCGGCGAGATCGTCTCTCTCAGCTCGAATGCGCACGATGGTTATCCCTCTGTCTCTGCAATAGATGAATTTGAACAGTAGTGGTCGTAGTAGGCGCTGTGGATTGTGGAAAGCCTCTCGAAACCCTTGTGAGACGTGGGCTTCTCGATCCACAGCACGTGGGGAGAACTGACGACGCGTCCACAGGCCGGTCGGTGCGGTGTCGAATGATGTGGATGGCGCACCGGGTTGTCCTCAGGTTTTCCTCAGATCGTGACACAGGCTCGTCACCTCGTCGAACACCTCTTTGTCGCTCTGCATGAGCCCCTTCACCCTGTCGACCGCATGGAGCACCGTGGTGTGATCGCGACCGCCGAATGCAGTTCCGATCTTGGGGAGCGAGAGATCGGTCAACTCCCTGCAGAGATACATCGCGATCTGACGCTTGCGAGCGAGAGGCTGCTTCCGGCTCGGCCCGGTCAACTCGAGACGCGGGATCGCATAACTCCTCGCCACCTGCTGGATGATGTCGTCGGCGGTGAGCACCCGGTTCTCGTGACCGGGAACGAGGTCCTGCAAGACCTCCTGAGCCATGTCCAGCGTGATGGTCTCGTGGGTGAGCGCCGCATACGCAGTGACCCGCGTCAGCGCACCCTCGAGCTCGCGGATGTTGTCGAGCACATTGACGGCGATGAACTCGAGAACGTCCGTCGGCACTGGCGTTGGTGCGAACTCGGCGTTCTTCCGCAGAATCGCCAAACGCGTCTCGACGTCCGGCGGCTGGATGTCGGTGAGCAGGCCCCACTCGAAGCGGCTCCTCAGCCGATCCTCGAGCGTGGCGAGGTGTTTCGGGTGACGGTCCGAGCTGATGACGAGTTGCTTACCCGCCTCATAGAGGCTGTTGAACGTGTGGAAGAATTCCTCGAGGATCTGCTCCTTGCCCTCGAAGAACTGGACGTCGTCGAGGAGCAACACGTCGATGGTGCGATAGCGGGCCTTGAACTCGGCCATCTGCTTGCGGCGGATGCCGTTGATGAACTCGTTGAAGAACTGCTCCGACGACACGTACCGGATCACCGACGACGGTGCGAGCTCGCGGCGGTGGTGGCCCACCGCATGGAGGAGGTGGGTCTTGCCGAGTCCCGCCCCTCCGTAGATGAAGAGTGGGTTGTAGTGGCTGCCGGGCTGCTCCCCCACCGCCATGGCGGCGGCGTGGGCGAATCGGTTCGACTGTCCGACGACGAAGTTCTCGAAGGTGTACTTCGAGATGAGTCGTGAATCGAGATCCTGGATCGGCCGGCTGGTGGCGACCTCCGTGCCCGGCTGCTGGTCGGGTAAAGCGACGACCACGTCTTCGGCTCCGTCCAAACCGACGGGATCCACCTCCAAGAGGATGTTGATCTCCGGTCCGTAGGCCTCGCGAGCGGCGATCTCGATGACGTCGAGATGCCGCTCGGCCACCCATCGACGATGAAACTCGCTCGGGGCTTCCAAGAGCAAGGTGGTCTCGCGCTGCTCGTGGCGGAGCGGCTGAAGCCACGTCTGCCACGTGACCGGAGTCACCGTTTGCTGGAGAAGTTGACGGAAGTCGTCCCGGACACGCTGGGGGTTCGCTTGGGGTTCCACAGCCCTCCTGACGCCGTTGTAGCGGCCTCTGCACCTATCCACACATCTATCCACAGAGTGTGGACACTGAGGTCATGACCCCGCTGCCCGCGAGGCCGCCCCTTCCTACCAGGGAAGTGGCGGGTCTGACTCCCGCCGGCGAACGGCGAGTGTAGGGAGACGTCGCCACGCGGTTCAAGAGCGCCAAATCTGCGCCTATCGCCCGATGCGGCATCCTCGGCGAACCAGCGGATCTTGTTGTCCCACAGGGGAATCGCGTGGATACGGGATGGTGGGCCGACTGGGTGAAAGGGTGCTGGATGCCCACCAGACCCCCTAGTCAATGTTTCGCGGGCGTGATCGAGTTTTCGCGGCTGCACGCCGGGAGCGGGTTGGGAGACGCCCGAGAAGACGGCGACGGCAGGACCTCGAGCAGCAAGCCGGAGGAGGTCGGGGCCATACGGCTTTGACAAAGATGAGCGCTTGTCCATAACCTAGCGCCGCATCTCGACCTCACCTCGTCCGATCCCTTTCTTTCTCATGAAACGTACGTATCAGCCCAATGTGCGCAGACGCAAGCGCAAGCACGGATTTCGCCACCGGATGCGAACCCGGTCGGGTCGTGCCATCATCAAACGCCGACGGAGCAAGGGCCGCTCCCGGCTCAGCGCCTAGCGGCCGGCAGTACCTCCCTCTCCGCGGCCGGTCCGCGTTCTCCAGAATCTCCCAGGAGGGCAAGCGAACCAGGCGCGGTGGGGTCGTCGTTGTGACGGCGCCCGGCGACCCGGGCCGACCCCAGGTGGGGTTCGTAGCCGGGCGTCGTGTCGGGTCGGCGGTGCGGCGCAACCGCGCCAAGCGCCGGCTGCGGGCGGCGATTGAGCGGCTTCCGTTGACGGAGGGCACCGCATACCTCGTGGTTGCGGGGCCCGAGACGGTGAACGTGGAGTTCGGTCGTCTCGTCGCTTGGCTCGAGGCCGCCATCGGGCTCGACAACGGGAAGGAGGAGGCGTGACACAGGACACGGAGCCGCACGGGATGCGGTCCCCCGGTCTCGCGGCGCGGGCGATCCTCGCCGTGATCGGGGCGTATCGCCGTCTCCTCTCGCCGCTCTTAGGCGCCAACTGTCGTTACACCCCCACCTGCTCGCGCTACGCATCGGAGGCGATCGAACGGTTCGGTGCCCTGCGTGGCTTGGCGCTGGCGCTACGGCGCATCGGTCGATGTCACCCATTCCGTGCGGGCGGGTACGATCCTGTCCCTGAATCGACCTCGACACCTCCGGCCAGGACTGGAACCACCGCGTGAACCCCTTCACCCTGCTTGTCAACGCCCTTGGGAGCACGCTGGCGTTCTTCTACAGCATCGTCCCTAGTTACGGCGTTGCAATCATATTGCTGACACTTGTCATCAGTTTCCTCTTGTTCCCGTTGACGCTCAAACAGACGCGGTCGATGAAGGCCATGCAGGAGATTCAGCCTGAGGTAAAGCGTCTCCAGAAGGAGTTCAAGGAAGACCGCGAGGAGATGCAGAAGCAGCTGATGGCGCTCTACCAGGAGCGCGGGGTGAATCCGGCTGCGGGCTGTCTCCCCCTGATTCTCCAGATGCCGATCTGGTTTGCTCTGTTCAGCGTGCTGCGGATCAGCGTGGACAATCCAGGGACGGCGGATTGCGTCGTCAACTCCGATGCGATTCCCGCTGGAGCACTCCAGGATGCGCTCTGCGCCGACAACACCCATTTTCTCGGGATGGATCTGCTGATCTCTCCGTCGGATGCGGCGAGCTCTGGTCTGGTCGATGCGATCCCCTACATCATTCTGGTGCTCGTGGTCGTGGCGGCCGGCTTCTATCAGCAGTGGCAGACCACCCGTCGCAACGCCAAGAACGGTCAGCAACAGCAGACGCCGGCCGGAATGCAAACGGCGCTCAAGATCATGCCGATCTTCTTTGGTTTCATCTCCTGGGGATTCCCGACCGGGCTCGTGGTGTACTTCGCCACTTCGAACCTGTTCCGTATCGGCCAGCAGTCGGTCATACTCCGGCTGGACGCCCGGGCGGAGCGCGAGAAAGACACAACCGGCCCACTCACCTCGGGAAGTGGAGCGTCCGGAATCGGTGCCGGCGAGGCGCCGCCGGTGGAGCCACGACGGAGCGAACCGTCGCCACACGCCAGCAAGAAGCGCAGGAAGCGCAGGAGGAAATGAACGCCATGGGACGGGCGCAGGAGTGGGTCGAGGCAGCAGGCTCGACCGTTGACGTCGCCGTTGAAGCCGCCTTGGCCGAGCTCGGTCTGAGCTCCCGAGACGAGGCGGAGATCGAGGTCATCAGCGAAGGCAAGACGGGGATTCTCGGCTCGTCGTGGCGCGCCCAAGAGGCAGTGGTCAAGGTCACGGCAAAACCGAAACAGCGCAAGCGGCGCCGGCGGGGCCGCGGCCGCTCTTCGCGCGGCCAAGACGGGTCCACCCAGGGCGACCCCAAGCCGCAACGGTCCGGACGGCCCGCCGGGTCGGCCAAGAGCAATAAGGGCACCGAGGCCACCAAGGCCACCAAGGCCAACGGGTCGAGGGGCGATCAGCGGTCGCAAAGTCGAAGCTCGGGGCAGGGTGGCTCCAAGCAGGGCGCAGCCGCAAAGACCGAAAGGCCGTCGAACGAAAGGGCGTCGGGCAACGAACGAGCCAAGCGCTCTCGGCGGGACTCAGGCCGGGACGATGCTCGTAGGCGCCAAGACTCAAGCCGCTCTGGAGCTCGCAACGGACCAGGAGAGGAGCCAACCATCGAAGAGCAAGCCACCATCGCCGCCGAGTTCCTCCGTGGACTCCTCAAGGCGTTCGGGCTGGAAGGGGAAGTCGCCACCTCGATCGACGAAGACATCCTCCGAATCGAGGTCACCGGCGACCAGACGGAAGCGTTGGTGGGCCGCAAGGGTGTCGTCATGCAGTCGGTGCTCGAGATCACTCGAACGGTGGTGCAGCGCAAGACGTTCGGGGCACCTCGGATGCGCATCGACATCAACGGCTACGGGGAGCGGCGCCGCGAAGCGCTTCGCATCTATGCCGGCCGTCAGGCAGAGCGCGTGAAGGAAGACGGCGTCGAGATCATGCTCGAGCCGATGAATGCCGCCGATCGCAAGGTCGTCCACGACGCCATAGGTGAGATCGAAAGCGTGCGCTCCTATTCCGAGGGTGAGGATCCTGAGCGCGCCGTCGTCATCGCAATGGCGGAGGGTTACACGCCGTCCGCTGCCGAGCAGGGCGGAGCAGAGGGGCCGTCCGCCGACGATACGAATGCCTCTCGTGATGCCCGTATGGCCGAGAAGGATGCTGAGCACGTCGAGACCGACGACGACGACGGCGACGACGGAGCCGCCGAAGAAGAGTGATCGAACGCCCCTCGCGGCGACCCAGGGCCCCGGCCTCGGTCGGGGCCTTTGTGTTTCACGTGAAACCCACCGGAGGCACGAGGCCAATCAGAAGGCGTGGTTTCACGTGAAACCCGGGGGCCGTAGAGTATTGGACGTGATCCCCGAGCAGCCCGATGCGGTGCGTCGTGTGGTGCGATGGCTAGGACGTTCCCTGGACGACCGCCAGGCGCAGACGCTGGAGCGCTACCAGGAGTGGCTCGCCACCGAGGGGATCGGGATCGGAGGGATCGGGCCGAGCGAGCGGAATCGGCTGTGGAGCCGGCATCTGGCGGATTCACTGGCCTTCGCCGTGGGTGTTCGGGGTGGTGCCAGCATCGCAGACGTCGGATCTGGTGTCGGCCTCCCCGGACTGCCCCTGGCGGTGGCCCTTCCGGACTGCTCCGTGACGTTGATCGAGCGCTCGGGTCGGCGCGCCGACGCACTGCGCCGGATCGCCGTAGTTCTCGACTGCCCGGTGACGGTGGTGCATGCGGATGTCCGGAACCACCGTACAACCTACGACCGCGTGGTCAGCCGTGCCACCTTCCCGCCCGAAGACGCCGCACAGACACTCGTCGACCTGGTTGCGCCAGATGGCGACATGGTCCTCGGCCTCGGCCATCATCCCGACGACGAACGGCTGAGAACGTGGGCTGCGACGCCCTTACCACGAGGTTGGGTGGCGACCGTGATCAGCGTTCCCGCCGATATCCTTGACTCGGCGCCGGCGCTGCTTAGGATTGCGGCGACCTGAACCGAGTCATTGGAGCCCAGGTCCGTGCCACCCAAACACAACGCCACCGTCGTGGCGATCGCCAACCAGAAGGGTGGTGTTGGCAAGTCCACCACCGCCATCAACCTCGGCGCCGGGCTTGCGCTCCAAGGGGAGCGTGTCCTCATCGTCGACCTCGATCCCCAGGGCAACACGACGTCGGGTCTCGGCATCGATCGATCGGCGCTGGACGGGTCCACCTACGAGGTTCTGGTAAACGAGCTCCCCGTCGACGAGGCTCTCGAGCCCACCTCGGTGCGAGATCTCTTCCTCCTACCGGCCAATATCGAGCTCGCCGGTGCGGAAATCGAGCTCGTCAGCATGTTCTCTCGCGAGACCCGTTTACGCCAAGCCATCGACAAGGTGCGGCCCGATTACGACTTCGTGCTGATCGATTGCCCACCCTCGCTGGGGCTTCTCACGGTCAACGGACTGGCCGCCGCCAACGAGGTGCTCATTCCGATCCAATGCGAGTACTACGCCCTCGAGGGCGTGAGCCAGCTGATACGCAACGTTCAACTCGTTCAACGAAACCTAAACCCTCAGCTTGAGGTTGAAGGTGTGATCCTGACGATGTTCGACGGGCGCACGACGCTGTCTGCGGAGGTCGTGGCACAGGTCAAGGAGCATTTCGGCGATACTACCTACCGTACAATAATACCACGCACCGTAAGGCTCAGCGAAGCACCGTCTTTTGGCGAACCGATCGAGGCCTACGACTCGATGTCGCGGGGTGCGATCGCCTATCGGGAGCTGGCTCGGGAGTACAGGAGGCGTCATGGCCGCACGTAAGACGGGATTGGGCCGAGGGCTGGACGCGCTGCTGCCGGTCGATCGGCCCGAGGAGGGCTTCACGACGATCCCGCTCGATCTCGTGGACGCCAACCCCCAGCAGCCGCGCCAGCACTTCGACGAGGAATCACTTGCCTCGCTCGCCGACTCGATGCGCGAGGTAGGCGTGCTCCAGCCGGTCGTCGTGCGCCACGGAGAGGGCGATCGCTACGAGCTCGTTGCGGGGGAGAGGCGCTGCCGCGCCGCGCGTCTCGCCGGGTTGGCGGAGATTCCGGCGATCGTTCGCACCGAGACGGGCGCAGTGAGCAGCCTCACCGAAGCACTCATCGAAAACGTACAGCGAGAGGATCTCGGCCCGCTCGAGGAGGCGGCCGCCTACCGATCGCTCATCGACGACTTCGATCTGACGCACGAGGCGGTTGCCGACGCCGTCGGCAAGAGTCGGAGCGCCGTCACCAACACGTTGCGCCTGCTCCAGCTCCCGCCGGCGGTCCAAGGCATGCTGGAGCGGGGCGAGCTCGCCGCCGGCCATGCGCGAGCGCTACTAGGCCTTGCCGACCATGCCTACGCGACGCACATCGCCCAGAAATGTGTGGACGATGGGTGGTCGGTGCGCCAGGTCGAGGATGCCGTACGGGCGCGCACGGGTCCCAGGGCCCGCCCGGCGGCCGTCAAGGCGGTGCGCCCGGCGGCGATCATCGAGCTGGAGACACGGCTCGCCGAGCACCTCGGGACCCGAGTCAAGATCGACTACGGCGCCCGCGGTGGCAAGGTGACGGTGAGATTCTCGTCCCTCGACGACCTCGAGCGCATCTACCGCAAGTTCTACGGCTGAGCGCCCCCAGCGCCTACCGGCGGGTCGGAGGGGCGGGGTGATGCCAGGAGGGCCACGATGCCCGCAGCCACACGCTTGCCCACGCCACCGTTCATCGGTTCCACGCACACCACGATGGCGGGCGGCCGGGTGTCCTTGAGGATCGCAACGGCGCGCCCCGAGCTCGGAAGCCCGGTGCTGTCCGCAACCGCTGCGGCGAGCTTCTCGCCTGCGGCGGAGTGACTGTGGTGGGAGGCGAAGTAGAACACGCCGGCGGTGCCGTCGCGCGGGTGGGCGAAGGACACGACGAACTCGGCGCCGAGTCGGTTGACGCGCAGCGCCCTGACACGCTCGCTGGGGAAGGTGTCGGCGCTGCGCGAGTAGACGGGAAGGCCTCCCAGATTCTGGATGATGCGGCCGAACTCTACCGCTGCCGTCCACGTCGCCGTGGCCTCCTCCTCGTCCCGGCAGGATGCGTCGACATAGACCCGGCGACCGGCGATCGTCTGGGGGAGCGAGGCGAGCCACTGCCGCTCACGCACCGCCTCCCGGCCAGGCTTTGCTGTGGCCCGCGCCATGAGGTCCAGCTCGGTGACCACCTCTCGGCCGACGATGCCGTCTTCGGCCATCCGACGGTTCGACTGGAAGTCGAGCACCGCCCGCAACGTGTCGGGCCCGAAGATCGCATCGACCTTTCCCGCGTCGAAGCCGAGAGAGTTGAGTCGGCGCTGCAGCTCGCCGACGTCGTCGCCCCGCATCATGGGAATGCGGTGATACAGCAAGCGGTCGCCGAGCTGGAAGCCGGCGTCGACGAGTGCCCGCCAGGTGTCACTGCCCACGATTCCATCAGCCGTCAGCCCACGCACGGCCTGGAACGCGCAGACAGCGGCACGGGTGGCTTCACCGAACGTGCCCGGCGGGTCGTCGGTGGTGTGATCAAGCGCAGCGAGCCGGCCTTGGATGTCCCTCACCGGCTCGCCTTCGTCCCCGATGCGATAGAGCCTCACAGCCCCATCGTCTCACATGTCGAGATCAGGTGAGGTCAGCTCAGGTAGTCGGCGAGCTCGTTCTCGAGTTGCGCCTTGGAGCGGGCACCGACGAGGCGTTTCTTCTCCTCGCCGCCTTGGAACACGATCATCGTGGGGATGCTCATGACCTCGTACGACATGGCGGTCTGTTGGTTCTCGTCGACATTGAGCTTCGCAACGGACAGCTTGCCTGCCTGTTCCCCGGCGAGATCTTCCAAGGGGCCGTTCATCATCTTGCACGGCCCGCACCACTCCGCCCAGAAGTCGACGAGCACGGGGGTCTCGCCACTGATGAGATCTGTGAAGTTCTGGTCGTTGGCAACGACGGTGTTCTGTCCCATGAGCGTCTGGCCTCTGAGGGCCTCCACCTCCCTGAAAATGTCTTCAAACCGGCTCCTGGCGGCCGGATCGTGATGAGTTCCTACGACGATACCCAAACGTCGACGCACGGAAACGCATTCCGTCAGGCGTGCTGCGCCTCCAGCCACCGTTCCGCGTCGATCGCAGCTTCGCATCCCATCCCGGCCGCGGTGATGGCCTGGCGGTAGACCTTGTCCACGACGTCGCCGGCAGCGAAGACACCCTCCACCGAGGTCATCGTGTTGTCGCCGGTAGGGATATACCCCTTCTCGTCGGTCTCGATCTGTCCATCGAACACGGACGTGTTGGGATCGTGCCCGATGGCGATGAAGACGCCGTCGAGGGCGAACTCGCTCAGCTCGTCCGTCTCGACGTTGCGCACCTTCACACCTGTGACGCCTCCGTCGCCGAGGATCTCTTCGACCACGGTGTTCCACATCACCTCGATCTTCGGATGCTCCAGCGCACGGTTCGCCATGATCTTCGATGCCCTGAACTCGTCGCGCCGGTGCATGATCGTGACTTTCGACGCAAACTTCGTCAGGAACAGCGCCTCTTCCATGGCGCTGTCGCCGCCCCCGACCACGGCGATCTCCTTGTCGCGGAAGAAGAACCCGTCGCAGGTCGCACACGCCGATACGCCATAGCCGCGCAGCTTCTCCTCTCCGGGGACGCCGAGCCAGCGAGCCGATGCGCCGGTGGATATGATCACGGCTTCGGATTCGTAGAGATCCTCGCCGACCCAGACCTTGAACGGGCGTGTCGAGAAATCGACGGACGTCACGTCCGAGGAGATGATGCGCGTTCCGAACCGCTCCGCCTGCTTGCGGAACTGCTCCATGAGCTCCGGCCCCATGATCCCGTCCGGGAAGCCCGGGTAGTTCTCCACGTCCGTGGTCAGCATCAGCTGCCCTCCGCGCTGGAATCCCTCGATCATCAAGGGCGAGAGATCGGCGCGTGCCGCATAGATGGCGGCGGTGATCCCGGCCGGCCCCGACCCGATGATGAGCACTTGCTCAGACATTGACGTCCTCTCCAGCTCTGACGGCCCCTGGCTCCGTTGAGGGGTTTCGCTTGGACCACAACAACACGCCGACGATCAGGAATAATCCACCGACGATGGCGTAGGCGATCTCGACCGTGGTGATCTCGGCCAGCAGCCGGAAGAGCGCGATGAGGACAAACACCAGGGCGAGGAAGCCGAGCATTGCGAGGACGAGGCCGACTGCGGCCCAAGCGACGCCCACGCGGACCCGGTCGACGGTGAGGCCGCGGACCTTCGTGGCGGTCGACTCGAGGAAATCGGCGATCTGAGCTGGGTAATCATCCATGGCTCGCAGAGCTTAGATCCTCGATTCGAGGGTGGACGATCTGAGCTGTCGTGCGATGCAGCCTCAGGGGGCGACGGCGATCACTTCGCACGTGACCCTGTCGTGCGCGACGAGGGCGAGGTCGCCGGTGGACAGCGTGTGCGCCGTCACCGTGAACAGCCGGCCCGAGTCGTCGAGGACGAGGTCGCCGAGCGTCCTCGACTCGACGTCACCTTCGACCGCGAGCGCGCCCTCCTCCTCGCACGCATCGAGGGGCGCGGACCGCGCGAACGAGTAGAAGTCGATCGTCCCGAGGGTGCTGGCGACCCGGGCCGGATCGCCACCGGCATCCTCGAGGAGTTGGAGCACCTCGACCAGGCCATTGCGGATCGCAGTGACGTCGAAGTCTGTCCCCGCGCCATCCGCTGCTGCGGCCAGCGTCGACTCGACGAGGGCCTCCGGCGCTTCGGCGGCAGCCGTCATGTCCTCCTCGGCCGGTGCTGCGGTGGTTGCAGCCTCGTCGGCCGTCGAGTCGAGCGCGACGTCGAAGTCACCCCCCGAGTCTTCCGTGCTGCCGCCGAGGAGATTGAGGGCGGGTGCGACGAGGAGGAGCGCCAGCAACACCGCCGCCACCCCGAAGGCCGGCGCCCACGACCAGCGACGTTCCCGCCGTGCCGGCGCCCGAGCGACTTCGGTACGGCGGTGGCCCAACTCCCGATCGAGGTCGCGCATCAGACGGGCCGACTCGAGCTCGGTGAGGGACGCATCGGAGGCATCGTGGAACATGGCGAGGGCTTCGAGCGCCACGCGCTGGGCGGCGAGGTCGGCGGCGCATTCCGAGCAGGCCTCCGCCTCGGCGCCGGCGGCCGCATCGAAGCTCTCACCCTGCGCCATGCGCATGATGAGGTCGTAGTCGTGGTCGTGGTCGTTCATCATTCTCTTTGGTGCTCGTCACTCTGATGCTGTGGAGGCACTCGAAGGTTCCCGAGCGTATCGGCCAGCAGCCTCCGGCCCCGGAAGACGCGAGATTTCACGGTACCCACGGGTGCGCCGAGCGCTTCGGCGGCCATCTCGAGGCTGAGGCCCTGGAGATCCACCAACACCACCGCGGCGCGAAACTCGGGGGCGATCGAGTCGAGGGCGCTCTGGATGGCGGGTCGGACGTCGGCCGCGGCGTAGAGATCCTCCGCCCTCGGGTCGGCCGGGTCGGCCGTCTCGGGCAGCGCCTCGGTCTTGCGACGCTGCTGACGGCGGAGGTGGTCGTAGCAGACGTTGACCGTGACCCTGTAGAGCCACGTCGTGAAGGCGGCCTCGGCCTTGTAGCGGTCCGCCTTGCGGAACAACGTCACGAACGTATCTTGCATGGCGTCGAGCGCCGCGTCGCGATCCCGGAGCATGCGGAGGCACACCCCGAACACGCGGTCCTGGTGGCGGCGCACCAGGTCATCGAACGCCTGGAGATCCCCGGCGACGTAGCGTTCGACGAGGGCGATGTCGGTGCTGCGATCGCTCATGCACGTGTGATTCTCGTCGCCCGCAGCCGTGAAGTCACGGTCCGAAGGACACCTCCGAGATCTCGGCGTAGAACTCGCCGTCACCCTGGCTCGGGAGATCCGTCAGCCACAGCAGCCACACGCCGCCGTCGCGCGCCGGCAATTGGAGGGATGCGGTTCCCGATACCAGTGTCCCCGAACTGACGATCTCCCACGGCTCGATGGTGTTCGGCGGGGAACCTGCCCAGGCCACCTGGTAGGCGGTGCCGTCGGACCCGCTGATCTCCATGGTCCTCACCTGTTGCGCAGGCGTGAAGACGACGCCGACGCCGGGCTTCACCCCTGGCAGGGGTGAGAAGTAGCGCTCCGTCCGCCATGAGGTGCTCGGGTCGCCGTCGTGCAGCAGGGGGATGTCGGCCTCACGCTCGGCCAGGTTGTCACCGAAGGGGTCGAACGACGTGGCGGTGACCGCAATCGCAGCATCCCCGTTGGATGCGGGCGGTGGTGGGACGACCGGTCCCGGCTCGGGCGAACCCGGGTCCTCGGACCGGGGTAGCGGTTGCGGTGTCGCCGGAAACAGGAAGGGTGAGTCGGGGTCGACGTCGATGCTGAGGCCGGCGGCGGCGATGAGAAGCGCGGCGACGAGAAGCAGCGCGGCAGGTGTGACCCACCGCCACGACCAGCCGCTGTCGCCGGTTGTGTCCGGTCGATAAGGCGCCGAGCGCAGCGATGCCGCGAGCTGTGCCGCGGTGAGCTCCCCGCGCTCGGCGGCGGCCAGGGCCTCGTCGACGACACGCGGGATGCCCTCGACGACCTGGGAGGGCAGGAGGTCGGGCGAGTCCGTGCCGGTCAGCGCCTGGCGCAACGAGCGGGCGAGCGCTTGCGTGTCGCCGCTCTCGGTTCCCGGCTGATGGGGCCGACCGAAGGCACCGAGCTTGGCGGGGTGAGCAGCAGAGAACTGGATCGCTCCGGGATCGATGGCGCCATGCACGATCCCGGCCTTGTGCAGCTCGGCCAGGCCCTCGGCGAGGCCTGCGGCGTTGGGGAGGAACTCGTGGACGGGGAGGGTGTCACCCGCCCGCAGCCGGTCCGCCACCGATACGCCGCCGTTCCACTCGAGCACCGAGTAGGTCGCACCGTTGTGGTTGACCTCGTAGACCCGAGCGAGATGGATGTGGCTCACCGCCGCCGCGGCACGGACCTCGGCGACGTACGCCTGATGGCGTCCGGGGTGGGCCGCTGGGTCGAGCGCCCGGACGAGCACCGGGCGGTCGAGGGCCTGGTCGGTCGCCAACCACTCCTCGACGTCGGCGTCGCGGCCAAGACGCACCTGGGTCTGATACCGCTCCGGCAGCTTGGGTGCCAGCGTCGCCTCCTGCTCCGCTGGCGCGAGGTTACCGCCGGTCAGCCGGTGGACCGCAGCAGCCCGAGCGGTTCAGGAAGCTGTACGAACCCCTCGCTCTCGTACAGGGCGATCGCCCGGGCGTTGTCGTACTGCGTGTTGAGCAGCATGACCTGGGCGCTCGCGGAGCGTGCCTTTCTCGCCGCCACACGGATGAGGGAGCGTCCCATCCCTTGCCCCTGCCAGGCGGGATCGACGGCGACGCGTTGGAGGTAGCTGATGGCGCTGCCGAAGCCGACAACGGCGAAAGCGGCCGGGTGACCGTCGCCGTCTCGGATGATGAGGATGCTCGAACGGCCGGTTGCCTCGATCGCTTCGGCAAGACCGTTGGCGTCGAACCGCCAGAAGCTGTCGAAGGCCACGGCGTCGATCGCCAGCAGCTCCTCGATTGCGATGTCGTCCGCCGCAACGACGAGGTGATCAGGAGCGCGTGGCGTCGCGTCCAATGCACGGCGCATCAATGCGAGGTCCATGAAGGGGTCGAAGCCGGCGTCGCGCCACGGGCCCTGGCCGCTCTTCGGCAACGGAGGAGACAGGACCGACTCGGCGCCGAACTCGACGAGCTGGCTCGCACAGGCCGCCAGGAAAGTCGACCCGCCGCGCACCAGCCTGATGCTGGCTTCGGCAACGTCTTGGTTCCACGGCCGAGCGTCGGCCCGCGACCAGCCGCGTCGGAAGGTGACAGGTCCCGGCCAGTCCCCGCGGCACGCAAGGCGGATCGGACTCTCTGCCAGCGCCATGAGTGCGGATCCCCCTCCCAGTGATCACGGTGCTCGGTCGCGGGCACAGGGTACTCCCCTCAGCACGTGCCTCCGCCGGGCTGTCAAGATGTGCCGATGCGCGTCGTGCTCATGACCCACCCATCGTCGTTGGACCACGACACCGGCGTGGGTCATCCAGAGCGCCCGGCACGGATCCCAGCCGTGGTGCAGGGCGTCCGCGAGTCGGGTCTCGAGGTGGTCGAGCTCGCCGCGCGCGCCGCTACCGACGAGGTTCTCGGCGTGGTACACGAGCCTGCCTACGTCGCCGCCGTCGAGCGGTTTTGCGCATCGGGGGGCGGCAAGCTCGATCCCGACACGGTTGCCGGGATCGGGTCGTGGGAGGCCGCCCTGCGATCGGCCGGGGCTGGGCCGCACGCCGTGGAGGCTCTGGAGCGAGGGGAAGGGGAGGTCGCATTCATCGCAACCCGCCCGCCGGGTCATCACGCACTTCCGGCTCGGGCGATGGGCTTCTGCCTGTTCAACAACATCGCGATCACGGCTCGCATGCTTGCCGATGCCGGGCAGAGGGTTGCGATCGTGGACTGGGACGTCCACCACGGCAACAGCACGCAGGAGGTCTTCTACGACGATCCCCAGGTTCTCTACCTCTCGATGCATGAGTTCCCGGCCTATCCCGGCACCGGGTGGCTGCACGAGGCGGGTGGTCGCGGCGGCGCCGGCATGACCATCAACTTCCCCTGGCCGACCGGCACCGGGGGCCGCGCCTACCGATGGAGCTTCGACGCGGTGGTGGTTCCCGTGTTGCGAGCCTTCGAGCCCGACTGGATCCTCGTATCGGCCGGCTACGACGCTCACGTGGCCGACCCCCTTGCCGGGATTCGCCTGGTGGAAGCCGACTATCGCTTCATGGCGGGACGGGTGTCGGGAGTGATCTCGGCGCGCCGCGGCGTGCTGTTCCTCGAGGGCGGGTACGACCTCGGTGCCCTCACTCACTCGACGGCGGCCACCCTCCAGGGATGGGCGGCAGGCCCGGTGGATCCGCCCGTGGACGATCCGGGCGCCGGTCCCGCCGGGGACATCGCACGGCGGGTGCGGGTGGAGGTGGCACGCCACTGGGAGCTGTGAAGGCAGGTGTACGCTCGCAGCATGCCGACCTTCACGTGCAGAGACTGCGGTGCGACGTTCACCGTCGAGCCAGCCATCCTTGACCGCTACCCGGGATGGAGCCCCAAGCAGTGCCTCGAATGTCGCGACTCGCGCAAGCCCGCCTCACGCCGCCGCAGCTCGTCGGCAACGCCACCGCTCGCCCTCGATGGGCTCGATACCGGCGTCTTCACCGATGGGGGAGCGAGCCCTAACCCGGGTCCGGGGGGATGGGGTGCCGTCTACGTCGTCGGTGGCGAGATAGTCGAAGAGCGCTTCGGTCACGACCCGGACACCACGAACAACCGTATGGAGCTGACGGCCCTCATCGAAGGAGCCGGTTTGGTGCCCGAGGGCACGGCAGTCACCGTCTACTCGGACAGCAACCTCGTCGTACGCACTGTCAACGAGTGGGCGGAGGGTTGGGAGAAGCGGGGCTGGCGGCGGAAGACGGGGGCCGTCGAGAACCTCGAGCTCGTAAAAGAGGCATATCGCATCTTCCGGCGCCGGCCCGAACTCACGCTCGAGTGGGTGAAGGCCCACAGCGGTGTGGCCTGGAACGAGTATGCCGACGAGCTCGCCAACCGGTGGCGCACCGCCTGAGGCGAAGGAGTTTCACCGCTGCCGCGGTGGCACCACCCAGCCGGGCGGCGGTGTGATCCACGTCTCGTGGACGTGGCGCCACAAGAGGCCCTCCGGTGCTTCGGGAGCTGCGGTGAACAACGCGGTGCTGCGGCGGGCGGTGGAGTAGTCGCTGTGGTCGTGCCACTCCTCGTAGCCCGCCAGCAAGGTGTCGTCGCCTCGCCACAGGGCCTGAGGCGCGACGATACGGATTCCAACGTCGCGCATGCCCCGACTCGCCCGCAGGCCGTCGAGGATCTCACCGCGCCCGACGAGGTCACCTCGTGGCGAGATGAAGGTCAGGTCCGGCGCCAGGGCCTCCTCGATTCGTCTCATCGTGTCGAGCCGGCCGGCGAACCACGCCTCGAAAGCGCGGTGCAGGCCGATGATCTCGGCGACGACGAGGCCTGCCAGGTCGCCATTGGGAACGTGCGTGCTCATCGTGGATCGAGGGTAGGCAGGCGGGACCGCGGCGAGCTCTCGTTGGTCTTTCACGTTCTTCTACCCTGCCCGCCGTGATTCCTCCCCGCCTCGAACCCCTGCTCGACGCCGGCACCGCTCCACGCCAGCTCGCCGACCGGTTCGCCGCGGCCGGAAAGATGCTCTACTTGGTTGGTGGCAGCGTCCGGGACGCCCTCCTCGGCCGCGCCGGTGACGAGACCGACCTCGACTTCGCCACAGACGCTCGCCCGGACGAGATCCGCGGCATCGTGGAGGACTGGGCCCAAGACCTGTACCTCGCCGGGGAGACGTTCGGAACGATCGGCGCCATTCGCGACGGCAAGATCTACGAGATCACCACCTTCCGCAGCGAGGTCTACCGCGGCGATTCCCGCAAGCCGGAGGTGTCCTTCTCGGACGACATCGAGACGGATCTCTCCCGTCGTGACTTCACGGTCAACGCCATGGCCATCCGGCTACCCGGCGGCGACGAGATACCTGAGATGACCGATCCGCACGGTGGGCTCGCCGACCTGGCCGGCCAGCTCCTTCGTTGTCCGCTCGACCCCCACGTCTCCTTCGGAGACGATCCGCTTCGCATGCTGCGGCTGTTCCGCTTCGTGTCCCAGCTCGGCTTCGTCCCCGACGACGCAGCAATGACCGCGGTCCGCGAGATGCGCAGCCGGCTCGGTGTGGTGTCGGCCGAGCGCATCAGGGTCGAGCTGGACAAGCTCGTCGCCGGCACCAACGTCGGGCCTGCCCTGTGGGGCCTCGTCGAGACAGGCCTCGCCGACGAGTTCCTCCCCGAGCTGCCCGCCCTCGCCCTCGCCCAGGACCCACTTCACCGCCACAAGGACGTCCTGGCACACACCATCGCCGTGGTCGAGAAGACATCACCCGACGTCACCCTGCGGCTGGCGGCGCTGTTCCACGACGTCGGCAAGCCGGCTACCCGCCGGATCGAACAGGGTGGTGTGTCGTTCCACCACCACGAGGCGGTTGGGGCACGCATGACCCGGGAGCGCCTCGCCGCATTGCGGTATTCGAGACGGGTGATCGAGGAGGTGTCGCAATTGGTCTTCCTGCACATGCGCCCGCACACCTACAAGATGGGCTGGACCGATGCGGCGGTGCGCAGGTACGTCCGCGACGCCGGTCCGCTGCTCGCCAGCCTGAACGAGCTGGTGCGTTGCGACGTGACGACGCGAAATGCCAAGCGGGCGAAAGCGATCGAGCGTCGCATCGACGAGCTCGAGGAACGGATCGAGGAGTTGCGCCAGCAGGAAGAGCTCGATGCACTGCGACCCCCGATCAACGGCCACGAGGTGATGCGCCATCTGGCATTGGAGCCGGGGCCCCTCGTCGGGGAGGCCATGAGGTTGCTCTACGAGCATCGCATCGAGCACGGGCCGTACACGCCGGACGAGGCCTACGAGCTGCTCGACGGATGGTGGTCTGAGCGAGGCGCCGGCGGCGACTGACCGAGCGTCGCGGCCGTCATGCGTACCGTGATCGATCGGTACACTTGCCTCGTCGACGCAGGGAGCCTCGTGCGCTGAGCAGCTCGAACGATCCGTTGCCGGCGAGAGCCGGCTCGTTCCCTAGGAGCTGCGTTGCCTGCGATCCACCTGACCAACCTCGCATTCGCCTACTCGTCGGCCGTCGTCGTCCTCGAGGAGGTGACGCTGCACCTCGGGCCGGGCTGGACCGGTGTCGTCGGCGGCAACGGCTCCGGCAAGACCACGTTGCTCCGCCTCGTGACCGGCGAGCTCTCGCCCACCCGGGGATCCGTGACGTGGGATCCGAGCGACGCGATCGTGGTCATGTGCGCGCAAGAGGTGGAGCATCGCGACGCGGCCATCGACCGGCTCGCCACCTCTTGGGATCCACTGGATGTGAGGCTGCGGGGCGAGCTCGGTCTCGAGAGCTCCGAGCTTGCGCGCTGGGAGACGCTCTCGCCGGGGGAGCGGAAGCGCTGGCAGGTCGGCTCGGCCCTGGCCCGTCGTCCGGATGTGCTGTTGCTCGACGAACCGAGCAACCACCTCGACTCCGACGGGCGGGACTGGCTGGTGTCCGCCCTGGACGGCTTTGGTGGGGTCGGCCTGGTGGTGTCGCACGATCGCGGGCTCCTCGAGCACCTCACGACGCAGACGCTGCGTCTTCGCCACCGCGACGTGTCCCTGTGGGGAGGCAGCTACAGAGTTGCCCACGCGGCGTGGACGGCCGCGGATCGAGAGGTGTTGGCCGAGTACACCCGGCTCCGCAGCGAGCAACGCAAGGCTGAGAAACGGGTTTCCGACCAGCGGCGCCGTGCGGAGGCGAAACGCGCCGAATTCCGGCGGCGGCAGCGCACGTCGGAGCCGAAGGACATCGACGCCCGCAGCGCAGCCGCGACGAGGAGGTACCGCGAGGGCGAGAAGGCGGCGGCCAAGATCCTCGCCACGACGGTGAGTGCCCGCGAGCGGATCGACGAGGAGCTCGATGGGATGTCGGTGACGCGTGAGCTGGGTCGCTCCGTTTTCGTCGACTACGAGCCCGCACCGAAATCGACACTGGCGGTCGTGCGTGGCGGCCTCGTAGCCGGCGACCGGGAGCTGCTCGACGAGACGACGGTCGCCATCCACCGAGATGATCGGATCTGGCTTCGTGGTCCCAACGGTGCAGGCAAGACGACCCTCCTCGAGGCGATCCGCGTTGCGTCGGGCCTGCCCGACGCCAAGATGCTCTACCTGCCCCAGGAGCTCTCCCGAGATTCGGCGGTCGCCGCCCTCCACACGGTCGGGCGCCTGCGGCACGACGAGCGCGGGCGGGTGCTGGCGATCGTCGCCGCGCTCGGAGTGGATCCCGAGCAGTTGCTGGCGAGCGAGCGACCCTCGCCGGGCGAGGCGCGCAAGCTGATGCTCGCTCTCGGTCTGGGACGGCGGGCGTGGCTCGTCCTGCTCGACGAACCGACCAATCACATGGACCTCCCCTCGGTCGAGCGGCTCGAGGTGGCGCTGTCCGCCTACCCCGGTGGCATGGTGGTCGTGACCCACGACGGCGCGTTCGGCGCCGCGCTGGGGCTCACCGAGTGGGAGATCATCGACGGCGAGCTGAGACGGTGAGAGAGCACGCCTTTGCAGGTTCTTTGCTCGCTGTTAACAAGGGCCCGGCCATGATGGCTGGACCCCCGAACGAGGAGCAGGTCGCTTGATAGATCGACTACTCGAGGAGATCGATCGGCAGCGCCTCCGGTTGGCGGAGCTGTTCGCCGGGACGCGGTCGGTGAGTGAGCGGTTTGCGATCTCGCAGGAGCTGGGACGCCTCCTCGAGATGCGCCGGGCGTTGATCGTCGAGCCTCGGGAGAGCCCGAGCCCGACGGTCTGAGTCAGCTCCTCGGCACTTTCGTCCAGGGAAGGTCTTTGTCGACCCGAGGCTCGCCGGGAAGGCCGAGCACCCGCTCGCCGAGGATGTTCTTCATGATCTCGGAGGTTCCGCCCTCGATCGAGTTGGCTCGCACCCGGAGGAACCGGCGGCGGATGTCGTCGGGCATGTCCTCGGGTTCCTCGGGCTGGATGAACTCGTACGTGTCGTAGAGCATGCCCTCGGGACCCATCAGCTCGGTGGCCAGCTCGTACACCCGCTTGTTGAGCTCGGCATAGACGAGCTTGGCCGTCGAGCCCTCCGGCCCTGGGGTCCCTGCGGTGCGGTTCTCGTGGGCCCGGAGGTTGGTGAGACGTGCCGCCTCGGCCTCGACCCACAGCTTCATCAACCGGTCCCGGTCGTCCTCGCTGCCACCGTGCTGCCTCCACACGGAGATGAGATCGGCGATGGCGCCCGAGTTGCGGGGCGTGGGGGTGCCGCCGATCGCCACTCGCTCGTTCATCAGCGTGGTGAGCGCCACCTTCCAGCCGTCGCCGCGTTCGCCGATGCGCTCGCTGTCGGGGATCCGCACGTCGGTCATGTAGACCTCGTTGAACTCGGCCTCTCCCGTGATCTGGCGCAGCGGTCGGACCTCGACCCCCTCCGACTCCATGTCCATGAGGAAGTACGTCATCCCCTGGTGCTTGGGAAGCTCGGGGTCGGTGCGGGCGACGAGCATGCCCCACTTGGAGACGTGGGCGACGGTCGTCCACACCTTCTGGCCATTGACCACCCACTCGTCGCCGTCCTGGATCGCCCGTGTCGAGAGCCCGGCGACGTCGCTGCCCGCGCCAGGCTCGGAGAAGAGCTGGCACCACACTTCCTCGCCGGTGAAGAGCGGCTTGAGGTGGCGTCGCTTCTGCTCTTCGGTGCCGTGCGTCTCGAGCATCGGGGCGCCCATACCGTGGCCGATGACGTGGAAGAACGAGGGGCGATGCTCCGTCGCGGCGTCGAGCCTCGTGTCGATGATGTCCTGGAGCTGGGGGGGGAGTCCGAGCCCGCCGTGCCCCTCGGGGAAGTGGACCCAGGCCAGACCGAGGTCGAACTGGGCTCCCATGAAGTCACGTCGGTCACCGTGGGGGTCGTGCTCGGTCAAAAGCCGATCCACGAGCTCCAGAACTCGTGCCTCGTCCTTGTCGGTGACCGGCTCAGTTGTCGGCGTCACCAATGCCCTCCTCGATGGCTGTCGACGGCTCACCGTAGTCCGGGTCGTCTCCGTGCGGGCCGAGGCCGTCGTCCTCGGGTTGGCGAGCTCGCGCCCGTCGCTCCGCCCATCGCACGCCCACGATCGCCAGGACGATCGGTATGCCGAACATCAGCAGCTCGTCCCAGCCCCCTTGGTGGGCGAGCACCCACTCGTGCGGCGGGTCGCCCACCTCAGCCCGCCAAGATGAAGAGGCCGAGGGACGTCAGGGCCACCATGAGGGCCAGCATCGCATACTGGGTGCGGACGGCCACCCGCTCACCGAAATCGGCCAGTGCCCGGTCGTGGGCCAGAACCACGCCTGCGACATGACCCGCCACGATCGCAAAGACCTGGAAGTACCACACGACCTCAGGCGCCAGGAAGAAGGTGATCGTCCAGTCGGCCGTGCCGAACAGGTCCCATCCCTGGCCGAAGGGATCGCTCGCCGCCGACAGGAGCAGCTGGCCCTCGTAGAGCACGAGTGTGATGTAGTGGGCAACCGCATACGCCAGGCCGATGGGCACCAGCGTGTGGGCGAACCGCTGGGCGACCCGATGCGCCGTCCACTCGCCTTCGGCGAGCCTGGCGGCTGCCCACGACGCCAGCAGGTAGACCGCAGCGATCAACAGGACGAAGCCGACGAGGGCGACGGTGCGGAACCACGTCTGGCGGCGGAGCTCGTCGAAGGCCACCGCCCACCACTCGGTGCCGGAGATACCGTCGTAGGTGACCGTGCCGATCATCGCGGCGACGAAGGCGGTGAGGCCAGCCCATTCGGGCACGGTGGTGAGTGCGGACAGCCAGCCGCGGCGCACCAGCGCGGGCGTCTCGGCGGCGGCGACCGTGCCAACCCCCTCTGGGGCGGTGATGTCGACGGGTGCGATCGCACCGATCAGTCCGTTGTACGTGTGAAACGCATCGGCGATGCGGAGGCCCGACTCGGGCCCGGCGAGGTAGCCGGCGGCGACGACGTACAGGGTGTAGACCAGCGCGGCGATTGCGAGGCGCAGCGGCTCCGCACCGCCGGGTGCGACGAGCTCGAGCCAGGTGAACGCAACGAAGGCGATCGTCGCCGGCCATACGCCGAGCCGCTCGATCAGGTCGGGCCGCTCGGGCCGATCCTGGTTGAACCAGCGCGACAGGGTGCCCCACGGGCTCATCCATCGCCACCAGTCGCCGATCAGAGCGGATGCGAATGGCACGACGAGCCAGAAGAAGACGAAGACCAGCACGGGTGCGACGTTGTGCGAGCTGCCGGAGCCATCGATCAGACCTGCCACCACGACGAGACCGAGGCCGGTGAGCCCGATGATTCGCAGCGCACGCACGACCGCCGACACCCACGGCCGTCGCCGGACGTCGATCGATCCGCCGTCCTGGAGTCGCGGGGTGGTCCACAGTGACGACAGCAACACAAACGATCCGACGACCACGATGCCCGCACCCACGGCGAAGAAGCCGACGGGCACCGGGAGGTCGGCACGACCACCGAGACCGTGCGCTCGCGCCACTCCGGGCGTGAGCAGCACGACCGCAACGGCGGACACCGCGAACGCGACGCTTCGGAGCGCCCGCATCAGCGCACCTCGAGCTCGGACAGCAAGAGGTGGGACCCCTCGAGCTCCAACTCGAAGATCCCGGGGATGTCGGCCACGATCTCGAGCTCGGCGGGGGCACCGGGAGCTACTTCGGCGAAGGCGTCGTACCCGTGGAGGTGCACCTCGTCCGCGATGTCGGCCGTGACCACGATCACGACGAGGTCGCCGCGTGAAACGGACATGCGGTCGGGGCCGTCGACCTGCCCTCCGGCGACATCGATCGTGAAGGCCAAGGGGTCAGTGGTCGTGGTGGTTGCGGAGTCGAACGTCGTGGTGGTGGCGCCGGTCGTGACGGTGGCAGCGGTGGTGCCGGGGCTTGCGGTGGTGGCGGTGGATTCGCCAAGCGTTGTCGTCGAATCGACGTCTGTCGTCGTCGTGCTCGCGGCATCGTCGCCGCCACAGGCGGCGAGCACCAGCACCATCGCGATGAGAACGGTGGCCCACCTCACGGCCACGAGATTAGTGAGACCTCGTCGCGCCCGACTCTCCCGGCGCTCAGCCTGGGTACGTCTCGGGGTCGTGCTCGTTGATCTGCACGGCGAGCCCGTCGGGATCGCGGACGACCATCGACCGACCGAAGGCCTCGTCGGCGATTCCTCTGTCGATGGCGATGCCGGCTTTCACCAGGTGTTCCGCCACTTCTTCGAGTCTGCGGTCGGCCTCCAGGGCCAGTCCCATCTGGGAGCCGGGGGAGATCTCGCCGATGGTGTGGAGCGCAAGCGATGCCGTCGAGCCGAGCGACAGCTCCGACCAGTAGGGCGACGTGCTCACCAGGTCGGCGTCGGGAAGGAGGCGCCGGTACCAATCGAGCGAGACGTCCATGTCGGTGACATACACGACGGGCACGACCTTCATCTCTCACCCTCCGTGGGATCCGCTTCGATCAGGGCGAGGTAGTGCTCCAATGCCAGCTCGACGAAGGTCGACAGCGAGTAATCGGAGTCGATGGCGGCGTGCTTCACCCGACGGACGAGATCGTCCGGCAGGTACACGTTGAACTGACGCTTCTCGGCCACGGGCGCTCCCCGCTGGTCGCATTACTAGAACACTAGCATCGTAGTCGTTGGCAGCCGCGGGTCCGGGGGCGGCTCAGCGAGTGATCTGAGGCGAGTCCGCCGTCGTGGCGACGCGGCGGCTCCCGCGATCCATCTGGAGCAACACGACGCCGGCGAACGCAAGCCCGGCCCGGATCAGCCAGGCGACACCGTCGCCCCACAAACCGATCCAGAAGAGCAGGCGCAATTCGTAGCTCGTGAACGAGAGCACCGCCGAGACCGCGGCGGCGAGGATGAGAATGGTTCCCCATCTGGCCATGGGTGACCTCCGTGAGTCGTCCTACCGCAGCCGAAGCTAGCAGTGGGCCGACGGATGCACCATGGGGCTACTGCCCCCTCGCTGATTCGCATACCTATTCAGATATGCGTATAGTCACCGGCCGTTCTCCAGGAGCCAGCATGGGCCATCCGGTAGCCATCTTCGGCGCCTCCGGCTACGCCGGGGGTGAGCTCGTCCGTCTCGTCGACGCCCATCCTGCGCTGGACATCGTCCATCTCGGGGCCCACAGCGCCGCCGGCGAGCTGCTCGGCACAGTCCATCCCCATCTCGCGGGTGGCGACCGTCGCCTCGGGACGCTGGACCCGGCCGCCGCCGCCGACGCCGAGCTGGTGTTCCTGGCGCTTCCCCACGGCGAGTCGGCCGGCATCGGTGTCTCGCTGTTGGGAGCCGGCGCAAAGGTGGTCGATCTCGGCTCCGACTTTCGGCTCGACACCCCGGCGCGTTACGAGGCGGCGTACGGCGGACCGCATCCTCACCCCGATGAGTTGGGGGAGTGGGTGTATGGGCTCCCGGAGCTCTTCGGAGACCAGATCAGGACGGCGCACAAAGTCGCCGCACCCGGGTGCTACCCGACCTCGGCGGTGCTGGCCCTGGCCCCGCTACTGGTGGAAGGTCTCATCCAGGGTCCGGTCGTCGTCAACTCGCTGTCCGGAGTCAGTGGGGCGGGTAGAAGTGCGAAACCGCACCTCACCTTTGGGGCAATCGACGAAGGCGTTGTCGCCTACGGCGTCCTCACGCATCGCCACCGCCCCGAGATCGAGATGGCCCTCGGCAAGCTGGCGGGCTCCGACCCGACAGTGGTCTTCACTCCGCACCTCGTACCGATGCAGCGCGGCATCCTGTCGACCTGCACCGCCGCCGGTGGTCAGGGCGCCACCGGAGAGCGGGTGAGAGGGGCCCTCGAGAGGGCCTACGCAGAGACGGCGTTCGTCGAGGTCATCGATCGGCCACCGCAGACGCGATGGGTCGTCGGCTCGAACCGATGCCTGGTCACGTCCTACTTCGACGAGCGGACCGGGACGGTGATCTCGATGGCGGCCGAGGACAACCTGCTCAAGGGTGCCGCGGGCCAAGCCGTGCAGTGCGCCAATCTGATGCTCGGCCTCCCCGAGGCGGCCGGGCTGCCACGCGACGGGTGGATGCCGTGAGCGTCACCGCACCTCGCGGCTTCACCGCCGCCGGCGTGGCGTCAGGGATCAAGCCGGACGGATCGCGTGACGTGGCCCTGGTCGTCGGCGATCCCGGAGCGCTCGGCGCGGCGGTGTTCACGACGAACCGGGCGCCGGCGGCGCCGGTCCTCGTGAGCCGGCGCCATCTCGCCGCCGGACCTGCAACGCGGGCCGTAGTGATCAACTCGGGATGTGCCAACGCAGCGACGGGTGCGCGGGGGGACGACGTGGCCCTCGCCGGCGCCGAACGCGTCGCCGACCTGGTGGGGTGCGCTCCTGAGGAGGTGCTCGTATGCTCCACAGGGCCGATCGGAACCACCCTCGACGAAGATGCGTTGCTCCACGGCATCGAGCTCGCCGTCTCCGAGTTGGGTCCGGGCGTTGATGCGGGACGCGCCGCTGCGGAGGCGATCATGACCACCGACTCCGTGCCCAAAGAGGCCGTGGCCGCCGCCGGCGCCGTGACCGTCGGGGGCATGGCGAAGGGCGCGGGGATGATCCGACCCGACATGGCGACGATGCTCGCCGTGGTGACGACAGATGCCACCCTCGCCGCGGGCGACCTCGCCGCGGTCCTCACCTCTGCCGTGGCTCCCTCGTTCAATGCTCTCGACGTCGACGGGTGCCAGTCGACCAACGACACCGTGGTGCTGCTGGCCTCCGGTGCTACGTCGGAAACGGCCTCGATCGATGCCGTCGCTCGCGCCGTGGAGGAGGTGTGTCGCGACCTGGCGGGACAGATCGCAGCGGATGCCGAAGGCTCATCACGCGTGGTTCGGATCCGCGTCAACGGCGGGGCGAACGACCAGCACGCGCTGCGGCTGGCACGCGCCGTCGCCGACTCGGCGCTCGTGCGGTCTTCGTTCTATGGGGGCGACCCCAACTGGGGACGGATCATCGGTGCGCTGGGCGCGGCCGGCGTGGAGATGGACGTCGCCCAGGTAGGGATCGCCTTCGATGGGGTCGTGGTGGCACAGCGCGGGACCTCGGCCCACGCCGACGAGGATGCGTTGGCGCAACGGCTGGAGACCGGCGACTTCGCCGTTGAGATCACCGCAGGCAGTGGCCCCGGCCGGGCGGAGGTCTTGACCGCCGATCTCACCCCCGACTACGTCCGGTTCAACGGGGAGCGAAGCTGATGGCCACGGGCCACGGCGCACCCGATGCGGCGAAGTCACGCATCGCCACGACGATGGGGAAAGCCCGGATCTTCTCCGAGGCGATGCCCTTCATCAAGCGTTTCCGGAACACGACGATCGTGATCAAGTACGGCGGTTCGGCGATGGTGGACGAGGCATTGCGCAACACCTTCGCCGACGACGTGGCGATGCTGCACTACTGCGGTATCAATCCGGTCATCGTGCACGGCGGGGGCCC
>JBFINP010000018.1:0-53361 GCA_041611095.1 Acidimicrobiia bacterium | reverse complement strand
GGCCTGGCTGCCGTAGAGGTTTCGCTCGAAGCAGGCTTCGAGCGAGTTTCCAAGCGTCGGCCTTCGGCCGGCTGTTCTCTGACCAAGGAGCGGCGAAAGCCGCTCCTTGGTCGGTTTCGGCCCGCTTGGCATCGCCACCAGCTTGCGAGCCGTCGGTCAGTAGGGGGCGTCGATGTGGCCGGTCTCGACGTAGACGGCCTTGCGCTGGGTGTAGTGGTCGATCGCGGCGAGCGAGTTCTCGCGCCCGATGCCCGACTGCTTGTAGCCGCCGAACGGCACCTCGATCGGGGTGATGTTGTAGGTGTTGACCCAGATCGTCCCCGCCTCGAGGCGCGTAACCACCCGGTGCGCTCTCGCCAGGTCCTTCGTGAACACGCCCGCCGCCAGGCCGTAGACCGTGTCGTTGGCCCGGGCGACGACCTCGTCCTCCGACTCGAACTCGAGGACGGCCATGACCGGACCGAAGATCTCCTCTCGGACGAACCGCATGTCGTCGGTGCAGCCGTCGAAGACGGCAGGGGCGACGAAGTAGCCGGGCAATCCTTCCACGCGATACCCGCCGGTCAGCAGTTGCGCACCCGACTCCTTGGCAAGCTCGATGTACGACAGCACCTTCTCCATGTGATCCTCGGAGATCAAGGCACCGACGTGTGTCTCCGGGTCCAGAGGATCGCCGATGCGCATCTTCTCCGTTCGGCTGCGGAGCCGACCGACGAAGTCGTCGTGGATCGATGAGTGCACGTACACCCGGGTCCCGTTGGAGCACACCTCGCCCTGGGTGTAGAAGTTGGCCAGCAGCGCTGCGGACACTGCATCGTCGATGTCGGCGTCGTCGAACACGATCAGTGGCGACTTGCCGCCCAACTCGAGTGTGACGTGCTTCAGCGTGGACGCCGCCGCAGCCATCACCCGCTTGCCCGTCCCGACCTCGCCCGTCAGCGAGACCTTGGCGATCCCGGGGTGCGCCGTCATCGCCTGGCCGGTGCGGGCATCGCCCTGGACGACGTTGAAGACCCCGGCGGGCACGCCCGCCTCGGTGTACACCTCGGCGAGCTTGGCTGCGGTGAGCGGAGTGAGCTCGGCGGGCTTGAACACCATCGCATTGCCACAGGCGAGGGCCGGCGCCGACTTCCAGCACGCGATCTGGATCGGGTAGTTCCACGCACCAATCCCCGCCGTGACTCCGAGCGGCTCGCGCCTGGTGTAGGCGTAGTTCGCTCCGAGGTCGTAGTGCTCGCCGTGGATGGACGGTGCCGCTCCTGCGAAGTACTCGATGCACTCGGCTCCCGAGATGACATCGACGACCTCCGCTTCTGCGATCGGCTTGCCGGTGTCGAGCACTTCGAGGTGCGCCAGCTCCTCGTTGCGGTCTCGGAGGATCGTCGCCGCGCGCATCAAGATGCGCCCGCGCTCGGCCCCGGTCATCGCCGACCAGACGGCGAAACCGTCCTTGGCCGAGCGAACGGCCGCATCCACGTCGTCGGCGTCGGCATGCTGCACGGTGGCGAGCGGTTCGCCCGTGGCCGGGTTGATCGTCTGGAAGGTCTCACCCGAGCCGGCGTCCACGTAACCGCCATCTATGTAGAGGCGCTGTGTGTCCATCAGCACATTGTCGCAGGGCAGGCTGCGCCGTGGCTCACTGCGTCGTGTCGATGACCCCGTCGTCGAGGTCCCGGAAGAGCTCCTCCGCCGACGACGAGATCCGCACGATCGCCGCCGCGCCGGCCCGAGCGTTGGTGCCGGGGACTACGACGTTGGTGATCTGCTCAGGACTCGTGACGTACGCGGTCGCTGCCCAGGTGAACAGATCCACCGTGCCGAGATCCGTGAACCCGTGCTCATCGAGCGCCGCCACCCATCGCGGGAGCTGGATGATCCCGCGTTGCTGGATCATCACCATGGCCGCAAGTGTGATCAGCCCCTGATTGAAGGATCGGTCGAAGTCGCCCGCGGGCAGTCCCTTGCGAATACGTGCCAGGCGTAACGCAAGCTGCGGGGTGAGCTCCTGAGGACCGGCGGGGTAGTCGTCCCAGTTGTTGCCGCTCCGCATCGCCCGTGGGAGGTCGATCTGGAGCGACCCGAGCTCTTTCAGCAGACCGAGAAAGCCTTCGAACCCCACGGCCACCCAGCCTTCGAGCTCGAGTGACGAGACCTCTTCGATGGCCTCGACGATGAGGTCTGGTCCTCCTCGAGGGAGCAGGTTGGTCAGCTTGCTGCCTCGGAGCCACGAGTCGCGGGGGAAGCCGACAAAAGCACCCTGGCCGGTGGAGGGGACCATGCTGAGAATGTGAACGCTGTCGGCGCGTTGGCCGAGCTGGTTCTCGCCAACCCGGGCGTCGGACCCCAGAACGAGCAGCATGCGCGGCGACTTCGGTCCGAGCCACGGTGCGGATCCTTCGAGGATCGTCCCAACGATCCGCCAACCGCCGCCCGTGTCGACGAACAGCAGGGCGTCCTGGCGTACGGTCACCACCGCGATCTCGTCCCCGTTCTCGAGCTCGGCCGCCGCATCGCGGGCGTAGACCGGACCCAGCTGCGGCTCCGGCGCCCCTTCCAGATGCTCGACCAACTCAGGTGTCATTCCCCGAGGTTGCGGGGCCGACCGATCCGTCAGCCACGTGTAGAAAGCTTGCGCAGCAGCCAGGAGTTCGGGGGCCACCTCGCCGTGGAGCTCCGGGGTCGTCGGTGGCGGCTCGGTCGTCGTGGCAGGCACCGTCGTGGTGGGCGCCGCCGTCGTCGTGGTGGGGGCCGATGTCGTGGTCGTCGGGGTGGCTTCCGAAGCCGAACAAGCGGCCGCGACGAGCGCGAGTACCAGGATCAGAGAGAGGGGTCGGAACACGGCGAGCGATGGTACCCGGTGCCTGGACTATGTGGATCGGCCACGGACCCGGTACGCTCCGGCAGCAGGCGACGCAGAGGCGGCACATGAGAGTCGTGATCGTCGGTGCCGGGGCGGTGGGCTCGTACCTTGCGGAACGGCTCTCCCTCGAAGGCCAAGACGTGGTGGTGATCGAGTCGAACCCGGCCCGGGCTCAAGAGGTCCAGGAACAGATCGATTGCCTCGTGATCAGCGGCAACGGGGCCACCCTCGAGACGTTGGAGGAGGCTCGCGTCGACAAGGCCGATCTGTTCATCGCCGTGAGCTCGTCGGATGCAGTCAATGTCCTCGCCGCACATGCCGCCACTCGGATGGGGGCTCCGATGCGGATCGCCAGGGTCGAGGACCCGCAACTCCGGGAAGAGGCCGAGGAGCTCGGTGTCGACCTGCTGATCGACCCGGGGGAGGCCACGGCTCACGACCTGCTGCTCCTCGTCCAGCAGCGCGGCGTCTCCGAGCTCATCGAGTTCGCCGACGGGCGGCTCGATCTCATCGGAGGATTCATTGCACCGGAGGCTCCCGTAGCGGGTTTGACCCTTGCCGAGCTCAGGCGCAAGGTCAGCGGATGGTCGTGGATCGTGGTTGCCGTGATTCGAGACGGGGAGACGATGATCGCCCGCGGGTCGACGCAGATCCATCCTGGTGACCACGTACTGTTCATGACCGAGTCGGCCAAAACCGACGAGCCCTTCTACCTCCTCGGCATTCGTGAGTCGCCGGCCCGGAAGGTGGCCATCCTCGGCGCCACCCGGCTCGCGGCCCTGACCGCGAAGGCGATGTGCGAGGCGGGAATCTCCACCACGCTCATCGACCACGACCCGGAACGAGTGCGGGCCATCGCGGCCGACATCCCACACCTGATCGCCATCTGCGGTGACCCGACCAGCCCGCGCCTGATGACCTCGGAAGGGGTCGACACCGCCGACGTCATCCTCGCCCTGACAGGGTGGGACGAGATCAACATCCTCGGTTGTCTCGTCGCCAAGGCCATCGGGGTTCCCATGGCCGTCGCACGGTTCCACCGGATGGACCTCGTGCGCCTGCTGTCCGGTGTCGGCATCGACGGAGGCGTCTCGAGCCGTCTGTCGGCCGCGTCCCAAATCCTCCGATTCGTGCGGCGCGGCAACATCCACAGCGTCGTGACCTTCCAGGACTCGGCGGCCGAGGCGCTCGAGATCGAGGTGGGGCCGGCCAGCCGTGCAGCCGGCAAGACGCTACGTGAGCTGCACCTGCCCCACGAGGTCATCGTCGGCGGCGTGATCCGTGGCAAGCAGGCATTCGTTCCCCGAGGGGAGACCACGATCGAGGCCGGGGATCGACTGATCGTGATCGCCCTGCCCGAAGCCATTCACGAGGTCGAGCAGCTCGCCGGCTGATGGGGTATCGACCGCTGCTCCACGTCATCGGAGTCGTCGTGGCCGCCGTAGGCCTGGCGATGCTGGTGCCGGTCGCTGCCTCGCTGATCTACGGCGAGTGGGACACGGCGATCGAGATCACCGCGGCCGCCGCCGTGACGATGGCTCTCGGGATCGCCGCCCGGCAGGTCTTCCCGGCGCCGTTTCGCCTTTCGGCCCGCCAAGGGTTCGCCGTCGTCGGCCTCTCGTGGTTCGTCATCTCGATCGTGGGAATGCTCCCGTACCTCCTCACCGGTGAGATCAGCGACCTGCACAACGCCTTCTTCGAGACGGCCGCCGGTTTCACGACGACGGGAGCCTCCGTCGTCCCCGATCCTGCGGCCCTGAGCCACGGCATCCTGACGTGGCGGTCGCTCACCCAGTGGCTCGGCGGTATGGGGATCATCGTTCTCTCGATCGCCGTGCTCCCACTCCTTGGGGTCGGGGGCGTTCAGCTGGCGCGGGCCGAGTCGCCCGGGCCGACCCCCGACCGGCTCACGCCTCGGTTCCGTGAGACCGCCAAGCGGCTGTGGCTGGTCTATCTGGTCCTGACCGCGATCGAGGTCCTGCTCCTCGGCATCGGAGACATGACCACATTCGAAGCCGTGAACCATGCGTTCACGACGATGTCGACCGGCGGCTTCAGCACCGATGCCGGCTCCATGGGTGCCTTCTCCCCGTATGCGCAGTGGGTCGTGACCGTCTTCATGCTGATCGCCGGGATTTCGTTCGCCCTCCACTACCGGGCGCTGCGCAAGCCGAGCGCTTACCTCGGCAATGCCGAGCTGCGGATCTTCATCGGAATCGTCGTCGCGGCGTCGACCGTCGCAGCGATCGGGACGTGGGGCGGGCCGGCGGCGGACACGATCCGCGACAGTGTCTTCACGATCGTGTCCCTCGTCACGACGACGGGCTACGGCACCGCCGACTTCGGGCTGTGGCCGATCGCCCTTCAGATCATGGTGTTCGGGCTCTTCTTCGTCGGAGGCATGGCCGGCTCCACGGGGGGCTCCGTCAAGCCCTACCGGCTCGGCGTGCTGTACCAGGCGAGCCGGGCCGACCTGCGACGGGTCATCCACCCGAAGGGAGTGTTCGTGGTGCGGCTCGGCAAGGACGCGGTGCCCCGTGAGATCGTCGAGTCCGTACAGTCGTTCTTCCTGCTCTACATGTTTGCGTTCATGACCGGGACCATGCTCTTCGGCATCGTCGAGTCGAGCTTCGGGGCCGGTTTCGACATCGTCTCGTCGGCGTCGGCTGTGGCCTCGTCACTGGGGAACGTGGGGCCGGGGCTCGAAGCCGTGGGTCCGACGTCGAACTACCTGGCGGTTCATGCCGCCAACAAGTGGCTGCTCTCCTTCATGATGATCCTCGGCAGGCTCGAGCTCTTCCCCGTGCTCCTCCTGTTCACGCCGGAGCTGTGGCGGCGCTGAGCTCTTCGGCCGCTGGGGTGGGAGTCACGCCTCTAACATCCTCCGGTCCCGAAAGGAGTACGCACGTGCGGATCGTGATCGCAGGGTGCGGCCGGGTAGGGTCCGATCTCGCCCTGAGCCTGTCGCGGGACGGGCACGACGTTTCGGTCATCGATCACCGGCCCGCCGTCTTCAAACGGCTCGGCACCACGTTCAACGGCACGATCCACCATGGTGTGGCCTACGACATCGAGGTGCTGCGGGAGGCCGGCATCGAGTTCGCCGACTCCTTCGTGGCAGTCACCGACACCGACAACGCCAACCTCATGTCGGTCCAGATCGCCAAGCAGGTGTTCGGGGTCCCGCACACCGTGGCTCGCCTCGACGACCCGGCACGCTCGGAGGCCTACAGGGCGCTCGACATCCACTACGTCGCCGGAGCACAACTGGCCTCGAAGGTGATCCGAGAGCAACTCGTCGACGAGGAATTCCGCTACCACGTCATGTTCTCGGCCGGAGACGTCGAGATCACGGAGGTCGTCATGGGGGAGAAGGCAGCGGGCGTGCGAGTTCGCGACATCGAGGTTGCCGGGGAGTTTCGGGTTGCCGCCATCCAGCGCCGCAGCGTGACCCACGTCGCCACCCCCGACTTCGCATTCGAGCCCGGCGATCTGGTCGTTGCCGCCACCAAGCCGAGCGCACGCAGCAGGGTGCGCCCGTACCTGCGCTCGGCCGGGCGGACGGGCTGATGCGACTGCTCCTGATCGGCGGCGGCAAGGTTGGCTCGTACCTGGCGCGTGAGTTGGACGACGAGGGCCACGTCGTGTCGGTGATCGAGGATGACGAGGAGCGGGCGCAGGACCTCGCCGAGGACACCAAGGTGCTCGTGTTCCATGGCGACGGTACGGACGTCGAGCTGCTCAAGGCGGCCGACGTCGACCGGGCCGACTGGGTGCTGGCGGTGACCGGTCTCGATGACGTCAATCTCGTAGCCTGCGAGCTCGCCCTGACACTCGGCGCCAAGCGCGTGCTGGCGAGGCTGAACAACCCCCGTAACCGACCCACCTTCGTGGCCCTCGCCATACCCGTGGTTGCGGTCACGGACTTGATGGCGCAGATCATCACGCAGGAGGTCGAGGTCAGCGACCTTCACCGGCTCGCCCTCATGGCGGGTGGTCAGATCAGCCTCATCGAGCGGGTGCTCCCCGAGGGGTTCCGGGCGACGCGGGTCGACGAGCTGCAGCTCCCTACTCCGTCGGTGCTGGTTGCCGTTGTGCGCGGCCCCGACGTGATGGTGCCGACGGGGACGACGGTGCTCGAGGAGGGCGACCGGATCTTGGCGGTCACCACGGTGGACAACGAAGCCCACCTCTGCGACGTGCTCGACGGAATGGTCGAGGGCCGATGACGACGCCTCGGGAACGGCGCTGGACGCTCGGTGACGACGCAAGGGGCGGGCTCATCACGTTCCTGATCGAGGCCGCGATCGTCGTTCTGGGAGGGGCGGCCGCCGTATTGATCGCGCTCGTCGTCCTCGCGCTGTTCTGAGGATGAGCGACCCGCCGCTGCGCAGGCTCGTGTCGCAATGCTGATTCGACCGGTCGGCGACGACTTCCGGATCATCGGCTTCTATCTCGGCCGGGTGTTTCTCGTCGTCGCCGCTGCGGCCGTGGTTCCCGTCGTGTGGTCCCTGGTCGAACGGGAATGGGCGCCCTTCGGCTCGTTTCTCGTGATGGTGGGTGCATTTGCGCTCCTCGGCGTGGTCATGTCCCGCAACCACCGCGACTACCCGCGGCTCGATTGGAGCCATGGGATGGTGGTGGTGGCCCTCACCTGGCTCCTCGTCCCGCTGCTGGGGTCCATTCCGCTCGCCCTGTCGGGCCACTTCGCGCATCCGGTCGATGCGTACTTCGATGCCATGTCCGGGTTGACGACCACCGGCCTGGCGCTGATCCAGGATCTCGATCACCTTGCGGGCTCGCTCAACTTCTGGCGGCACCTCCTCCATTTCCTGGGAGGACAGGGGATCATCCTCGCCGCCCTGTCGCTGTTTGCGGGCGGCGGGGCCGTCACGCTCTACCTGGGCGAAGCCCGCGACGAGCGGATCCTGCCATCGGTGACCTCGACGGCCCGATTCATCTGGTCGGTGGCGATCGTCCACCTGGCCGTCGGTGTGACGGTGCTCGGCCTGATCGCGTGGCTCGACCTCGGCTTCGGCTTCGCCCGGTCGTTCTTCCATGCGCTGCTCATCTTCTTCGCAGCCTTCGACACGGGCGGTTTCGCCCCGATGAGCTCGAGCTTGGGCTACTACCACTCGGCCGTGTTCGACGGTGTCACCTCCGTCATCATGGTGGCGGGTGCGATCTCGTTCGGCGTCCACTTCGCCCTGTGGAAGGGACGGAGGCGAGAAGCCTTCGTGAACCTCGAGACGAGAACGATCGCCGGCACCTTTCTGGCCACGTTGACGCTGACGCTCGCCGGGCTCGCCGCCACAGGGGTCTACGCGGACGTCGCCGGCTTGAGCCGCCAGGGCTTCTTCCAGGTGCTCTCGGCTCACACCGGCACGGGCTTCGCCACCGTGCCCACCGTCGAGCTCGCCACCTGGGGCGGTCTGGGATTCGGAGGGATGGCGATCGCCATGGCACTCGGGGGTATGGCCTCCTCGACGGCCGGGGGAGTGAAGGCGCTGCGAATCGGGCTCACCATCAAGGCGATGACAGTGCAAGTGAAGCGCATGCTGTTGCCGGAGGGGGCGGTGGTGGCGCGTGATTACGAGCAGTTCGGACGGCGCCGCCTGACGCCCGAGGTCATCCAGTCGGTCATGGTCGCCTCGCTGCTCTACGTGGCGCTCTATCTGGTGGGTGCGGGGATGGGTCTCGCCTACGGGTACAGCCTCGACCAAGCCCTCTTCGAGTCCGTCAGTGCGGCCGCCAACGTGGGATTGTCGGTAGGAGTCACCGACCCCTCGATGGCGGTCCTGCTGAAGCTCACGTACATCCTCCAGATGTGGGCCGGCCGGCTCGAGTTCGTCGCAGGCTTCGCTTTGCTCGGCTTTCTGGTCGCATGGATACGCGGTCGATGAGAAGGCTGGTGGTCGTCGTCGTGGTTGCCGGAGCGATGCTCAACGGTGCTCCCGCCGCCGCCGGGGCCGAGCGCGTCCCGGTGGCGGAGCTTCTTGCCGACGGTGCGGGGTTCGAGGGTGAGGTGACCATCACAGGTGAGCTGGTTGGCGACTACGGCTTTCGGCGTGACGGTTGGGCCTGGGGGCAGCTCAACGAGGACTCGTATGCGACGTCGCCCATCCTCGAAGGCGGCCCGCTCAGTGGCAGCAACGTCGGGGTCGGCGTGCGCATACCGCGAGATCTCGCCGAGCAGCTCGGGCCGCCGGGCGGCTACCGGCGACTGGGCCCTCTCGTCGAGCTCACGGGGACGTGGATCTACCACGATGTCTCTCGCGGCGGCGAGTCGTACCTCCAAGTCGACTCGATGCTCATCGTCAACCGGGGCCGCGATCTCCACGAGGAACCCGTGCTCTGGCGGTACGTCGCCGGAGCGCTCCTCCTAACGGCGGCAGCCGCCCTGTGGCTCACCCGCAAACGCGAAGCGTGAGGCGAGTGGGGTCCGGATGATCACCCATGGGAGGATCGCAGAGCGAAGCGAGGCGAGGGGGGGTGAGGCGAGTGGAGCGAGCCGTCGTAGCCCCCTTCGTCCGGTCGGGCCGGCGCCGGGCCGGCCACCTCCTCCGGTGGGGAAGGCATTCGGCGAGCGATGCGAGGGTCACCGGGCCTCCGGTGCTTTGGCTCCGGGATGGCGGCACCCTCTATGATCTCGCCGGTTTGCCGTCTGTCTAACGAAGTGGAGAGAAGTCTGTGATCTGGCTGTATCTCGCTCTCGTTGCGGCGGTCGCTGCCCTCGTACTCGCATGGTTCTACGCAGGCCAGGTGAAGCGCGCGGATCCAGGCAGCGAACGTCTCAGGGAGCTGATGGAGGCGATTCGAGAAGGGGCGATGGCGTTCATTCGCCGCGAGTACACCGCCGTTGCCGTCTTCGTCGCCATCCTCGCCGTCCTCATCCTCGTATTCCTCGATTGGGGACGTCCCTGGGGTGCGATCGCCTACGTGTTCGGCGCCGTGCTCTCGGCGCTCGCCGGGTTCATCGGGATGCGCATCGCAACCGCAGCGAACGCTCGAACCACCGAAGCGGCCCGCCAGGGAGGTGTCCAGCTTGCGTTGCCGCTCGCGTTCCGTGGCGGCGCCGTCATGGGCTTCTCGGTCGCCGGTCTCGGCCTCCTGGGCCTTGCCCTCGGCTATGCCGTGTTCGTCGAGTGGCTCGAGGTCAACCAGCCGTTCAACGTGCTGACGGCCATCGGTTTGGGTGGTTCGTCGATCGCACTGTTCTCCCGTGTCGGCGGCGGCATCTACACCAAGGCAGCCGACGTCGGGGCCGACCTCGTCGGCAAGGTCGAGGCGGGTATTCCTGAGGACGATCCTCGCAACCCGGCGACCATCGCCGACAACGTGGGTGACAACGTGGGTGACGTCGCCGGGATGGGTGCGGACCTCTTCGAATCCTACGTGGGGTCGCTCATCGCCCCCATCGCCTATGCGGCGTTCGCCTTCGCCAATGAGGGCTTCCAGGATCAGACGTTCTTCTACCCGTTGATGATCGCCACTCTCGGTATGGGTGCGTCCATCATCGGGTCGTTCTTCGTCAAGCCGGGCCGCGGGAGCCTGGCGCGGGCACTCCATCGCGGGACCTGGATTGCGATGGGTCTCACCGTGCTCGGCACGGCCGCGCTGACGCCGACACTCTTCTCGGGGGTCGAGGGCGTCAACAACTACTGGGGTCTCGTGCTGTCGGTCGTCGTCGGGCTCGCCGTGGGTTGGCTGATCGGCCAGATCTCGGAGTGGTTCACCAGCGATCACTTCAAGGTGGTCAAGGAGATCGCCCGGCAGGCGCAGACCGGTCCAGCGACCGTTGCGCTGTCCGGAATCGCAGAAGGCATGCGCTCGGCCGCCTTCTCGGTGATCGTCGTCGCTATCGGCATGCTCGTCGCCTATGCCGGAGGTGAGATGGCTTTCGACGTGACCGGCTCGGGCATCTACGGCATCGCCATCGCCGCGATCGGCGTCCTCGCCACGCTGGGGATCACCGTCTCGGTCGACGCCTACGGGCCGATCGCCGACAACGCCGGCGGGATCGCCGAGATGGCCCATCTGCCGCCGGAGGTCCGCGAAGCGACGGATGCGCTCGACTCACTCGGCAACACCACGGCGGCGGTGGCCAAGGGTTTCGCCATCGGCTCGGCCGCCGTCACCGCTCTCGCCCTGTTCTTCACGTTCCGTCAGGCGGTGATCGAAGCCGGCGGCGAGCTCGCCACGCTCGACATCCTCGAGATTCCGGTCGTGGTCGGTCTGTTCCTAGGCGGAATGTTCCCGTTCTTGTTCGCATCGATGACGATCCAGGCCGTGGGCCGCGCCGCCAATCAGATGATCGAGGAGGTGCGCCGCCAGTTCCGCGAGATCCCAGGGCTGCGTGAGGGTGATCCCTCGGCTCGGCCCGAGTACGCCAAGTGCGTCGACATCTCGACGGCATCGGCACTGCGCGAGATGATCGTTCCGGGAACGCTCGCCGTGGTGCTCCCGCTCGTGGTGGGATTCATCTCGGTTCGGGCGCTGGGGGGTTTGCTCGCCGGGGCCCTCGTGACCGGCTTCCTGCTCGCCATCTTCATGGCCAACGCCGGAGGCGCGTGGGACAACGCCAAGAAGTTCATCGAAGCTGGAGCGTTCGGCGGCAAGGGCTCCGAAGCCCACAAAGCCGCCGTCGTCGGCGACACCATCGGCGACCCCTTCAAGGACACGGCCGGTCCGGCGATGAACATCGTCATCAAGGTGATGACGATCGTGAGCCTGATATTCGCTTCGGCGTTCGTCTGACCCTCGGCTCGCCGAGGACACTGAGGGCGCTCCTTGGGGCGCCCTCGGTTCATTGCGGGCGACCTACTCGTCGTGCCTCATGTCCGGGTCGGCGGAGCGGCGCTCCTCTTCGCGACGTCGGCGCTCCCAGTACGCCTGCTCGGTCTTACGACGCGTGCGCCGAACGACGACGTACAGCCCGAAGATGCCGATGCCGATGAGCACGAACAACACCCGGGCCGCGGGGTCGCTCGGGATGATGCCGTCGGAAGACTGGGCGATCACGGGGAATGCGGTCAGCGGCATGTGCCGCCAAGAATCCACCTGCGTCGAGATCGGCGGTTCGCTGTCGCAGTGGTTCGGCACGCTCCTACCCTACAAATCGATGGCGAAACGCATCGTGCTGATCCGGCACGCCGAGACGACCGCAAACGAAGAGGGGCGCTGGCAGGGAGCCACCGACACCACGTTCTCCGACCGCGGCCGCGACCAGCTCGCCCGGCTGAGAGCGACGACGGCGGAGCTGGCACCCGCCATCGTCATGTCGTCGGATCTACCGCGGGCCGAGGGTTCGGCACGTGCCTTGGGCTTCGAGCCCGACGTGGATGCGCGATGGCGTGAACCGAACGTCGGCGAGTGGGAAGGGCTCACCTTCGCCGAGATCAGTGAGCGGTACCCGGGCGCCCTCGAGGCGTTGCTCGCCGGCGAGGACGTTCCCCTCGGTGGTGGGGAACGACTGTCCAGTGTTGCCGACCGCGTAGCCGACGGGTTCGCCGAGTTGAGCGAACGGCTCGACGACGGTGAGACCGCGGTGGTGGTGAGCCACGGTCTGGCGCTGCTGACCCTCATGGCCCACGTCGTCGGCACCCGGCGCCCGGCACCGATCCAACTGATGACGAACACGGGCCTCACGACCTTCTCCGTCAACGAGCACGGACCGCAGCTCACCACCTACAACGACACGAGTCATCTCGCCGCCGAGCCGCCGCGCCGGCCCGGCGAGACCCATGTCGTCCTCATCCGGCACGGTGAGACGCCGGCGAACATCGAGCAGCGCTGGCAGGGCCACGAGGACTGGCCGTTGACCGAGCTGGGCCACGATCAGGCGCGGCAGCTCGCCGCCACGTTGCCACCCCTGGCCGCCATCTACTCGTCACCCCTGAGCCGGGCCCACGACACGGCGTCCGCGGTGGCCACCGCACAGGCCACGGGGGTCGTGGTTGTCGCGGAACTCAAGGAGATCGGTTTCGGCACGTGGGAGAACAAGACGAGGGCCGAGATCGAGGAGGAGGACCCAGGGGCGTTCGAGCAACTTCGCAACGGTGTCGACATCGTGCGCGGTCGCACCGGAGAGACGTTCACGGCGGTGCGCGAACGGATGACGAGGGCGATCGACGAGATCGTTGGCGCCCATGCGGGCGAGACCGTCGCCATCGTGTCTCATGGTGGCGCGAGCCGTGCCTATCTCACCGGCGTGCTCGGCCTCGAGTTCCCGGATCGGAACCGGTTGCGCTCACTGGGCAACACGGCGTTCGGGCGCGTCGTCTACGGGACGCGCGGACCTCGATTGGCCGCATGGAATGCAGCGCCCCACCTCGTACCCCAGGGTGTGCGGCATCGATCGATGACCCCGTGACGGTGGCCCCCGGTCTCGCCGTCGTCACGAACGACTACCCACCGAAACCCGGGGGGATCCAGCAGTACCTGGGCAATCTCGTGGATGCGTACCCAGGCGACGTGTGCGTGCTCGCACCCCGCGACGGCCCGGCGGCGGCGACCGCACGAGGCGAGGCCGTGGTGCGGCGTTCGCCGTGGAGGTTCATGTGGCCGACGCCCCGTGTGGCGCGATGGATCGAGAGCGAGCTCGATTCGTTCGGACCTGACGCCGTGCTGTTTGGTGCGCCGCATCCCTTGCCGCTGCTCGCCAGACGCATCAAGGAGCGTCGCGACGTCACCGTGGGCGTGCTGTGCCACGGTGCGGAGGTGACGATTCCCGCCGCGGTTCCGCTGCTTCGGACCGCGCTCGTTCGAGCGCTTCGCGGGGCCGATGTCCGGTTTGCCGTGAGCAGGTTCACCGCCCAGCGGGTGGAAGCCCTGACGGGCGAGGCGGCGATCTACGTAGGCGCCGGAGTCGACGTCGACCGATTTGCGCCCGCCCTCGCGGCGACGGCGCGGCCGGTGCCGGTCGTCGGATGTGTCAGCCGGTTCGTTCCCCGCAAGGGGCAGGCGCGGCTCATCGACGCTGCCGCAACGCTGCGGGAGAGCGGCACGCCATGCGAGCTGCTCTTCGTGGGCAAAGGCAGGGACGAGGCCCGGCTGAGAACCCGTGCCGCCGAGCGGGGGGTCCCCGCTCGGTTCGAGGTGGACGTTCCGTGGGAGTCGCTCCCCGAGCTCTACGTCGAGATGGACGTCTTCTGCATGCCTTGCCGCAGCCGTTGGGGTGGTCTGGAGGTCGAGGGACTCGGCCTGGTCTTCCTCGAAGCTGCGGCGGCGGGACTCCCCGTTCTCGCTGGCGACTCCGGGGGCGCCCCCGAGACCGTGATTCCCGGCGAGACGGGCTTCGTGGTCCACGACGTGCCGGACATCGTCCAAGGTCTCGAGATGCTCCTCGACGATCCCGAGGGGGCTCGGGCGTTCGGTCTGGCGGGCCGCAGACGCGTCGAGGCGGAGTTCACCTGGAACGCCGTCGCCGAGCGTGTTGCCCAGGGGTTGCGGAGGGCGGCCGCCACGGCCGGATCTTGACAGCCCGTGGAATGTGCCGTAGACATGCGGCGTTCCCAAGCGGCCGAGCACTGATTTCCCATGCCCAGCAAACTCGTCATCGTCGAATCACCAGCGAAGGCTCGGACCATCGCGGGGTATCTCGGCTCCGATTACGTGGTGGAGTCTTCGATCGGCCATATCCGAGACCTGCCGCGGTCCGCCTCGGACATTCCCGCCTCGTACAAAGGCGAGCCTTGGGCGCGCCTAGGTGTCGACGTGGACAACGACTTCAAACCGCTGTACATAGTCCCGTCGGACAAGAAGAAGCAGGTCACCAAGCTCAAGAAGCTGCTCAAGGACGTCGAAGAGGTCTACCTCGCCACGGATGAAGACCGTGAGGGCGAGTCGATCGCCTGGCATCTCCTCGAGGTCCTCAACCCCAAGCAACCCGTGCGGCGGATGGTGTTCCACGAGATCACACCGGCGGCGATCCGCGAGGCGGTCGCCAACCCGCGGGACTTGGATCGCCGGCTCGTCGACGCCCAGGAAGCTCGGCGCATCCTCGACCGCCTCTATGGCTACGAGGTGTCGCCGGTGCTGTGGCGGAAGGTGCGTCAAGGGCTGTCCGCCGGGAGGGTGCAGTCTCCGGCGACCCGCATCGTCGTCGAGCGGGAGCGCGAGCGGATGGCCTTCGTGGCGGCCTCGTACTGGGGAGTGACCGGAACCTTCGGCATCGACGACGACCCGCAACGCTTCGAGGCGGTGCTGGCGTCGATCGACGACCAGCGAGTTGCCACCGGCAAGGACTTCGGCCCCGACGGGCGGCTGCAGTCTCGGAATCGCACCGTCTTCGACAAAGCCGCCGCCACCATGCTGGCCACCGAGTTGCGCGAAGCCGTGGTCACCGTCGACTCACTCGAAGCCAAGCCGTACACCCGCAAGCCGTACCCACCGTTCCGAACGTCGACGCTGCAGCAGGAGGCGGGCCGCAAGCTGCGATTCGGGGCAAGGCGCACGATGTCGGCGGCACAACGGCTGTACGAAGGTGGCTTCATCACCTACATGCGGACCGACTCGACCACGCTGTCGGCTGCGGCCCTCGATGCGACCAGGGCTCTTGTGTCTGAGCGCTACGGGACCGAGTACCTGCCCGACACGGCCCGGATCTACACCAGCAAGGTCAAGAACGCGCAAGAGGCCCATGAAGCGATCCGCCCCGCCGGCGATCAGTTCCCCGAGCCGGACAACGTGGGCGCCGCCTTCGGTGGTGGTTCGGACGAGGCTCGCCTCTATGACCTCATCTGGAAGCGAACCGTCGCATCGCAGATGAAGGACGCCAAGGGGGAGAGCCTTTCGGTCCGACTCGGCACCGTTGCGCCCAACTCGGGGCGCAAGGTCGAGTTCACCGCAAGCGGCCGGACCATCACCTTCCCCGGGTTCCTCCGCGCCTACGTGGAGGGCAGCGACGACCCCGACGCCGCCCTCGACGACCAGGAGCGACCGCTCCCCGTCATGCACGAGGGAGACACGGCCGACGTTCACGACATGGCGGCCAAGGGGAGCGAGACGAAGCCACCTGCCCGCTTCACCGAGGCGTCGCTCGTCAAACGCTTGGAGGAGCTCGGCATCGGCCGTCCTTCGACCTACGCCTCCATCATCTCGACGATCCAAGATCGCGGATACGTCATGAAGAAGGGCTCGGCACTCGTCCCCACGTTCACCGCGTTTGCCGCAGTCTCGTTGCTCGAGCAGCACTTCGAGGACCTCGTCGACTACGCCTTCACGGCACGAATGGAGGACGACCTCGACCGGATCGCCTCGGGGGAAGAGGAAGCGATCCCGTGGCTCAACCGGTTCTACTTCGGAAACGGGCACTCCGGGTTGAAAGAGCTCGTCACCGTCAACCTCGACAGGATCGACGCCCGCGAGGTCAACTCGATCCCGCTCGGCATGGACGCCGACGGTGAACCGGTCGCGGTGAGAGTCGGCCGTTACGGGCCGTATGTGACCCGTGGCGAGGCGCGTGCGAGCGTCCCGCCTGACGTGGCGCCGGACGAGCTCGATGTGACGGTGGCGGTCGAGTTGCTCGAGGCACCCTCCGGCGACCGCATCTTGGGAACCGACCCCGAGACCGGGCTGACCGTGATCGCACGGGCCGGCCGGTATGGGCCCTACGTGCAGCTCGGAGAGCCGGACCCGGATGCGAAACCGAAGGAGAAGCCCAAGACCGCGTCGCTCTTCAAGTCCATGTCGCTCGAGACCGTCACGATGGAAGACGCGTTGCGGCTGCTCACCCAGCCCCGAGCCGTTGGAGAGCATCCCGACGGTGGCGAGATCGTCGCCCTCAACGGCCGGTACGGCCCGTATCTCAAGTGGGGGAAAGAGACGCGCAGTCTCGAGGAAGAGGAGCAGATCTTCTCGGTGACGTTGGACGAGGCCGTGAGGCGGCTCGCCGAACCGAAGCGACGCGGCCGGCGCACCGCCGCTGCGTTACGCGAGATCGGCGAGGAACCGGCAACCGGGAAGAAGATCGAGGTGAAGGAGGGTCGCTACGGGCCTTACGTCACCGACGGCGAGTACAACGCATCGCTGAAGGCCGGAGACGCCGTTGAGACCATCACGCTGGAGCGGGCGATCGAGCTGCTCGAGGCGCGCCGCGAACGCGGGCCGGCCAAGAAGACCTCGAAGAAGAGCTGACACAGCGGCGCCGGGGTGCGAGCGTGTCCTACTCGACCGGCGAAGTCCGTGCGTTCCGCGTGGACATCCCTAGGCTCACCGCATGACACCGGCCGCGGAGCCGCGCCCAGCTCTGTCCCTTGTCGCCAAAGGTCCCTTCGCCCGCCTGTGGTGGGCGAGCGTGATCGGCAGCACCGGCGACTGGATCACCATCTTCGCCACGATCGCCCTTGGCGATACGCTCCGTGGGGGTCCGGGCGTCGTCGCCGCCCTGCTGTCACGCATCCTGCCGGGTCTCTTGCTCGGTGCGTGGATCGGCGTCATCGCGGACCGGATCGACCGGCGCCGCCTCGTGGTGATCTCGGATCTGGGGCGGGGCCTCGTCGTGCCTTTCCTCGTGTTCGCCGACGATCTCGCCACGCTCGTCGCCATCAACGTCGTGCTGGAGCTGCTGAGCCTGGTCGGGCAACCGCCGCGCAACGCGATCCTGCCCCGACTCGTCTCGCGAGAGAACCTCGTCACCGCCAACAGCCTGATGCTCGGTGCGACCTACGGCACGGTGCCGCTGGGCGCCGGCTTCAACTGGGCGCTGTCGGCTCTGCCGGCCGTGACGCTCGGCGGGCTGATCCCCGATGTCACCAGCGAGCTGGCACTGGCGTTTGCCGTCGACGCGATGACGTTCTTCGCCTCGGCGGCCCTCGTGGCCAGCCTCCCCGTGATGCTCAGCAAGCATGCCGAGATGCTCCCGTCCGGAGGCGGGGACGGTGAAGGACCCACCGCCGTTCAGGACCTCGTGGAGGGGGCCCTGTTCTTCTGGCGGCGCCGGTCGGTGCGGCGAGTGATCATCGGCATGACGACTGCGCTGGTGGGAGGCGGCGTGATGATCGTGCTGGGCAAGCAGTTCGTGGAGCAGGTGCTGCGGGCCGACCAGACGGGCTTCTTCGCCATCGTGACCACCATGGGCATCGGAGCCGGTCTCGGCATCGGCCTCGTCTCGCTCTACGAGTCGCGGCTGTTACGCCGTGATCTCGTGTTCTCGTTCTCGCTGCTTGCGGCCGGGGTGGGGCTGACGGCCGCTTCGCTCACCGAGACCGTCGCCGGGGCGGCGTCGTGGATGCTCGTCATGGGGTTCGGTGCCGGTGCGGCGTACGTCATGGGGCTCACCCACCTGCACGAGCAGGTCACCGACGAGCTGCGGGGCAGGGTCTTCGCCACCCTGTTCGGTCTCATGCGGATCGGGCTGTTCGTGTCGATGGCGGCGGCGCCCCCGCTCAAGGCGCTCTTGAGCGGCGTCGGCATCGGCCGGTTGAGCAACCCGACACGGATGGTCATCTTCCTTGGCGGCGCCGTCATCGTCCTCTCCGGGCTGGCGACGGTGTGGAGCCTGCGAACGGTACTGGGCAGGCCAAAGCTCGGAGCGGAGGCCCGAGACATCCTGGCCCACGCCAGCGAGCATCGGGGTCGTTGGTTCTCGCGTAACTCTCAGGGAGATGACGAGGAATCGTGACGGGACGGTACATCGCCCTCGAAGGCATCGAGGGTGCCGGGAAATCCACCGTAGCCGCTGCGCTCGCACAGCGCCTCGAGGCCCTCGGGATCGAGGTCGTTCTCGTGCGCGAGCCGGGGGGGACGAACACGGGCGAGCAGATCCGAGAGATTCTCCTAGACCCCGACGGCGAGGTGAGTCCGTGGGCCGAGGCGCTTCTGTTCGCTGCCGCCCGCGCTCAGCTGGCCCGTTCCGTCGTCGGCCCGGCGCTCGCCGAGGGGCGCTGGGTCGTCAGCGACCGATCCGTCTACTCGTCGCTGGCGTACCAAGGGGTCGGCCGGGGGCTGGGGCTCGAGCGCGTGCGAGACGTCAACGAGATCGGTCTCGACGGCGTGTGGCCGGAACTCGTGGTGCTGCTCCGGATCGATCCGCTCGTCGGGTTCGACCGAGAGGCGATTCGGGACCGGATCGGAGCCGACGGTCTGGATCTGCAGCGCACCGTGTCGCAAGCATTCGATACCCTGGCGAGGGCCGAGCCGGATAGGTTCGTCGTGGTCGATGCGGGAAGACCGTTACGGGAGGTCGTGGCCGGCGTGATGAGCTTGGTGGAGGATCGATGGGTGACGTCTTCGACGGCGTGATCGGACACGGATCCGTCGTGTCGCTTCTCAGGCGCGAATCGGAACGCCCGGCCCAGGCCTACCTGTTCGTCGGCCCCGCCAACTCGGGCAAAGCAACGATCGCACGGCGCTTCGCCGCCCGGTTGCTGTGTCCGGCGGACGCCGGCTGTGTGCGGCGCGTCATGGTTGGTGCCCATCCCGATCTCGTGGCGGTCGAGCCGGAGGGTCGCTCCGCCATCACGGTCGAGCAGGCTCGCCATGCGGTGAGTCAGGCGAGCCTCGCTCCGCTCGTGGCCGCCCGCAAGGTCTTCCTCTTCGAGGAGGGCGGCGCCATGAACGACGAAGCCGCCAATGCCCTCCTGAAGACGCTCGAGGAGCCGACGCCGACGACGGTGTTCGTCATCGTCGCCGAGGCCGAGGATGACCTACCGGACACCGTGGCGAGCCGGTGCCGGACGATCGTCTTCGGGAGGGTGCCGGAGTCCGAGGTCGAGGGTGGTCTGGTTGCTCGTGGCATCGAGCCGGCCCAGGCCGAGCGAGCGGCACGGATCGCCGGCGGACGGCCCGGCCTCGCCATCGCCCTCGCCACGCGTCCTGAGGTCGCCCACTTCCGCCAGGCGTGGCTGTCGGTTCCGATGCGGGTGTCCGAGCATCCCGGTGATGCGTACGTGCTCGCCGACGAGGTCACCGCTGCCTGCGAGCCCCTGCTCACTGCGTTGCGGGAAGATCAAGCGGAACGCACGGCGGCTGCCGAGGAGGGGGGATCCGCGGGCCGTGCCCTTCGTGAGCGCCATGAGCGGGAGCTCCGGCGAGCGACGGCTTCGCTCTATGTGTCAGGACTCGAGATCCTCGCCGGCTTCTACCGCGACGCCGCGGCGGCTCAATTCGGAGCGCCTGTTCGCAACCCCGACGTGCCGGCTACGGCTCTCGCCTCCGTATTGCCGGCCGTCGCCGTGACCCATGCCGAGCGTGTCCTCGAGACCATCGAGGCGCTGGAGGCCAACCAGCGGCCGACGCTCGCCTTCGCCAACCTCTTCGCCGATCTCGGTGCGACGGGCTAAACGGGCTCCGGGGACGACCACCCAGCGCTTCGTTGCGGTGGCGCGGCATCCCGTGGGCGCTGCCGCCAACTGGTTGTTCGATCTGGAGATCACCGGTCGTGAGTACCTGCCCGAGGGCGGCGCCGTGCTCGCCGCCAATCACCTCTCGTTCGTCGACCCGGTCATCGTGTCGCTCGTGGCGCAACGCAACGTGCGGTACCTCGCCGTGGCGTCGCTATTCGACGCGTCTCATCTGTTCGATCGCCTCATCTCGTTCTTTGGTGCCATCCCGACACCGCGCGATCGGGTTCCGATCTCCGCCGTGCGCACGGCCCTCGCCGAGCTGGAGGCGGGTCGTCCGGTCGGGGTGTTCCCCGAGGGGCGCCGTGTCGTCCGGTGGCGAGAACAGACTCCGCAGCGAGGTGCCGCCTGGCTGTCACTTATGGCGGGGGTTCCGCTCGTGCCGGTGGCGATGCAGGGAGGCCAAGGGACGCTCAGCATGGTGGAGCGCGCCTTCCGCAGGACTGCGATCCGCGCATGGGTGCAGCCTGCGCTCGACCCTCTCGACTTCGTCGACCACGTCGATCCGGTGGGCGCTATGACCGCCCAATGGCTCGAGAGCGTCGGCGAGCGGCTCGACCCCTGGTGGTCATCCGGTGACGATGGTGGTGTCGAATCAAGTCCGGAGGTCTCGTGAACAGGAGCTGTTCCTCATGCGCATTGTGATCAGCGGTGCCAGCGGATTGATCGGTTCGGCGCTACGGCGCCGCCTTGGCGATGGTGGCCACGAGGTGGTGCGGCTCGTGCGCCGGCCACCCGAGGTGGGGGAGCATCAATGGGACCCGTCGGCCGGGGTGCTCGACCCTGGAGCCCTGGCCGGCGCCCATGCCGTGGTGAATCTGAGCGGCGCCGGGATCGGCGACAAGCGGTGGACCGAGGCCCGCAAGAAGGAGATCTACGACAGCCGGATCCTCTCGACCCGGCTGCTGGTGGAACGGATGACGGCGCTCGACTCGCCGCCGGGGGTGTTCGTCTCGGCATCGGCGATCGGCATCTACGGCGACCGCGGCGACGAGAAACTGACTGAGGACAGCGCTCCGGGGCCCGGCGACGACTTCCTGGTTCGCGTCACGGCCGATTGGGAGGAGGCAGCCCGGCCGGCGGCTGACGCCGGCATCCGGACCGTCATGGCGAGGACGGGGATCGTGCTCGATCGGGGTGATGGTGCCTTGGCCAGGATGATGCTGCCCTTCAAGCTGGGCATCGGCGGCAAGCTGGGCTCCGGCAGTCAGTGGTGGAGCTGGATCTCCCTGGTCGACGAGGTCCGCGCCATCGAGCATGTCCTCGAGTCGGATGTGACCGGGCCCGTGAACCTGACGGCGCCGCATCCGGTGACGAACGCCGAGTTCACCAAAGCGCTCGGTCAGGTCCTGGGCCGCCCTACTTTCATGTGGGTTCCCCGATTTGCGCTCGACGTCCTGCTCGGCAGCGAGCTGGCCGAGTCGAGCGCCTTCACCTCGGCCCGGGTGATCCCGCAGAAGCTGCTCGACGACGGCTTCACCTTCGAGCACGACGTGGTCAAGGGAGCCCTCGAAGCCGCCCTCGACCAGGGCTCGTGAACATGGCCGACCAGTGAAGGGCCAGGCTCACACGGATCTGATGCCGGCGAGGATGAGCGACACCCCGATGGCGATCGCCGCGGCCCCGGTTGCCCGGCGCAACAGGTGACCCGCTCTCACAGGTAGCCGTCGCTGCGCCGTTGCGACCGTCACGAGCAACGCCACGCCGAGACCGATGACGGCTGCGATCCAGCCTTCCTCCGCGGTGACGGTGAGCGCAGCGATCACGGTCGGCGGCGACAGGGTCGCTACCGCCGCCGCGATGCGAGCTCCTCCAGGTTCGGCGGGCTTCGGTGAGGGACCGAGGAGCCAGCGCAGACCGAATAGCGCGATGACGGACCCCGCCGCCGTCTGGAGCGTGGGAGCGCTCACGGAGAGCAGGCCGAGGATCGGATCCGTTGCGGCGGCGATGAGGGCGACGAGGGCGGCTCCGATGGCCAGGCCGATCGCACGCTGCTTGGCGTTGTCGTCGGCGGCCGGGAGCATCGCCGGTGGGTTCCAGGCCACGACGATCGTGACGATCGCCGCCACGACGCCCGTCACGGCTTGCGTCCGCTGAGGACCTGCTCGGCCCAGAGCATGCCAGATGCGGGATGCTGCTGATCGTCCATGCGCGTCTCGGCGCCGAGGAACCAGGCGCCGACCTCGAGCTCTGGTTTGGGGCCGATGACTTCGTCGTGCGACACCTGGCGAGCGGCGAGCCGGGCCGACCCACAGACGAGCCGCTCGTCGATGGCGTCCTCGAGGTCGGCGAGGCGCTCGTCATGGGCGGCCACCCTGCCGAGCATTCCCAGACCTTCGAGCACCGTTCCGAAGCCCGCCCCGCGCGTCTCCGGCGGGTGAGTCAACTCGCCGATCCCTTCGCGCTGGGCATCCCACCGAACCTGGACGCCGAATTGGGCGGCGAGGCTGCGGGCATAGTCGGTGTGCTCGTCGTCGAGACCCCACTCGACCATCTCGGCGAGCGAGTATGCCGCCCACTGGTCGGGCCACGGGCGGGGGAACAGATCCTCCTCGGCGTCGCGTCGTGTCGCGATGTAGTCGAGGATGGGCCACGCCGCGCCGTCCCAACCTTCGCCGGGGAAGGCCTCGTGCAGCATCGCGATGGCCCACAGCGCCTCTCCCGTGGCGTATCGGGATCGCTGCTCGGGATCGGGGGCGGCGGTGCTGAGACGCCAGCGTTCGAGCATCACACCGTCGGGGCGTTGCTGTCCGACCATGAAGCCGCCGAGCTGCCGGAGGACGTCGTCGTATCGGGGGTCGTTCGTGGCGCGGCGGCGGATGAGGAGCGACGTCGACATGAGCGCTGCGGCGCCTAGCTGGAGATCCTCTCCTGGCTCGGCCCAGGAGCCGGCTCCGGGGCCGGTCTCGATCATCCGCTCCAACATGTAGTCGGTCGCCCGGTCGGCCGCCGCCAGGTACTCGGTCTCGCCTGCCTCGACGAGCTGATACACGGACATCGTCGTTCCGGCGTGCCGGACCAGGTTGTAGACGGCCGGTGTGTCCCCCGTCTCGCGGTCGTAGAGATACAGGTAGCGCCCGTCGGGCTGCTGGTTCGTCACGATCCAGTCCACGGCGGCGACCGCCGACGCGTGAGCTTCTTCGGGCGTGAGTGGCGAGCACCGCTCGGGTGCCAGCAACGTGATCCGTAACACCGCACCGACCATCACCCAGGTGACGGCCGTCACGGCCAGGCGGCGACGCGTTGAGATCATGGCGGCGGACCCTAGGAGCCGCCCTTTGCCGCGGTCAACGGACGGCGCTGCGCACGTCGTCGCAGGTTCTGCCCGGGTCGTCCGGCCCAGTGACGGGTGCCGGGGGCTCCGGTAGCGTGCTCGGGTCGAGCGAGTTCGAGGGGGAACATGAAGGTCGTTGTGACCGGTGGAGCCGGCTTCATCGGCGCGAACTTGTGTGAGATGCTCGCGCACGATCCGGCAGTGGCCGAGGTGGTCGCCGTCGACGACCTGTCGAATGGATTCGAGGAGAACCTCGAGGGTCTCGACGTGGAGTTGGTCGTCGGCTCCATCCTCGACCCCGACGTGCTCGACCGCACCTTCGCCGGGGCAACCAGCATCGTGCATCTCGCCGCTCGTGGTTCGGTCCCCAAGTCCGTGGCCGACCCGATGAAGAGCCACGAGCGCAACGCCACGGGGACGCTGGAGGTCATGCTCGCCGCCCGGCGCGCCGGCGGTGTGCCCACCATCGTGGCGTCATCGTCGAGCGTGTACGGAGCGACGCCCGATCTTCCCAAGCACGAGGACCTCCCGACTCGTCCCATGAGCCCCTATGCGGTCAGCAAGGTCGCTACCGAGTGGTACGCGCTGGCGTTCCAGCACTCGTATGGGCATCCGTCACTCGTGTTTCGCTTCTTCAACGTGTACGGGCCGCGGCAACCGGCCGGTCACGCCTATGCCGCAGTGATTCCGGCATGGATCGCCGCGGCGATGGACGGGGACACGCTCTACGTCAACGGTGACGGCAAGCAGTCACGGGACTTCACCTATGTGGACACCGTGAACGAGGTCATCTCCAAAGCCATCCACACGCGGGTCACGAGCGACATCCCGATCAATCTCGCCTTCGGCGGCGGAACGAGCCTGCTCGAGCTCGTCGGCAAGCTCGAGGACGTCTTCGGTCACGCATTGCCCGTCGAGCACCGCGATCCTCGGCCCGGCGACGTCCGTCACAGCACCGCCGACCCGAGCCGGCTCCTGGAGCTGTTCCCGGACGTCGTGCCGATCGACTTCGACGAGGGCCTGGCCAAGACCGTCGACTGGTGGCGCACCCGGGCGTAGGGCTCGGGCCTGGGGCCGCTCGCCGTACCCCCCTCGCATCGCTCCGCTCTGCGATCCCCACTTGAGGGGGGATCATTCGGAAGTCGATGCGAAGCGAGCCCAGGGGGGTGTGTGAGGGGGAAACGCTCCGCGTTCCCCCTCACTCGCTGAGCCGTGGCTCTGCCATGGCTCAGCACAACGAGCCGGCCGGGAGGCTGTCGAATGAAACTCGCTCGAAGCCTGCTTCGAGCGAAACGAGAGCCGGAGACGGGAATCGAACCCGTGACCTACGCATTACGAGTGCGTCGCTCTACCGACTGAGCTACCCCGGCGAAGACGGCGGCAGTCTAACCCAGCAACGGCCGTCCCCGGCAGGCGGTCGGGGAGTGCGAATGGGATAGGGTATGCCCCCACCGGGCCGAGCGAGGACCATGGCGGACAAGGCCGATTTTGAGAACGATGCGATGCAGTTCGCACCTCAGCTCTACTCGGCCGCACTCCGCATGACCCGCAATCCGGCGGATGCCGAAGACGTCGTGCAAGAGACGTTCCTCAAGGCCTACCGGGCGTATCACACCTTCGCGGAGGGCACGAATCTCAAGGCCTGGCTCTACCGAATCCTCACCAACACGTACATCAACCGGTACCGCAAGCAGCAGCGTCGCCCCTCGGAGGTCGAGCTCGGTGAGCTCCAGGACATCTACCTGTACCGCCGTCTCGGCGAGGTCTCGGGAGCATCGGTGAGCGCCGAGGAACAGGTGCTGGACCGTTTCGTCGACAGCGACATCAAGGACGCGCTCGAGTCGCTCCCGGAGCACTTTCGACTGCCGGTCCTGCTCGCCGACGTGGACGGTTTCTCCTACAAGGAGATCGCGTCGATCCTCGACATCCCGATCGGTACGGTGATGTCCCGGCTTCATCGTGGAAGAAAAGCCCTCCAACAGAAGTTGTGGAGGTTGGCAGAAGAACGAGGCCTGGCAGGTCCCAACTGATGAGCAGCGGGTGCGAGCACGCCGTCGAGTACGTCTACCATTACCTCGACCACGAGCTCACGTGGGCGCGACGGTCGAGGATCCGCTGGCATCTCCGCCGTTGCGAGGCATGCTGCGGTGCCTTCGACTTCGAGACCAGGCTCAAAGCAGTGATTCGCGAGAGGGGTCGCGACGAGCCGCCCGCGGAACTATTCGACAAGCTTCGTGCGTTGATACGAGATGAGGCTGCACACGACGACGGCCAGTGAGAGGCACGGGTGGGGTCGGGTGCTGAAAGCGAGCGAAGACCATGGCTGAGAATGTCATGCGGGGCCGGCGGATCCTCGGGGAGAGCAGGGCACCCAAAGCAAACACAACGGAGAGAACGTGCGCCAGGGACGACTGCGACACGACGCTGAGCCGTTACAACCGGCGTGAGTACTGTTACGCCCACGCTCCCACGAAGTTTCCACGGCTACGCGGCCGGATCGTCACCGACGGCTGACACGAATCGAAGGCCACCGAGGCAACCGGCTCAGGCAATCGGTGTCGCCTCGGACCGGCTAACCTCCCCGCCGATGCGGATCAGGACACTTCTTGCTGCCGCGCTCGCAGCGACACTGCTCATCCCCACTACGGGTGCCTGGGCGATTGCGCCCACTGACGGAGGCGATCTCGTGGTCGCGTTCACAGAGGGTACGACCGAGACGACGGTGGCCGACACCGGAGGCACCGGCACCCAGACGGGCATCGTCCCAGCCGTCGAAGCGCCCCCCGAAACCGCCGAAGAAGACGATCAGCCCTGGACACAGCGCTATCTCGCACCAACCATCCTCGTTCTCGGAGTCCTGGGGCTCGTCGCCTCGGCGATCGTGTACGGGCTGCGGATCCGCAGTCGTTACGAAGTCGTCGACTGACGCCTCTCGGGCGGTCGCCCGTACCGCCTCCGAAACCGCACTCCCGGGGCCTGACTAACTTCAGCCCATGAACACGGTCCATTGGCCCCTCGTGGCCAAGGTGGCGGGGCGCATGGCCGGCCGCTATCCCCTCGAGGGCACCTACCACGACGCACGTCTCGCCGCCCAGGCGGCGGACTTGGTGCGCCGTGCAAGCGACCTGGTCGCCGAGGAAACCGGACTCGTCGTCGATGGCGCACCCCGCATTGCAGTCGTCAGTCGCGAGGATTGGATCAACGCCAACGTCGAATCGTTCGGCCTGCTCCTCGCCCCCGCCGAGGAGCGATTGGCTGCCAGCGACGGTGTGGGCTCGGCCCTGGCCGGGCGGATGGTCGCCGTGGAGCTGGGGGCCGTGCTCGGGCTCCTCAGCCGGCGCGTGCTCGGGCAGTACGAGCTCGTCCTCCCGACCGGAGACGGTGGACGAGGCGACACGGTGATGTTCGTGGGCGCCAACCTGCTCGCCCTCGAACGGCGCTTCGAGTTCCGGCCTGCCGAGTTCCGTTTCTGGGTGGCGCTGCATGAATGCACCCACCGAGCGCAGTTCCGCGGCGTGTCCTGGCTACGTGAGTACTTCCTTGCGCTGGTGGGCGAGCTGGTCGCCACGGCGGTGCCCGAGCCGGGCCGGATGCGCCGGGTCGCCAACGAGATCCGGGTCGCCGCCGCAGCAGGGGAGCCCCTCATCGACGAACGCGGGCTGTTTGGCATCTTCGCCACGCCCGAGCAGAGGGACGTCATCGACAGGGTGCAGGCGCTGATGTCCCTCCTGGAGGGGCACGGTCACGTCGTGATGGATCGCATCGGGGCGCGTGAGTTGGTCACCCAGCAGCGCATGTCGGAGATCCTCAAGATGCGCCGGCAGGATCCGAGGACCGCCACGTTCATGCGGTTGATCGGGCTCGAGATGAAGGTCAGGCAGTACGAGGCGGGCGCCAAGTTCATCGGGGGTGTCGAGCGCCATGCGGGCTGGTCGACGCTCGACCGTGCCTGGCAGGCCCCCGAGCTGCTTCCGACGCTCGATGAGATCGAGAACCCGGTCCGGTGGTTGGATCGCGTGGCGTGAGCGAGGCTGCCGCCCACATCCTGTCCGGGGCGGCCCCGCGAGTGCCCGCAGGTCGGGTGGTGGTCGCTCTGAGCGGTGGGCCGGATTCGGCCGTCGTCGCCTGGGTGGCATGCCACACCGACCCGCCTCGCGAGGTGTCGGCCATCTTCGTCGACCACGGCTGGCCGGCGTCGGGAGAGATGAGGACGGCGGCCAAATCGGTCGCGGAGGCATTGGACATCGAGCTCCGCGAGGTATGGGTGGAGCGCACCGACAGCGAGACGGGCGCCAGGGTCGCCCGCCTCGACGTGCTCGCCGAGGCCGCTCGAGGAGCGCCGGTGCTCACCGGACACCATCGCGACGATCTCGCCGAGACCATGGTCGTCAATCTCCTGCGCGGCACGGGCGCCACGGGCCTCTCCGGCATCCCGGAGCGTCGGGAGCCCTTCGTGCGCCCCCTCCTGGGCTTCACCCGAGCCGAGGTGCGAGCCGCCGCCGAAGAGCTCGCGCTGCCGTTTGCCGACGATCCGGCGAACGTCGACCCCCGCCATCTCCGCAGCCGGGTGCGTACCGAGGTGATGCCCTCGCTGGATGCCCTGGCGCCGGATGTCGCCGCCCGCCTGGCGCGCACGGCGGCACTCGTCGCCACCGACGACGCAGTCCTCGAGGAGATCGCGGCGAGCTTTCCGTTGGAGAGGGAGCCGGCCGCGGTCCGCATCCCGGTCGGGGCGCTCGTGACCCAGCCACGTGCCGTGACCGCCCGGATCGTGCGTCGCGCGCTCCGCCTGCTCCACCCGCCCTATCCGGGCACGTCGGCTGACGTGGCCCGGGTGCTCGGAGCCGTTGCCGGCCCTCCGTCGGAGCTGACGGGCGGCTTGCGTGCCGAACGCGAGGGCGCATCCGTGGTGGTCTCCGACCCGGCGGCGGCACCGGCGCCGCCGGCGCCGACCACGTTGCGAGCAGGCGCCACCGTCGTGTTCGGACCGTGTGTCCTCCGGTTGCAGCAGCGCGAAGCCTCATCGGCGGACGTGCGCTTCGGGCGGCGCCTCGCCTTGAGCGTCGATGCCGGCCCGGATCTCCGCGTGCGACCGGCCGTTTCCGGCGAGCGGATCGACATCCGCGGCGGAAGCAAACTCCTCAGGGATGCGATGGCCGAGGCGGGCGTCCCGCGCCGGCTGCGGCCCAGTTGGCCCGTGATCGAGGGGCGTGGCAGGATTGCTGCGGTGGCGGGAGCAAGGGTGGCGGAGTGGGCACGTCCCCCGGCGGCGACACGGACGGTGCTGGAGCTCATCACGGAGAGAACGTCATGAAAGACATCGACATCAAGGTGCTGATCTCGGCGGAGGAGATCGACGCCAAGCTCGCCGAGATGGGCCGCGCCATCACGGCCGATTACGAGGGCTGCGAGCTCCTCATGGTGGGGGTGCTCAAAGGTGCGTTCATGGTCATGGCCGATCTCGCCCGCCATGTCGACCTCCCTGTGGAGTTCGACTTCATGGCGGTCTCGTCGTACGGTGCGTCGACCAAATCGTCGGGCGTGGTTCGGATCTTGAAGGACCTCGACTCGGAGATCGCAGGCCGTGACGTGCTCATCGTCGAGGACATCATCGACTCCGGGCTGACCCTGCGGTATCTCATGAAGAGCCTCCAGGTACGGCAGCCCGCATCACTCGAGCTCGCCGCGTTGTTGGTCAAAGACGGTGTGGAACGTCCGCCGACGGACATTCGGTACGAGGGTTTCCACATCCCTCCCGAGTTCGTCATCGGCTACGGCCTCGACTACGACGAGAAGTACCGCAACCTCCCGTACGTCGGTGTTGTGGAGGGCGGGTTCGAGTAACGCGGAGCGGAACCGAGGTGGGCCGATCGGCCGGTTTTTCTCCATACGGTCCCTGAGGACATAAACTGAGACGGGCGCTCCGGCGCGTCCTTAGGAGCACTGTGAATCGCAACGTCAGAACCGTCCTGGTATATCTCGCTGTCGGCCTGCTGGTCTTGATGGCGATCAACTTCTTCCTGGACGGAGCCACCGAGCCCACGGAGCTGACCCTCAACGAGTTCTTCGACCATGTGGAAGCCGGCAACGTCGAAGAGGTGACGGTGCTCGAGAAGTCGGAGCAGCTCGTGGGTGAGCTGACCAGCAGTGCCGTCCTACCCGGCGGCACGGCCGACTTCATCGTGGGCTATCCGAACGAGTATGAGGGCACGCTGACCGAGCGGTTGCTCGCCTCTGGTGTGACGGTGCGGCCGGACCCGGAGAATCCGTCGATCTTCCAATGGTTCCTCGGGACGATCTTCCCCTACGTGCTCATCTTCGGCGTCTTCATCTTCATCCTCATGCAGATGCAGGGTGGGGGAAACCGGGTGATGCAGTTCGGCAAGGCGAAGGCGCGGCAGGTGACGAAGGACCAACCCAAGGTGACCTTCAACGACGTCGCAGGTACCGACGAAGCGGTCGAGGAGCTCGAAGAGATCCGCGACTTCTTGTCGAACCCCGGCAAGTTCCGGTCGATGGGGGCCAAGATCCCGAAGGGCGTACTTCTCTTCGGGCCGCCCGGCACCGGCAAGACATTGCTCGCCCGAGCCGTGGCCGGCGAGGCCGGCGTGCCGTTCTTCTCGATCTCGGGCTCGGACTTCGTCGAGATGTTCGTCGGTGTCGGGGCCAGCCGGGTCCGGGACCTCTTCGAGCAGGCGAAGTCGAACGCTCCCGCCATCGTCTTCATCGACGAGATCGACGCGGTGGGCAGGCACCGTGGTGCCGGCCTCGGCGGTGGCCACGACGAGCGTGAGCAGACGCTCAACCAGCTCCTCGTCGAGCTGGACGGGTTCGACGTGAAGACCGGCGTGATCGTGATCGCAGCCACCAACCGGCCCGACATCCTCGATCCGGCGTTGCTGCGGCCGGGACGTTTCGACCGCCAGATCGTGGTCGATCGACCCGACCTGAAGGGCCGTGAGGCGATTCTCGAGGTCCATTCGAAGGGCAAGCCGATCACTCCCGGGATCGACATGTCCGGTCTCGCCCGCCAGACGCCGGGGTTCACCGGTGCCGACCTGGCCAACCTGATCAACGAAGCGGCGCTGCTCGCCGCTCGCCGCAGCAAGAGCGAGATCAGCATGGCCGAGCTCGACGAGGCGGTCGACAGGGTCATCGCCGGTCCCGAACGGCGCAGTCGGGTCATCACCGAGGAGGAGCGCATCCTCACCGCGTACCACGAGGGCGGCCATGCGCTCGTTGGGCACGTGCTGCCCAACCTCGACCCGATCCACAAGGTCACGATCATTCCGCGAGGCCGGGCCGGGGGCTACACCCTGGCCCTGCCGATGGAGGACAAGTACTTCAACAGGCGCAGCGAATTGGTCGACCAACTCGCGTATGCCCTGGGTGGGCGCACCGCCGAGGAGCTGATCTTCGGTGATCCGTCGACCGGCGCTTCCAACGACATCGACAAGGCAACGAACCTCGCCCGGAAGATGGTGATGGAGTACGGCATGAGTGACAAGCTCGGCCCGCTTCGCTACGGGAAGCCCGACGGCGAGGTGTTCCTGGGGCGCGACTACTCCCGCTCCCAGGACTTGTCCGACGAGGTGGCCGCCGCCATCGACGAAGAGGTCCGTCGCCTCATCACGCAGGCCCACGACGAGGCTCGTGAGATCCTGACCACGCACAAGGACGCCCTGGACGGCATCGCCAATGCGCTGCTCGAACGCGAGACCCTCGACAAGAACGAGGTCGCCGAGGTGTTCGCCAGCGTGCCCAAGTGGGAGCACACCGAGACGGGTGCGCTGCGGATACGCCGTCCCCAGGGTGTCCCGGTGGGCGAGGGACGTGTCGCCAGCCAGCTGAAGAGCGACGACCCGCAGCCGACCAAGGCCTGAGGCTCTCGTGCCCTTTGTTGCCGCGCGATGGCGCGTGCGCACCCAGACGCTGTCCAACGCCGATCACACGCTCGTCATGGGCGTGCTCAACGTGACCCCGGACTCGTTCAGCGACGGCGGATCATTCCGTGATGCGGGGGTGGCGGTCACCGCCGGGCTGGAACTGTGGCGACAAGGGGCCGACATCGTGGACGTTGGCGGCGAGTCGACGAGGCCGGGTGCAGCGAGCGTCGATCTTGACGAAGAGTTGGGGCGCGTGCTGCCCGTCGTCGCCGGCCTCGTCGCCGAGGGTGTCGTGGTGTCCATCGACACGTCCAAGCCCGCGGTGGCGCAAGCTGCGGTCGGATCGGGAGCCGAGATCATCAACGACATCACCGGGCTGCGGGGCGCGGAGATGCGCCGCATCGCTGCGGAGTGCGCAGCCGGGGTCGTGCTCGTGCACTTGCGCGGGACGCCCCAGAACATGCAGGACGACCCCCGCTACGACGACGTCGTCTCGGACGTTCTCGGCGAGGTGGAAGAAGGCGTCGCACGGGCGATCGGCGACGGAGTGGAGAGGGATCGCATCTGCATCGACCCCGGAATCGGCTTCGGTAAGACCTTCGACCACAACCTGGAGCTGCTTGGGTCGCTCGATCGATTCGTCGCCACCGCGATGCCTGTCCTCGTCGGCGCCTCGCGCAAGGGTTTCCTCGGGTGGATCCTGGACCAAGCCGGCCATCCGGCTCCTGCCGCCGGCCGGGATGCGGCCACGGCGGCGACGACGGCGTTCGCCATCGCCGCCGGGGCGACGGTGGTGAGAGTGCACGATGTCGCCTCTACGCTCCAGGTCGCACGTGTCGCCGACGCTATCGTTCGAGGCGGCACAACGCCGCCGACGGGGTGATCGTGGCCGGACTCGAGCCGAGAGGCTTCAAATGGGTAATCGCAGGCCGCCTGGCCGTTTCCGAGCGAATCGGAGGCCACGGCTTCCAGCACCGGCGCGTTCGTCGCGAAGAGGAGATCATCTGGCTCAAGGAGCAGGGGATCAACACCGTGGTCTCCCTATTGCCCGGAAATCAGAATCAGGCCGCCTACGAGGCAGCGGGCTTCACGTACTACAACCTCCCCATCGCCGCCGACCTGGAGCCGACCGCGATCGACGCGGTGTTCGATGTGCTCGACATGGCACTCGCCGTCGACGGGGCATCCGTCTTGGTCCACCGTGACCTCATCGACGACATGATCGTCGGTAGCCTCGGCGGGTTCCTGGTACACGCCGGGCTCATCCAGAACCCCATCATCGCGACATCGATCATCCAGGAGATCACCGGTCGGCCGCTCGGCCCCGAGGGCCGCCGGCTCATTCCCAGCTCCGGGTGACGCCGGTGACCCGGGTCGCCATCGGGCTCGGCTCCAACCTCGGCGATCGTGCCGCTCATTTGAACCAGGCCGTCGAGGAGTTACGAGATCTCGGCGAGGTCGTGGCGACATCCTCCATCTACGAGACGGCCCCGGTCGGTGGGCCGGACCAGGGGCCGTACCTCAACGCCGTGGTGATTCTCGAGTCGGCCGCCGCCCCTCGAAGGGTTCTCGACCGACTGCGGAGCATCGAGATGGCGCACGGCAGGGAGCGGCGCGAACGGTGGGGCCCGAGGACCCTGGATCTCGACCTCCTGCTCTACGGCGCCGAGGTCATCGACGAGCCGGGGCTCACGGTTCCCCATCCCCGCATGACCGAACGGCGCTTCGTCCTGGAACCGCTCATCGAGGCGTGGCCCGACGTCGCCTTGCCAGACGGCCGGACGGCGTCCGCGCTGCTCGACGCCGTCGCCGATCAAGCGGTCGACCGCTGGGCATCCCCCGGCAGGGCGTCCCTGGTGGTCTTCCTCGCCGTCGGTCTCCTCGCCGCCGCCATCTGGATCGGTCTCGACCAGTTGTTGTGATTTCGCTCGAAGCAGGCTTCGAGCGAGTTTGAATCGTCGGCCTCTGCCGGCTCGTTCCGCGGCGCGGCGGCGGAGCCACCGCACCGCGGTTTTCGCATCGCTCCTGGCCGGCCCTGCGCTCTATCGTGGCGGGCGGTTCCACAGGCCCGGGAGGAGACCAGATGGCCGGCGATGTGATCGTGATCGACCACCCGCTCGTTCAGCACAAATTGACCCTGATGCGGATGGCGGAGACGAGCACCGCCGAGTTCCGGCGGTTGCTTCGGGAGATATCGGCGCTGATGGGTTACGAGGTGACCAGGGATCTCCCGCTCGAGGACATCGAGATCGAGACGCCGATGTCACCGATGCGCGCCCCCATCGTGGCCGGGTTGAAGCCTGTCATCGTCTCGATCCTCCGCGCCGGCGGCGGCATCTTGGAGGGCATCCTCGACGTGATCCCCTCGGCGCGCGTCGGTCACATCGGTCTGTACCGGGACCACGAGACACTCGAGGCCGTCCAGTACTACCTGAAGCTGCCCGACAAGCTCGAGGATCGCATCGTGATCGCCGTCGACCCGATGCTGGCCACCGGCCACTCCGCGGTCGCCGCCGTGGACCTCATCAAGGAGCGAGGTCCGAAGGAAGTGCGCTTCGTCTGCCTCGTGTCGGCCCCCGAGGGCATCCGTCACTTCCACGAGCTCCACCCCGACGTGCCGGTCTGGACCGCAGCCATCGACAGCCACCTCAACGAGATCGGCTACATCGTTCCCGGCCTCGGCGATGCGGGCGACCGCATCTTCGGCACGAAGTAGGTTCCTGGAACGCGGTGCGATGAGCCGCGCCGGCGCCACCCGCCCGCACCCGCCCTCCGGGACCTTGGTCCCTGGACCGTTCGGAGCGCACCTATACCATGGGTGCAATGACGAAGACGCTCACGATCGACCTCAGCGAGCGTGGATCCGAGGCGTATGCGGCCCTCAAGAACGGCGGCGTCGACCCCGACGCCGTGATCGACGAGGCTCTCCTCGCCAGAGCATCGCGTCTCCGGATGATGGCTGAAGAGGCAGCTCGGCTGCGCCAAGACGCCATCGAGCGGACTCAGCTCGAGAAGTTGAGGGACCTTCCCCCACAGATCGAGTACGTCCGACCTCCTCGCTGAGTCGCCCGGGCCCCGTTGGGACGCCGGCGGTGGGGAAGCCGTCGCCGGCGGTCTCTACACTCGCGTCTCGGTACCGGTACCCCGAGCGGACTGAAGCCGAGGCACCATGCGCATCATCTTGGTTGGACCAGGCCGAGCCGGCCTCGCCTTGGCGACGGCAGCCCGTGATGCCGGCCATGAGATCGTCGCTGTCGTGGGCCGCGATCGGGAGCACGCCGGCTCCTGTGCCGCCGCACTCGGCGCCTCGCCGCTCGGTGCGACGGATCCCATTCCCGCCTGCGATCTGTTGGTGATCGCAACCCGCGACGATGACATCGCCACCGTCGCCGCGGCATTGGCACCGCGCGTCCAAGGAGTGCGAGGCGTGGTCCACCTCTCCGGCTTGGTCTCGACGCAGGCCCTGGCACCATTCCGTGACGCTGGAGCGACGACCGGATCGTTCCATCCCCTGCAGACCCTGCCGAGCCCCGAGGCGGGTGCGGCGCGGATCGCAGGAGCCTGGATCGCCATCACCGCAGCCGACCCACTGCGTTCCGATCTCCACGAGCTTGCCTCCTCACTCGGTGCGTATGCCTTCGACCTCGCCGACGATGCCAAGGCGCTCTACCACGCAGGAGCCGCAGCCGCGGCCAACTTCCCGATCCTGGCCCTGGCGATGGCGGCCGATCTCTTCGGAGTCGTCGGCGTTCCGTTCGAGGCGGCCCGCCCCCTGGTCGAGGCCATCGTGGCCAACGCCTTCGAGATGGGCCCCCGTCCCTCGCTGACGGGGCCCGTGGCACGGGGCGACGTGGGCACCGTCGAGGCCCAGCTCGATGCCGTTTCCCGTCGAGCCCCGGAGTGGCTTCCGGCGTTCGCCGCCACGGTGCTCTACCTGTCGCGCCTCGCCGGGCGCGGCGACGACTTCAGGCACCTGCTCGAGCATTGGCGAGCCGACGAGGACGCGTCGTGAGGATCGTCGAATCATTTGCCGAGGCGCGGCGCATCCGACCCGGGTCGGTCGGGCTCGTGCCCACCATGGGCTTTCTCCACGAGGGCCACCTCTCGCTCGCTCGTGCGGCCCGCGGCGCCAACGACACCGTGCTGATGAGCCTGTTCGTCAACCCCTTGCAATTCGGCGAGGACGAGGACCTGTCCGGGTACCCACGCGATTTCGAGCGAGACGCCGAGCTCGCTGCCGCCAATGGCGTGGACGTGTTGTTCGCCCCGTCGGTGGAGGAGGTCTACCCACGGAACCCCGTCACCAAGGTGATAGTGGGCGGACTCGTCGACACCCTCGAGGGGGCGAGCCGGCCGGGGCACTTCGCCGGCGTGGCCGTCGTGGTGGCCAAGCTCCTCGCCGGGCTTCGCCCGACGAGGGCCTACTTCGGCCGGAAGGACGCTCAGCAACTCGCCGTCGTGCGGCGGATGGCCGAGGATCTCTCCTTTCCGGTCGAGATCGTCGGCTGTCCCATCGTGCGGGAGCCTTCCGGGCTCGCCCTGTCGTCCCGAAACTCGTACCTGTCTCCGGCCCAACGGGAGGCGGCGACCGCGCTGAGCCGTGGGCTCATGTCGGCGGCCGGCGCCGCGGAAGCGGGCGAGACCGTGGGTGCGGAACTCGAGCGCATTGCGCAACGGGCCATGGAGGGCGCCGCCGGTGTAGACCCCGAGTACGCCGCCCTCGCCTCGGCCGACGACATCGCTCGCCTCGACCGGCTCGACCGCCCTGGGTTCCTCGCAGTCGCCGCCACCGTCGGGCCCGCTCGCCTCCTCGACAACGTGCACTTCGACCTCGTGGACGGGAGCGTCGTTGCCGACCGCGGCGTCACGCTCACCGAACCGAGCGTGCTCTACGCCGCCACCTCACCGAGGAAGATGATTCGCCGATGCTGATGGTTCTCGACGTCGGCAACACGCAGACGGTCCTGGGCCTCTACGAGGACGAGGACCTCGTCGGCCACTGGCGCCTGACCACGACCAAGGAGCGCACGACCGACGAGCTGCGAATGTGGCTGAAGGGCATGCTCGAGCTCGAGGGCTTCCATCCCCAGGATGTCACGGGTGTCGCACTGTCGAGCGTGGTTCCGTCGCTCACCGGCCCGCTGCGCACCATCGCCGGCCTTCTCGCCGGGGATCACGTCGTTGTGGTCGCACCCGGCGTCCGCACCGGAATGCAGATCCAGATCGACAACCCCCGTGAGGTCGGCGCCGACCGGATCGTCAACTCGGTCGCCGCTCGCGACCGCTACGGCACCCCGGTCATCGTCGTCGACTTCGGGACGTCGACGAACTTCGACGTCGTGGGTCGGGAGGGCGAGTACCTCGGCGGGGCCATCGCCCCCGGCCTCGCCATCGCCACCGATGCGCTCATCGGGGGAACCGCGGCGCTGCGCACCGTCGAGTTCATCCCGCCACGGTCGCCCATCGGCAAGGGAACGGTCGAGGCGATCCAGAGTGGTGCGATCTACGGCCACGCCGGGCTCGTGGACGGCATCATGGAGCGTATCGCCGCCGAGCTGGGCGGGGAGGTCGCCAGAGTCGCCACGGGGGGCCTCGCCCCTACCATCGTGCCGCACTGCAGGAGCGTGGAGACCGTAGACGAGTTCCTCACCCTCGACGGGCTTCGGCTGATCTTCCATCTCAACCAGGACGGAGCATGACGGGCGACACGACGAAGGGCGACGCAGCGGGAGAGCACTCGCCGCTGGCCGACGACCCGCTGACCGCGGGCCGGCTGGACCAGCACGTGGCCCGAGTCGCCGAGGGCGAGTACCCGTATCGCTACGAGCGAACCGCGACTGCGGCCGAGCTGCACGAGCGGTATGGCGACCTGGAGCCACAGCAGGAGACCGACGACGCCGTCGTCGTGGCAGGGCGAGTGATGCTGTTGCGGTCGTTCGGGAAGCTCGTGTTCGCAACCGTGCAGGACCACACGGGGCGGATCCAGCTCTTCATCGACAGCGGCACCCTCGGCGAGGCGGGCCTCGCCGTCACCGGCGACGTGGATCTCGGCGATTGGGTCGGAGCCGCCGGAATGGTCATGACCACCAAGTCGGGTGAGCTGTCGGTTCGTGTCGAGAGGCTGGACCTGCTCCAGAAGAGCCTGCGACCGTTGCCCGACAAGTGGCACGGGCTCCACGACGTCGAGTTGCGCAGCAGGCGCCGCTACCTCGATCTCATGGTCAACGACGATTCGCGGAGGGTGGCTCTCGATCGCGCCGCCATCGTGTCCGAGCTGCGACGGCAGTTCGAATCGCGAGGTTACGTGGAGGTGGAGACGCCGGTGCTGCTCAGCGAGGCGACCGGGGCCTTGGCCCGGCCGTTCTCGACGCACCATCGATCCCTCGACCTGACCATGTACCTGCGCATCGCCACCGAGCTCCATCTCAAGCGGCTCATCGTCGGCGGCCTCGACCGCGTCTTCGAGGTCGGGAGGATCTTCCGCAACGAGGGCATCGATGCCACCCACAATCCCGAGTTCACGATGCTCGAGTCCTACGCCGCGCTCGCCGACTACGGCGACATCGCCACCATGGTCGAGGAGATCATGGCGGAGCTCGCCAAGCTCGTGGCCGGATCGACGGTCCTCACCTATCGGGATCGTCCGCTGGACCTCACGCCGCCCTACCGCCGGGTGCGCATGGTCGACCTCGTCGCCGACTCCGTCGGAGGCCGTATCGACTTCGCCGCTCCGCTCGACGAGGTGCGCGAGGTGGCACGTCGGCACGGGATCGAGCCGATGGACTACTGGGGCCACGGCAAGATCGTCGAGGAGCTGTTCGACACCTTGGTCGCCGACGACATCTGGGAGCCCACGTTCGTCATGGATCACCCCAAGGAGGTGTCGCCCCTTGCCCGTGAGCATCGGGACGATCCGAACCTCACCGAACGGTGGGAGCTGTTCATCGGCGGCAGTGAGTATGCCAACGCCTTCTCCGAGCTCAACGACCCACTCGATCAGCGTCGGAGGTTCGAGGCACAGGCCGCGGCGCGGCGCAGCGGCGACGAGGAGGCGCACCCCATCGACGAGGACTACCTCTTGGCGCTCGAGTACGGTCTGCCGCCCACCGGCGGTCTCGGCATCGGAGTCGATCGGCTCGTCATGCTGCTGACCGACCGCCACCACATACGCGAGGTGATCCTCTTCCCGACGCTGCGGCCCGAGCGCCCCGACGGGAGCTCGGCGCCATGACCTCGATCGCCCCCTACGGGTCGTGGCGCTCACCCATCACCCTCGAATTGGTCACCGAGGCGAGTACGAAGATCGGCCAGCTGGTCGCCGACGGACAAGACGTCTACTGGACCGAGACCCGCCCGGAGGACGGAGGTCGTACGACCGTCGTGAAGCGCTCGCCCGATGGCGCGTTCGCCGACGTGTCGCCGGCCGGCTTCAGCGCACGGAGCCGGGTCCACGAGTACGGGGGAGGCGAGCTCGCCGTATCTCGCGGGGTGGTCGTCGCCACCCGGTTCGAGGATCAGCGGGTCTACCGGCTCGACGGCGCGACCGCGGTGGCCATCACGCCCGAACCCGAGCTTCCGGCGGGTGCTCGCTACGGCGACCTGGTCATTCACGAGGACGTGGTGATCGCGGTACAGGAATCGCACTCCGAGGCCGACGAACCCGTCAACGAGCTGGTGGCGTTCCCGCTCGACGGTTCGCAGCCACCAGCGGTGATCGCCTCTGGCAACGATTTCTACTCGTCTCCCCGCGTCAGTCCGGATGGGAGCACGCTGGCATGGCTGGCGTGGGACCACCCGAACATGCCGTGGGACGGGACGGAGCTGTGGGTGGGAGCGCTCGACGCCGACGGAAGTGTGAGCGAGCCCGAGCGGGTCGCCGGCGGGCGGACCGAGTCGATCTTCCAGCCGGAGTGGTCGCCGCGTGGAGCGCTCCACTGGGTGTCCGACCGCACCGGCTGGTGGAACCTCTACCGGCTGCGCGACGGCGAGATCGGTGATCTCTACCTGGAGGAGGCCGAGTTCGGCGTGCCCCAGTGGCGCCTCGGCATGCGTCGCTATGCATTCGAGCCGGACGGCAGCATCGTCGGGATCTACGTCATGGACGGGCGAGAGCATCTCGGGCGCCTGCGCGACGGGAGCCTCCAGCGGCTCCGCATCGGGTGCAACGTTTTCGGGTCGACCGTCGCCGTGGCCGGCGGCAGGACGTGGGTGGTCGCCGGCAGTTCGGTCGCTCCGCTCGGCGTCACCGCCGTCGACGCAAGCGGGGCGACCGAGGTGGTTCGCACCTCTCACCGGCCTGCGGTCGACTCTCGGTACATCAGCGTGCCGGTGGCGATCGAGTTCCCGACCTCGGGTACCGCCACGGCCCGAGCGTTCTGGTATCCACCGACCAACCCGGATTTCGTAGCCCCGGAAGGGGAGCGACCGCCGCTCTTGGTGATCAGTCACGGCGGCCCCACGAGCCAGGCGAGCACCGCACTCGACCTTGGAGTGCAGTTCTGGACGAGCCGCGGGTTCGGCGTGGTCGACGTCGACTACCGTGGCTCGACGGGGTACGGGCGGCCGTACCGTGACGCCCTCAGGGGACGGTGGGGCATCGTGGACACCGAGGACTGCATCGCCGCCGGGCTCTACCTCGCCGGAGGGGGCCACGTGGATCCGGACCGCATGGCCATTCGTGGCGGCAGCGCCGGCGGCTACACCACACTCTGTGCGCTCACCTTCCACGACGAGTTCGCCGCCGGTGCCAGCTACTACGGCATCGGCGACCTCGTAGCCCTCGCCGAAGACACGCACAAGTTCGAGTCCCGCTACCTCGACGGTCTCGTGGGCCCCTACCCCGAGCACGAGGACACCTACCGGCTCCGGTCTCCCATCTACCACATCGACGAGCTGTCATGCCCCGTGATCCTGTTCCAGGGCATGGACGACGATGTCGTGCCACCCCAGCAGGCCGAGGCGATGGCGGCGGCGCTCGCCGCCACGGGCATCCCTCACGCCCTGGTGGCCTTCGAAGGCGAAGGTCACGGCTTCCGCAAGGCGGAGACGATCAAGCGGTCGAGGGCGGCCGAGCTCTCCTTCTACGGGCAGGTCTTCGGCTTCGATCCTGCCGACGATCTCGAACCGGTCGAAGTCGCCGGTCTGTGACGACCGAGGCGCGAGGGGTGGGGCTCAGACGCCCAAGTCGAGGGCGATGCGGTCCCGCCAATACCACGCATTGAGGGACGCCGCCCTGTCGATCGCCTCCGTGTAGGCGCCCGCCTCCCCGTCGTGCTCGCCGGCGGCGCCCGCGATACGGGCGCGAACCCACGCCATGAACATCCCGCCGGCATCGGTCTCACATCGTGCGAAGGCGTCTTCCGCCTCCTTGGCGTGCAAGCGGGCGGCTTCCAGATCTCCGGCTCGAGCCATGGCACCTGCGAGACGTGCCGTGCAGATGGCGCGGTTGAAGTGCGCGTGGGGGCGTTCCGCCCCGGCATTGGCGGCGTCGCTGAACAGCGCCGAGGCCCTCACGGGCTCGTCGCGACGCTCGGCGAGATCTCCGATGTCGAGCATGATCGCAGCGGCCTCCACGGTGCGGCCGGCTCCGAGGAAGGTTCGTTGCGCCGTCACCAGGAGCTCCGCAGCCGCATCCAGATCGGAGTCCGCCGCGCTGATGCGAGCCCGCAGCCATCGCGCCGACGCGGTGTCCACCGGGTCCTGTGACATGGCTTCGGCCTCGTCGACGAGGGCGAGCGCCTCGATCCTGTCGCCGCTGATGAGGTTGGCGAGGGCAGCGATGCGGAGCGCGTCGACCTTGGCGCGTGCGTCCTTGGAAGCATCCATCGCCCTAAGAGCGAGCGCCGCGGCGCTTCGATGGTCGCAGCGGTTGAGGTCGGCCTCGGCGAGTAGCCGGAGCAGGGTCGCTCGAGGTGGCACCAACTCCCCCTTGCCGGAGCTGGAGATAGCAGCAGCGAGATGGGTCGAGGCGGTCTTGAAAAGCCCAAGCTCGAGGGCCGCCCGGCCGATCAAGCTGTGGATCGCCGCCGTCGGATAGGTGCTGATGGCGGGTCGGGCAAGCAGCTGACGGCCGATCTCGAACGCAAGTGGGTAGTCACCGCCATCGAGCGCATCGATTCCGGACTTCAGCGACGTGTAGCTGGTCCGTAGCCCGATGATGATGTCTTCGTAGCCTGCGTGCACCTGCTGCCGCCTCCGCCGGGCGCGCCACAAGAGCACTCCGGAGAGGGCGACAACAACGCCAAACAGGCCGCCGCCCGTAGCGGCGAGCGCCCACGGCTCCATTCCCCCTGCTTCCCCCAGTCGTAGCCCGGCGACCCTATGCCGGGCTTCTGGCTTCACGACAGCGTAACCGCAGCGGGCACTGGAAGGTAATGGGGCGTCCGGCCCAGGGTCGAGTCAGGGCGTGTCCTCGGTTTGATGAGCGCGCCGGAATGGGGGCCGGGCTTCATGGGTGATATCGTCGTGCGCGACGGCGTCGCACCCGCCGTGCGGGGCGTCGCCCGATATCGCTATCCCGATATGGCCATTCGGCCCCATCACACCAGACCATCCAACGAGGAGGGGAAGTGATTCGCTCCCGATTCAGGCTTTTCGCCGTGCTCGCAGCGTTCGTCCTCATCGTCGCGGCTTGCGGCGGCGACGACGACGCAGGTACGGACACGACAGCCGCACCCGACACGACGGTGGCCGCGGATACCACGGCGGCGCCGGACACCACCGCAGCTCCGGACACGACCGCCGCACCCGACACGACGGCGGCCGCGCTCCCGGCGCTCAAGGTCTGGGCGGACGACAAGTTCGGCCCGATCATCGAAGAGGTCGCTGCGCCGTTCACCGAGGCGACCGGCGTCCCGGTCGAGGTGACGGTGATCGACTTCCAGGACATGCGCGAGCAGATCGTCCAGCAGGCCCCTGCAGGTGCTGGGCCGGACATCTTCATCGGTGCCCACGACTGGGTCGGTGAGATGGCCACGAGCGGCATCGCGGCTCCGCTGGATCTCGGCGGCATCGCCGACAACCTGACCGATGTCAGCATCAACGCGTTCACCATCGACGGCGTCACATATGCCCTGCCGTACGCGGCCGAGAACGTGGCCCTGTACTACAACCCAGATCTCGTCGAGACTCCGCCGACGACAGTCGAGGAGCTCACTGCGATCTGCGACGAGCTCGGTGACGCCATTTCGAACTGCTGGGGCGTTCAGGGCGGCGGAACCGCGGCCGATGCCTACCACAACTTCCCGTTCGTATCGGCGGGCGGTGGCTACATCTTCGGCTTCGAACCGTCGTCCGGCTTCGATGTGAGTGACATCGGCGTCAACTCCGAAGGAGCCATCGCCAGTGTCTCAGCGCTCGAGCAACTCGTCACAGATGGGTACATCGCTCCGATCGATGAGGACGATGCGAAGACCTTCTTCATCGAGGGCACTCAGCCGTTCTTCATGTCGGGTCCGTGGTGGATCAACACCTGGAACGAGGAAGGAATCAGCTGGAGTGTGGCTCCGCTGCCGACCCTCGCCGGCGGCCCGATGGCGCCGTTCCTCGGAGTCCGCGGCTTCTACATCAGCCAGTTCGGAGAGAACCCGGCCATCGCAGAGGAGTTCCTCCGTGGCTTCATCGCAACCGATGAGACCATGCTGGCGCTGCACCAGGCCGATCCTCGCGGTCCGGTGTGGCAGCCGACGCTGGCCGCTATCAGCGGCGATCCGGTCTTCACGGCGTTCGGTGTGTCGGGAGCCAACGGGCAGTTCATGCCCAACGTTCCCGAGATGGGAAGCGTGTGGGAGCCCCTCGGCAACCAGCTCCTCGCCGTTCGCCAGGGGCAGAGCTCCGCAACGGACGCCATGAACCAGGCGGCCGACCAGATCGCCAACGCCATCGCCGGCGGCTGATCACGCACCGTCCGAGACGGCCGAGGGGAGGGCTTCTGCCCTCCCCTCGGCGCGTGCAGGTCGCCGCAAAGGCGGTGCGGTAGGATCGCGCCCCCGATGAGCGACCTCCAGCAGCGCAGGGAGACCCCACCCACTCCTCGGCCGCCGCGTCACCTGGAGTACGGGCGCGGGTTCTGGCTCAAGCTCGGCGGCCTCGCCCTGCTGGATGCGATCGCCGTCTATGCGGCGCTCGTGCTGTTTGCGGACGGCGCCTGGCTGTTCCTCGCTGCGCTCATCATCGGCACCGCATTCGTCAACTGGGTGTACCTGTGGCCGCGCACCTCGGCGCTTCGCTGGACGACACCCGGTCTCGTCTTCCTGTTCGCATTCCTCGTGGTACCGATCCTGTACACGATGTACATCTCGATCACGAACTGGGCCACGGGCAACGTCCTCAGCAAGGACCAGGTGATCGAGATCCTCGAAGGCCGGGTGTTCACCGATCCGGACGCACCCGGCGAGCTCTTCGATCTCTACGTCTTCCAGGACGAGGCTCGGGCGACCCGATTCCTGCTCGTCGCCGACGACGGCAGGCTCCTCTTCGGTGAACCCCGGCTCCGCACCGACGAGCCGCTGGAGCCTGGGCAGGAAGACCCGGAGGAGCTCGGAGTCGTCGATTCCGACGGCGACGAGATACCGGACGAGATCGGGCCCTACCGGCGCCTCAGCACCGCTGAGGTCTTCCAGCTGGCCAATACGCTCCAGTTCGACCGGCTCGTCGTCGACGTCGAGCAAGGCGAGGTCCAGGTTCTCGGCCTCTCCGAGGGACGGGTGGTGCTTGCGTCTCAGCAGTTCCAGTACGACCGCGAGGCCGATGCGATGGTCGATCTGGTCAATGACCGCCGCTGCCCGGTCGGTGACACCGAGGACACTGTCGGCAACTTCGTGTGCCGTGAGGACCAAGTGCTCACCCCGGGCTGGGTGGCCGTCATCGGCTTCGCCAACTACGCCGACGTTGCCACGAACAAGGCGATCCGTGATCCCTTCATCGGGGTCTTCATCTGGAACGTGGTGTTTGCCCTCGGCTCCGTGCTGTTGACCTTTGCGCTCGGGCTGGGGCTGGCCATCACGATGCAGCACCAACGCTTCCGTGGCAAGACGCTGTTCCGCTCGATCTACATCCTGCCCTATGCCGTGCCGGCCTTCCTCAGCATCCTCATCTGGCAGGGTCTGCTCAACGAGCAGTTCGGACAAGTGAACAACCTGCTCGCAGGCGTCGGGTTGGGACGGGTGCCGTGGCTCAGCGATCCGACCTGGGCAAAGGTCGCCGTCCTGCTGGTGAACACCTGGCTGGGCTTCCCCTACATGTTCCTGATCTCAACCGGTGCCTTGCAGGCGATCCCCGAGGAACTCCAGGAGGCGGCGCGCGTCGACGGTGCCGGGGGGTTCAACGTGTTCCGCAGGATCACCTTCCCGTTGCTGATGGTGTCGCTGGCGCCCCTCCTCATCGGATCGTTCGCCTTCAACTTCAACAACTTCGTGATGATCTACTTCTTGACGGTCGGTGGTCCCCCCATCCTCGATGCTGCCGTACCGGTCGGTGCCACCGACATCCTCATCACCTTCACGTTCGACCTCGCCATCGCCGGCGGGCGAGGCAACCAGTTCGGCCTCGGTGCCGCCATCACGGTCTTCATCTTCTTCATCGTGGTCGTCATCTCGAGCTTCGGCTTCCGCTTCACCAGGCGATTGGAGGAGATCTATGGCAGCCTCTGAGCGACCCATCGGTGCAGCCGGACCTGCTCGGCTCTTGACGTCGCGAAGTCCGAAGGAGAAGATCGTGCACCCGCCGATGCCCTTCCGCCGTTGGGCTCGGGAGTTGGGGTGGCGGTACCTGATCGCCTTCGTCGTCGTCCTCTTTGCGGTGTATCCGATCGCGTGGATGGTGTCTGCCTCCATAAACCCCGTCGACACGCTGTCGAGCTCCAGGTTCGTTCCCGAGGGTGCGACGTTCGACAACTATCGCGACATCTTCGAGAATCCTCCGCAATCGCCGTTCATGACGTGGTTGTGGAGCTCGTGGCGCATCTCGCTCATCGTGTCGGCGATCGTCGTGATGCTGGCTGCGATGTCGGCCTACGCCTTCAGCAGGTTCCGGTTCCGGGGGCGGCGCATTGGTCTTCTCAGCGTGCTGCTGGTTCAGGTGTTCCCGCAGTTCCTTGCGTTCGTCGCCATCTTCCTCATCATCGACCAGATCGGTGACGTCTTCCCGGCCTTCGGCTTGGACACGCACGCCGGTCTCATCCTCGTCTACCTGGGGGGAGCCGTCGGCTTCAACACGTTCTTGATCAAGGGCTTCATGGATTCGGTACCCACCTCGCTCGACGAGTCGGCGCGGGTGGATGGCGCGTCGGCGTGGACGGTCTACTGGCGGATCATCCTGCCGCTGACCCGCCCGATCCTCGCGGTGATCTTCGTGATCCAGTTCGTGATCACCTTCTCCGAGTTCGTGCTTGCTCGTACCTTGCTGACGTCGGTGTCGCAATTCACCTACACCATCGGACTCCAGACGTTCACCCTGTCGGACTACGCGTCGAAATGGGGTCAGCTGGCCGCCGGGGCTGTGGTGGGTGCCCTCCCCATCGCCGTCACCTTCTTGGTGTTCCAGCGTGCCATCGTCAGTGGTCTGACCCAGGGCGCCGTCAAGGGTTGAGGCGGTGCCAGTGACGCGGGTCGCACCGATTCCCCTCGAATCCGATGTCCAGATCTTCGGCAACGGCAACGTCCGCCCGCACCGTCTCGTCTTCGACCCGAGCGATCCGGCGTTCTTGAGCCGCACTACCGAGGGCGCGCTGTCGGTGCGGCTCGTCGCCCCTGCCGGGTGCCGTGAAGCCATGTTCGCCATCCGGTACGACGACCGGATTCTGGGTTACCCGCTGCGACCGGTGGGCTCGGCAGGTGGGCTGTCCCTCTGGGAGGCCTGTATCGAGCCCTTCACCGGGCGCTTCGAGTGCAGCATCGCCGTGCGCCTCGCCGAGGGAGCCCCGGCGTACCTGTCGCCGACGGGAGTGACGAGCGCCATAGAGCGGATCGATCGATTCCAGGTAGATGTGAGCGAAGTCGCACACCACGAGGCCCCCGAGTGGGCGGCGGGGGCGGTGATCTATCAGATCTTCCCCGACCGGTTCGCCAACGGAGACCCTGCCCTCAACCCGCCCGACGTCGAGCCGTGGGATGCGAAGCCCGGCAGCGCCAGCTTCCTCGGCGGCGACCTCCGCGGGATCGCCGCCAGAGTGGACCACCTCGTCGAGCTCGGCGTCGATGCGGTGTATCTCAACCCGATCTTCACTTCGCCGTCCAATCATCGGTACGACACGGCGGATTACTACTCGGTCGACCCGGTGCTCGGAGGCGACGATGCGCTCGGGGAACTCGTCGGCGCCCTCCACGGCCATGGCATCAGGCTCATCCTCGACACCTCCTTCAACCATTGCCATCCCCAGTTCTTCGCCTTCGCCGACGTCGTGGCGAACGGCGAGCGCTCCGCATACGCCGATTGGTTTGTGATCCGCGACTGGCCGCTGCGCGTGATCCACCGGCCACACCTGCTCGACGGCAGCGCGTATTGGGTGCGGCACATCCAGCGCCTCGAGCGCGAAGCCGGCATCCCCATCGAGATCCGGCACGACGACGGGCCGGCGGTCGAGCCGACGTACGATGCCTGGTACGGCGTCCCGATCATGCCGCGGATAGACCTGTCGAACGCAGCAGCGCGACGCTACATGCTCGGTGTCGCCACCCATTGGGTCCGCAAGTTCGACATCGACGGCTGGCGCATGGACGTGGTGCGCTACATCGACCACGACTTCTGGGCGGAGCTCCGGTCAGAGCTTCACGCCGTCAAGCCCGACACGTTCCTCATCGCCGAGGTGATGGGAGATGCCCGCCGCTGGCTCCACGGCGGCGAGTTCGACGCAACCATGAACTACACGTTCCGGGAGCTGTGCCTCGATCACATCGCCCTTGGTCGCATCGACGTCGAGAGCTTCCTGGAAGGGCTGCTCGAGCTGCTTGCCATGTACTCGCCGACGGTGACCCATCGCAACCACAACCTGCTGGGCTCGCACGACACACCCCGTTTCGTCACGCTCGCCGGAGGCGACGAACGGAAGCTCCTCCTCGCCACCCTCATCCAGCTCACCTTCCCTGGGGCGCCGGGTCTGTACTACGGCGATGAGCTGCCCATCGCGGGAGAGGGCGATCCCGACAACCGGCGCGGCTTCGACTGGGATGCCGTCGGCAGCGCCCACCACGATGCAGTGCGTCGGCTGCTCCGGCTGCGGCACGAATCGCCCGCCTTGCGCAAGGGACGGTTCACCTTGCTGGCGCACCGGCGCACCGCCTTCGCCTACCAGCGAGAGACCGAGGATGAACGCATCGTCGTGGCGGTGAACACCGGGGCACGGGCGTTGACACTCGAGCTTCCGCGTCTCGATGGAGGCGTGGTCTGGAGCGCCGGCTCCGCCAGTCGGGACGGCCGTTCGATCCGGCTCGGCGCCTGCTCGGGCGCCGTCATCATCGATGGTCACGGCACCCGGGTTTGAGTCGTCCGACCCAGGTGGCGCCCTTCCGTACCAAAACGCCCCTCACTAACCTGGCGGGGCGAGCCGCACGGCGTAGTGACGCGCCCGCATCTGTGGGGTCATGAGGGGGTCCGAGAGCATGAACATTCCGAAGCAGTGTGATGTCGTCGTCGCCGGTGGCGGGCCCGCCGGCAGCCTCGCAGCAACGCTGCTCGCCAGGAACGGCCACGATGTGGTGCTGCTGGAGAAGTACCGGCATCCCCGTGAGAAGGTCGGCGAGAGCCTCATCCCCGACTTCTGGAAGTACATGGACCTCATGGGGGTCACCGAGAAGATCCTCGCCGAGGACTTCATCGCGAAGGCCGGTGGCATGGTGCAGTGGCAAGGCCGCACCCTCGCCCATGCTTTCAAAGCCTTTGGCTACGACCGCCCCGCCATGCACGTGGAACGGGACCGCTTCGACCAGATCCTCTTCGAGCACGCCGTTTCGGAGGGGGCAAAGGGCTTCATGGAGGTCGCCGTCACCGCTGCCGACACCGGCCACGACGAAGCCACCGGCCGCGACTACGCCAACGTCCACTACCGGACGACCGAGGGCACCGGGGAGATCGCCGCCCGCTACATCCTCGATGCCACCGGTCAGAACGCGGTCCTGGGTCGCCAGCACGGCATCCGCCGCATGGATGACGCCTTCAAGTATCTGAGCGTCTGGGGCTACTACCGCAACACCCGTTACCTGTCTCTCGACGGCAAGGCTCACCGGGCCGAGGAGTGGCGCGAGCATGCCCCGGTCACCTACGTCACCTCGATCAAGGACGGCGGCGATCACGGCTGGTGCTGGTTCATCCTGCTGCGTCAGAGCACGAGTGTCGGGCTCGTCCTCCCCCGCGAGCAGGTCAAGACGGCGCGGTGGGACGGTGAGACCTGGGAGGACTTCTTCCAGCGCCGCGTCATGGAGGTCCCCGTCGTCTCCGAGCTCCTCGAAGGTGCCGAGTTCATCCCGGGCAGCTCGGCGTCGATCGCCGACTACTCGTTCCAGACCGACGAGCTGACAGGACCGGGCTGGCTCGTGGCCGGCGACGCCGCCGGGTTCGTCGATCCGATCTTCTCCGTCGGTGTGGTCCTCGCCCTGTACTCCGGCTCGGCGGCCGCCTGGTGCATCGACCGCTGCCTGACCAAGCCGGAGGCGGCGGACAACGCGCGCGGGATCTTCAACCACCAGCTCAAGGGTCGGTACGAGATCGCCCGGTCGCTGGCGCTTCCGCAGTACCGGTCGGACGGCGAAGTCAGTGAGCTGGCCCGCCAAGCCATTCGCATGGAGCGCAGCGAGCTCCAGGAACTGATGTACGTCGTGTCGTCCTTGACGACGCGGACGGACAACTGGCTGGAGATGACCGGCGGAGACGCTCCCGTCGTGAATGACGAGCAACTCCACGAGGTGACCGAGCTCGATCTGTCGGTTGCGTGACACTTCCCGGCTCCAAACGGGTACCATCGAAGGAGCCGAGAGTGGGAGCTGATCAGGCGTGAGCGACACGCACCATCATCATCCGCATCCGAGCCCGGAGGACCTCCGGGCTGCCGAGAAGTCCGTTGCCGACTCCATCGAGGCCGCCGTCTCGGTTCCGTCGAGCATCGAGGAGCAGGCGCTTCTCGACGCCGCCGAGCTCGAGGAGATCGAAACCGGCGAGTGATTTCGCCCGAAACGCAGATAGCGAGTTCGATCGGCGGCATCGGGCCGGCAGTCACAAGACCCGTGAGATACCTGGGAGTCGGGTGAGGCCGTAGCCGACGGCAAAGCAGGCGGAAGACGGCGCCGCAGAACGCCGGGATCGTGAGCAGCATCGACCAGATCACTGCGGCGTGTACTCGTCGTCGTAGTACCAGCCTGCGATGTCGACGACAGCGCCCGCTGAGTGCACGACGATGATGCCGGCGATCAGGAGTATGCGAAGCCAGTCGGCCCGGAGCTCGCGGTGATGCGACGGGGATGAGACGAGCGAAGCGAGTCGTCTGAACCGGAAAGCTCCCTCTGGGGGCGACACCCGCTTGTATGGAGCAGTCGACCCTCAGCGGCGGCGGGCGGACTCGACTCGGTCGAGCAGGTAGCGGTCGAGGTTCGTGAAGACCTCCCCGAGTGCGCCGGTGCCGATGCGGGCGATTGCCTTCTCGGCGAGCCGGATCCGCTCTGCCGTCTCGTCCAACACCTCGTCGATGTAGCCGCCGGCGACAACGAGGTCGATGACGCGCTCGATGGCGGGCTGCTCGTGGGGTCTTCCCGAGCGAAGCAGGTTCCGGATCTCCTCGCCCATCGGTCCGTGCAGCGCATAGATGACGGGCAGGGTGAATGTGCCCTCCTTGATGTCCGATCCCGCTGGTTTCCCGATGAAGGCCTCGTCGGCAACGAGATCGAGCACATCGTCGGTCAGCTGGAAGACCAGACCCATCTCCCAGGCCCAGTCCGATACCGCCTCGACGACCTCGCGGTCGGCTCCACCCGTCATGGCACCCAACCGCGCCGACGTGCGGATGAGGCTTGCCGTCTTGCCCCCGATCACCTGGTGGTACTCGTCGGGGCCGTGGTCGAGATCGTCGGTCAACTGGAGCTCGAGTGCTTGTCCCTCACACAGCGTTGCGTAGGTCCGAGCGATCAGGGCGACCGCTTCCTCTCCGAGGGGAGCGGCGACCTCCGATGCACGGGCAAGCAGGAAATCCCCGGCGAGGATCGCCACCGTGTTGGTCCAATTGGCGTTTACCGATGCCGCACCGCGCCGAGTCGCCGCCTCGTCGATGACGTCGTCGTGATACAACGATCCCAGGTGCACGAGCTCCACGGCCACGCCCGCCTCCACCGGGAGATCGCCGTCGTGGGGTCCGAGCTCGGCGGTGACCTGCGCGAGGAGCGGCCGGTACCGCTTGCCGCCGGCCTGTAAGCCGTGCTGCGCAACCTCGGTCAGGAACGTCGTCGACGCCTGCGAAACCTCACGGAGGCGCGTCTCGACTCGGTCGAGACGATCCCATACACGAGGTATGGCGACCAGCTCTTGGAGCGGTGGCACGTCCATGGCGGGGAGGTTAGTTGCGGGCGTTGACCAACCATCCACCCGTGCAGCGCACGCGAGGTCCGGTGCGGAAGGGGTCCGAGCGGAGAGCATCGGTCCCCCTCGTCCCCCTGGGAGGACATTGATTCAGAACGTGACAATCCTGCGCGGGCTCGTGCTCGTCGTCGATGAGTGCGGAGGATCGGATTCGTCGGGACACGGGGGTTCTCGACATTCGGCGAGGGGTGCGGCTGGTGGCGGCGTTCGTTCTTGCGGATGCCGGGATCCTGGACCCTGACAGCATCTTCCAGGGAGAGACGGCCCGTAGGCCCCTGCCCAAATGGGTCGTTCGACGGAATGCGCGACCTCCCATGAGCGGTTGTAATGCTTGAAAAGGTGAATCCGGGCTAGAGACCACCCCGGGCTATACTCGGCGCGGCGCCCGGTTCACCCCGAGCGCCATCGCTTTGGAAGGTGAGAGACGTGTTTGAGAGATTCACGGACCGGGCCCGCCGTGTGGTGGTGCTCGCCCAAGAAGAAGCACGGCTGCTCAATCACAACTACATCGGCACCGAGCACATTCTCCTCGGGCTGATCCACGAGGGTGAAGGCGTCGCCGCCAAAGCCCTCGAGGGCCTCGGGATCAACCTCGAAGCAGTTCGCAGCCAGGTGGTCGAGATCATCGGCCAGGGATCGCAGGCACCCAGCGGCCACATCCCCTTCACCCCCCGCGCCAAGAAGGTTCTCGAGCTGTCGCTGCGTGAAGCGCTCCAGCTCGGCCACAACTACATCGGCACCGAGCACATCCTCCTCGGTTTGATCCGTGAAGGAGAGGGCGTCGCCGCCCAGGTGCTCCAGAAGCTGGGCGCCGAGCTGCAGAAGGTTCGGCAGACGGTCATCCAGCTCCTGTCCGGTGTACAGGGCGAGGAGCAGACCTCGTCGCACCCGAGCGGCAGCGGCCGCTCCTCATCGAGCGAGAGCGGGCCGAGCGGGTCCACCGTCCTCGACCAGTTCGGGCGCAACCTCACGCAGCTCGCTCGCGAGCGCAAGCTCGACCCGGTCATCGGCCGCACGAACGAGATCCAGCGCGTGATGCAGGTGCTTTCGCGGCGCACGAAGAACAACCCCGTGCTCATCGGTGAGCCGGGTGTCGGCAAGACGGCCATCGTCGAGGGCCTTGCGCAGCGCATCGTCGCCGGCGACGTTCCCGACACGCTCACCAACAAGCACCTCTACACGCTCGACCTCGGCGCGTTGGTGGCGGGATCCCGGTACCGCGGCGACTTCGAGGAACGACTCAAGAAGGTGCTCAAGGAGATTCGCACCCGCGGCGACATCATCCTCTTCATCGACGAGATCCACACGCTGGTCGGTGCCGGCGCCGCCGAGGGCGCCATCGACGCTGCCAGCATCCTCAAGCCGATGCTGGCCCGTGGCGAGCTCCAGACCGTCGGCGCCACGACGCTGGAGGAATACCGCAAGTACCTCGAGAAGGACTCTGCCCTCGAGCGTCGCTTCCAGCCGATCCAGGTCGACGAGCCGTCGGTCGCCGACACGATCAAGATCCTCGAGGGTTTGCGCTCGAGCTATGAGGACCACCACCGGGTGCGGTTCACCGACCAGGCCCTTGTCAACGCCGCCAACCTCGCCGATCGCTACATCGCCGACCGGTACCTACCGGACAAGGCCATCGACCTCATCGACGAGGCCGGCAGCCGCATGCGCCTCAAGCGCAGCGATTTGCCCGCCGACGTCAAGGAGATCGACGAGAAGCTTGCCGGGCTGCGCAAGGACAAGCGTGAGGCCGTGCAGAGCCAGCAGTTCGAGCGGGCCGCTCAGCTGCGCGACCAGGAGCGCACGCTGGTGGCCGACCGCACCGAGAAGGAGCGCGAGGCGCTCATCACCGGCAACGACTACTCGGCCGTGATCGACGAGGAGGAGATCGCCGAGGTGCTGGCGCAGTGGACCGGCATCCCCGTCCACCGACTCACCGAGGAGGAGACCGAGAAGCTCCTCAACATGGAAGACGAGCTGCACAAGCGGATCGTCGGCCAGCACGACGCCATCGCCGCAGTGTCGAAGGCGATTCGCCGGACCCGCGCCGGTCTGAAGGACCCGAAGCGCCCCGCCGGATCGTTCATCTTCCTCGGCCCCTCGGGCGTCGGGAAGACCGAATCCGCCAAGTCCCTCGCCGACTTCCTCTTCGGTGACGAGGACGCCCTCATCCAGATCGACATGTCGGAGTACATGGAGAAGCACGCCGTGAGCCGTCTCGTCGGATCGCCCCCGGGTTACGTCGGCTACGACGAGGGCGGCCAGCTCACCGAGGCGGTGCGGCGCAAGCCATTCTCCGTGGTGCACTTCGACGAGATCGAGAAGGCCCACCCCGACGTCTTCAACATCCTGCTCCAGATCCTGGAGGACGGCCGCCTGACGGATTCTCAGGGCCGCAGCGTCGACTTCAAGAACACCGTCATCATCATGACGTCCAACCTCGGAACG
>JBFINP010000017.1:0-55855 GCA_041611095.1 Acidimicrobiia bacterium | reverse complement strand
GGCTCGGTCGGCCCGGCGTGGGTCACGATCCGCGACGCCGCCACGCTGGAGCCCGCCGGGCCGACGATTCGGCCCGAAGGATTCGAGGGCACCTGGCTGTCGCAACAGCGCGCCGTCCCACCGGTGGTTCTGACCGATGGCGGCCGGTCGGTGATCATCGCGTCGACGGCTGAGAACGAGGTGTCATGGTGGGATATCGCCAGCGGTGAGTCGACCAGGGTCATCGAACTGGATGGCCCCTGGGGCGGCTATCGGGCGCTTGCCGTCAGCCCCGACGGTTCGATCGTCGCCGCCGGGTTGGCTCGAGGGTTTGCGCTGATCGATGCGACCACGAGCGTCGTGACCGAGGTCGGGAGCCCGGATGCCTCATTCCCGATCAGCCTGCAGTTCAGCTCCGCCGGCACGATGGTCATCTCGACGGACATCAACGGAGCGGTGAATGTCTGGGACGTGGACGGAACGTCCCTCGTCGACACACTCGACGGCCACTCCCGGGCGGTGTGGGGCTCGGTGTTCAGCCCCGACGGCAGGAGGCTCTACACAGCCGGTTACGACGGTACCGCCATTGCTTGGGACCTGGAGGGTTCCGGGCCGTTGGTGCGGCGCCCGTTCACGTTCACCGACTCCGCGGGACTGCGGGAGTGGCCCTATACCCATCCGGGGCGGCTCAGCCCGGACGGATCGGTCGCAGCGGTCGGCCTCGAGGGACGCGGAGTTGGTCTGTGGAACACGACCGACCTGACCCGACGGGCAAGTCTGCTCGAGACGGCTGGAGAGGCGAGGTCGCTCGCGTTCGGCGCCGACGGCCGCGCCTTGGTGGTTGTGAGCGCCGAAGAGGATGCCGACGAGGTCAGTGTCACGGTATGGGATGTGCCGTCCGCCGCGCTCCGTGCCGGGCCCATCCACGTACGGGGTTGGGGGCTCGCGATCAGCGCCGACGGATCGACGTTCGCGACCGGTGCTCGCAGCGGCGGGATCCAGCTGTGGGATCTCGCCACGGGCACGGCGCTCCAGCGACTCGCCGAGGGGCGTTTCGACGTCGAGGTAGGCGAGTTCGCCGCAAATGGCACACTCCTGCTCGTCGACGGCGGAGGGGACGTGGAGATGTGGGACATCGACGAAGGGGTGAGCGTCGGCAGCCTCGACGTGGCACCCAATGCCAGCCCGATCGGGGTGGCGACGGCTATCAGCTCGGACGGCACCCTGCTGGCGACGGGAGGCCTCGACCCGATGATTCGAATCTGGAGCCTTGCGACGGGCGAGATGGTGCGGGCGATCGAGCACGACGTCGGTACCGGGGTGCGGGCGCTCGAATTCGCTCCCGATGGCACCACCCTCGCCGTGGCAGGCGGAGACGGGTTCGTGTCGCTGTGGGACGTGCCGACGGGAATCCAGATCGGCCCGCGTCTCGAAGCAGGCGGCCGGGAGGCGCTGGTCGACATCTCCTCCGACGGTCGTTCGCTGCTGATGACGCTGGGGAACGGGCAGGGTGCCGTATGGGACATCGACCCGGAGTCATGGATGCGTCGTGCGTGTGCGCTGGCGAACCGCCGATTGACCGCAGAGGAGTGGGCGCAGTTCCTCCCGGGACGGACCTACGAACCGGCCTGCTGAGCGGGCTTGAGGCTCCTCAGGTGGCTTGTCGAGCGCCCAGCACGCAAAACTCGTTGCCTTCGGGATCAGCCAATACGACCCAGGGGACGTCGCCCTGACCCACGTCGACGGGTGATGCCCCGAGTCCGATGAGCCGCTGAACCTCCGATTTCTGATCCTCGGGCCGGAAGTCGAGATGGAGCCGGTTCTTCCGCTGCTTCGCTTCCCCGACGGGTTCGAAGATGATCCCCGGCAATCGGTCGGCCGTCGCCCGGATCTCGAACTCGTCCACGTCGTCGTTCACGATCACCCACCCGAGGGCTTCGGCCCACCAGCGGCCGAGCGCCACAGGATCGCGCGCATCCATGACGACTTGCTCCCACTCGAGGCTCACGCCGACGAGCCTACGCCACTACTTCGGAGTCCTTTCTGGGCCGATCCGCTCGCAGGTCACCGTCACCCTCACCGTCGGCCTGGCGGAGTGACGGGGCCCTGGCAGCAGCGACCGCGGGCGAACGTCGCAAGCCGTCGACGAGTAGGTTCACGAGGGTATCGAGCTGCCATCGCCGTCGACTTGGGAGAGTGATCGTGACGGACTCGACTCAGAAGCCGGCGCCATTTGATTGGGACGCCTACGAGGACTTCTCCTCCGATGAGGGCGACGGCGAGCTCGGCGACCCCGCGCTCAGTGGGTTCGAGGGTGCCCACGACGACATCCGCGACGCCTGGAAGGACTGGCACTGCCGGAGGGGCTCGGGGACGTACGTGGCGGTGAAGTTCTATGGCAAGAGCCTTCCGGTGCCGGAGCCGGCCTACGACGCCTACCGAGCCCTCGAACAAGCCCTCAAGGCTGCGGGATACGAAACCCCGCGACAGTCGGGAACGTACGTCTGCCGGCACATCAAGGACACCTGGGAGCAACGCCAGAAGGATGCGAAGGGCATCGATTGTGGCTCGACGAGGGCGTGGTCGCTGCATGCGTACGGCGTGGCCATCGACATCGACGAGGATCACAACAGGTTCGAAGCCGGCGATCGCTACAACGGTTGGATGAAGAAGCATCACGTGGACTCGGTGCTCAGCATCAAGAACACGGCCGGAGAGGAGTTGTGGGAGTGGGGCGGCTTCTGGGATACGCCGGACCGCATGCACTTCCAGATCAACCAATCCCCGCGCGTTGCAGCCGTTGATTGGTCGACGGTGCCCGGCGCCGGCTCGACGCAGGCCCCGGCTCCGGAGTCGAAGCCTGTCGAGGCGCCTGAGCTCGACGGGGTCACACACCGGGTAGCGACCGAGACGAGCGGACTCAACGTCCGGAGTCAGCCGACGACCGGTGGTTCGATCATCGCCACCGTGCCCAAGGGCACGGCCGTGGCCGTGCAATCTGGCCCGCCTCGCGAGGCCGATGGATATCCCTGGGTGAAGATCAAAGCAGCCCACCGCGGCCAGATCATCGAGGGTTGGGTCGCTAGGGACTTCCTCGAGCCGGTGGCGACTTCCGCAGAATCTACGACGCCTGATGCATCCCCCCGTGACACCTCTTCGGCTGCGGCGGAAGGAGCGACATACCGTGTCGCCACGAAGTCGGATGATCTCCGGATGCGTAGCCAGCCGACGACCGAGGGCGACAACATCATCGTCGAGCTGCCAAAGGGCACGCTGGTCACGGCTCTCTCCGATGCGGTTCAGCGAAGTGGCGACCACGAGTGGCTGAAGGTCCGGGCTTCGGTGGACGGCGAGACCCACGACGGCTGGGTTGCGATGGGCTTCTTGCAGCCCGTTGGATAGCCACGACGGTCCGCCAACGAAGGGGCAACGAACCTTCGGCGTCCATCGGCTCCATGGGGCACGAGTCTTCAAGCCCCCGGGAGCACGGGGTCGTGCAGGTTCCAGCTCGGGAGGGCGCGAATGAGATCGCGCCGACCGGTGACCGCGATCCGTCCCGCCGCGACGGCGGCAGACCAGCTCAGCTTGCCACGGTGCCATCTACGAAGGCGAGGGATTCTGCTCGCACGTCGACGTCGGGATCGTCGCCTGGGTCGGAGTAGCAGACTGCTGCGTCACCTCTCTCGATCAGCAGCCAGTAGTAGCGGTTGCCGGCGGACTGGTCGGGGAAGGTGAAGGTGACGACGGTGCGTTCATGTGCCGCGACGGGGCGACGGAGGCGCCCGTCGGAGGAGTCAGCTCGCCCGTGCGTGGGGAGCCGCTTCGGCCGCCAATTGGGCTGCGGCAGCCAGCCGGCGCGATTCCTTCCGGTTGCTGCGAAGCTCCTGCGTCCCGACGACCTGGTTGCCGCGTTTCACGGCGTAGGTCTGGAACCGATCGGTGATGCCGCACCGCACCTGCCGCTTGCCGCCGGATGCGTTGGGGGATCGTGCGCTCATGCGCGACCACGATGACTCAATGGTCGTCTGGAGGAAACGGCGGTCGCTCTTCGGATCACAGAGCAACACCACCCGCTCGATCGGGACCAGGTCGATGATACGTTGCACCTCGTAGGCCGTCCCGGCGTTGCGCTCGGTGAAGCCTGAGAGGTCGAGGACGACCAGGTCGGCTCGTCCGAGCAGGAGGTCGGCGGCACGGCGCCAGAAGTCGACGTGGCAAGGGATGGCGAGCACCGGATAGGCGCCGAAGGGATCCCGCACCTTGACGTCGTGCGATGCGACGCCGGCGAGCCGGTGCTTGGCCGGCCGCAACGGCTTGCGCTCCGCACGGCGGAGCGCATCGGCGAATCCCGAGTCGTCCGCGACGAACAGTTCGCCGGTGCGGGCCTTCCGGGCGTCCGCTCGAGACACTGCGCTCGCACTCTGCAGCAGGTGGACGTAGCCGAACTCCCGCCACGCCGACTCGAGGAAGGTGCGAGCTCGGCCCGGGTTGGCGAACATACGGAAGTAGGCGATGTCGAGCGGCGGCCGACCGATCACGTTGCTCGTGTCCTTCACACGGCGGGCCCGTTTTGGAAGCGACGGGAACTGCCGCGGCTTCAGAAACTGGACGTTCAACTTGGGGGGATCGGCGGCACGGGGCTCGGCGGCAACCGCTCTTCGTGTTGTCGCGTGCCTGTTCCGACTCCGGTCCTGCGACGCCTTTTCGACCTTCTTGGCCCGAGAGGTCCGGCTCACGTCGTTCATCCACCGCACGAGCGCAAACAAGGCCAATCCGCCGTAGACCAAGCCGACGTCCTCGCCCGCACCCGCTGCGCCAATGGCCAGGGCCCCGAACAGCAAGAGCATGACGAACCAACCGACGGCGTGTGTCCCCCGGCGCTCGGAGAGGTGGAGCACCTTGCGCTGTCGCCTGTCAGAGAACAAACCCATCGCCATCGCGCCGACCCGGGACGCTCCCAACGGTGTGGGTCGGCACCATCGAACCTACTCGCGATTGGTCCTGCCGGGTCAGCCGCATCGGGGACCGGCCGGTCGGAGCGGGGTGCGGGGTGCGAAGTAGGACCCCCGGCTCTAGTACGGCAGCGAACGCCCGACGTACGTTGGGCGGGAGCGTGGAACCTTGCCCGCAGGAGAGGAGGCAAGAATGGCCACGACGATCCACCAGCTCGGGACGAGCATCACCGATGATCGGATCCGGAAGCAGAACCGGATGTTCCGCATCCTCGTCATGGTGTTGGCCTTGCTCGTCGTCGGCTTGGGTGCGCTGTTGGTGTTCTCGGCGACGACTGGTGACGATCAGCCTGCGGTTTCGGCTGAGATGGATGCCCTGATCGACGATTTTCTCGGCATCGCCGAGACCCTGGACTACGAGGCGCTGCAGGGCATGGTCACCGAGGGTTTCCGCCGGCCCTTCTACGAGAGCGATTCCACCGGCACGCCGTGGCGTGCCGTATGGACGATCGATGACTTCGACTTCCTCGAGGGGGAGACGATCTCGTATGAAGTCGAACGGCTAGACGATCCGATCATCCATGGCGAGGGGCCCTGGTTCGTGTCGTTGACCGCAAACTGGAATCGGCCAGAGGCGCGGATCAGGTACGAGGGGATCTACACACTCGTGATCGTCGACGAGGACGGCACCCTCAAGGTCGACGACGCATACTGGGCGGCACGGCCGGCGCTTCTCGAAGTCGACTCGTAGCACTCGAGCGCTTCATCGCGCTGGCGCGGCGAGACGAACGCCGAGCGTGGGTTTATCTGCCGTCCGAGTCGACGATGCGGAGAACGAGACACTGCTCTACGACGTGGATGGTGCGATCGCGACCGTCACCCTCAATCTGCCGGAGCGGGGTTCCACCCAGAGGGCGCGGAGCGTGCGTTCGTTCGCCTGCGCGGCTGCGGTCTCGACGACGGCCGCGCCGGCGCCATGGCGGCGCAACGGAGCCCGTGGACGGCGAGATCAGTGATCTCCCCGGGGCCTCGCTCGCCGGACGGACGGTCACCCATTCCACGAGCGACCACATCGCACCCCGGACGCGCCCTCGCCGAACGGAGCACCACTCGAGGTCTCCAGCCAGGCCCGCGGACCGACCGCGATGACGGCGGTGGTGACGTTCGACCCCTAGACCGCTATCTGGTTATCCCTGACAGTATCGACATAGCATCCCGAGTGGAGGAGGGAGCTGCGATGAAGCCGATCGCCGAGCACCCCCACGAAGCCGGCGTGCCGGAACTGCACCCGGCTCTTGCCCAGACCGAGGGCGCCTACCTCCTCGCCAACGAGGCCCGCGCTCAACTCCACGAGTGCGGCTTCAGCGACGATGAGATCCTCGAATGGGCGCTTGCCTACATCGCGATAGAGGGCTCGGGCGACCTCGAGTCGTTCGTCGAGTGGATCTGCGCCAAGGAGCAGGCCGCAACCAGTTGACGTCCGTTTCGCGGGCACCACACCGCATCCGGCTGCGGACCTTCAGCCCAGCGCCTTCTTCAGCAGCGCGACGATGTCCTTCTCGACCGCCCGGGTGATCTTGGTCAGAGCAAACGACGTCGGCCACATCGGGCCGTCGTCGAGCTTGGCGGCGTCCTGGAAGCCCAGCGTGGCGTAGCGGGACTTGAACTTGCCCGCGTCCTGGAAGAAGCACACGACCTTGCCGTCCCGTGCGTAGGCGGGCATGCCGTACCACGTCTTGGGGGCGAGCTCGGGTGCGGCCTTGGTGACGATCCCGTGGAGACGCTCTGCCAATGCTCGATCGGCGTCGGCCATCGCGGCGATCTTCTCCAAGACCTCGGCGGTGCCGTCGCCCTTCTTGCGGCTCTTGGCGGCCCTCGTCTCTTTGGCGCGCTCCTTCATCGCGGCGCGCTCCTCGGCGGTGAAACCACCGGCGTCGGTGTCCGATTGGGTACTGCTCTTCGTCGACTTGTGTTCAGCGGCCATCGTGATCTCCTTGGGGGCGTTGCGCTCGACACGTGTGGCGCCCGAGTGTGACCAACCCGCCGCCGACAGACAAACGCCAGAGTCGCCGGCGGAACGATCCCTCGCCTGCGCTCGTACCGATTCCGCCATCCGCTGGGCGGTTCACGTCCGAACTAATGAGAACTCGAGAAACACACCGAGGGAGCGCTGGACCGCTCCCGCCCGTGGACCATGGCTCTGCGACCGACGGTCCACGCTGTTTCAATCCGACCGAAAGGGAAACCGATGTCATTCGAGAACGCTTTCTCGTTCACACCGGCGCAGTACGAGGTCGTGCTGGGCGTCTTCACGCTCACCGCAGCGGTGTTCGCCGCCGTGCTGGTCTACTCACTGGCGTCGGCGGGCAGCATCGCACCTAGGTACCGACTGACGTCGTATCTGACCGGGGTGGTGATGGTGTCCGCTGTCATCGAGCTCGGACTGCTCGCCTGGCGCTGGAGCAGCGCGTTCGCGTGGGACGGCTCCGCATACACATCGACCGGCAACCTGTTCTCCAACGGGTTTAGGTACATGAACTGGAGCATCGACGTCCCAGTGCTGTTGACCCAGCTGTTGATCGTCGCCGGTATCACCGGCCTGGCGTTCCGCCGCCGGTGGGCTGCCTTCGTCGTAGCCGGGCTGGCCATGATCTGGACCGGATACATCGGTCAGTTCGACGAGGTCGACGGGGGAGCGCAGTTCTGGCTCTGGGGGGCCGTCAGCACCGTGTTCTACGTGTGGCTCCTGTCCGTGGCGCGGCAAACCATCCGCGACGCCCGAGCGAGTGCGCCGACCGACGGCATCCGGCGTCTGTTCGGATACGTGTGGATCCTGTTCCTGGTGTCATGGTCCATCTACCCGCTCGCGTACCTCATGCCGCAGATCAGCGCCTCCGTCGAGGGCGTCGTGATCCGCAACCTGATCTACAGCTTCGCCGACATCGCGTCCAAGGCGGTCTACGGGATCCTGCTGGCGGTGATCGCTCAGAAGCTGAGCGCGTTCCGCGGCTACCAACCAGCCATCGAGGCCGAAGAGGCCTTCGTCGACCCGGCGCCACGAGAGCTGGTCGCCCGGTAACGACCCAAGCCATCCATCCGCCGGACGGGTCTTCGAGCGGGCCCGTCCGGCTCCTGGCCTACGGCTGGGTATCGATGGGAACGATCCTGCCGGTGTCGTCGATCGTGATGCCCTCGGCGCGCAGCAGGGGCTCCTGCGTCGAGCGATGGGTGCGATACAAGCGCCCCGATGAAGGGACCACGCGCCACCACGGCAGGTCGGGAATCTGTCGTAACACGTTCGCCACCGCCTGCGCCGATCCTGGGTGACCGGCCTCGGCGGCGACCTCGGCATAGGTAGCGATTTCGCCCCGCCCGAGCGAGGACACGACCGCGATGACGGCGCGCTGAAAGGGGGTCGGGCTCTCGGGCGGGTTCGGCAGGCCACCGGGCGGCATGGTCACGGTCGCGAGGATGGCACGATCGCGAGGATGGAGCGGTCGAACACCGCCTCGATACTGCCGCATGCGAAGACCTCCGGCCCTATCGTGCGTGGCTATGGACGAACAGGTCCGCAGATCGCTCATCGGGATCATCGCCGCCCTCCTGATCGGCACATTCATAGCGCTAGCCGGGAGCGACGGCAGCACCGAGATCGGCTCGCTGCCGGTGTTCGCCCTTTGCGCCGGCCTCGCATTCCTCATCAACTGGCTGGCCTTCATCCCCGCAAACCAGGCGAAGACGGAGAAGTACTACGACCTGACCGGCAGCCTCACGTACCTCACCGTCACAGTCGTCGCCGTCCTGCTCAGTGACGATCCCGACGCACGGGCCCTCATCGTGGCCGCAATGGTCGCCGTGTGGGCGCTCAGGCTCGGTACTTTCCTGTTCCGCCGGGTCCGTCGCGAGGGCAAAGACCGCCGCTTCGACGAGATCAAGGTCAGCCCGCTGCGGTTCTTCATGGCCTGGACGGTGCAGGGGCTCTGGGTGCTGCTGACTGCGGCAGCCGCCCTGGCGATCATCACCAGCCAGGAGAGACGATCGCTCGGCTGGGTCGCCATCGTCGGGATCATCGTGTGGCTCGCCGGCTTCACCATCGAGGTCGTGGCCGATCGGCAGAAATCGGCCTTCAAGGAGGACCCGGCCAACGAGGGGCGTTTCATCAGCTCCGGCCTGTGGGCCTGGTCGCGGCACCCGAACTACTTCGGTGAGATCGTCCTGTGGACCGGTGTCGCCATCATGGCGATCCCGATCCTGTCGGGGTGGCGGTGGGTCGTCCTGATCTCACCCGTGTTCGTCACGCTGCTGCTCACCCGGGTGAGTGGCATTCCGATGCTCGAGTCCCGAGCCGACGAGCGGTGGGGTGACGAACAGGCCTACCAGGAGTACAAGCGCACCACGCCGGTCCTCGTCCCGCGACCTCCGAGCGAGTAGTGCTTACGCGTGCGGTTTGGTAACCCCTCCCTCGCGGTGCCTTCGCGGACGCGGTTGTGGGGGCCTCGATAGTGGCCATGGGTTGAAACGGGCCGTTTGGCCCTTGTTGGCCCTCGGTGGCGTGAAGTGCAGTGTGGGGAACGACTCGACTTCGCAGGAGAGGCGGCCCGGGGGGTGGCGGGAGTTGTCTGCGCCCCGGCTGATCGAGGGTCGTCCTGCCTCTGCGTCCGAGATGCGAGTCACCGGCATCATGGGGGAGGCCATATGCGCAGGACCACCATCATCCTCATTTCGTTGTTGTGCCTGTTCGCCTTAGCGGCTCCGGCCACTGCAGACGGCAACGACCAGTTCCCGTCCGAGATCGACCTTCCCGACGGATTCTTCCCCGAAGGAATCGCCATCGGTCGGGGATCGACGTTCTACGTCGGTTCGCTGGCCGACGGGTCGATCTACAAGGGCGACCTCCGCACCGGAGAAGGCGCCGTATTCACCGATCCAACCGGCAACTTCCCCCTCACCACCGTCGGCCTCGCAGTCGACGGGCGGGAGCGGGTCTGGGCGGCCGGGTCCGCATCCGGAACCGGTCGCGTGTACGACGGAACCACCGGCGACCTGCTCGCCACGTACCAGTTCACCGGGCCCTTCGAATCCTTGATCAACGACGTGATCGTCACCCCACAGGCAGCTTGGTTCACCGACTCCGGGACGGACGATTGCTCCGGCGGAGGTCTCTGCTTCATCGGCCAGCGCCGCATCTTTAAGGTAGTGCTCGAACGCGGCGGCGGTCTCCCCGATCCCGCTGATCCGGGCGCGGTCGTGGAAATCCAGGCCGACGGCGTTCCCGACATCGGTTTCGCCAACCTGAACGGCATCGAGACGATGCCCGGGTCTGCCGAGTTGATCGTGGCACACACCACGGAGGGCGCGTTGTACGTGGTCGACCCGACGTCGGGTGAGGCCTCGGTGTTGTACGGACCGCCCAACGACCCGCCGCTGGAGCGACCCGACGGCTTGGTCCGTGTGGGGACGACCCTGTATGTCAACGAGAACATGGCCGGTCGGATCGCCGTCATCGACATCGACCCATCCACCGGGACGGGAACCCTGGAAGACGTGCTGCCGGTCGAGGGGGCGCAGACCCCGTCGACGTCGGCCGTCTTCGGCTCGGCCGTCTACACCGTCGACGCCCGGCTCCTGACGCCGTTCCAAGGTCCCTACAAGATCTTCCGGGTCGAGCGCTGAGCGTGTGATCTCCCGAATCCAGCAGTACTAGGCGCCCGCTGATCGAAGGCGCGGCACACCGCACGGTCAGGTGGCCGCCTTCCGGGCACCGGTGTCGCCCATGACCTAGCCTCAACCACGAGCAGGGAGACACGGAGGTGTGTGCGGTGCGGGGTTTCCGACGTGCGGTGCTGGCAGGTGTGGTCGTTGTCGTGGCCGCGTGCGGTGGAGGCGAGTCGGGCTCGAACGACGTCGAGAGCCCGTCGCGGCCGGCCGGCGAGGTGGCCGCAGAAGACCAGCCCGAACGCGCATCGGGCTCGGGCAACTACGCCGTCGTGACTATCGGCGGCACGACATACGAAGTGCCCGCCGATCCGCTGAACCTGTGCAACAGCCTCGACAATCTGATCTCTGGCTCCTTTGCGGCGGACGCGAGCGGCAACGCAACTCAGGCAGGCGGCACGGAGGTGGCCATCCAGATCAACTTCGGGGTGCCGGTGACCGACTGGGAAGCTCAGGGACTCCAACCGCCGCTGGTGAACGTCGATCTCAGGGGCGAGGGTGTTCGCTGGTTCGCCTCGGTCGACTATGGCGCAGGTTCGGTCGATTCCTGGGAACTGAGCGATGGCAGGGCGTCCGGATCGGCGACATTTGTCGGCGAGCAAGTCGGCTCCGGCGAGGAGGTCGGCAGCGATGAGGGGACGTTCGAGATCGCGTGTCGGTGAGCGGAAGTCGGGGGTCGTCAGTGGCGAACGGCGGCCTTCTGCTTGAGCAGGGCCGAGATCCGCTGGCGAGTGACCTCGAACAGTCCTGCGATGGTCTCGATGGTCGGGCCTTCGGCGCGGAGGGCGAGCGCCTCGGCGGCTCGGAATTCGGCGCCGGCCGTCTCGAGTGTGGCCAGGTTGGTCGAGAGGAGCTCGACCATGCGGGGGACGTCTTCATCATTCACGAGGTCGATGAGCCGGTCTCCTGCGAGTAGCCGGTCGCTGAAGTCACGTGCTCGTCGCTGCACGTGGCGGCTGCGCTCGACGTTGGCTCCGGCGGCTGCCTCGAGACCGGTCAGGGCGTCGAGGAGCCGCTCGATGTACCGCGCAGCTCGAACCGATACACGCGGGGTGGATGTGGTCATGGGAGGTCTTGGAGCACTTTTGGTGCTGGCGACGCTGGAGGCTTCGTGCTCGTGGTGATGGCGCTGGTCGACCTGGTCAAGCCCCGAGCTCGGCGTGGGGGTCGAGCGGGCAGAACCAGCTCGTCTGGGCGCTGATCGTGATCTTCGTGGGGCTCATCGGCCCGCTGCTGTACCTGATGATCGCACGCCCTGCGCTCGATGCAGCCGGCGAGCGGGTCTAGACCGCACACGCGGCAACAGCCGTCGGAATCTCGCGCGAGGCGCCGGTACCCGGCCTAGTGTCCACGGCCATGGATGTCGTTCTCATCGCCGGCTTGTGGATTCCGCAATCGATGTGGTCCGAGACATGTGGCGAGCTGCAGCGCCTGGGGCATCGGCCGCTGCCGGTGGCCCTGCCCGGCGTTGACGACGGCTCGACCTCGGCGACGCTGGCCGACCAGCTCGACGCCATATTGGCCGTGGTCGACGGCGCCGACCGGCCGGTGGTGGTCGGTCACTCCGCCGCCTGCACCCTGGCGTGGATGGCCGCCGACCTTCGACCTGAAGCGATCGACCGGGTGGTGCTCATCGGCGGCTTTCCCGCCGCCGACGGTGACACCTATGCCGACTTCTTCCCCTCGGTCGATGGCGTCATGGCGTTCCCCGGATGGGAGCCGTTCGAGGGCGCCGACTCGGCCGACCTCGAGCAGGCCGCTCGCGACCGCATCGCTGCAGCAGCCGTACCCGTGCCCGAGGGTGTCTCCACCGGAGTGGTGCGGCTGAGCGACGACCGGCGCTACGACGTTCCCGTCGTCCTGGTGTGCCCCGAATACACGCCCGAGCAAGCGAAGGGTTGGATCGACGGAGGTGACGTCCCGGAGTTGAGCCGCGCCGCCCACGTCTCGTTCATCGACATCGACTCGGGACACTGGCCGATGGTCAGCCAACCGGCCGAGCTGGCCCGCGTCCTCGACGCCGCAACCCGCGAGGGCTGACTTCGGCGACCCGTCGGAGCCAGATCCTTGGTCGAGACCTCGCCTGCGGCGATCAGCCGAGACGTTCCCTCACCAACGCAGCGCCGGCACCCAAGGCGCGAAGCTTGCCCCGAGCCACCTCCCTGGGCAGCGGGACGAGCCCGCAGTTGGTGCAGGGAACCAGGTGTTCGATGGGCACGTGCTCGAGCACGCGCTCGATCAGCTCGGCGACCTGCTCGGGGCTCTCCACTTCGTTGGTGGCGACATCGATGACACCGACCATCACGTCTTTGCCGGCGAGCAGGTCCAGCAGCTGCAGCGGGACGTGGGAGTTGGCGACCTCGATGGAAACCTGGTCGATCGACGACGCGGCCAGCACCGGGAACGTCACCTCGTACTGCCGCCACTCCGCGCCGAGGCTTCCCTTCCAGCGGATGTTGGCATCGATCCCGTACCCGTAACAGATGTGGACGGCCGTCTTGCAGGCGAGCCCCTCCGCCGCCCGCTCCAGGGCACGGATGCCCCAGCTGCCCACCTCGTCGAGGAAGACGTTGAATGCCGGCTCGTCGAACTGGATGACCGCAACGCCCGCTGCGGCGAGGTCGTGCGCTTCCTGGTTGAGGATCTCGGCGAACCGCATCGCGAGGTGCTCGCGCTCCCCGTAGTATTCGTCGGCCAGCGTGTCCGCCATCGTCATCGGGCCGGGGAGTTGGTACTTGACCGGGTGCGTCGTGTCGCCGACGACGAAGCGGGCGTCCTCGGCGTAGACCGGCTCGGGTCGCGACACCGGGCCGACCACGCGGGGGACGGATGCTTCGTAGCGCCTGCGGATCTTCACCGTCGCTCGTTGCTCGAAGTCGACGCCGTCGAGGCCCTCGATGAAGGTGGTCACGAAATGCTGCCGGGTCTGCTCGCCGTCGGTGACGATGCCGATGCCGGCCTTCTCCTGATCACGCAGCGCGATCCGCACTGCGTCGCGCTTCCCCTCTCTCAGGGCTTCGCCGTCGAGGAGCCACGGGGCCCACAGCTGTTGGGGCGCAGCCAGCCAGGACGGCTTGGGAAGGCTTCCCGAGATCGTGGTGGGCAAGATCGTTGCGTCCATCGGCACCTCGTCGCAGGGGGCGAGCGTAACTCGCCCGCGGTCGCGTTGCCGCCATGCCGCCCGCCTCGCTTCGTCGACGGACGTGGGATGGGTCGACCCCGTCGCCGGACTCGCGGTCGCGATCCCGATCCTCTGGCTACTGGTGACCTCGGCTCGCCACATGCTGCGGAGGCTCATCGACGCCATCGAGCCCGAGATCGTCGACGAGGTGGCGGACGCCGTCGCCGGCGTGGAGGGTGTCCATGCCGTGGAGGAGCTCAGGGTGCGTTGGTACGGTCACCAGCTCCGGATCACCGCCTCTATCGCGGTGAATCCCGACCTGACCGTGAAGCAGGGCCACGAGATCGCCCATGACGTCGAGCATGAGCTCCGTCACCGCTTCACCGTGCCGATCGCCGCGACCATCCACGTCGAACCCCATGGCCACACGGACCGCCACGACCGCATCTCGCACCACTCGCAAGCGCCCGGGTCCCGACCGTAGTAGCCACTGGAAGGGATGATCGCCCCTGGCGTGATGCCCGGTTGCGCTGGAGCCTGTGGTGGTATGACCTTCCGAATCGAATCGGTCGAGGCGCTCGCCCCGGCGGTGAAGCGTTTTCGCATCCACGCCCCTCGGGTCGCTGCCGCCCATCGGGCAGGGCAGTTCGTCATCGTGCGTGTCGAGGAGCGGGGAGAGCGGATACCGCTGACCGTTGCGCAGGCCGATGCGAAGGCGGGGTGGATCGACCTCATCGTCCAGGCGGTGGGCCACACCACCGCGGTGATGCATCGCCTCGCCCCAGGTGACGGCATTCCCGATGTCGTCGGGCCGCTCGGACGCTCCACCGAGATCGAGCGATTCGGCAGGGTTGCCGTGGTTGGTGGGGGAGTGGGCACCGCCATCGCCTATCCGGCAGCGGCCGCGCTGGCGGACGCCGGCAACGAAGTCGTGGCCATCGTTGGCGCCCAAACGGCCGAGGCCGTCATCCTCGAAGAAGAGATGACCCAGGTTGCTGCTCGGGTGATCGTCACCACCGACGACGGGACCGCCGGACGCCACGGTCTGGTCACCGACGCGCTGGCCGACGTGCTCCATACCCAGCGCATCGACCGGGTGCTTGCGGTGGGGCCGATCCCGATGATGCGGGCGGTTTCTGACATGACCCGGGAGGCGTCGATCCGGACGATCGTGAGCCTCAACCCGATCATGGTGGACGGCACCGGAATGTGCGGCGGATGCCGCGTGCTGGTTGACGGGGCGACTCGCTTTGCCTGCGTGGACGGTCCGGAGTTCGATGCGCACCTCGTCGACTTCGACGTGCTGGCGCTGCGCAACCGGGCCTACGTGGAGTTCGAACGCTGCCGAGCCGCTGAGGAGGCTGCTCGTGCCCACGCGTAAAGAGCGCTTGGCGATGGCACGCACTGCGATGCCGACCCGCCCTGCCGGTGAGCGAAGGTTCGACTTCGACGAGGTCGCACTCGGATACGGGCCCGACGAGGCGGTGGTGGAGGCGAGCCGGTGCCTGCTGTGCCGGCGCCCTCCCTGCGTTGATGCCTGCCCGGTCGGTGTACAGATCGTGGACCTGATCGAGTGCGTCGCAGAGGGCCGGTTCGTCGACGCCGCCGAGATCGTGGCGGCCGACAACTCGCTGCCCGCCATCTGTGGGCGGGTGTGTCCCCAAGAGCGCCAGTGCGAGGGCGCCTGCGTCATGGGCAAGCGGCGCGACCCGATCGCGATCGGTGCGCTCGAGCGATTCATCGCCGACTACGTGCCCCCGGCAGCCCCCGCGTACTACGCGACCGGTCGCCGCGTCGCCGTCGTCGGCAGCGGCCCAGCGGGTCTGGCGTGCGCCGGCGACCTGGCGCAGGCCGGGCACGAGGTGACCGTGTTCGAGGCGCTCCACGAGCTGGGCGGAGTGCTGATCTACGGCATTCCCGAGTTCCGGCTGCCCAAGTCGGTCGTCGCCTCCGAGATCGCTCGCCTCGAACAACAGGGCATCACGTTCGAGACCGACGTGGTGATCGGCGCTTCGGAGAGCCTCGATGACCTGCTCGAGACCTTCGACGCGGTGTTCGTCGGCGTCGGCGCGGGGCTCCCGACATTCCTCGGCATACCGGGGGAGCACCTCATCGGCGTCTTCTCGGCCAACGAGTTCTTGACACGGCTCAACCTGATGAGGGCGTACGAGCCCAACGCCGAGACGCCAACATTCGACGTCCTCGGGCTTCCCGTAGCCGTCTTCGGCGGGGGCAACACTGCGATGGACGCGGCCCGATGTGCGGTCCGCCTGGGTGCGTCTCCCGTGACGGTGTTCTACCGGCGATCCGAGGAGGCGATGCCGGCCCGCCGCGAGGAGGTGGTCCATGCGCGCGAGGAAGGCATCGTCTTCGAGATGCTGACCGCCCCCGTGGAACTCGTCGGCGACGAGCGCGGCAGGCTCACGTCGGTGACGATGCAACGGATGGAGCTCGGGGAGCCGGACGACAGTGGGAGGCGCCGGCCCGTGCCGATCCCAGGCGCAGTGTTCCAGTCGGCCGTGTCCGTCGCCGTCGTCGCGATCGGGAACGCACCAAACCCGCTGCTCACCCGATCCGCAACCGATCTCGAGGTGGGGCCGCGAGGCACGCTCGTGATCGACCCGGCCACCGGAGCCACGAACAAACCGGGGGTCTACGCCGGGGGCGACATCGTCACCGGCGGCGCCACCGTCATCCTCGCCATGGGTGCCGGGCGCCGCGCCGCCGCCGCGATCAACGAATACCTCGGAGCCACGTCAGAGCTCGAAGAGGCGACCGTCGACTGAGCCGGAAGGCTGTCTCCGCGGCGAAGGGATCATTCGCCGAGAAACACGGACTCGAGCGGGAACCTCGCCTGAGGCTGATGACGTCACATCGGCAACTCGACAGCGGACCGCCAACCTGAGACGGCCCGAGAAACGAGCCCCCTGACCACCGGCGTCTCCCCGGCGCCAATCTCGAAAGGAGAGCGCAGCATCATGCGCGCGCCCAGATACCTCGTGGCAGTGCTGGCGATCGTGATGATCACCGCCGCGTGCGGAGGCGGAGGCACCAGCCAGCCGCCAGGAGATCTTCCAGTGTCTCCACCCGTCACTCAGCCGCCGGACTCGGGGCCGTCCCCGACGGCTCCCCCCACGATCCCCCCGAAGACTCCACCCACCACGCCTCCGACGACCCCTCCCGTACCCGTCACGTTCCTCGATGACATCGCACCGGGCACGTACCAGGTGTTCGGAGCCGACCGTCCGGTGATCGTGACCGGCGACCCGGCCGAGCCAACGAAGACACTGGCCCGACTCGATCCCGCCGAACGTGACATCGCGGCAACAGGTCGGCGGGCCGAATCCGGCGGCACGGTCTGGTTCGAGATCCGGATGACGGACGGATCCGACGGATGGGTCGACTCGCTCTACCTGGTCCACCAGATCGAAGACCTGACCCCCGACAAGCCCGGCGACTTCGTCGTGAGCGGGCTCGACTCGGGACAGCGACTCAACGTCCGGTCACATCCCGGCGTCGATCACCTCGTCGTCACCACGCTCGGCGCCGGCGCTTCCATCGAGACGACGGGGCGCCGCGCCCAGGTGCAAGGGTCCGTGTGGGTGGAGATCGAGTACTCCGCCACCGGCGAGGGCTGGGTGAACGCCTCCTACCTCGTGCCGGAGGTCGTCTACCTGGCGGACGAGGCGCCGGCCGTGTACCGCGTGACGGGGCTCGACGATGGTGGCCGGCTCAACGTCCGCAAAGGCCCCGGTATCCACAACCCCGCCATCGCCACCCTTGCAGCAAACGCGACCGACATCGCCACCACCGGCAAGCGAGCCGAGGTGAGCGGCGGATCGTGGCGGCAGATCGAGTTGAGCGACGGCACGCTCGGATGGGTGAGCGCCGCGTTCGTCGAACTGCAGCCAGAGCCCGAACCCGCAGCTTGCCGGCCCGGAGGCGACACCTTCTGCCCGCTGCTCGGCGCTACGCGTGGGATGACCGCTGCGTTCATCTCCAGGGCCGCGGGCTTGACCGATGACGGCGGGCGTGACTGGTTCACCGACGATGACGGCTCGTTGTTCGAGGCGGACATCAACCGTCTCGCCGCCGCCGGCATCATCAAGGGCTGTAACCCTCCGGCCGGCGACCGAGTCTGCCCAGACCGGCTCGCATCCAGGGCCGAGGTCGCGGCATGGATGAGCCGCGCCCTCGGGCTCACCGATGACGGCGGGCGTGACTGGTTCACCGACGATGACGGCTCGTTGTTCGAGGCGGACATCAACCGTCTCGCCGCCGCCGGCATCATCAAGGGCTGCAACCCTCCGGCCGGCGACAAGGTCTGTCCCGACGACGTCATCGTGCGCGGACAGCTGGCCGCATGGACGGTGAGGGCATTCGGCGTTCCCGGGACGGATCGCGACTTCTTCGTCGACGACGACAGCTCGATCTTCGAAGACGCCATCAACGCCATCGCAGCCGCCGGCATCACCCGGCCGTGACCCCAGAGCCTGGGCCGGTGGCTCCCTTCACCGGCCCAGGCTCCGCAGACTCTCGGACCAGACGAGACGCAGCCTGCGAAGTCTCGCCGTCCCGGAATTGAGGGCCTCCGGCCCGAATACGCAAGGACCCTGGGCCGAAGAAGCCCAGGGCCCTCATCCTTACCGCGAAACCCAGGGACGCAAGAGGCACATCGCCTCATACGAGAACGTCGGATGACGGCCGCTATTGGTTGTGCTCGGGGTCGTGATGTTCGCGGCGCCGGCCGGCGTGATGGCAGCTCATCAATTCACCGATGTTCCCGACAGCAGCGCCTTTCACGGGGACATCGCTTGGCTTGCCGACGCCGGGGTGACGATGGGATGCAACCCCCCGGCGAATGACGAGTTCTGCCCCGACGACAGCGTGAAACGGCAGCAGATGGCTGCGTTTCTGAGACGCTTCGCCGCGTATCTCGGCGCAGAGGACGGCATCGTGAGCGAGCCGACCATGCGACGACGGCAGGCAGCGCCGACGACGCAGCAGCCCTGGGCGGAACACCCGCGGCGGACTTCTACACGAGCAGCGAAGTCGACACGGCTATAGCGGCGGTAGCGGTGCAGGGCGCCTACACGGTGAGCGAGGTCAATACGATCGATCCTTCGACGACCCAGTTCATGGGGGTCAGCTGCGCAATGGGTGACCTGATGGTGGGCGGCGGCTACCAGACGCTTCACCCCGACGTGATCCTGTTTGAGCACAACCGGCCCAGCGTGACGGACCAGACCTGGGAGGTCGCAGCGTTCAACGGTGACATGTCGGCGTGGGATGTCACGATCTACGTGCGCTGCCTGGATATGACACCCTGAACTCGGGTTCGCCAAACCGACCCGTAACGATGAGGGATTCAGCGCCGCTTTCCGGCGCCGTCGCTGGACGCTGCCGGCGAAGCTCGCTCAATCCCCCCTGACGTTCACCGCGTTGCCGTAGACGCCGGCGCGGTGCGAGATCACGTCCTCTCCGACGAGCTCGAACGTGAGCCTCTCGCCGTATGACTCACGAGCCTATCGACGGTCGATCCTGCCCACCGCGGCGACCCCTCGCCATAATGCGCCTCCAGCCCATGGAATCAGTGTCTGACAGCTTCCTTCTCACGGTGGCCGAGATATCCGCCGGCCTGACAGGGCTCTTCCTGGTCGGCATGATCTTCTACATCCAGATCGGGTACGACCAGTCACAGCGTTCCCGCGAGGTAGTCGAGCCCTACTTCCGGGCCGCCACCACGATCACCCTCATTCTCTACGCGCTCCCACTCGGAGTCTCGCTGACGCTCGTGGCGCTTCCCATCGTGTGGAGCCGGCTGCTGTATTGGGCCTTGATCGCCGGTCTGGTGGCCGCCAACGTCAGCACCATCACGACCGTCGCAGCAGTCAGGCGGATGGCACGCCTGAGCTTGCTCGTGATGATCGAGGTCGTGGGGACGGGGGCGGTGGCATTGATGATCATCATGCCGCTGGTCGCGGGCGGCTTCGCTTCTGCTCGGGAGGATCTGACTCCCAGCCTTCTCCTCAGCCTGGGAACCGCCTTCCTGGGAACGTGCGTGCTGGTGCTGACACTGTTCGACATCGCCCGGTTCGAGCGGTCCCAACTCCCGGAGGGGAAGCTCGGCCGGGCGCGAGCGAGGTTGCGGACGTTTCGTGAACGTGCCGAGCACCGGGCCGTCGATCGAAATGAGGAGTCATCGCAACGTCCAGACCAAACGCCACCGGAATGACGCCGCATTTCAGCCGCAGGCTCGCCGGGCCGTCGAGGGCGCGCACCGCGCGACCTAGATAAACCACGCCCGAGGAGACCCGGAACAGCGCACCCGCGACTGCCCGGGGTCCTACTCGGTTGGCGGGCTGTATTCGGGACACCCGCATTTCGGCACGGTGCACTCCGCGGATCGGGCCCGATGCTCGCTCACGGGATGTCCGCAGCCCTCACACCGCCGGCGTCCGCCATCTCTTGGTGGCTTGGAGCTTGCGTTCATGATGCGTCCTCCTGCCTCGAACTGATCGAGGTGACCCCTCGTCCGTCACCGGCAGCAAGTCGAGGATCAGCCTCGGGTGCCGAACGGGCCGCCTGGACCGTCGTCACTCACTGATCGCGGCGCTTGCCGCGGCCGTCCTTGCCTTTGTCCTTCTTGGCCGCCGGCCCGATGTTGTGGGCGTGGGCGAGGTGGACATCCATCTCGTCTCGCCGCAACTTCATGGAACACTGGGGGCAGCGACCGAACACTGCGTCTTGGTGAGCCAGGTCTTTCGTGAGTTGTGCCTTCGTGTCCGACATGCTCAGGACCTCGTCGGCCGCGGCCGAGCCTTGTTGACCGTCAGGCGGCGTCCATCCCAGTCGGAGCCGTCGAGCTGGCCGATCGCCTTGCCAGCGAGCGCCTCGTCGACGAGCTCGACGAAGCCGAATCCGCGAGAGCGACCGGTGTCACGGTCGGTGATCACGGAGGCCGAGGTGATCGTGCCGTAATCGGCGAACAGACTGCGGAGATCAGCATCGGTCGCGTCGAATGGGAGGTTTCCTACGTAGATGTTCATGGCGAATCGCCTCTCTGCACGAAGGGCTGCTTGCCCTTCTCGGTGAGTTGTTCCGGTACCGACTCTGCTGCAGTCCGGTCCGTGAACGAGGAGAGAGTGAGTCGCCGCCGAAGCAGCTGTGGTCATCGTACCACCTCGCTGCTCCGGGCGATCCGTGCAGCCGGCCAGTGCGGGGCGCCGCTACCGGGCAGAGCGAGCCAGTCCATCACGTGGTCGAGGACGGCGGGCGAGTGGAGCAAGTCGAAGTGATGCACGCCCCCGAGCACGACGACGTTGGCGGGCTCGAGTGCCGGCGCACGGGTGCTGCTGGCGGGCCGCACCATGAGATCCCCGACGACCGCCCCGACGGGGTGGGCTGGATTCGAGGTGACGACTCCTGCGACGAAATGGTGGCTGATGCCCAGAGGGGTGACGCCCGGTTCCGTCTCTGCGGTGAGAGAGATGCTGCCGAGCCTGAGATCTTTGATTCCCCGACTCCGCGTATTGATGAAGTCGGCCAGGGGACGAGTCTGGGGAGCCACGGTGAGACCCCACGCCGCAGCGTGGACGAGCTTCTCGAGCGGCGCGCCTCGGTGTGGCGATCCAATGGTGACGACGTCACTCACGTCCCCGATCCAGCGGTGTCCGGAGCGGACTGCGGCAGCGCATGCGCTGCGGATCACGAGCCCACCCATCGAGTGACCCACCAGCGCAATGGACTCCACGGGCAACGGCCAATGTGCATGGGCCTCTTCGAGGAGCGATGCGAGCTGCACACCGTTGGTCGCTACCGGTAGCCCGCTGTTGTATCGCACAGTGAGAGGAGTCAAAGCCGGGTGGTCCTCGAGCGAGCCGATCAGGCCCGGTCTCGTGTCACCGCCGTACCAACACCGCTCCGTCTTGATGAGTCCGTGGACCAGCACGACGAGGCGACCGGTGGCCATGGGAAACGCAGCGGCGAGCCCGGCTCCGGTCGGAATTGTGGCCCCCTCGCGGTCGCGCATGCTCATCGACGTTCCCAAACGGGATTCATGTCGTCCGAGATTGTCGCCCCACAACCCGTTCACGAACGCTTGACCAGCACCGGCGGGGGGCGAGTCGCCGGTCCGGCGGGCGTCCAAGCCGATCCCGAGCGCGGCAGCACCGATTCGGATCGATCCGTAGACGACCCGAGAGATCACGTCATGGGCCAAACCCGCCGGTTTGCCAAGCGTGCCCAACGCGCGAAACCAGGGCGCTGCGATGGCCCGGTGCATGCCCTCGACGGGCTTCACGATGCGCTCCGTGACGAGCGCGACGGCGCTCCCGAGATTCATCGGAGGCCCTCGCCCTTGCTATTCACGGATCGCACGGTAGCGAAGGTCGTCCAATCCACCCTCTTCCTCTGGATCAGGAATACGCCCAAAGGCGCGAATACCTGTTACGCTCGACCAGGCCGCACCGGGTGGAGGCCAGCGCGATTGTCGTTTCCCCGGTGGCGACACGGCTCAGTTTGCTCATCCGGTTGGACCGCCTCTTCGGCCGATTCTCGATCCCCAAGGCCATGGATGCCGCAGGGTCGAGCGAGACATCGGCACAACCACATCCACGGCCCCCAACGGGGTCAGGAGGCATCATGACGACGACGTTCGCCCACCTGGGCCTTCCCAATCCGCTCGTTCGCGTCCTCAGCGGCAGCGGCGTGGAGGAGCCCTTCCCCATTCAGGCCGCCACCATCCCCGACGCCCTCGAGGGCAGGGACGTGTACGGCAAGGCCCCGACCGGGTCGGGCAAGACTCTTGCGTTCGGCCTTCCCGTTCTCGGTATGGTCGGCCGGGCCAGCCCGCACCGGCCCCGGGCGCTGGTGCTGGCTCCGACCCGGGAGCTCGCCGAGCAGATCAAGCAAGAGTTGAGCCCACTCGCCAAAGCCGTGCGTCGGCAGGTGCTGGCCGTGTACGGGGGGGTCGGATACGGTCCCCAGAAGAGCCGGCTGCGCAAGGGTGTCGACGTCTTGGTTGCCACCCCCGGCCGGCTCGAGGATCTTATCGACCAGGGATCAGTTGACCTCAGCAGCGTCGACATCGCCGTCGTGGACGAAGCTGACCGCATGGCCGACATGGGGTTCTTGCCCGCCGTACGCCGAATCCTCGACCGTACCTCGCGCAAACGGCAAACGTATCTCTTCTCTGCGACGCTCGACGGTGATGTCGCGGTGCTCAGCCGCGACTACCAGCGGGATCCTGCGCGTCACGAGGTCGGTGCCGGCATGCGGGAGAGAGCCGATGCACGCCACCACTTCTGGCTCGTGCATCACCACGACCGAGCGCAGCACGCCGCCGACGTAGTCGATGCGATCGGTAACTCCATCGTGTTCACCCGCACCCGCCACCGCGCCGACCGGCTCGCCAAACAGATGGTCAAGCTCGGGATCGAGGCCGTCGCACTCCACGGCGGGCGCAGCCAGAACCAGCGAACGCGAGCGCTCAAAGCGTTCTCGTCCGGGCGCGCCCAGGCGCTCGTGGCAACCGACGTCGCCGCACGAGGCATCCACGTCGACGGGGTCGCCTCGGTGATCCACTTCGACCCTCCCGGCGAGACCAAGGACTACGTCCACCGGTCGGGACGCACCGCCCGGGCCGGCGCCGGCGGAGTCATCGTCAGCCTCATCACCGGAGACCAGCAGCGGGCTACTCGTCGCATGCAGCGCGACCTCGACCTGCGAGGTCCAATCGAAGCGCCACGCCTCGAGGCCATCCACGACGGCCTGCACCGCAACGCTGAGCCACGTGAGGAACAGTCGAGCCGAGCATTGGCACACTCCTCCGCGGCTGCGTCGCAACGCCGGGCCGACCGCCCAGTGACCGAAACCAGAAGCGTGTACGTGGCCAACCTGCCGTGGGCCACCACCACCGATGAACTCCACGCGCTGTTCGGCCGTCACGGCGAGGTTCATCAAACCACGATCGTCACCGACCGGCGCACCGGACGCTCGAAGGGTTTCGGCTTCGTCGACATGTCTGCACCGGGAGCCCGGAGCGCGATTGAGGCGCTCCACGACACGACGCTCGGCGGTCGTCACCTCACCGTGCGCCCCGCCAAACCTCGGCGCTTCGGGGCATGACACCGGCCCCGGTCGGCCAGAACACCTCGAAAGGCCAGAACACCTCGAAAGGAGTGCCGATGACGGCACCACACACTTCGCGAGACAACATCTCGCCTTCTATCAATCACCTTCGCCGCGGTACGACGTACCGCGCCAAGACGTCGCACGGAATCATCCTCGGCGAGTATCTCGGGATCGAGAGCTCCCACGGCGTCCGTGCGATCCTCCTGCGCCATGGCACCGGAACGGCATCCATTCCGCTGAACGACGTCACGTCGATCAGGCGCTCCGCGCAACGCACGTTCCTCAGGGCGACGTAGGTCTCGAGAAGGCTCACGCCTGAAGCGCCACAGCCGCCCGTACCTTCTCGACCATGGACGGGGTCGAACGGAATCCTGCAGGATTCGGCACCAGCACAACCGATCGGCGTCCGCCTCCGCCAGGCGATCGACCATCGTGCGGCAGTTCGCGATGTCTCCGGCCGCTACAAACTCGTCCAGCAGCCGATCCCACCCAGGTCGAAGTAATCCTCAGCTAGCCAGATCTCGCCGTATGGGAGCCGTTCGACCTGCCGTCCATGTCGTGGCTGCGGCGCGTTTGGGTCGGCGTTGTGGACAGGGGTCGTGGTTACCTCCTCGTATCCTGCGGCGATGAGTTGTGGTACCTGTTCATGTTGAGAACCAACCGGCTCGTGCTGCGGGAGGCCGAAGCCGCCGATCTGGAAGACATGCATCGGGTGTTCGCAAGTGACCCGAAGCTGGTCGAGATACGGCCCGACATTGCCGCCGAAGGCGGCTACGACCTCGCATCGGTGCGACGGTATTGGGAGGTTGCCCTGCTCGACCCGGTGCGGCACGTACTGGTCATCGAACGGCACGCTACGGGCGAGGTGATCGGTGTCCTCGATTTCGTCACCGAGTCGCCGACGGACGGCTTCGCCTGGATCGGCCTGCTACTCATCCACGGGGATCACCAGCGTCGCGGGTTGGGCGCTGAGGCACTGGGTGCCGTGACGGAGCATCTAGCCGAAGCGGGGCATACTGCGGTACGAATGGCGGTCATGGAAGGCAACGAGGTGGGCCTCGAGTTCGCACTCCGCATGGGGTTCGCAGAGCTCGCCGAAGCGCCGACGATGGCGACGGAGCGGCGGGCGCTGGTGATGGGCCTCGACCTGGTCGCCCCTCGCTGAGCCCGAGGTGGCCCGCCGGCGCCATCGGCGGCCGAAAGCAGCCGGTCTGGCCGTGATCCTCGGTCGGCTGGTCGTGACTACCTCCTCTTGTCGCAAGTGTGGAAGAGCGCGACGCTTGGTCGGGAGGCGCGCCATGATTCGCGAATATGCCCGCACGGCGATGCATGGCTCGTCACGCCGGAACGCACCCTGGCCCTGGCGAAGGGCGCGAGGCGCCGCGATTCTCGGTGTCGGACGCGTCCAAGAGGCGAGAAGGACTGGCAACGGACTCCTGGCCGGCTAAGCGGCACGTGCGGCAATGGCTTCGTTCAACAGCGATCTCTTCAGCTTCGATCGCTACGTCGCGCCGTTGACTGTGTGTGGTCTGCGCTGGCGGTGATGATGGTCGCGCTGGTGTCCCAGTGGCCCGCCCTGCGGGCTGTCCACCGCATCTGGCGTTCACGGCCCGCTTGACGTTCGACGGTTCTGGCGGTCATGCTGGGATGGATCGTGCAGTGATACGCTGACGTGCCTGGGGCATCGAACACGTGGGAGAACGTGCCGCCGCTCTCGATCGTGCTGGAGTCGACGGTCCCTTCCTCGGCGGTCACCGTGTGGGAGACACCCTGCTCGTTGGTCCACATCACTGTGCTCCCGGCCGACACGGTCGCCGACGACGGGTTGAAGGTGGAGTTGTCGATGGTCACTGCCACGTCGGGCCGGGCGGATTGGGGTCGCCGTCGTGGTGGTGGGCGAACCGTTGGAGTCTGAGCAGCCGACGAGCGCTGCCACCGCGACGATCGCGAACGTCGATCGGTAGCCGGTCACATCCGTGACCTTTCTCGGCACGAACCGGGCCGAAACACACGCTACGTGTATCGGGGCCCAATGGGGTACGGTCAGGCAGCTCCGGGGCGAGGGGAGTGTCGACGATCCTCACCACGTGGTTCACCCTTTCCCGGGCTGAACCGTTTCCGCCGCCGCGTAGCGCTCACACGAGCAGGAGGATGATGGCGCCGATGGCGACGGCGATCCCCAGGGCGGCAAGCACGAGCGGACCCCACCGGGCGACCGGGAACCTCCCGAGCGTCAACATGGTGGTGACGCGTTCGAAGCGGATCACCGAGTAAACGAGCATCGCAGCTCCGAAGCCGACCATCGCCAGCCCGATGAACTCGGCGAGGAGCCCGTCGGTCTCCACGAGCTTGCCCAGCAGGACGCCGAGACCGATGACCGCGAGCGCGGTTCGTACCCATGCGAGGAAGGTCCGCTCATTTGCGAGGTGGTCCCTCGCCTCGCTTGCGGTGTTGTCCTGTAATCGCTGTGCCATTCCGGCCTCGTGTGATGTGCGCCCACCGGACGGCGGGCTTCGGTTCCCGCCTCGAGGGACCGAACCTGGCCACGGTAGCGACAACCGGGCGAGTCGAGCCGGCCGCTACCACGAGTCGTGCTGACTCACGTCAGCGGAGGGAAGCGCCGCTTGGCGGACTCATTAGTGGCCACGTACAAGATGGTGAGACCGGCGAGGACCGTGAGCAGCTTCGCCGGGATAGTCACCAGGCCGAGCGCTGCGGCAATGGGCGTGTAGGGAATGGCGACCGTGACGGCGCCGATGGCGGCGCTCGAGGTCAGGAGCGCACGTCCGGGTCGGCTGCGATAGAAACGGCGATTGGTGCGCAGCACCAGCATGGCCGCCAACTCGGTGATCGTCGAGATCACGAACCAGCCGCTGCGGAAGAGCTCCTCACCGGCGCTGAACCCGAGCCGCAGCAGGGCGAACGTGGCCAGGTCGAACGCCGTCGACAGCAGTCCGTACACGATCATGAAGTTGCGGATCGAGGGGAGGCTCCACGCCCGCGGAGCGGTCAGCTGCTCCGGATCGACACTGTCGCCTGCGATCGTGATACCGGGGATGTCGGAGAGGAAGTTGAGGAGCAGGATCTGGCGGGGGAGCAGCGGCAGGAACGGAAGAAAGACTGCGGCCGCCGCCATGCTGAGCACGTTCCCGAAGTTGGCGCTCGTCGTGACCCGGATGTACTTCAGCGTGTTGGCGAAGGTCTGCCGTCCCAGGCTGATCCCGTCCAGCACGACCGCCAAGCTCTTGTCGAGAAGAACGATTGCCGCGGCTTGTTTGGCGACGTCGGCTCCGGAGTCGACGGAGATGCCGACGTCGGCGGCGTGAAGCGCTGGGGCGTCGTTGATGCCGTCGCCCAAGAACCCCACCGTGTGCCCGTCCGCCCGCAACGCCATGACGATCCGTTCCTTGTGAACCGGTTCGACCTCGGCGAAGACGGCGGCGCTACGGGTGCGTTCGGCGAGCGCGTCGTCGTCGAGACGGTCTATCTCGGGTCCGGTGACGACCGTGGAGACGTCGAGTCCGACGTCGGTTGCGATCTTGCGGGCCGCAAGATGATTGTCGCCGGTTATGAGACGGACCGCGACTCCCTGGGACGCCAGGTTCCGGATGGCCTCCGCCGCTCCCGCCTTGGGCGGATCGTGGAACACCAAGAGTCCGCGCACGGTCATCTCCCGCTCATCGGCGATTTCGCACGTTCGCTTGCCGAGGCGCCGGTCGGCTATGGCGAGAACCCGGTAGCCATCGGCGCTGAGCTCCCCGAATCGACGGTCGAGGTCGGAACGCACGGCGTCGAGGGGAACGATCTCTCCGTGCACGTCGGCCGAGGAAGACACCGAGAGGACCGAGTCGAAGGCCCCCTTGGTCACGAGCCTGGCGCCGTCCGGGTCGTCGACCAGGACACTGAGCCGCTTGCGTTGGAAGTCGTAGGGAAGCTCGCCGAGGCGCAGGTCGGCATCGACCGGGTCCGCCCCGTCGACGATGGCCCCGTCGAGCGGGTTGGCGAATCCTGCCTGCAGCCCGGCATTGAGGCGGGCGAGCTCGAGAACGGCCGTACTGTTCTCGCCCATGAGGTCGAGGGCGCCGTCGAGGCGGGCCGCACCCAGTGTGATGGTGCCGGTCTTGTCACTGCACAGCGTGGTCAGGGCGCCGAAGTCCTCGATGGCGTCGAGACGCTTGACGATGACGTTCTCTGCGGCCATCTGCCGAGCGCCGGCCGCAAGGCTCACGCTCACAATGGCCGGCAGGAGCTGCGGCGTGATTCCGACGGCGAGTGCCAGCGAGAAGAGGAATGACTCGAGCAGTGGGCGAGACAGCACCATGTTGATCACGAACACGGCCGTGACCATGACGACCATGACCCGGACCAGGAGCACACCGAACTGCGTGACCCCTCGCTCGAAGCCGGTCACGACGTCTGGTTCGCCCAGCTTGGCCGACACCGCTCCGAACTCCGTGTCGACGCCGACCCTCGCGACCACGGCGAGACCCCGCCCGCTGACGACGTGGGTGCCCATGAAGACGCTGTTCGAGCGATCGGAGAGGGGCGCATCGCTCGCCGCGACGCCCGGCCGCTTCTCCACCGGATAGGACTCCCCGGTCAGCGTTGTCTCGTCGACGAGGAGGCTCTGTGACTCCACGACCCGGGCGTCGCCCGGGATGACGTCTCCGGCACCCAATACCACGACGTCGCCGACCACGACCTCACTCAACGGGACCGACACCTCGCCGCCGTCGCGACGCACGGAGACCTCCACTCGGACCCGCTGCAACAGGGCGTCGATCGCCCGTCCGGCCGAATGCTCCTGCCAGAAGCCGAGCATGCCGCTGGCGACGATGATCGCCAGGATGATCGTCCCGTCGAGCATGTCTCCTAGGGCCATCGACACCGCGGTCGCCGCTACCAGGATCAAGATGATGGGGCTGGTGAATTGAGCGAGCAGGAGCCTGATGCCACGCCGTTGGCGCTCCTCGCCCAGCCGGCTTGGTCCGTCGCGAGCAAGTCGCTCGGCCGCCTCGCTTGCCGGCAAGCCGTGCGCCGACGAACCAAGGGTGGTCCACAACCCATCGAGCGGACTGGTCCAGAAGGGAACCCGCAGCTGGAGATCGGCAGGCGGCCTGGCGGCGTCTGCGTGCTCCGGTTGCGACCCGTCCCGCATCGAACCCATCAGTGCGCACCGTCCGCGTGGGTCGTGACACCGTCCCGGCAGCACGCTGGGAGCATCTCTCGGATCGCTTCGAGCGCAGTCCGGGCCTTGGCGTCGTTGCGGCCGGCGGGGACGGAACGGCGACGCGAATGTTCCGCCCAGGCCGCTGCGATGAGGCGATCGATCTGCACCGCTCGACTGGGCGACTCGGTGCGGATCTGGTCGGTGACGTAGCCCTCTGCAGGGAGCGGTACCTCGAGGTGGATGACCGCGCTGTAGTGGCTCAGCTCCTCGGCCCGAGTTGTGCTCATCGCGGCCCAGAACGAGTCGGCGCCGTCGGGCCAGCAGGCCGCCCCGTCGACGGTGCCGCGATCGCACAGGGCGACGGCTACCCGGCGCTCGGCGATTACCACGGCTTCGAGCTGGCGTTGGACGCTGAAGATCGCGGTCTGGGTCGCCTGCCGACCCGTCAGGGATTCGTGGCGGGGAAACCCGCCCCCAAGAATGATCGACGCCGCCTCGGGCAGCATTGCAACGTGCCGGCACAGGGAGTGGGCGGCGACCTCGATCACTGCAGTCTTTCCGGCTCCCGGGCCACCCGTCACCACGACGAGCCGCGGCTGGTGCTGTGGTTCGGGGCATGTGCACGGCCTCGATCCCAGGCGCAACGTGGGTGGCTCATGTCGGGCGGACGTGTTCAATCCGTCGAGAAGCGTAGAGCGCGACGGATGCTTTCGGCAGAGTGCGCCATCATGCTCCGGCGGGCGTTCTCCACCAAGCGAGATCGTGGGCGCCGGGCGTCCTCCGTGGTGTACTCCGGGCATGATCGGAAGGCTCTTCATGGCCACCCCGGCTGGGCGCCGCCCGGCGAAGGAGGGCGGCCCCTGACTCCAACCGCAGCTCTAGGCGTGGTCGTGACCGCCCTCGGCCTGGCGGCGACGCTCGTTGCCGAAGCAATGGGGAGGCGGACCTTACGGTACCTTGCCAAGCCGTCGGCCTCGACCGGATTCCTGATCGTCGCCCTCGGGTCGGGTGCGCTCGACAGCGGCTACGGGAGATGGGTTCTCGCCGCGCTGGTGCTGTCGCTACTCGGGGACGTGCTCTTGATGTTCCGAGACACGGTCCGATTCCTCGCGGGCTTGGTCGCATTCCTCCTCGGCCACGTCGCATACATCGTCGCGTTTGCCGTGCTCGGGGTTCGCGGTGCTTGGGTCGCCGCGGCGGGAGCGGGCGTCGTGCTGGTGGGGGCCATCGTGCTGCGGTGGCTGATGCCCCACGTTGCCGGTGGCATGCGGGGGCCGGTGCTGGCGTACGTGGCCGTCATCAGCTGCATGGTGGCGCTGGCGGTCGGAACGTTGGGGGCGGACGAGACGGCGCTGATCGTGGCGGGTGCCGCGCTGTTCTATGTCTCCGATCTGTTCGTGGCGCGGGAGAGGTTCGTGGCGCCGGCGTTCGCGAACCGCTTGGTGGGGTTGCCGCTCTACTACGGCGGCCAGGTGCTGCTGGCCCTGTCGGTGGGCGCGTAGGGACGTCTCACAGAACGTCGCTCCTGCGACGCTCGCGTATCCGCGATCAAAGCTGGAGCGTTGACGAAGGGGAGGTGATGACCGTGATCGCTCACTCCAGCCAGCGCCCCGAGATCCCTTCCTGCGGCTCGTGCGCAGGTGGACTGGTCCCGACGGACGTCGACACGAATCTGCACGTTCGTCTCCGTGGCGAGGGGACCGACGTCGCCTGGTCGACCACTCCGCTTCACGCATGGACGTGCCTCGCCTGCGGCCGCACCGAGCTGTTCGCCGAGGACCCGAGACGTCTGGCCGGCTGAGGAATCGTTGCGCCCAGGAGTTGCTTATCGTTATACGCGATCGGGTCGGCCGCGCGGCGGCCCGCAGCCGACCCTGCCCGAAGATCAGTGGAGCTGAAGCTCCTTCTCCGCCTTCTCAGCCGGGCCGACCTCCGTGACCTTGAGGAAGTACACCGCGGCGTGGATCGTCAGTCCGATGCCCCATGTGATGGTGGCCACGTAGGTGTAGTCCAGGCCACTGGAGATGGCGAGATCCTGGACCCACAGGTACGCGTTCACGAGGATGAAACCGATGCGTGCCAGATCAGCTCACCACGCGGCGTGCATGGCAGCTTCGTCCTCGACCGACCTGCGACCAGGAGCCACGTCAGCCCAGCCAAGCAGACGAGGCCTCCGATCAGGAGCCCCCACTTCCACGCCGACGAGATCTCGCCGACCCTCCCATGCGAGGTCTCCGCCGAGACCGATGGACTCGCTCTCGCTGCCGAACATGGCGAAGATCCCGAGGAAGGCTGCGACCCCACCGAAAACCCCGAGCAGCCATTCGGCTGCCCTCCAGCCGTACCCTCGGGTCTTCACGGGTACTTCGTGTTGTCTCATCACAACACCTCCTCCTCCCCACCAGCGAACAACGGCTCGAGCCGCTCGATCAGGGTCTGTGGTCACATGCGCGCCGAGGTCGTGGGCCGGCAAGGCGTGACGTCTAGCGGTTCCTGAAGAATGGTCCGACGAGGCCGGCGATCAAGGTCAAGAGCACGCTCACGACGATCATCGAGGTGATCGGAATGAACACACGCGAGTTCTCCGACTCGATCCGAATGTCGCCGGGCAAGTTCCCGATCCAGGAGAACAGTCCGGGGGCGAAACGGACGAGGGCTCCCGCCAGTAGGAGGAGGCCGCCCAAGACCATCAAGACGTTGCCGGTACGCACACCGCGAGGATAGGAAGACTCCGCGAAACCCTCCGAGAAGCCGCCCCGGCTGCCGCAGCGAGGCGTAGTGTCAACCTATCGGCGGCTCCGCCGGATCGAGCGAGGCGGGGAGGGGGTGAGAGGCGTCCTCTGAGGGAGAGATGGATGGCGGGGCGGCTCACGCATAGGTGCCGCGCAAGCCCTTGACATACACTCCGGTGTAGCTCTGTTCGACAGCATTCTCCGCGTCTCCTTTCGTGCATGTCCGGCTCCTGCCAGGAGGGCCTCTTGCGGTCACGTCGGGAGCACGCCTGAGGAAGAGGTGAAGATATGACACGGAAGCGTCTGTTGGTCGCGCTTGCAGCGGCTGCAGGTCTCTTTGCCGGCACACTCGTCGTGGCGAACACGGCGAACGCCGGGCCCCTGAGCGAAACTATCAGCGGGAACTTCGTCGACGTTGCCGTCGACACCAACAGCAACGGCTTCACGGGGAACTACTTCTCGGGAGCCGCCAAAGGTTCCGGTGGCCCGACATACGAGGGCATCGTCGAAGTGAACTTCGAAGCCACCGGGCTGTGCGACTCAGGTCAGGTCGAGGGCAAGGTCATCGCCTACTCGATCGTTCGTCGGTACAGCAATGGCGACCTGTTGTACTCACGCCTGGTCGACGGTTTCCTATGCTTCACTCCCGGAGGAGCTACCACGTTGACGATCAACGCCGAGTTCTTCGGTGGCACCGGCCGCTACACCGGCGCCTCGGGAAGCTACACCGTTGAGTTCCAGATCAATGGCCTGCTCCCGGATGGCGGCGGTGGTCTCGCTCACGCCGCCTTCTTCGGTACCACCAAGGGCACGATCAACTAGCTCGCGCACAGCCTTACGACCGCTTAGGGCCCGGTGCGATCCGCCGGGCCCCGGCGCGTTGCGGGAAGCCGGCCGGGCTGCGCCAGCCGGGCGGCGGTGTGAACATCGACCATCCCGGTAGGCGCAAATACCGCGATGCGGTAGGCCAGTTACCTCCCACGGTGTACTGCGGTAGGGCGTACGTTGCGCGTCGCATCGGGTACATCCGGGGAGGAAGGAGGTATGTACCCACGGACGATCGCAACATCCCCGACGGTCGGGCTCCCTTTAGCAGGCGGCAGTTCCTGAGACTTGCGTGATTGACGGCCGGCGCCGCGGCCGTGGTGCAGGCGGAGGGCGTCGCCGTCGCTGCGCCGAAGAGTAAGTTCAGCACGCCAACGCTGAGCTGCGACTTCGCCACCCAGGTGGGCCTCGACATCAAGGTGTGTGCCGGGGCTACGGGGGCTCCCGCCGGTTTCTCGCTCCAGTGGATGACGGCCGACGAGTACGCCGCAAACGGCAATGCGTGGTATCTCTCCAGCGACCCGAGGCTCTGCAAGGCGTCGTTCTCCGGATCGCTCCACCCGAGCGTGACGAGTGCGCTGACGACGACCCTCGCCAACTACAACGAGGGGGCCATCGGCCCGGGCCATTGCGGGTGATCTTCTTTTGACACTGGGGGATCCGTGTTCGACGGATCCCCCAAGGGCCGCATCGGAGGTGTGATGGGCGGGCGCTGAGGGCAATCGGGTGCGACCCGGGGGGTCGCGGCGATGCTGTCCCCGGAGGAGGTCGAAGCACGTGCCGACGCGCTCCCATGCGCCGATCCGGCGCTGCTCGGCCCACTCAAGCGGTCGTTCGCCTATGCCACGTGGCGAAAGCGGTTGATCGATCGGAGGCCGGTCGACAGCTGGGAGGCGAACCTCTGCCACAGCTTCGTCTTCGCAACGCCGACGACCTACGTCGTCTTCGTCATGCGGTGGGAGGACGACGAGCCCTTCATGGTCATAGAGGTTGCGACGGACGAGGCAGGCCGGCTCGTGGCCGTCTGACCAGGGTCTGGGACCCGTCCCGGCGCATAGGTCCTCCAGATGCGGCATCATGCCGGGCATGAACCGCCCGGGGAGCGCTCGACCTACCGAACCCACTTACGAGGTCGTGTGGCCTCGTTCTCCACGCGGGGTGCAACGCCGCCGCATGGCCGCCCGCGTGGACACGCTGGCGGGCAAGCGGGTGGCGTTCTTGTGGGACTACCTGTTCCGGGGGGACGAGCTCTTCCCGGTGCTCGAGCGTGAGCTCACCGCGAGGTCCCCCGGTGTCGAGATCGTCGGATACGAGGAGTTCGGGAACACGCACGGTTCCGACGAGGTCGAGATAATCGGCAGGCTGCCCGACGTGCTCCGGCACCGGGGCGTCGACGCCGTCGTCTCCGGGATGGGGTGCTGAGGCAGCTGTACGCCCGCCGTGCTGCGGGCTGCGATAGCGGCGGAGTCGGCGTCGATTCCGGCGGTCTCCATCGTCTGTGAGGGCTTCGAGCGCCAGGCCGTCGCGACAGCTCGCGGTCATGGCTACGACGGAATCCCCCTCGCCATCACCGATGGCCACGTCGATACACAGAGTCCAGCCGAGCTGGAGGCGAAGTTCGTCGCCACGACCGTGGATCAGGTGATCGCCGGGCTCACCTCCAGCGAGTCGTCGACGGACGAGACTGCCGATGACGAGCCGTCCGCCCTCGACGTCGTCGTCTCCGGCACCATCGACGAGATCAACCGGGTTTTTCTGGCGAAGGGTTGGAGCGAGGGCTTGCCGGTCGTTCCGCCGACGCGCGATCGTATCGAGGCCTTCATCACGCCGTCGGGTAACGACCCGTGGAAGACACTCGGCATCGCCAAGTCGTCGGGGCGGGACATCACCATCTGGTCGATCGCCGTCAACGCGGTGATGGCGGGCTGCGATCCGTCCCACCTCCCCGTCCTGATCGCCGCCGCCGAGATCCTCGCCGACCCGGGGTACGGCGCCGAGCATTCCGGCAACACCACCGGAGCCGATGCGCTGATGATCCTGGACGGGCCATCCGCTGCCGGGCTGGGGTTCAACTCGGGACCGGGGGCGTTGCGGGAAGGCACCCACGCCAACACGAGCGTCGGGCGGTGGCTACGGCTCTACCTGCGCAACGTCTTCGAGTTTACGGCCGACGAGCACGACAAAGCGACCTTTGGCAACTCGACCAAGGTCGTCCTCAGCGAGGATGCGGCGGCGCTGGCGGAGATCGGGTGGCCTCCGCTCAGCACCGACTTCGGTTTCGGTGCGGCGGACGACGTGCTCACCATGGCCAGGATGAACAGCGGGCTCATCATCGGCAGTGTCTTCGGGTCGACGCCCGAGGAGATCGTGCCCTACCTCGGCGACGGTCTCGCGCGCGTCACCGGATGGGACCTCACTCACGTGTACGGGCTCGGCCACGACCAGTACCGCCCGCTGCTGGTGATTTCGCCGCTGCTGGCGCGTACCTTCGCCCGCTCGGATTGGACCAAGCCTCAGGTGCAGGAAGCGCTGTTCGAGCACGCTCGCATCCCCGCGTGGAAGTTCGAGAACCTGATAGGGGCGTGGAGCAACCTCACCGCCGGGCGGCGCAAGCTCACGGCTCTGGTCGACGAAGGGCTGCTACCGGCGGTGTTCGCCGAGTCGGACGACGCCGACCGTCTGGTTCCCGTCGTGACGCAGCCGTCGCGCCTTCTGATCGCCGTGGCCGGTGACCCCAACCGGGCCAACGCCTACGCGTTCAGCAACGACGGCCCGCACGGTTACTACACCGCCAGACGGATCGATCACGCGCCCTCGATGGACCTGGTGTGCAGCATCGACGGCTCCTGCAGGCACCGCTGAGGGACTGGCGAGTGGCGCACCGGACTTGACGAAACGCGGGCAGAGGAGGGGCTCGACGTCCGCTCCTCTCGTCCGATCCCGTGCGAGAACCGGGTCTCACTGCGTCTACTCGCGATAGTGGCATTGCAAGGACACCGCTCTTCGCCGTGTCCCCAAAGTGCGTCTGGAGGGAGTGAGTAGAGAAAGAGCTTGCCGTGAGGTGTGCGGGTGCCGGAGCATGAGCGGGAAGAGGCGAGATTGAGGCTGGCGCTCGACAAGCACACTGATTCGATCACCCGCTACTGGCTCCGGCGGCTCCCCCTTTCCGACGTGGACGATGTCGTCGCCGAAGTCTTTGCGGTCGCCTGGCGGAAGCTGGACGCGATGCCGGATGCCGAAAAGGCTTTGCCCGACCGAGACCAGAGACGCTCCTGGGGCCCCGACGGCAACATCGTCCCGGTCGACGACTCGGGCCAGATCTACGCCCGCGACCCGGACGGAGAGTTCTACGGCCCGCTGGTGATCGACGACGGTTACGTCGAGTACGTCGTTTGGGTCCGCTGACGCCTCGAGTCCGCAGGGCCACCCACCCGCACACGAACACGCCTAGCGGCTCGAGCCGAGCGCCAGACGACCGGGCTGGGCTACGGCTACTACCCCTGGCCGCTCATGTCGACGCAGGTGAAGACCTGTACCTGACCTCCGTGACGGAGGTGCGGATGGTCCTCACAGGCGGCAGCGGCAGCGTCCAGCGAATCAGACGAGATCACCGTGTAGCCCGTCGCGGGAGTATCGCCGAGCGGTCCGTCCTCGATGCCGTTGCCCCTGAGGTGCTTGGAATCTGCAAAGGGAGCGCCACCATCGACGACTGCGGTGCCCATCTTCTCGTACCACGCGCCCCACTCCGCCATGATCTTCTGTTGTTCTTCGGGCTCCATCGCCATGCCCATGCCGCCGCTATACAGCAGCAGGTAGTTCGCCATACCGATCCTCCTCACGTTGCCGGCGGCACCAAACCCTAGGGGAGCGCTCCCCGGCGGGGTCCGTAGTGCAGCCTCGACGTGGTTCGCGTCCCGGAGCGAGCTACCGGATCCATGCCAACCGCGGGAACGTCTTCGAGAACCAGCGCTGCAGGCTGAAGGGCCCGGCCCCCACGGTCGCGATGCCGGCGAAAGCGGCCATCTCGATGACGTGGCTGCTGTTAACGGGGTTGTTCTGCGGCCACACGTCTGCGGCGAGGAACATGAACAGCATGAGGATGCCTCCGCCGATCGCTGCGATGCGGACACCGATCCCCAGCATCAGCGCCAAGCCGCCGAGCAACAGAACGGCCATGAAGGCCACGTCGGCGAAGTTGATCGCGTCGGGCGCCGTGGGCGCCATCCAGTCGAAGAGGCCGCCGGTGTGGCTGCCCTCGGTGGCGAAGTTCAAGAAGCCGTAGGTCGGTGAGCCGCCGTTGATCATGGCGGCGTCGCACCCGAAGTCGATGGCTCCTCCATCTTCGAGCCGGCATGTGGCGAACCCCAAGCCGAACATCTTGTCGAGAAACGCCCAGAGGAACGACCACCCCAAGAGGAGTCGGAGCACGGTCCATGCCCACATGCCCTTCACCTCTCCACCCACCGCACCATCGGGTCGTTCTATGACGTTCTGCGCCATGCGAACCTCCTGATCGCGCGTACTCAAAGTACTCGGCGCGAGCCGGGATGGCTCACGTCCGCGGTTCCGATCGGAAACACCGCCGGAAAGCGCTCACACGTAGAGCTGGATGTCCGCGGTCTCCATGATCTCCATGAACGCGAGGTACTCGACGATCGCCACGTCGTCGAAGATCAGGTCTTCACGGCGCACCTTGAAGGGTTCGAGCGATCCTCCACACAGGTAGATGTGCGCACCAAGGCTCTGCAACTGGCGGAGCTTGTCCTGGGCGGGGATGTGCCCGGACTTGGTCATGCCGGCGGCAGCGAAGCGGCTGAAAGGCCGGGCCCAGCCGCTCAACTTGGGCCGGAACCCACGCGTGAGCACCTTCACGGCGGGACCCTGGAAGTACAGGTTGACGTCGATACCCTCCAGGGCCGCACCCAGGGCGAATCCGAGCGGCGAGAGCAACTCCTCGAGTCCTGCGCTCGAGATGACCATCGCCATCCTCGTGTCGTGGGGCCGCGGCGGGCCCTTCGCGATCAAGAAGCGATGCCCTTGCGGCGCCGGCTCCGACAGCCGCAGTATGTGACCGCTGGCACGGCACCACGCTCGGATGTCCGGTTCGAACGCCTCGAACTCGTCGGTGAGGACCTCGAGCACCTCGCCCTCGGTCATCGTGCCCAGCGCAGCCGCCGCATCAAAGATGACGAACGTCGTGATGGTCTTGCCGCGGCGGTCCAGTGTTGCTTCGATCGGGGACTCCACGATCCGCCTCCTCTCTTCTCCCACTGGTAATGGGACCAGAACAGAGCGATGCCGACCAGGGTCTGTTGTCCGCAATGAGCGATGTTCGTCCGAAGCCGTCGAGGCTGCTCAGGTGCGGCGGCGGCCCATCCCGATGATCGGTGACCGGTGGGCCGGGAAACGCGGCCGTTGTGGGAATACCATCGCGGCGTGGAGCTGCTCGAACGCGATCGGCCGATGGCGGAGCTCGACGAGGTCCTCGCCGCCGCCGCCTCCGGGCACGGTTCGTTGGTGATCGTCGGAGGAGAGGCCGGTATCGGCAAGACCCGGCTCCTGACCGATTGGACTGCAAGGGCTGCCGAGCGGGCCCGTATTGCGTGGGGAGCATGCGACGACCTGAGCACCCCGATCGTCCTCGGCCCCATTCACGACATCGCGCGAGATCTCCGCTGGGACATCGCTGCATTACGCGACCGTGAGCATCGCGCTGCGGCCTACGCATCCCTGCTCGAGGCGGTCGCATCGGGTCTGCGTCCGACGGTCGCGGTCATCGAGGATGTGCATTGGGCGGACGACGCGACGCTCGACCTCCTGACCTACCTCGGCCGCAGGATTCAACGCGTCTCGGTGGTGATCGTGATCACGTATCGAAGCGACGAGGTGGGTCCCGACCATCCGCTCCGGCGTCTGTTCGGCGATGTGCCTCCCGATGCGGTCGAGAGAATCGGCCTCACCCCCCTCAGCGCAGGCGCCGTGGCGCAGTTGGCGGGGTCCCCCGGCCGCGGTACCGAGGTCTACACGCTCACTGGTGGAAACCCGTTTCTCGTGACGGAGTTCCTCACCGCTCCGGGCACCGGGGTGGTGCCCGCCACGGTTGCGGACGCCGTCCTTTCACGGATGTCACGTCTTGGTGCCGAGGCACATGGTGTCGCCGAGAGCGTTTCGATCGTGCCCGGGCGCTGCGAGCGGACGCTGCTCGGTGAAGCCGACGACAGTATCGAGGAATGTCGCCGCCAGGGTCTCGTCGAGGCGGACACCGACACCGTGTGGTTTCGCCACGAGCTGATCCGGCGAGCCGTCGAGGACTCATTGGATCCCGCCCGCCGGCGGCGCCTGCATCAGGCGATGGTCGCGGCACTGTCGGAAGTCGAAGCTGATCCCGCGCGCCTCGTTCACCACGCAGAACGAGCGGACGATGCCGAGGCGCTGGTCCGCTTCGCCCCGCTCGCGGCTCGTGGGGCGCGAGCGGCAGCAGCGCACCGTGAGGCCTACTCGCACTACGGGAGGCTGCTGCCCCACCTCGGTCGCTTCGCAGAGTCGGTGCGAGTGGAGCTGCTGTCGGAGTACACCGCCGAGTGCTACTTCGTCGATGATCAACAGCGGGCGATCCGAGCCGCCGAGCGCGCCCTGGACCTCTATCGCCAGATGGGCGACCGGCGCGGGGAGGGGGCGATGTTGCGGTGGATCTCGCGGGTGCACTGGTGGCGGGGGGAGCGGGATCTGGCCAGGGAGAGCGGCACGCATGCCGTCTCCGCTCTGGAGTCGATCCCGCCCAGTGCTGAATTGGCGATGGCCTACAGCAACTTGGCGCAGCTCCACATGCTGGCGCACGAGGCCGACCCGGCGATCCGCTGGGCGCAACGTGCCATCGAGGTCGCCCGGCTCGTCGGGGATAGCAGCGCCGAGGCCCACGCCCTCAACAACCTGGGCAGCGCGCTCATCCGCATCGGTGACGAGTCCGGCTGGCCGCTCCTGCGCGAGAGCCTGGATCTGTCGCTCGGCGAGGGACTGGACGAGCATGCCGCCCGAGCTTTCAGCAACCTCGGCTGGACGCTCATCGACGTGCGGGACTACGCAGCGGCCGATGAGCTGTTGGAACGAGGGATCGCGTTCACCAGCAGCCGTGAGATCCACGGCGACCTCTACTACATGAGGGCCGAACGTGCCCGTGTGCGGTTCGAGACGGGGAAGTGGGCCGAGGCCGAGGAAGAAGCCCGCTGGGTGCAGGCGCGACCCCACGCCCCCGGCATCACAACGCTCCCGGCCCTCACCACTTTGGCGCGGGTCAAGACACGTCGCGGGGACGACGACGCCGCCGACCTGCTCGACACCGCATGGGTGCAGGCCCTCGCAACCGGGGAGTTGCAACGGATGGGACCTGTCGCCGTCGGGCGCGCTGAGCATGCGTGGCTCCGGAACGACCCCGCAGGCATCGCTCGCGCAATCTCGCCGATCCTCGCGGAGGCATATGGGTCACCGCAGCCATGGGTCACGGACGAGATCGCCTTCTGGCACTGGCGGTCGGGTGGTTCCGTCAGCGTGCCGGTAACTGCCAAGCCGTACGTGCTCCAGATTCAAGGGCAGTGGGAGGCCGCAGCCGAAGCGTGGCATCGGATCGGCTGCCCGTACGAGGAGGCGTGTGCGCTCGGCGAGGGTGACGCACGCTCGATCGCTGCTGGCCTCGCGATCTTCGACCGCCTGGGGGCCAAACCTGCCGCAGCGATCCTGCGGCGGCGGCTCCGTAGCCTCGGCGTGACAACCGTGCCCCGCGGGCCACGACCGAGTACGCGACGCCATCCCGCCGGTCTCACCGAGCGGCAGCATCAGGTCCTCGAACTCATCGCGTCCGGGTTGTCGAATGCGGAGGTCGCCGATCGCCTCTACGTGTCGCCGAAGACGGTCGAGCATCACGTCTCGGCGATCCTCACCAAGCTCGGTGTCGCCTCTCGAAGCGAGGCGGCCGAACGTGCCCGGGCGCTGGGGCTCCTGTCGGACCCGAAATAGGGGTGTGCGCCGGAAACATGGGGGTGGCATCCCGATGTGCACAACGCCTCGCGTTCGTACGGTGACGGTAGAGGACCCGGACCGCAGGGAGGCAAGAGATGTACGCCATCACCATGGCATACCACGAGGCGATCATCGTGAGCTTGCATCGCGAAGCCGACACGGAGCGTCGAGCTCGCGAGCTTGCCCGCAGCCGGGGGAAGCCTGATCAACGCCGAAACCGATCGGCACCGCTCCGAGGCGCGTCGATGACTCGTAACCACGCCCGATCATCGATGGAGGTGGGGGTAGGTGCAAGGTGAGATAGTCGCCGTGGCGCGGCGCATGCTGGACCTACTGACCGGCTCCGCCGAGCTCGTCATCATCGTCGCCGTAGTGGTTTGCCTGACGATCGCCCTGCTCGCCGGAGCGGGCTCCAGGTTCGGGGTGTGGATGGAGGACCTGATCTACCGGTTCAACCCGAGCCACGTGAACCAGGAAGACTGACAACCCACGGGTCGACCGAGTGGCCGGCCGGGCCGCCGCGCCGGTCACTCACTACTCGTTGGGCCGTGGAACCGGCGGCGGAACGGTAGGCAAGCGCAGAGAGGTTCGGCGTCGGTTTCCAAACCGAGCGAGCACCAGCAGGGCGAGACCCAGTGTTCCCAACCCAACGTGGAGGCGGGCAACCGCCGGGTTGGTGGCGAAGAGCCGAAGGCCATCCGACCACCCGGCCGTTCCGAGGAGCAGATACGAGAACGAAGCGCCGATGACGCCGAACAGGGCAGGGCGGGGAGCGAAGACAGACCGCAGGAGAGCCAGGCCGACCGACACGTGAACGACGCTCTGGAGCGGGTTCAGCGTGAAGGCGAGCACGGTCTCTCCGACCGGGGTCGCCGGCTGGTCGAATCCCGTGACGCCGAATCCCAGAATGCCGAGCGCAAGCGAGGCAACGGCGAATCCCGCGGTCACGTACTGGTCGGAGAGCGGCGCGACACCCGGTGTACCGCGATGGTCGGGGTGCACCTCGAATCTGCGAAACAGCCGAACGAGGAGCACGAGAACTGGCGCAACCGCGACGAGCCAAAGGGGTCGCATCGCCCACCACAGCGGAGACCCGGTCTCCGGCCTCGGGAAGCCGAGCGGATAGAGCACCGCGGCGGCCAGCGCGATGGCGCTGACATGCCACAGGTACGTGGTGAGCGTCACGGCGTTGAGCCGCTGTACCTGCGCCGCCCTCCGTCGTGCCCAGCCTTCGATCACCGGACGGGCGAGCAAGATCAGGCCCACGAGCCAGGTGGTCAAAGCAATGAGCGCAAGGCTCGGCGGGTCCGTGTTCCAGCGATCCGCACCCGGCACTCCGACCATGCTCATCGGGTAGCCCCCGACGGTGACCGCCACCGTGAGCCCTGCGAGTCCCATGGCTGCCAGCCCCCCGGCCGCCGCGCCGGTCAATCTCTCCAGCCGGCCGTCTGCGTAGAAGAACCCGAGCTGGTGGGGTAGCAGCCACACGAATGCGTAGTTGGCGACGCCCGTGGCTTCCCATCCGAGCCCGTGGACGAGGACGTCGACGGCGACTGCGCCGGCAACGAGCGCCGTCGGCGCCCACCAGCCGAGCCTCCAGTGCATTCGAAGCATCGACGGAGCTATCGCCACCACGACGACGTAGAGGCCGAGGAACCAGAACGGCAGAGCTGCCAGGTCGGCGGCGCGTGCAACCACGTTTGGCTCGGGCAGCGGCAGGAGTGCTGCGCCGCCGGCGACCACCAGCCAGGTGACGATGAACGCAACAGTCGGCGTCAACAACCGGCGCAACCGAGTGCGCAGGAACGCCAGGTAGTCGCCTTCGTAGCGAGCCCAGGCCAGTGCATTCGAGAAGCCGCCAACAAAGAACAACAGGGGCATCACCTGGAGCAGCCAGGTGATGACATGCGCCTCCGGGATGGCAGACAGCGCGTTCTCGGCAGCGATCCGGCCGGGCTCCCAGATCACGGTCGTCGTGATCGCATGACCGGCAACCACGACGACCACAGCGCCAACCCGGACGGCGTCGACGAACGGATCCCTTGTGGATGCGTGTGGACCGGCGCTGATCGCCCCTCCTCGTCGACGAGTCAATTCTCGTCCGGGCATCGTCTGGGTCACAGCCGGGCGCCGAGCCTCCGCCGAAGGTGCACGGCGACCATGCCGCCGGCTCGGCCAAAATGGCGAGGTCGACGAGGTGAACAAAGGAGGTCCGTCGGTGTCCACGGCGACGTTGGTTGTAGGAGGTGGGTCGTGGGGGACCGCAGTAGCTGCGATGCTCGCCGGCACCGGTGTCCCGACTGTGCTGTGGGCTCGTGAAGCCGAGGTCGTCGAAGGTATCAACACGCACCAGCGCAACCCGCTGTTCTTGAGGGACATCCACCTACCCCCGTCGCTGCGTGCCACGGCCGACCTGGACGCGGCCATCGAGGCGGCCAAGGTCGTCGTCAATGCAGTTCCCGCGCAGCACATTCGGAACGTCTTCACCGGCCGTGGCGAAGCGCTCGGCAACGCCCGGTTTGTCGTGTCGCTGTCGAAGGGCATCGAGATCGGCACGCACAAGACGCCGAGCGACATCCTGGCCGACGTCCTCCCGGCCGAAGGTGCAGAAGGGGTCGTGTGCCTGTCGGGCCCCTCTTTCGCCGCCGAGGTCGCCACCGGCCACCCGACGGCCGTTGTCGCCGCGAGCCGAGTGGCGGCGAACGCTGCCGCGGCACAGCAGCTCTTCTCCAACTCGAGTTTTCGCGTCTACACCTCCGACGACCTGGTCGGGGTCGAGATCGGGGGTGCGCTCAAGAACGTCATCGCCATCGCCGCCGGGATCTGCGAGGGCCTCGGTCTCGGCCACAACAGCTTCGTAGCAATGCTGACCCGCGGCCTGGCGGAGATCACTCGACTCGGAGTCGCCCGCGGCGCCAATCCCCAGACGTTCGCGGGACTCTCGGGACTCGGTGATCTCGTGCTCACGTGCACGGGTGGCCTGTCCCGCAACCGGTCGGTCGGTGTCGCCATCGGCCGCGGGCAGCGGCTATCCGAGCTCGAGCAAGCCATGGACCAGGTGGCTGAGGGTGTGAAGACCGCGGTCGCCGCTCTCCAGCTCGCAGCCGAGGCCGAGGTCGAGATGCCAATAACCCAGCAGGTCTACCTCGTGTTGTATGAGGACAAAGACCCGCACGATGCCGTCAACGACCTGATGGAGCGAGCGCTCCGTGCCGAGCGGGAGCGACACGGCTGAGCCCGACCGTCGCACCGCCGACGCCGCTTTACTCGCATCGCCGGGGGGCGCTGGCTAGGTTTTGGACCCGAGCACGCCGCAGCTCGGACGGCTCGGTTCCGGGTGAGGGATCGGGCCGAGAGGGAGAGGAATGTCACAGGCGACGGTGGACACCACCGCAGAGGAGGCAATCAGCCCCCCGGTTCGTCTCCGGGGCGTGAAACAGGGTGGGATGAAGGCCTACCTCTACCTGGCGCCCACGCTGATCGTCCTTGCCATCTTCGTGTACTTCCCGATCGTCGAGTCGCTCCGGCTGAGCTTGAACCGGGTCGCTCCCTTCGGGACGGCCGAGATCTTCGTCGGGCTCGAGAACTACACGCGCCTGCTGCAGAGCAGTGAGTTCTGGAACAACGTGCTCGTGTCGCTCTTCTTCATGATCGGCACCGTCCCGATCGGCATCGCCATAGCGGTCGGAATCGGCCTTCTGCTCTCCTACCCGGTGCGCCGGCTCTCCTGGGCTCACCGCATGCTCGTATTCGTACCCGTCGTCATCAGCAGCGCAATCGCCGGCGTGCTGTTTCGCTGGCTCTACAACCCAGTCGTCGGGCACCTCAACACATGGCTGGGGTTCATCGGCGTCGACGGTCCCGACTGGCTGACGACGCGAACCTGGGCGCTCTTCTCCGTCACCGTGGCCGTGATGTGGCGGCAGCTCGGATTCAACGTGATCATCGCGCTCGCCGGGCTACAGCAGATCGACGAGACCTATTACGAAGCGGCGAAAGTCGACGGCGCTTCGACGTGGCACCGGATCCGTTACATCACCTTGCCTCTCATGTCGCCCACCTTGCTGTTCCTCTTCGTGATCAACGTCATCATCAGCCTGCAGGCCTTTGGTGAGATCGACATCCTGACCATGGGTGGCCCGGGACAAGCGACCGAGAACCTCATCTACTCGATCTTCGTGGACGGGTTCGTCGGCACCCGCTTCCGCGGCCTGGCATCCGCCCAAGCCTTTCTCCTCGCCATCATGATCATCGCGGTGTCGTTCATCCAGTTCCGCGGATTCCGGAAGAGGGTGCATTACGGATGACGGCTTTCGACACCGACGTCGCCGAAGTCATCGTCGCGCCGCGCAAGCCGACCGCGCCCAGCCGTCGGAGGCGCGGCGAGCCGGTCATTCAGGTAACCCTCTTCGTCATCGGTGCGGCGGTTGCCCTGCCCATCGTGGTGGCGATATTCACCAGCATCACGCCACTCAATCGGATCCTCTCGAATCCCAACTCGGTGTGGACGACGCCGTGGACCTTCGACAACTACGTCACGGCCTGGACGGCGACGCCGTTCGGGCGTTTCATGATCAACAGCTTCGTGCAGACGGGACTGATCACGATCGCCCAGGTGCTCTTCAGCATCCTGGCCGGCTACGCCTTCGCCATGTTCCGCTTCCCCGGTCGCAGCGCGATGTTCGCCTTCGTGCTGGGCAGCCTGATGGTCCCCTTCGAACTGACGATCATCCCCAACTTCGTGCTCATCAGCAATCTGGGCTGGGCCAACACCTACCAGGGCTTGGTCATCCCGTTCCTGGCGAGCGCGTTCGGCGTCTTCATGCTGCGCCAGTTCTTCATGGCGCTGCCACGAGACCTCTACGACGCCGCAAAAATCGACGGGGCGACCGACTGGTACTACTTGTGGAAGGTCGTGGTTCCTCTCAGCAAGGGCGCCATCGCCGCACTCACCATCTTCTCCTTCCTCGGTGCGTGGAACCAGTACCTGTGGCCGCTGGTCATCACGAACGAGGAGTCGATGCGGACGGCGCAGATCGGCATCCGTTTCTTCCTGGCCAACCAGGAACGTGCGACGGACTGGGGAGCGATCATGGCCGGAGCGACAATCGTGATGCTCCCCACTCTGATCGTGTTCCTGGTTGCGCAAAAACAGCTTGTCAAGGGCATCGCGATGTCGGGATTGAAAGGTTGACCGGCGTCGCAGCCCGGATGAACCCAAGAAAGGCGGTATACACGTGAAACGATGGACGAAGGTCCTGGCCCTGCTCTTTGCGTTTGCCCTCATCGTGGCGGCGTGCGGCGGGGACGACGACGCCGGCGACGATGGCGGCACCGATACGACGCAGGCGGTGAGCGACGACACCGAAGCACCCAGCGACGACACGGAGGCTCCGAGCGATGACACCGAAGCCCCGCCCGGCGATGCCATAACGCTCGAGTTCTGGCACGCCATGGCCGACGATCTCGGCATCGTGGTCGACGAGCTCGTCGCCAGGTACAACGACAGTCAAGACGCCGTTCAGGTGAACGCAACGTTCCAAGGCACCTACGACGACACGTACAACGCCCTGCTTGCGGCCTTCGAGGCCGGCACGGCGCCGAACATCGTCCAGAACTTCGACCTGGCGGCGCAGACGATGTTCGACACGGGCCGTCTCGTTCCTGCCCATCAGCTCATGGCCGAGGGTGACGCCGATGCGTTCATCCCCGCCGTCCGTGATTACTACTCGGACGAAGAAGGCATGGTCGCCATGGCATTCAACAGCTCGACGCCGATCGTGTACTACAACGCCGAGATGTTCGAGGCGGCCGGGCTGGACACTCCGGCCCCGGACTGGAACTTCACCGACTTCATGGCGGCGTGTGACGCCATCGAGGCGTCGGGCGTGGAGTTCTGTGTCACCTTCGGAACCGTCGGTTGGTACTTCGAGCAGATCCTCGCCAACAGCGGTGGTCTGTACTTCGACAACGACAACGGCCGCACGGGACGCGCTACCGAGGTGATGTTCAACCAGGGTCAGGGTGTCGAGGTGTTCGACTTCCTCACCGGCCTCATCGCCGACGGTCACGCCCCCAACCTTGGCAACACGTGGACCGACACCGACACCGTCTTCCTGGCGGAGGAAGCGGCGATGATCTTCGACTCGACCGCCGGCGCCCGAGGTTTCCAGGACCTGGCGGACTTCGAAGTGAAGACGGCCTTCATCCCGCATTCCGATTCGAGCGAGCGCAACGGCGTCGTCATCGGCGGTGCGGCGCTGTGGCTGATCGACTCCGGTGATGACGCAGTCAACGCTGCGGCCTGGGACTTCATGAAGTTCATGGCCGAATCCGATCAGCAGGTCACCTGGCACACCGGAACGGGTTACTTCCCGGTGCGTGCCGACCTGCAGGGCGACCCGCCCGAGGAGCTGGCGACGTTCTGGGAGGAGAACCCCAACTTCGTCACGGCGATCGACCAGCTGTCGACGACCAACACCGTGAACGCCGACGGTTCCGTCAACTACGCCGTGCTCGGCGGACGCGCCGGACCCTTCCCGGAGATCCGCAGGATCATCGTGGAGGCGTACAGCGCGGTCCTCGATGGCGGTCTGTCGCCGCAGGAAGCCCTCGATGAGGCGGCGGAGCGCGCCAATCAGGCGCTGGCCGACTACAACGCCTTCTTCGAGTAAGCCTGCAACCGATGCCCAAACTGCCGGCCGGCGGGTCACGAATCCGCCGGCCGGCACGCGTCCTGGCCGCCGCTCTGCCCCTGGTGCTCGTTGGCGGCGGTTGCGCCGGTGCCGGCGACGACGAAGGCCCGCCACTCGCGACGCTGCCGTCGTCTCCGGCCGAGACGGTGAGCACAGTGCCTGCCACGGTTGGGAACGAAGCCGCCACGGCCTCGCTCGACCTCCAAGGGCACCGGGGGGCGCGGGGGCTTCGTCCGGAGAACACACTGCCGAGCTTCGAGGCGGCGCTCGACCTCGGCGTGACCACGCTCGAGATGGACCTGCACCTCAGCAGCGACGACGCCGTGATCGTGTGGCACGACGCTGTGATCGATCCCTCCAAGTGCCGCGTCGACCCCGACGTCGCAACTGATCCCCCCGATCCGGACGACCCCGGGCTCTCCACCGATGAGCTGATGATCCGGAACCTCACGGCAGTCGAGATCCGGTCGTACCGCTGCGATCGCAACCCGGACCCGGACCGGTTTCCCGAGCAATCGGCGACAGCGGAGGAGCTGGCCGGAGACGACTATCACATCCCGACGCTCGAAGAGGTGCTTCGTTTCGTGGACGAGTACTCGGCCAGTGACCTCAAGTCCGCGGAACAACGCGCCAATGCAGCCGTCGTGGGCTTCAACATCGAGACCAAGCGGAGAGCCGACCAGCCGGAGACGATCGGGGACGGGTTCGACGGCGAGAACCCTGGACCCTTCGAACACGCCGTGCTCGCCGCGGTGCAACAGGCGGGGGTGGCAGACCGGACCACGATCCAGAGCTTCGACCACCGCTCCCTGTGGGCGATCCGCAGCCTGGACGGCACCGTGCGCCTCGCCGCCTTGACGCTCCCTGGGCACATTCCGGATGTCGCCGAGCTCGCCGACGGCGGGGCGGCCGTGTGGTCTCCGGACTTTCGCAGCGCCACGCGTGATGCGATCGACGCGGCCCACGGCGCCGGATTGGCGGTGATTGCGTGGACGGTCAATGATCCAGATGACATGCAGGCGCTCATCGACCTCGGCGTGGACGGGATCATCACCGACCGACCGGACCTCGCCCCGCTGCCCTGATGCGCAGGGCACTGCTGGCGTGCCTCGTCGCGGTTGCGGTGGTAGCCGCCGCCTGCAGCACATCTGACGAACCGATTGGTACCGACTCCCAGGTGGTCGCCGAGGGTTTGCTCAATCCCATCGGGCTCGCCCTCCTCCCGGATGGCGGTCTGCTGATCGCCGAAGAAGGTACGGGCGAGGACGATACGAGCGCGGGCGTCAGCCTCATGAGCGAGGGCCGCGTCGAGCGGGTTGTCAGCGGTCTGCCGAGCGGGAGGGATTCCGGGGACCTGTCCGGCGTGCCGCTCGTCGGCGTGTCACCCGACGGCGCGCTCGTGTATACCGCCCACTTCGGCGCAGGCACCCTCCTCACGCTGCCGCCTCCGTCGTTAAACGCCGTCGACGCCGGCGTGGTTCTGGGAGCGGACGACCTGGGCACGGCAATGGAGCCGCTGAACCGAGTCGAGGTGGTCAACCCCTTCGACATCACATTCTCGCCCGACGGGCGACCGGTGGTGACCGACGCCAGCGGGAACGGCGTCGCCATGGAGACGAGCGACGGTCAGACGCGGTTCATCCATCGCTTCGGCGAGCTGACCGATCCGGGAGACGATGCGATCACCGTCGACCCGGTGCCCACCGGGATCGCCCGCGTCGGCGACGAGTACTACGTGACCCTGTTCGGCGGGTGCCCATACCCCGAGGGCGTGGGGCGGCTCGTCGCCATCGACGGCGAACGAGGAGAGCGCATCGTTGCGGATGGGTTGACCATGCCCATCGACGTGACCGTGGACGGGGCCGGCACGGTTTGGGTGCTCGAATTCGCTCAGTTCGAAGAGGGGGCGTCGTGCTTCAGCGGCGAGGGCTACCAGCCGGCTACCGGCAGGCTCGGGCGGCTTGTCGACGGCGAGCTCGAGACCGTGGCGGACGGGCTCGACTTCCCGGGGTCGGTGCTGGCCGCACCGGACGGGTCGCTCTACGTCAGCGAGGTCTTCGGCGGGCGGATCCTGCAGATCGTGCCGGACGGCGTCTCGGTCGCCGCGACGGGACCTCCGGCCCGGCCGTGGAGCTTCCACGATGTCGCCACCGCCGCCGGCGTGGATTTCGAGCACGGTGCCTTTCGGACTGGGCTCAGCGAGGATCCGGTGGCGATGATGGGAGGCGGGGTGTGCTGGATCGATCTCGAGGGGGATGGCGACCTCGATCTCTATCTCGTCAATTCGCATGCAACCGCCGAGACCGGCTACTGGGAAGACCAGGGCGACCTGCCCCGCAACGGTCTGTATCGGAATGACGACGGGGCCTTCGTCGACGTCGGCTCTGGCAGCGGCGCCGATCTGGCGATGCGCGGCAACGGATGTGTCGTTGCCGACTTCGACGCCGACGGCGACGCGGACATCTACGTCACCGCCGACGGCCCCAACGCCTTGCTCGACAACGACGGCGAGGGGAGATTCGCGGACATCGCCGCCGCCTCGGGGGTGACGGCATCCGAGTGGAGCACGGCCGCCGTGGCCGGAGACATCGACGGCGACGGGCGCCTCGACCTCTTCGTCGGCAGCTACATCGATCTAGCGCTGAAGATCGACAAACCGAGCGGCGCGTTCCCCCAGGACTACATCGGGATCGCCAACCACCTCTTCCTGGGCCAATCCGACGGCACATTCGTCGACGCCATCGCCGATACGCCCCTTCTGCGCGACGATCGCACGCTTGGAGCGCTGTTGAGCGACCTCGACGGTGACGGCGATCTCGATCTCTACGTGGCGAATGACGGCCAGCCCAACAACCTCTACGAGAACCGTTCGAGGCCGGGCATCGTGGAGCTCGTGGACGTGACCTCCTCCGCCTCGGTCGGCGATTCGGGAAGCGGCATGGGCGTCGCCGGCGGCGACTTCGACGGGGATGGTGCTGCCGACCTCATGGTGACCAATTGGGAGGCGGAGCTCCATGCGCTGTACCGCCATGCCGCGGGTAACGCCGGTCTCGACTTCGTCTACAGCACCCACCGCGTCGGCCTGTCTGGGCTCGGCAACGGCGACACGGGGTGGGGGACGGCATGGGCAGACTTCGATCTCGACACCGACCTCGACCTCTTGATCGCCAACGGGCGGGTGCCGGTCACCGACCTGGCGACCGACCCGGAGCTGATCCAGCTCCTCGGTAACCTCACGGTGGAGGGCCGCGTCGGCGAGCTCAGAGATTGGACCGAACGCACCGGGCTCGAGGCGTTGGGGCCGCGGCTCTCGAGGGGCGCCGCCATCGCCGACTTCGACGACGACGGGGATCTGGACGTCGCCATCAACCAGATCGCCGGCCCGGCGGTACTACTCCGCAACGACGCTCCGGCGGGTCGGTTCGTCACCGTCGTCGCCGACCCCCCGGTGCCAGGCGTGCGTGCGACCGTGACACTCCCCGATGGCACAGCGCTGGTACGGGAGCTCCACGCGGGTGCGAGCTACCTCTCTTCCCACGACCCGCGCCTTCATTTCGGGGTGGGGGACGCCGAGGTGGTCACGCTCGAGGTGAGCTGGCCGGATGGCACCGGCGTGCGACGCGACGGCGTCGCCACGAATGCGCACGTGGTGGTGTCTGCGGGCTGACGCCAAGGACTCGCCAGGGCCGGCTCGGGTAGTTGGCCCTGCTCACGGGGCATCGCTCGGGTGTACGTTCTTGCTGTCGGAGGGTTGCGATGCGTGCTAAACCTCTTCTCGCAGTTCTCGCCGCTGACGTCCGAGGTGCAGCGAGCGCAACGACGCCGCCCCTGTCGAGCACTGCGCCCGGCACCTCCGCATCTCAACCGACGACGAGCTCATCTCCCCGCGGTGACATTCACCACACTGCGTCCACCCGTTGTCCACCCCGTGGCCGTGCTCTGGGTGGACGATCCGGCACTCCCCTACGTCGATCGGCGCGGACAGATCGCTGCGGAGCTTCCCCTCGAGCTGGCGCCGGCATCCGGGGACCCGATCGAACCCTGCTCGGCGGCCGGCCTCGGCGCGACCGGCCAGCCCTCCCTCCCCGCCGAGGTGGTCGCGGCCACTCGTGGGGCCATCGGGGGCGCGTTCACCTGGCGTTACGAGCTCGGCGCTGCATGTGGCGACGGCGAGCCAGCGATCGTCGACTCGGACCCGCTGCCCTCGTGGTTCGGGGGCGAAGTGCGTGCCGGTGCCATGGCACGGCTGCTCGCCGTGCTCGACTCCGAGCCCGTGACCAACTCCGAGGGCACTTCGAGTGGGCCACGGCCGACGAGAGGGTTGTCATCGGAGTCGACGGGATGTGGCTCTCGTACACGGTCGCCAGCCGGCAGAGCCCTGCGAGACGATCTGGTGCACGTGCTGAGCCTTGCCGCCGGACCGCGGCTCAGGACCGTCGCGGCGCCAGCGCGGCTCGGTAGGCTGCCACCTCGATGGCGGAACCGCTGAAGAACTCCTTTGGAACGGATGTTCCGAAGCTCATCGCCGACATGGTCGCCGCGGTCTACCCCGACTTCGACCGAACCGGCTTCCTTGTGGACAGTCTCGATGGTTTCGACGAGTTGGAGCTGACCCAGCGGGCCCGCCACATCGCCGACGCGCTCGCTTCCCACCTGCCCGGTGCCCCCGACCTGGCGCTGGAGATCATCGTGGCGTCTCTCGGCCCCGAGATCGGAGACGCCGAGCTCTCCGGGATGGAGGTATTCCGTTACCTCCCCTTCGTGTACTTCGTTGCGGATCGCGGTCTCGACCATTTCGAGGAAGCGATGGCGGCGCAGTACGAGCTCACCAAGCGCTTCACTGCCGAGTTCAGCATTCGCGTCTATCTCGAGCACTATCCGCAGGCAACACTCGAGTACCTCAACCGTTGGGCACGGGACGAGAGCGTCCACGTCCGCAGGCTCGTCTCCGAGGGAAGCCGACCGCGGCTCCCATGGGCACCTCGCCTGAAGCGCTTCCAGAAGGACCCCACCCCGGTGATCGAGTTGTTGGAGCTGCTCAAGGACGACCCTGAGGAGTACGTTCGCCGATCGGTGGCCAACAACCTCAACGACATCTCCAAGGACCATCCGGCTGTGGTCGTCGAGGTTGCTCGGCGGTGGTCGAAGGGGGCCGGTCTCCAACGACGGAGATTGATCCGCCATGCGCTACGAACGCTCGTCAAACGGGGTGATCTTGGCGCCCTTGGTGTGCTCGGCTACCGGCCCGACTCTCCTGTGCGGATAGCCGGCGTTCGGATCGAGCCTCGTCGTGTGGGGATCGGCGACTCGGTTCGCATCACTGTCGACGTCGAGAATCCCGATGAAGACCCCCACGGCGCCCTGGTCGATGTCGTGGTCGACTTCGTGAAGGCGAACGGGTCGACCAGCCCGAAGGTGTTCAGGGGTGCGGAGCGCCTGCTCGCAGCCGGCGAGCGCATGACCGTGACGAAGACGGTGTCGCTACGCCAGCAATCGACTCGTACGCACTATCCGGGGCTCCATCCGGTCGCGGTTCAACTGAACGGGCGACGCTCGCCGGGAGGCGAATTCCAGGTTGTGGCCTGACGGACCTGCATCATCCCACGAGGGTGTGTCGGCCGGCGGCGCTCAGGTCGACCGTGCGGGCGATGCGCTCGGCCAGGGTCGCCAGCAGCGCCGTCGCCATCGAAGGCTGTTCTTCGAGCACGTGCATGAAGTCGTGTGCGCCGATGGTGAGGCCGTGCAGGCCGTCCGGCCCGGCCACGACGTCGGCCATACGAGGCTGCCGGCGCAGAACACCGAGCTCTCCCATGGGCTCGCCCGGCCCACGGGTCGCAATGATCCGGCTGCCATCGGTCCCGGTGACCCTCACGATCGCTTGACCTGCAATCACCACCATCAGCTCGTCGCCGACCGAACCCTTCGCGTAGACGGTCTCGCCAGGTGCGTAACGCCGCTCTTCGCTTCGCATCGCCAGCGCCTCGAGCTCCTCGGGATCCAGATTCTCGAAGATCGGTGCCTCCTGGAGCGCAAGCACGGCGTCGACGACTGTGAGACCCGCCGCGTCGTCGGTCGGAATCCGAGCGAGCTCGGGCATGGCTTGGCGAACGACCGGCGACTCGTCGGTTGCCGCCGTGGCGCTCGCCGCCTCGAGGTCGCGGTTGAACTCCTCATACATCGTTCTGAGGGCGAGCGCTCGGAACCATGCCTGGTGATCGGAGGCGAGCTGCTGGAGCGCGTGCAGTCGGTAGGGAGCCCCGCCGTCGGCTCGCCCTTCGAGGAGGGCGACGAGGCGACGGGCGAGAGTCCGGTCGGCGATGGACTCGATGGCCTCGAGCGCCTCCGCCTTGACGTCGGCCTCACCGGAGATGGCGCCACGAGCGACGAGGGGAAGTGCGGCTCGGGTGTCGTCGGTCCCCAGCGCCATGACCACCCAGCGCTCCACCATGCCCTCGCGCTTGCCGAGGACCCGAGCGAGGTATTCGGCTGCGATAGACGCTCCGTCGAAGCGCGACTCGATCGCCATGCGAAACCGATGCAGCTCGGCAGCACGATCGAGCTCACTTGCGGCCCACGTCGAGAGGTACTCATCGCCGACATCGGTGGCCACAACCGCTTCAAGCGCGGTCTCCCGCGCCCTGACCGAGCCATGCTCGAGGATGTCGTGCACGGCCGTGTGGTCGACGACCACGAGGGATCGGGCCGCAGCGAGCCGCACGTCCGACGACGGGTCGTCGACCATCCTGCGCAGGGTTGCGACCGAATCCCGCCTCGTGGCAAGCATCTCGGCGGCCACGGCGCGCACCTGTGGGTCGCTGTGGTCGACGTACCGTCGGGCGTCGATGGAGGCAAGCTCGGGTTCGGCGACCACGCAACGCATGGCGGCGGCGATGGCGTGGGGATCATCTCCGTCCATCATCTCGTCGATGATCTTCCGCCCGGTGTGACCGCCCACGATCCGGGCCGCATGGGCACGAACCTCCGTGTCCGGATCCTCGAGTGCTCGGCGAACTGCCGGATCGGTGGCCTGGTCCCTCCCTAACGATTCGACGGCGCGCCTGCGCACTCGGACCGCCGGATCGTCGAGCAAACCGATCGCATGAGCGGTCAACGACGGCCCGTCCGCTTGGGCGAGGCTGGCGATGGCCTGCAGGCGGACCGTTTCGTCCGCGTCGCGTAGCAAGCCCCGGAGGGCGTCGATCGCCGCTGAACCCCCGACCTCCCCGAGAATCGCCGCCGAAACACGCCGTCGCCCGGGGCTGGCGTCCCCGATGGTCGATACGAGGGCACCCAGACTGTCGGCGTCGTGGTGTGGTTTCTGCATGCCGGGCATGGAGGGCGTGAATACGGCGGAGAGACCGTGACGAACGGCATCCACCAACGCAGCCGAGTAGGCCCGGCGCATCGGAAGAACCAACAGCAGGAACGCCACCGCAACTCCCAGGGAGATGATCGTTCGGCTCATGCCAGAGAGGCTCGAGCCGGCCAACAGCAGGGCTCCGCCGAAGATCGTGCCCGCTTGCACCGGAACGGCCGTGACGAAATCTCGCGTCTGCGCGCGTGCGTCTCCCGTCAGAACGTTGAACAGTGAGGTGAAGGCCGTCGTGCCCAACGCGTTGACCGCCACCCACTGGACGCCGCGGAAGAGCGTTACGGTGAACAGCCCGAAGCTGACGAGCCAGAGCGAGAATCCGGCGACGTACACGAGGGCGACGATGAGGAGCACGACCACCACCCCGAAGCGGGTGAACAGCCGGTTGGCCACGAGCAGAGAGACCAGGAATGTGACCGCAGTGGCAACCGATGAGAACACCCCCAGGAACGCGGCGAGCGCCTCCTCGGTCTCGAAGGATGCGGCGGCCACCTCGCTGAACGGGAAGAAGACGAGGAAGAACAGCACCGAGAGCGCGGCCCCGATGCCGGCAACCAGACGAAACAGCGGAACCCGGAACGTGGTGCGCATTCCATTCCCGAGCTCGCGGATCACGCTGGCCGCCGGGCCGGTCTTGCGCCGGACGAAGTGCTGGGTGGTGACTTTGCCGATCAAGCCGGCGAGGGCGAACGCAGCCGCTTCGACGACCAGCAGGTTCTCGGTTCCGAGCAGCCGAGCCAGTGGCCCGGTCAACGCGTTGCCCGTCACCGCTCCGGCGATGCCCGCCGACATGAACAAGGGAAAGAGCCGCTTCGCCTGGCGAGTGTCCGCAAGCTCGCCGGCGACGTCCCACAAGAGCGTGAAGCCGACGTAGATGACAACCTGACCGGTCAACCACACCACCGGGTAGATCGCCGGGAGATCCGCGCCGATTGCGAGCCGCTCTGCGATCAGCAGTCCTGCGAACGCGAAGGCGGTCGCCCACGTCCAGATGCGCGCTCCAAACCGGGCGAGACCCGCCGAGTGGCCGATCGTGACGGCCATGACCACCAGGCCCGACAGCATGATCATCGAGGGGAGCGAATCGACACCAAACCGCACGAAGAAGAGGGCATCGGCGGTGTTGAGGCCGATGGACGCACTTGCG
>JBFINP010000016.1:0-56230 GCA_041611095.1 Acidimicrobiia bacterium | reverse complement strand
GATGGCCGATTGCGCCACCAGTGCGATGTTCTCCTCCGCAATGATCGCGTCAACCTCCTGGCGAAGCTGCTGGCTCGCCAACTCGGCGGTTCCGACGAACAGCAGCGTGGCCGATGTGCCGTCGGAGATCGCTGCTTCGTAGCCGCTCGGCACCACCAGCCCTGCTTCGAAGCGTCCACGTTCGACATCGCCCTCCAACGCCGTGCGTGTTGCCACGATCGTTGTCTCGAATGACGTGTCGGCGCGGAGGTCGGCGACGAGGGCGTCGGTGGCGGTTCCTGACTCCTCGATGACCACCCCGAGACGGGGTTCGAACTCGCCGCCGAAGCTCGCCCCCAGGACGATGATGAGCAGCATCGGGAAGATGAAGACGAAGAAGATGTTGGAAGGGTCGCGCAGCAGGCGCCGGACGGCGTTCGCACCGATCACGAGCACCTTCATTGCGCCACCATCCTTCGCACCCGGGTTGCCGCGATTGCGATCGCAACGACGAAGAAGGCCGCCAGCGCCAGCACGGCCGGGACGACGTCCGTCCATCCTCCGCCTGCCCGCATGTCACCGAGGCCCCGCATGAACCAGAAGTGCGGCGTCAGAGACGACAACCGGGCCAGGAATGCCGGGGCCTGGCTCACCGGGAAGAACGTCCCGCCGAGCAGGCCGAGCACCACGGCCACGATGGCTTGCCAGTTGGATGCCTGCTCCGCCGTGCGGGCCAGCGTGGCGATCACGGCCATGATTCCAATCGCGGCGAGCACGCCGGCGGCGATCAACAGCGCAACGCCGATGATGTTGCCCCAGTCGGCGCCTATCAGCACCGTCGAGCCGGCGACCAGTACCACCATCGCGACGACACCCATCGCAAAGCTGGCGAGGCCCTTGCCGGCGACGATGTGCCACCACTGGATCGGCGCCGCCAACAACCGCGGCATGGTGCCGTTGGTGCGCTCCTCGATGAGGCTGGACACTCCGAACTGCACGGTGAAGAACAGGAAGAAGATCGCCATCCCTGCGGCGAAGAAAGTGCTGATGTCGAGCTGCCGCGATCCGGACTCCTGGTCGGCGAGCGTGACGCCGGGCTCCGCCGAGGCGGCGGTGGCAATGACGGCAGTCACGTCGGTCTGACCGGATGCGAGGGCGGCAGCGGCGGCGACTCGCACCCCGGTGAGTCGGCCGGCGAAGCTCGACGCCACGGCGTCGGTGATCTGCGCCGAGATCTGCCGATCGACGTGGCCGACGATCTCGATGGTTGCGACGGTGCACCCGCTGTCATCACAGGTGCCCGAATCCTGCGTGTTGACCGCATCCGTGAAGCCTGCGGGTACGACGAGGCCGGCCTCTACCTCGCCCGCTTCCACCGCGGCGACGAGTTCGTCACGCCCGGACATCTGGGTGACGGCAAACAGGCCGTCCTGTTCGAGCTCGTCGACTACGGCGAGGAGGCCCGAGGCGACGTCGCCACGGTCGGCGTCGACGACGCCCAGGTTCACAGTGAAGTCCTCGGCGCTGTCCGGGATGATGAGCGAAAAGATGAACGCCAGTCCGAGGGGTGCGATCACGCCGAGCATGATGGCGGAGCGGTCACGGAGCCTCTGCCGCAGGTCCTTCAGGGCGATTCGCCAGGCAGCACGCATCAGTCGCGCAGGGCCTTTCCCGTGAGGTGGAGGAACACGGCCTCGAGATCCGGCTCGACGACGGTGACGGAGGTCACCGCAGCGCCGGCGCCGGCGGCGGCGGCAATGAGCTGGGGGAGGACGGTCCGCGCATCGTGGACCAGGAGTTCGACGGTTCCGTCCGCACCGGACGACCCGTGAACGATTGGCAGGTGGCTGAAGGCGTCGATGGCGGCTTCCATGTCGCCATCGACGCGGATGTCCACCCGATCCTGCTCACCGACGAGGGTGACGAGCTCGCGGCGCGTGCCCTCGGCTTGGATCCGGCCGGCGTCGATGATCGCCACGCGATCACAGAGCCGCTCCGCCTCCTCCATGTAGTGGGTGGTGTAGAGCACGCCGATCCCAGCGTCACTCAGGTGGCCGACACTCTCGAGGATTGCGTTGCGGCTCTGCGGATCGACGCCGACCGTGGGCTCGTCGAGGATCAACAGACGTGGCTCGTGGAGCAGACCGATCCCTATGTTGAGCCGCCGCTTCATCCCGCCCGAGTACTCGTCCGCCTTGTCGTCGGCCCGCTCGCTGAGCCCGATCACCTCGAGCACCTCGTCGATCCGGGCGGCGAGTGCCGAGCCTCCCATGCCGTAGAGCTGGCCGAAGAACTTCAGGTTCTCACGTGCGGTGAGGTCGGGGTAGATGGCGAGGTCCTGAGGGACCAGCCCGATGTTGCCCTTGGCATGGGTCCCCCGTGTCGTGATCGGCTCACCGCAGACGAGGACGGTGCCGGCGTCGGGTTCGAGGATGCCCGCGACCATCGAGATCGCGGTCGTCTTCCCGGCGCCGTTGGGGCCGAGGAGCCCGAAGGTCTCGCCCGGGTCGATCGTGAAACTGACGTCATCGACGGCCAGCAGATCGCCGAACGTTCGCCTCAAGCCCTCGCAGCGGAGCACCTCCACGCTCGGCCTCCTTTCGACGAGGTATGCCCGACCCTATCGCAGACCGGCGGCGGGACGCAGGGCCCTTCGGCCTCACGGACGCGGACCGTGCGAGTCCGTACACTGCGCGGTCATGGAGACGGACCTGGCGGGGAAGGGCGTGCTCGTGACCGGGGGCGCCGGCGGCATCGGCACGGCCGTGGTGCGGGCGTTCGCCGCCGAGGGGGCGCGGGTCGCAGTGCACTACCGCAGCTCACGACAAGGGGCCGAGGCGCTCGCCCAGGAGGTGGGCGGCATCACCGTCGGTGCCGATCTCGAGGTCGAATCCGAAGCGGATGATCTCGTTCCTGCTGCCGTGGCCGCGCTTGGCCGTCTCGACGTCTGTGTGGCCAACGCCGGCGAGTGGCCGCGTGACGATACGCCGATCTGGGAGCTGTCCCTGGAGCGGTGGCAGGCCACCATCGCCGCCAACCTGACCGCCACCTTCCTCACCGCACGTGCGTTCCTGCGCCACGCCGCCGTCACCGAGAGCGGCGCGCTGGTCATGATCGGGTCGACGGCGGGAAGCTTTGGTGAGGCCGGGCACGCCGACTACGCCGCCGCCAAAGGCGGGATCATGACGGGGCTGCTGCTGTCGGCCAAGAACGAGGCGGCGCGGATCGGCCCCGGCGTCCGCGTCAACGCCGTGGCCCCGGGCTGGACCGTGACCCCGATGATCGGCGACAAGGGACTCGACGAGTCTCATGTCGCCAGGGTGACGTCGACGATGGCACTGAAGAAGCTCGGCCGGCCCGAGGACGTCGCAGCCCAAGTCGTCGCCCTGGCGTCAGATCGCGTATCGGGCCACGTCACCGGGCAGGTCTTGACGGTGGCCGGCGGCATGGAGGGCCGCCTCGTCGAGTGATCGACCGTTAGGTCAGTCGGCGGGGAACGGCTCGCCGGCGTTGAAGGCGTCGATCGTGGCCGCCGCCGCCGGCTCTACCGGTACCACGTAGGACACGCCACCCTCGTTCGATACACGCACCGGCAGGGTCTTGGTGTCGATCTCGCTGCTCTGCAGCCCGAGGACCGACCGGCCGATCTCGACCATCACGCTGACCGACAAACCCTCGTCGGCGCGGATCTGCTCGGCGAACGTCGAGACGAAACCCGGCAGGTTGAACGCCTTACCGGGCGACGACGCCTGGTCGAACAGCGTGAGCAGCAGTTCCTGCTGACGGCTGGTACGCCCGAGGTCGTTGCCGTCGACCGAGACCCACGAGCCGCCCTGCAGCTCTTGGTACGACCGAGAACGTGCGAACGCCAGGGCCTGCTCCCCGTTCAGCACCTGCGTGCCGGCCTCGACGTCGAGACCGGACTTGGCGTCGCGGGCGGCGTTGTCGAATGTCATCTCTACGCCGCCGAGCGCATCGACGACGTTGGCGAAGCCCAGGAAGTCGATCTCGACGTAGTTGTTGATCGGGATCCCGAAGTTGTCCTGAACGGTCTGGACGAGCAGGTCTGGGCCGCCGAAGACGAAGGCGGCGTTGATCTTGTTCGTGCCATGCCCGGGGATCTGCACCTTGAGATCCCGCGGGAGGCTGAGCAGTTGGGCGCGGCCCCCGGTGAAGTGGGCGACCATGATCACGTCGGTGCGCGATCCGGAGAAGTCGCCGAACTTGCCCTCGAAGTCGTCCGGGAGGTTCTCCCGGCTGTCGGTGCCGACGATGAGGACGTTGCGAATCCCGGCGACGCTCTGCAGCGATGTGAGCTCGTCGGCGGGGATCTTGTCGATCCTCGAGTCGGTGTAGACGAGGAACGCGATCGCTCCGAAAACGGCGAACACCGCGATGAGTAGCAACCAGAGGAGGACCTTGAGGCCGCGCCGTTTCTTGCGAGGAGGCTCGGGAACGGCGGGAGCCTGGGGCATCTCGATGGTGGTCATGAAAGGACCTCGGAAGAGCTGGGGAAAGGGCCGATGCGGCGGGCGCAAGTGTACCCGACCGCAGCAATACGACGGTTGACCTCGCGCTGCGGGTTCCCGGTGTGGAGATTCCCCATCAGCGAGCATCGCAGCGCGCAGCGAGCCCCCACGGCCTCGGCTGGAACTTCTAGCATCGCGTCATGGCATCCGAGCTGAACACCTATAGCCGGCGGATCACGCAACCGGCCTCTCAAGGCGGGTCGCAGGCCATGCTCTATGCGACCGGGCTGACCGAAGAGGACATGGGCAAGGCCCAGGTCGGGATCGGCAGCATGTGGTACGAGGGCAACTCCTGCAACATGCACCTGGACGGGCTCGCCGCAAGGGTCAAAGACGGTGTGGTCGCGGCCGGTCTCGTCGGGATGCGCTTCAACACGATCGGTGTCTCGGACGGGATGTCCATGGGAACGGACGGGATGAGCTACTCGCTGCAGTCCCGCGATCTGATCGCCGACTCCATCGAGACGGTGGTGGCCGCTCATTGGTACGACGCGGTGGTTGCGATCCCCGGATGCGACAAGAACATGCCGGGCAGCATCATGGCGATGGGACGCCTCGACCGGCCCGGCCTCATGATCTACGGCGGCACCATTCGTCCGGGCCGCTCGGGTCAGGGAGCGGTGCTGGACATCGTGTCGGCGTTTCAGTCCTACGGCGAATGGATCGCCGGGCGGATGGACGACGACGAGCGTCGCGACATCGTCAAGCATGCGTGTCCGGGTGCCGGGGCCTGCGGAGGCATGTACACGGCCAACACGATGGCGTCGGCGATCGAATCGTTGGGGATGAGCCTGCCGTACAGCGCCTCCACGCCGGCGACGGACCCGGGCAAGCTGGTGGAGTGCTACCGGGCGGGTGCGGCGATTCGCCGGCTGCTGGAGCTCGAGCTCACCCCGCGCGACATCATGACCCGCGAGGCTTTCGAGAACGCCATGACCGTGGTGATGGCGCTCGGCGGCTCCACCAACGCAGTGCTGCATCTCATCGCGATGGCGCGGGCGGTCGACGTCGCCCTGACCATCGACGACTTCCAGTCCGTCTCGGACCGAACGCCCTACCTCGCCGATCTCAAGCCGAGCGGCAGGTATGTGATGGAGGATCTCCACGCGGTGGGCGGAACACCCGCGGTGATGAAGCTCCTGCTCGAGCACGGCGCCCTCGACGGCGAAGCGGTCACGGTCACCGGCAAGACGGTGGCCGAGAACCTCGCCGAGCTACCAGGTCTCCGCCGGGGGCAGGACGTGATCCGGCCGTGGGACGATCCCATCAAGGAGTCCGGCCACATCCAGATCATGCGCGGCACCCTCGCTCCGGACGGCGCCGTCGCCAAGATCACCGGCAAGGAAGGTCTCCACTTCCGTGGCCCCGCGAAGCCGTTCGACCGGGAGGAGGAGATGCTCGCCGCCCTCGAACGAGGTGACGTCGCACCGGGCGACGTGGTCATAATCCGATATGAGGGCCCGCGAGGGGGCCCAGGGATGCCCGAGATGTTGACGCCGACTTCGGCGATCATGGGCGCCGGACTCGGCGATCAGGTCGCACTACTGACCGACGGCCGCTTTTCCGGAGGGTCGCACGGGTTCATCATCGGGCACGTAACGCCCGAGGCGCAGGACGGCGGTCCGATCGCCCTGGTCGAAGCGGGCGACATCGTCGCCATCGATGCGGAGGCGCGGACGATCGAGCTGGAGATCGGTCAAGACGAGCTCGGTCGGCGCCGAGCGGCCTGGTCGGCGCCACCCCTCCCGGCCACCAAGGGGGCGCTGGCGCGCTACATCAAGACTGTGCGCTCCGCTTCCGAGGGTTGTGTCACCGACGCCTGAGTGTCGCGGCCCGTCGGTTACCATGCCCGCCATGAAGCTCGAGATCGAATACTGCGCCGCTTGAGGCTATACCGACCGTGCCGTGAGCATGGTTGAGAAGCTGCTCGGAGAGTTCGAGCACAAGATCGACGCCATCACGCTCGTCCCCGGCCGGGGCGGCGTGTTCGAAGTGACCGCGGACGACACCCTGGTCTATTCGAAGAAGGCGACGGGCGAGCACGCCGACTACGACGACGTTGCGGTCCCGCTGCGGGAGCTGCTCGGCTGAACGGCGCCGAGCCGGCGCTAGCCTCCCCGCCTCCATGAAGAACGGAACCAGCCAAGCCGTGCTCGTCGGCGACCTGCTCAGGACGGAGGGTCCGTTCCTGACCATCGCCGAGGACTTCCTTGCCGACCGCTGCTCGGCCTGTCGCGGACCCGCAGGCGACGACGTCCAGTTCCTGGTCGCCGGGTTCATCTGCGGCGAGTGCTCGCCCCTGTTCTCCCGCTGACGGCCGCCAGTTCAACGGAGATGGCCGGGGAACGTCGAAGCCACGATCTCCCGCACCCGTTCGTGGAGCAATCGGTTCGAGGACACCACGTGGCGTGAGTACGGCGTCATCGGTCCGCCGTGGGGATCGGTGACCCGGCCGCCGGCGGCCTCGACGATGAAGATCCCCGCTGCCAGGTCCCACGGTCTCAAGTCGTACTCCCACGAGGCGTCGATCCGGCCGGCGGCCACGTAGCAGAGGTCGAGGGCCGCGGACCCGATGCGACGTACCCCATTCACATGGCGAAGCATCTCGGAAAGTGTTGCCACGTAGGCGTCGGCGTGGAGGTGATGGTCGTACGGGAACCCGGTCACCACGAGCGCCTCCGACAGCTCCGAAGTGTCTGAGACTCGTATTGGCTCTGCGTTGAGCGTGGCTCCGTTGCGGTCGGCGGCGTAGAGCTCGGCATGGATGGGGTCGTAGACGGCGGCAACGACGGGGGCCTCGTCGTCGTAGAGGGCGATCGACACCGACACCGGAGCCAAACCGTGGACGAAGTTGACCGTCCCGTCGAGCGGATCGATCAGCCATCGGCGGCTGTCGCCCGCTCGCTCGGTTCCCTCCTCGGCCAGGATTGCGTCGTCTGGGCGGTGGGCTGTCAGGAGCTCGGTGATCGCCTGCTCCGAGGCTCGATCCACCTCGGTGACCGGATCGTTGCGTCTCTTGAAGTCGGTGCTCGTGTGACGCCCGAAGCCGGCTGCGACGATGGCACCTCCGGCCCGGGCGGCGGCGATCGCCACTTCCAGATCATCCATGGCGCGCATGCTACGACCTGCCCGCTCCCGTCGCCGCGGCCGCGGAGTCACCGCCGGCGACCCAGGAGATACCAGCGACTCGAGAGCTAACCTGACGGCCTCGATGAGCCCGTACGTCGCCGCCGTCGTGGGCGGACTGCTGATGTGGGCCGTATTCCCGCCGCTGGACATCGGTCTGCTTGCCTTCATCGCCCCGGCCCCCCTGCTGTGGGCGGTTCGCCGCGTCGAATCCGTCGGGGCTGCGCTCGCCGTCGGCTTCATTCACGGCATGGTCTTCTTCGGCGTGTTGCTCTATTGGATCTCCGTTCTCGGCGTGGTCGCCTGGCTTCCGCTGACCACCGTCCTGGCGGCGATGACGGCCGGTTTCGCCGCCTACGCATGGGCGTTCCGCCACTGGCCGGCGGGGCGCTGGTGGTTGATCGTCGTCGCCGGCTGGGGCTTGTGGGAGTTCGTGCGGGCGCGTTTCCCTCTCGGTGGGTTTCCCTGGGGGGCGCTGGGCTACGGCGCCGCCGGCAACCCCGGGTTCATCGGCGCCACCCAGTGGATCGGGCCGGGAGGTTGGGGGATGCTGGCCGTCGGGGTCGCCGCAGGCCTCATTCTGGTGATCGAGAGGCAGGAGCACTGGGCGCTGCTGGTGGACCCCTTGGTCATCGCCTTCCTGCTGATGCTCGGCGGTGGACTGATGGCGCCGACCGTAGACGGGCCGACCTTGCGGGTGGCCATCGTCCAGGGCGGCTCGCCGTGCCCGGGCACCCATTGTCCGGACGAGAACCGCCTGATCTACGAGTCGCATCTTGCGCTCACCCAGAGCCTCGATCCGGCCGACGTGGATCTCGTGGTGTGGGCGGAGAACTCGATGGGAACCCCCTACGAGCCCGAGGAGAACGCGGACGTGCGAGCCGCCCTCGAGACGGAGGCCCGACGTCTCGACGCGTATCTGCTCGTGAGTGGCACCAGGGTGGTCGACTCCGAGGAGTTCTTGAACATCAACACATTCTTCGGCAAGAACGGCTCTCAGGCAGGCGTCTACCTCAAACGGCATCCGGTTCCCTTTGGCGAGTTCGTGCCTGTGCGGACGATCTTCGAGTTCGTACCCCAGCTCGAACGTGTGCCGCGGGACATGATCCGGGGCGATGGCCCCGTCGTCTTCTCGACCGACGTCGGCTCCATCGGCTCGGTGATCTCGTTCGAAGGAGCGTTCGAGCGCTACGTGCGCTCCGAGGCGCGCGCCGGCGCCCAGATTCAAGTGGTGGCGACCAACGAGAGCAGCTACGGCAGGGGATCTGCCTCCGACCAGCTCATCGGCATGGCACGGGTCAATGCCGCTGCGGTGGGCCAGGACCTCGTGCATGCGGCCATCACGGGCAAGTCTGCGTTCATCACATCCCAGGGCGAGATCGTCGATACGACGGAGTTGTTCGAGGTGACTGTCCTCTATGGCGAGGTCTCCATGCGGACCGGCGGCCCGACCGTCTACACACGCCTCGGTGATTGGGTTTTGGCGCTGGCGATCGCGGCTGCGCTGATCGCAGCGTTCGCCCCCGGCAGGCGCTGGGAGGAGAAGGCGCCGGGCGTGCCGACGCGCTGAGTCATCCGGCTTCCGGTCTGGGGCCGTAGTACGGGTAGAGGGAGCTGAATACGGAGGTACTCGATGGCAGACACTGCGATCCGTGCCGCCCGGCCCGGTTCGAGGATCCGGCGGCCCAAGCAATACGCAAAGGGGCGCGTGTGCGTCCACGCCGGCTGCGAGACGGTGGTGAGCCGCTACAACCGCAGCGAGACGTGTTTCCGGCACCGCCCGGTCGTCTACCCGCGCATCCGCGGCAAGTTCTCGGACGAGGTCGCCGTCCCCGACTGACCTCAGCGCTCGTAGCGGGTCAGGCCCTCGTCGATGAGGTCGAGCCCGCGGTCGAGGTCTTCGGGTGCGACGTTGAGCGGCGGGATGAAGCGGATGACATTCTCATCCGGCCCACACGGGAGCAAGAGCAGCTTCTCGCTCTGGCAGTACCGCCGTACGCCGTCGATGGCCTCCTTCGATGGTGTGTGGCCGTCGTCGTCGACCAGTTCGACGCCGATCATCAGTCCGAGGCCGCGGACCTCGCCGATGGTGCGATGCCGTTCCCGCATCTCCTCCAACCGGTTGAACGAATGCTCCGATAGCTTCGGCACCTGCGGGATGACATCGGTGAGGGCGTCGACGGTGGCAAGCGCCGCGGCACACGACACCGGGTTGCCGCCGAAGGTCGTGCCGTGTGATCCCGGAGGCCACGCATCCATCCGCTCCGCCGTCGCACCGACGGCCGACAGTGGCAAGCCGTTGGCGATGGCCTTGCCGAGCACGATGATGTCGGGCTTCACGTCGTACACCTGACTGGTGAACCAGTCACCGGTTCGGCCGAACCCGGTCTGCACCTCGTCGATGATCAGCGCGATGCCGTGTTCGTCGGCGAGGCGGCGCAATTCACGGAGGAACTCGGCACCCGCGGGGTAGTAGCCACCCTCGCCCTGGAGTGGCTCGACGAGGAATGCGGCGACCTCACCCGGTGTGATCTCGTGCTTCAGCATGAGGTGGAGCTCCTCGATTGCCCGTGCGGTCGCGTCCTCCATCGTCATACGCCACCGGAAGGGGCGCGGGAACGGGGTGACGAACACCGAGCCGACAAGGGGGTGGTAGCCCTGGCGGTATTTGGCCTTCGACGTCGTGTAGGAGACGGATCCCATCGTGCGGCCGTGGAAGCCGCCGCGGAACACGATCACGCCCTGGCGCCCGGTGGTCTTGCGGGCGAGCTTCACCGAGGCCTCCACGGCCTCGGCGCCCGAGTTCATGAAGAAGAACTTGTCGATCCCCTCGGGAGTGATACTGCGCATGCGCTCGGCGGCGGCGACCAGCGTCTCGTAACGGAACACGCCGCCGGCATGCCACACCTGGTCGAGCTGGTCGAGGATCGCCTGCTTCACGATCGGGTGCTGGTGGCCGAGGTTCGAGACGGCGATGCCGCAAGTGAAGTCGAGATAGCGCGTGCCGTCCTTTGCCGTCACCCAGGAGCCCTGCGACGAGACGATCTCGATCTCGGTGTCGAACGAGATCACTGGTGCGATGACGGTCTTGTGGCGAGAAACGAGGTCGGTCATTGAAGTCTCCTCCCTGAGCGCAACGGACGAAAGACGAGGCGATGTGACGGCGCGCTAGGGCGCAGCGAAGAGGTGGCGACGGTCGCTGCGTGGTGTTGACATTCCTTCATTGTGACACACCAACGAGGGGTGTTTCGCCCTCGGCAGGCCGCGGGCGAGTGAGAGGCGACGGCCTCCCGGCCGACTCACTCGCCTTTGAACTCCGGAGCGCGTTTCTCCAGGAAGGCGTGCATGGCCTCGGTGAGGTCGTTGGAGTGGATGAACGCGGCGTTCCACAGGGCCACGTAGTCGAGCTGCTCTTCCGTGGCGCGGGCGTGGGCGGCTCGTAGCACGGCCTTGGCGCCCTGGACGGCGAGGGGTGAGTTGGCGGCGATGTCCTCGGCCATCGCCATGGCCTCCTTGAGCACGGCGTCCCGGTCGGGAAGCACCCGTGACACGAGCCCCATCTCCGCCGCCTCATCGGCAGAGACATCCCGACCGGTGTAGACGAGCTCGGCAACTCGGCCGGGGTCGATGATTCGCGGGAGTCGTTGCATCGTGCCGACGTCGGCGACCATCGCCAGCTTGGTCTCCCGCACCGAGAACACGGCGTCGGCGGCGGCGAGACGGATGTCGCATGCGGTGATGAGGTCGACGCCACCCCCCACGCACCATCCGTGGATCGCGGCGACGACCGGCTTGGGGCAGTCGGCGAGCGACGAGAACGTGCGCTGCATGCGCTTGATCTGGTGATACGTGGCCATGCGGTCGGCGGCCCCGGACCCGGCGGGCTCACCGGTGATCGTTCCGGACGCCAGCGCCGGCCCGAAGGCGACGACGTCGATTCCGACCGTGAAGGCCCGTCCCTTCCCTGCGACGACGAGCACCCGCACCTCGGGGTCGGCGCCGAGTGCCTCCACGATGTTCGGGAAATCGACCCAGAAGTCGTGGGCCATGGCGTTGAGCTTGTCCGGGCGATCCAGCCACACGACGGCGACGTGATCGTGGCGCTCGACGGTGACCACGGAAGATTCGGGAAGTGCGGGTGCAGTCATGGGGCGATCGTAGCCAAGGGGGGTTCGGGCCACGAGGCCGCAGCGGCGGCTAGAAGTTCGGGGGTGTCGATGCTGAGCCACGAGCGGCCGTCCTCCCCCCAGCTTCGCCACTCGTCCGGCGGCACCCGGGTCGCCTCGACCCGGTCGAGCAAGCTCTGCAGCGAGGGCTCCGGCTGCTCGGCGACGAGGCGTTCCAGCTCCGCGGCGCAGCCGGCCCGGTAGATCGCACACATCGATTGGGGACGCTCGTGCAACGGGACGACGGCCGGGCCCGGGACCGCGAGCAGACGCCGGAGCGTATCCGGCTTCACGAAGGGCTGATCGGTCGCCAGGAGCACGACGTCGGTGGCGGGGAACGCTCGCATCGCCGCCACCAGCCCGGCCGCGGGTCCGGCCAGGCCGGCCGGGTCCGCCAGGGCGAGGGGAGCGAGGTCGGGAGGGGTGGCGCCGGCGATCCGCAGGGCGAGCCCGGCGTGGCGGCAGCTCGCCATGACGTGGTCGACGAGCCGTGCCCCGCCGAGCGTCAGCGTGGCCTTGTCGGCGCCCATACGCGAGCTGCGCCCGCCGGTGAGGACGATCGCAAGGTGTGGCGCACTGCCCGGAGGCACCATCACCGCGGGGTGTCCGGCCCGACGGCGAACGGCGCCCCGTGGCCCGGCACGATGGCGTCGGCCACCTCGATCACACGGCCTCTGTGGGTGTGGAGCGCATCGAGGTCCCAGGCCAGGGGGTCGCTCGTGGCTAGGGCGTGCCACCACAGGTGGGTGAATGCCGCCACACCCGTGTCCGTGGCGACCAGCGTCGTGATGTCCTGCGGCGTGTGGCCCGGGGTCTCGAGCTGTGTGACGCCGGGGGCGAGCTCGAAACCCTCGGCCCGTCGCGACGTCCACACGTCGTTCTCGTAGATGGCCCAATGGTCGTGGATGCGGACAGACGGGAACAGCGCCACGTTGACGGTGTGATCCGGATGGTGATGGGACAGCACCACGTCGGTGACGTCGGCGGGAGCGACGCCGAGGGTGGCGAGCGGGTCGAGGATCACTCGGCGGTGCGGCACCATCCCCGGATCTACAACGACGATGAGGTCGGCGCTGCGGATCAGGCCGACGGTTCCGGCGACGCGCTCGCCCACGTAACCGGTGAAGAGCACGTCGTACGTCGCCATTCCGTCGAGTGTACGGAAGGGCGTCAGGCGAGCCGGACCATCCCGTCGCCCGTCACGACCTCACCGATGACGCCGGCCGGTCTCCCGGCACGGTCGAGAGCTGCGACGGCCGCGTCGGCGTCCGCCGCAGCGACGACGGCGATGAAGCCGACGCCCATGTTGAACGTGGCGAACATGTCGGCGCCGGGGACGTTGCCCACTTGCTGCACGGCGGCGAACACGGCGGGGGGCACCCAGGCGTCGGTTTCGACCACCGCATCGCAAGTGTGCGGAAGCACGCGACGGAGGTTCCCGGCGATACCGCCGCCGGTGACGTGGGCCATCCCGCGGACCGGTACCTCACCCAGCAGCGCCAGCACCGCGGGGGTGTACAGCACCGACGGTTCCATGACGGCTTCGGCGACGGAACGCCCGGTCCCCGGCAGCGGCGCCTCGAGACCAAGTGTCGCAACCACGGCATGACGCACGAGGGAGAAGCCGTTCGAGCGCAGGTTGGGGGAGAGCAGCCCGATCAGGACGTCGCCGGCAACGATCTCGGTCCCGCCGATCTGGGCGCCGTTCTCCACCACGCCGAGGGCCGCTCCGGCGAGGTCGAAGGCGCCGGGCTCCATCACGCCGGGATGTTCGGCCGTCTCGCCGCCGAGCAGCGCCACCTTCGCCTCGGCGCAGGCGGCGGCGATGGAACGCACCAGCCGGGCCACCAGCTCCGGCTCGAGGCGGCCGACGGCGATGTAGTCGGTCATGGCGATGGGAGTGGCGCCGGTGGCGACGAGGTCGTCGATGCACATCGCCACGAGGTCCCACCCGAGTCCGTCGACGAGCCCACTGCGGCGCGCCAGGTCCGCCTTCGTGCCCACGCCGTCGGTCGACATCATCAGCACAGGGTCGGCGAAACCCGGCGGCAGGCGCAGCCCGGCGGCGAATCCGCCGAAGCCGCCCACCACACGGTCGCCCCACGTCCGGGTCACGTCATGGCCGATCGCCCGGACGACGGCGTCGGCGGCGTCGAGGTCGACGCCGGCATCCCGGTAGGTCGGCATCAGGTGCGCTCGAGCTGGTACTTGTCGCCGGCGCCGACGATGTCCGTTGGGTATTCCCCGGACAAGCAGGCGGTGCAGAAGCCACCGCCGTCGACGCCGGTGGCGTCGACGAGGCCCGCCAGTTCGAGGTAGGCGAGGGAGTCGACGGCGAGGTGGTCGGCGATCTCGGCGACAGATCTTGACGCGGCCAGCAGCGTGCTCGTGTCGCCGGTGTCCATGCCGTAGTAGCACGGCCAGCGGTAGGGCGGCGATGAGATGCGCAAATGCACCTCGGCGGCCCCGGCCTCCCGGACGAGTTGGACGAGGCGGCGGGTGGTCGAGCCACGAACGATGGAGTCGTCGACGAGCACGATACGACGCCCGTCGAGGACCTCCGGGATCGGGTTCAGCTTCATGCGGATCCCGCGGTCGCGCATCGCCTGGGCGGGCTGGATGAAGGTCCGGCCGACATAGCGGTTCTTGACCAGACCGTCGGCGTAGGGCAGCCCACTGGCGGTGGCGAAGCCCTGGGCGGCGGGAATCCCGCTCTCGGGGACCGGCACCACGACGTCGGCGGCGACCGGGGCCTGCTCGGCCAGGCGGTAGCCCATGCGGCGGCGAGCGGCGTGCACGTTCCGGCCCTGGAGCTTCGAGTCGGGGCGGGCGAAATAAACGAACTCGAAGATGCACAACCGTGCGTCGCTCCTCGGGAAGGGGCGATGACTACGTACACCGGCATCGTCGATCACGAGCATCTCGCCGGGTTCGATCTCGCGCACGAACTCGGCGCCGATGATGTCGAGGGCGGCCGTCTCGGATGCCACCACCCAACCCTCGCCGGCCCGGCCCAGACACAGCGGCCGGAACCCGTGAGGATCGCGCACGGCGACGAGGCTCTCCAGGTCCATGAGCGCCATGCTGAAAGCACCCTCGAAGTGGGGGAGTGTTTCGATCGCCGCTTTCTCGAGACTCAGCCCGGATCGCATCGCGATGGCGATCGCCTCGGTCATCACCTCGGAGTCGGTCGTGGCGAAGAGCTTGCCGAGGTCCTCGGCGAGGCGGCGAGTGTTGGTGAGGTTCCCGTTGTGGGCGAGGGCGATGCCGTTGTCGCCTGCCTGCCGGTACACCGGCTGCGAGTTCTCCCACACGGACGATCCGGTGGTGGAGTACCGGGTGTGACCGACGGCGATGTGTCCGTCGAGCCCGGCGAGGGTCTGCTCGTCGAACACCTGGGCGACGAGGCCGAGGTCCTTGACGACGGTGATGTGGTGGTCGTCGGCGACGGCGATGCCGGCGCTCTCCTGGCCACGGTGCTGGAGGGCGAAGAGCGCGAAGTACGTCAGCCGGGCGGGGTCACTCCCCGGGGCATAGACCCCGAAGACCCCACACGCCTCGCCCGGTCGCTCGATTGCAATGGCCGACTCCGCCACCCGGCGAGTGTAGGCGGGGGCACGGTCCGCGCCTGGCTATCCGAGGATCACGGGCAGCATCAGCCCGACGAAGATCGCCGCGCCGATGACCGTGCGGATCTCGACCGCTCTGGGCCTGCCGACGGCGAAGTGCGCCCAGAGGGCGGCGATGGCCCCGCCGGTGAGCAAACCGCCGACGTGGGCGCGCCAGTCGATGTTGGGCACGATCAGCGGAAGGGCGAGGTTGATGAGCAGGAGTACGGCGAGCTGGTTGAACATGGCCCGCCCGGCTGGTGTCGTGCGCATCCGCCATGCTGCGTAGATCCAGGCGCCGAAGAGCCCGAAGATCGCTCCCGAGGCGCCGACGGCGATCTGGTTCGGGGGGCCGAACAGGTACGACGCCGCACCGCCTCCCGCCGCCGAGGCGATGTAGAGCATCGCAAACGGCACCGACCCGACCTGGGTCTCGAGCCGAGGTCCGAAGATGTAGAGGGCGTACATGTTGAAGAGGATGTGAGCGACACCGGCGTGGAGGAACGCCGCGGTGAGAACACGCCACCACTCCCCTTCGGCGATGGCCCGGTTGCTCGACTGCAGAGCGTCGAAGAGCTGGACCCGGATGTCGAGCGAGGCGAAGCCGACCACGAAGAGCGCAACCGCGACGGCGATGATGCTGTACGTGACGGGTGCCACGTCGAAGCCCCGCGACACGACCGTGCGGCGAGCGTCGACCACGCGGTGCCGCCCTTCGGGGCGGGCACATTCCGGGCACTTCTGACCCACTGCGGCGTCGTGTGAGCACTCGGCGCATATGGGTCGCCCGCATTCGCTGCACCGCAGACGGGTCGCTCTGCCGGGGTGCCGGTAACAGACGTCGGTCTCGAGGCGCTCTTCCATGCCCCCTGCAACCTACAGAGACCTGGGGCATAATCCGGCGATGAGCTCCAGAGAAACCCACGATTGCCACCGTCGCATGGCCGCCGAGCTGTTCAACCGCACGTGGGAGCTGCTCGAGCTCGAAGAGCGCACCGCCGAACAGGATCGCGAGATGCTGTCTGCGGCCTACGGCTCGAGGTTCCACTGGCGGATCGTCGGCGGTCCGACGCAGTTCTCCGTGAGCGACTGGCAGGTCTCCCGGGTGTGGTCGCTGCTGGGCGATGCGGTCCTCGCCAAGGAGCACGGCAAGTTGGCGCTCGAGATTGCCGAGGCCAACGGTCTCGGCCCCTTCTACCGGGGATACGCCCACGAGGCCCTGGCCCGTGCGGCGGCGCTCGCCGGCGACGACGAGGCGCTGAGCCACCACCTCGCCGAGGCCGAGGAGTTGAGCCTCGACATCCGCAAGCCCAACGAGGCCGAGCTACTCCGCGACGACCTCGACACGCTCAAGAGCGCCTGAGGGGTTTCGCTCGAAACAGGTTTCGAGCGAGTTCGATTTGTCGGCCTTCGGCCGCGTTCTTGCTCGGACCGCACCGCCCTGGTCGCTGCGATGCCGAACGAGGGGGAAGGCGGAGCGTTCCCCCTCGTGCACCCCCTTCTGGCTCGCCTCGCATCGCCTCTGAATGGCTCCCCGTGCCGGGGGAGCCGGCCGGCTGGGCAGAACCCGCCGGCCTGAGGGAGCGAACACGGCTCGTTTCGCTCGCCGTACCGCCCGCGCATCGCTTCGCTCTGCGATCCCCCTGCTGGGGGAGCATCGTCGGCTCACTCCATCTTGCCGCGGAGGGCGGCTCGCCAGATCTGGGTGGCTTCCTCGAGGGGGAGCGAACCGAAGGGGATGAGGTCGATGGTCTCGCCGCCCATCGTGCCGATGCGCTGTGCGGGGACTCCCGGTCCGGGCTCGGTGTTCGGCGGCAGGACGGCGACTAAGCGGTGGGGAGCTTCGGTGAAGAGCGCTCGCCAGTCCTCCACCTCGACCCTCACGCCGACGCCGGAGCGGATGCAGATCTCAGCGAGCGCCAGGGCCAGACCGCCGGCGGAGATGTCGTGGAGGACCGGACTCGACCCGGCGAGCTCCACGGCCGCGGCCACCGCTGCGGTGCCCATCGCCGGGTCTGGTGCGGTAGGACGGCCGCTCTCGTTGCCCAGCACGATTCGGGCGAAGGCCGACCCGGCGAAGTCGTCGACCGGCTCGGGGCCGATGACCCACACGCCCATCCCCGCCGCGGCGCGGTCGAGGCGCGGGGACCGGGCCGGCATCGGGTCGCAGAAGCCGAGCATGCCGACGACAGGCGTCGGGTGGATCGAGACGCCGTCGGTCTCGTTGTAGAACGACACGTTGCCGCCAACGACCGGCACGCCGAGCGCCTCGCACGCCTCGGCCATGCCCTCCACGGTCTCGACGAAGTGCCACATGACCTCCGGATTCTCCGGGCTCCCGAAGTTGAGGTTGTCGACGACGGCGTAGGGCCGGGCTCCGGTGACGGCCACGTTCAGTGCCGCCTCCCACAGGATGCGGGCACCGCCCCGTCGCGGGTCCAGCGCACAGCGAAGTCCGTCGCCGTCGGTCGAAACGGCGAGCCCTTTCTCGGTGCCTTTGATTCGGAGCAGCGCTCCGTCGTGTCCGGGCTCGACGACGGTGTTGAGGAAGAGCTGGTGGTCGTACTGCTCGTAGATCCAAGACCGGTCACCCAGGGCAGGGTCGCCGAGCAGCGACCGCAGTGCCGCTGCGGCGTCGACGGTGTCTGGGAGGACCGGCCCTGATGCCCACACGGTGTCGAGGTCGGCGGGTCGGGTCGCGGACCGCCGGTACAGCGGGGCGTTCTCCGAGAGCGATGCGGCCGGCACCTGGGCGACGAGGCGGTTCTCGTGGAACACCCGCAGGGACCCGCCGGTGGTCACGGTGCCGATGGCGGCGGCGTCGATCTCCCACTTCTCGGCGAGCGCCAGCACCTCGGCAACGTCGTTTGGCTGGACGATGGCCAGCATCCGCTCTTGGGACTCGGACATGAGGATCTCGCCCGGGGTCATTCCCTGCTCGCGCAGCGGCACCGTGTCCAGATCGACGTCCATGCCCATGCCGCCACCTGCGGCGCACTCGGAGGCGGCGCAGGAGATCCCTGCTGCGCCGAGGTCCTGGATGCCGACCACGAGCCCTCGCCCGTACAGCTCGAGACAGGCCTCGATCAGTTTCTTCTCCTCGAAGGGATCGCCGATCTGCACCGAGGGCCGCTTGGCGCCGGCGTCGGCGTCGAAGCTCGCAGACGCCAGGATCGATGCCCCGCCGATGCCGTCGCGACCGGTGGCGGCGCCGAGCAGGACGGCGACGTTCCCCTCGCCGGAGGCTGCCGACAGCACAAGCTGCTCGCGCCGCAACAGGCCGAGGGCCATCACGTTGACGAGGGGGTTGTGGGAGTAGCAGCCTGCAAACTCGACCTCGCCGCCGAGGGTGGGGACGCCGACGGCGTTCCCGTACCCGGCGATCCCGCTCACGACGCCGCCGAGCAAGTACCGGTTCCGCGCCTCGTCGAGGGGCCCAAACCGTATCGCGTCCCACACGGCAACCGGTCGGGCACCCATGGTGAAGATGTCGCGCAGGATCCCGCCAACTCCCGTGGCCGCCCCCTGGTAGGGCTCGACGAAGGACGGGTGGTTGTGGCTCTCGATGCGCAGCGCGGCGAGCCAGCCGTCGCCGAGATCGACCACGCCGGCGTTCTCCCCGGGTCCCACCACCACCCAGGGCGCCTCGGTGGGGAACCGTCCCAGCCAAGCCCGTGATGACTTGTACGAGCAGTGCTCCGACCACATCACGGAGTACATGGCGAGCTCGGCAGGCTCCGGGGTGCGGTCGAGGAGGTCGACGACCGCTTCGTACTCTCCGTCGGACATGCCGAGCTCGCGGTGCAGTTCTGCCGTCACGCCGGCACCGGTCGGGCTGCCGTGACGAGCGACTCCAGCAGGCGAGCGCCGTCGGTAGAGCCGAGGATCGCCTCGACGGCCCGCTCCGGGTGGGGCATGAGCCCGGCCACGTTGCCGGCGGCGTTGGCGATACCGGCGATGGCGGCAGTGGAGCCGTTCGGGTTGGCATCGGCCGAGAGGCTGCCGTCGGGGGCGCAGTACCGCAGCACGATCCCATCCTGGGCCTCGAGCGCCGCCAGATCAGCTTCCGGGGCGACGTAGTTGCCCTCATACGAGTTGAGCGGGATGCAGAGCACGTCCCCGACCTCGCAGGCGGCGGTCAGCACGCTGCCGGTGCTCTCGACCCGCACGGTCACCGGGCGGCAGATGAACCGAAGGTTCCGGTTCGTAACCAGGGCCCCAGGGAGTAGGCCGGCCTCGCAGAGGATCTGGAACCCGTTGCAGATGCCGAGCACCGGTCGCCCCTCAGCGGCGAGACGGGCGACTTCGGACATGACAGGGGAGAAGCGAGCTATCGCACCGGTGCGTAGGTAATCGCCGTGGGCGAACCCGCCGGGTAGGACGATGCCGTCGATCCCCGTGAGGTCTCCCTCGCGGTGCCACACGAGCTCGGCGTCGGCTCCGAGGAGCCCGAGGGCATGGACGACGTCGTGCTCGCAGTTGGTGCCGGGGAACACCACGACGCCGACGGTCACTGCATCACCTCGACCCGGTAGTCCTCGATGACGGGGTTGGCGAGCAGGCGTTCACACATCTCCGACACCGCCTGCTCCGCCGCGGCCGGGTCGGTGGCGTCGATCTCGACGGTGATCGTGCGACCGAACCGCACCGCGTCGACCGAGTCGTATCCGAGGTCGCGGAGGGCTCGCCTGGTCTCTACGCCTTCCGGATCGGACAGCCCGGCCTTCCGGGAGATGGAGACCTGGACGATCACGGCACGGCCCGGAGCCGCGTCACGCCGCACCGCTCCGGGCGAGGTAGTCGGCGAAGGGCGTTCCGGTGAGCCGCTCGTAGCCGTCGACGTACCGGCGCCTGGTGTCCGCCACCACCTCGTCGGGAAGCTGCGGCGCCGGCGGCGTCTTGTCCCACTCCTGGGCGTCGAGCCAGTCCCGCACGGGTTGCTTGTCGAAGGACGCAACCGTCTCCCCGGGTGTCCACCCGTCTGCGGGCCAGTAGCGGGAGCTGTCGGGCGTCAGGACCTCGTCGATCAGGATGATCTCGCCGTCGACCAGGCCGAACTCGAACTTGGTGTCGGCGAGGAGGATGCCGCGCTCGGTGGCGTAGGCGGCCGCCGTCTCGTAGATGGCGAGGCTCCGGCGGCGGAGCTCCTCATAGCGATCGTCGCCGACGTGATCCCTGGCCGCGGCCTCGGTGAGGTTCTCGTCGTGGCCGGTGGCGGCCTTGGTGGCCGGGGTGAAGATCGGCTCGGGGAGGCGGTCCGCCAAGCGCAGGCCGGGCGGGAGGTGCTCGGTGGTCGGTCCGCCGCCGCCGGCATACTCACGCCACGACGAGCCGTAGAGATAGCCGCGCACGACGCACTCCATGGGGATGACCTCGGCTCGGCGCACGATCATCGACCGGCCGGCGAGCTCCTTGCGGGTCGCTGCATCCAGCTCAGGGATGGCGTCGACGTCGGTGGACACCAGGTGGTGGGGTGTTGCGAGCACGTCGAACCAATGCACCGAGAGGCCGGTGAGGACGCGACCCTTGTCGGGGATGGGGTTGGGGAGCACTACGTCGAAGGCCGAGATCCGGTCGGACGCCACCATGAGCAGGTGGGCGTCGTCGAGGTCGTAGATGTCGCGAACCTTGCCCGAAGCGAGATGCGTCAGCGCCAGCACGCGGCGGGATGGTAGCGGCCGGCCCGCCCGGTGAGAAGGAGCGTCGGCGACCCAAGCGACGATCACGTCGGCGTCAGGTGCGATCGGCGGCTCCGGCCACGGTGCCGCGATCTCGACCGGCACGCCCCGTATGAACGCGGGCACGGCCCTCGGGCTCTCGACAAGTGCCGCCTCGCGCTCCATCACATCGAGATTGTGTTCGGCCCTCCGAGGTACCTGGGCCAGAGACGGTCCAAACGCACCGGCTCGGGCTGAAATCGGCCGTCGGCCCCAAGGCCTAACCTCGAAGGCGATGCTTCCCGACCCGGCCCGGACTCACCCGTTCCCCTGGGGGGATGCCGCCACGCCGTACGAGGCGATCGGCGGCGACGGCAAGGTGCGGTTCCTCGTCGAGACGTTCTACGACCGCATCGGCGTCTCGGCGCCGACCCTTCGGGCCATGTTGCCTCGCGACGACTCGGGGTCCCGTCAGAAGCTGTACGAGTTCTTGAGCGGTTGGATGGGCGGACCCAACCTGTACGTAGAGAAGCGAGGCCATCCTCGGCTGAGGATGCGCCACCTGCCGTTCCCGATAGGCGTCGACGAGGTCGAGGAGTGGCTGCGCTGCATGGGAGAGGCCCTCGACGAGGTTGGGGTCGAGGGACCGCTCCGCGACTTCCTCGACAAGCGTTTCACCCAGTCCGCCCACTGGATGCGCAACCGCTGAGGCGGTTCAGGACACCCTGACGGGGGATCATTCGGAATCGGTGCCGAACTCGTCTTGGTAGTCCTCCATCGCGGCGGTCACCACTGCCATGGCCTCGTCCCGGCCGTACCAGGTCTCGATCTGGATGGGCGGATCGACGGTCCGGATCTGCTTGTAGGTGCGGAAGTAGTGGTCGAGCCGGTCGACGAGGTTGGTGGGCAGATCGGTGAGGTCCTCGGCGTCCTGCCACACCGGATCGTTGGCCAATACGGCGATGATCTTGTCGTCGGCCTCCCCGTGGTCGAGCATGCGCATGCCCCCGATGACCCGGGCGGTCAGCAGGATGTCGGCCTTGTCGATCGGTCGCTCGGAGAACACGCAGATGTCGAGCGGGTCGCCGTCGGCCCGGTCGGCCCCTGGGCTCAACGCCGCCACCCTCGCACCGCAGTAGGTCTTCGGGATGAGTCCGTAGAGCGTCGGCGGCGAGCTGCTGGTCTGCTGCACCCGGTCGACCTTGAGTAACCCGCTCGTCTTGTCCAGCTCGTACTTGACGACGTCGCGTGGCGTGATCTCGATGTAGGCGGTCACGAGTCCCGGCGGATCCGGACCGGGATCGATCCCGTGCCACGGGTGGGGCCGGGAGACGTCGAAGCGCTTCACGCTCAGGCCAACTCGGCGAGCGTGAGCGCGTCGAGACGATCGAACACGACGCCGCTGGCGTGCAGGAAGCGCTCGGTCGAGAAACAGCGCTTCAGCGTCTCCGCATCCAGGGCGACCGCCGGATCGGCGGCGAGCAGCCCCTCGAGCGGAACGCCTTCTTCCCACGCCCGCATCGCGTTGTCTTGCACGATGCGGTAGGCCTCGTCGCGGGTCATGCCGGTCTCTACCAGCTCGAGCAGCACCGCCTGCGAGAAGACCAAACCCCGGGTCGACTCGAGGTTCTCCTGCATCCTCGCTGTGTCCACCACGAGGTTGTCCACCACCCGCGTCATCCTGGCCAAGGCGTAGTCAAGGACGAGACAGGCGTCGGGCAGCGCAACCCGCTCCACCGAAGAGTGGCTGATGTCGCGCTCGTGCCACAGCGCCACGTTCTCGAGCCCGGCGCCGGCGTAGGCGCGGAGCAGCCGGGCCAGGCCGGTTGTGTTCTCGGAGGCGATGGGGTTCCGCTTGTGCGGCATCGCCGACGAACCCTTTTGGCCGGCGCCGAACGATTCCTGGACCTCTCGCACCTCGCTGCGCTGGAGGTGCCTGATCTCCGTGGCGAAGCGCTCCAGCGACGACCCGGCGACAGCCAACACCGACAACAGCTCGGCGTGCCGGTCTCGATGCGTGATCTGCGACGACGCCGGCTCGATCCCGATGCCGAGCCGGTCGCACACGAACGCCTCGATCTCCGGCGGAGTGTGGGCATAGGTGCCCACGGCACCCGAGATCTTGCCCACAGCCACCGACCTGTGAGCGTGACGCAGCCGCTCGTGATCCCGTGCCAGCTCGAAGGCCCAGGTGGCCAGCTTCAACCCGAAGGTCGTCGGCTCCGCCCAAATGCCGTGGGTACGGCCGAGCATGACCGAGCCGCGATGTTCGAACGCCCGCCGCTTCACGACTTCGAAGAGTCCGGCGATCCGAGCCAGCAACTGGTCGCAGGCATCGCCCAGGATGGCGCCCTGGGCGGTGTCGAGCACATCGGACGACGTGAGTCCGTAGTGAACCCACTCGCCGCCCTCACCGACCGACTCGGCGAGGACGTCGACGAAGGCGGCGACGTCGTGGTGGGTGACCTCTTCGCGCGCCTTCCAGGCGGCGACGTCGACCTCGGGGGCGGCCCTCACCGCGACGGCGGCCGTCGCCGGCGCAACGCCCAGCCGCACCCAGGCCTCGACGACGAGTGTCTCGACCTCCTTCCAGACGGCGAGCTTGTGCTCCTCGCTCCAGATGGCGGACATCTCGGGGAGCGAGTAGCGAGGGATCATCCGGCCAGCTTCGCTCGGTAGGCGCGCAGCTTCTCCGCCAGTGTTGGATCCGACACGGCGACGATCGCCACGGCGAGGTAGGCGGCGTTGGCGGCGGAATCGACGGCGACGGTGGCCACGGGAATCCCGGTGGGCATCTGGACCGTCGACAGCAGGGCGTCGAGACCGCCGAGACCACCGGCGGCGATGGGCACACCGATCACCGGCAGTGTCGTGTTGGCCGCCACCGCGCCGGCGAGGTGTGCCGCCTTCCCGGCACCGCAGATGATGGCCTGGAAGCCGGCCTCGGCCGCTCCTCCGGCGAACTCGGCAACACGCGCCGGGGTGCGATGCGCCGACATGACGTGCACCGCGTTCGGCACGCCGAACTCGTCGAGCACGTCGGCCGCTGGCTGCATCTTGTCAGCGTCTTTCTCCGAACCCATGAGGATGGCGATCATGCACCAATGTCCTTTCGCATCTGCTTCCCGGGAAACTCGATGTGCTCGGCGGCGGCGTATGCCGCCTGGCGGGCCGCGGCAACGTCCTCGCCCAAGCCGACCACGTTGAGGACGCGGCCGCCCGCGGTGACGAGCCCCTCGTCGGTGCGGCGGGTGCCTGCGTGGAAGACCAGCACGTCGTTCCGGCCCGCAAGCTCGTCGATTCCTTCGATTGGCGCTCCCGTCTCGGGTGCTTCCGGGTAGCCGGGAGCGGCGAGTACGACGTCGACGGCGGCTGTGGGTGCCCAATCCAGGGACCGGTCATCCAGCTCTCCGGCCGTCGCCGCTTCGAGGAGGTCGACGAGATCGTCGTCGAGGCGGGGCAACACGACCTGGGTCTCCGGATCGCCGAGGCGGCAGTTGAACTCGAGCACTTTGGGGCCGTCGGCCGTCAACATCAGCCCGACGTACAAGAAGCCCCGGTAGGTGGCGCCTTGCGACTCGAGGACCTCCAAGACCGGATCCACGACGTTCCGCATCGTGTCGGTCACCAGGTCGGGAGCGAGGTCGTCGACCGGTGACATGCTTCCCATGCCGCCTGTGTTGGGCCCGGCGTCGCCGTCCTCGAGCCGCTTGTAGTCGCGGGCGGGCGTCAACGCGACCGCGGTCGAGCCGTCGCAGACGGCGAACACGGAAACCTCTCGACCTTCGAGGTGCTCTTCGATCACGACGGTCTCACCCGCTGGCCCGAACCCTCCCGACAGGCACAACTGCGCCCAGGCGGTCGCGGCGTCGACGTCGGGTGTCACCAGCACGCCTTTCCCTGCGGCGAGGCCGTCGGCCTTCACGACATACGGCCCGTCGGCGGTGGCGAGATGTGCGGTTGCGGCGGCGATGTCCCTGAAGGTGTGAGAGGCGGCGGTGGCGACACCCGCCCGTGCCATCACCTCCTTGGCATACGCCTTCGACGATTCGAGACGGGCGCCGGCTGCGCTCGGCCCGAAGACCGGTACCCGCGCAGCAACCAGAGCATCGGCCACACCGGCTGCCAGCGGGGCCTCCGGTCCGACGACGACGAGATCGACGTCGTTGGCCAGCGCCACGGCGGCCACCTCGTCGCCGTCGAGCATGTTGGCAGTCGGCACCACGGCTCCGAGCTCGACGAGCCCCGGGTTACCGGGGAGGCTGATCAGGCGGTCGAGCCGGGGGCTCTGGGTGAGCTTCCAACCGATGGCATGCTCACGGCCGCCGCCACCGAGGAGGAGGACGCGCACCTCCAGGTCAGGTTCTCTTGAGCGTCGCGGCTCGCGACGGTCCCACGGACACAGTCCTGATCGGGACCCCGGCCAGCTCCTCGACGTATTCCACGTACGCCTGTGCCTCCTTGGGGAGGTCGTCGTAGCTCGTCACTCCCGAGATGTCGGCACCCCATCCCGCCAGGTCGTCGTATACGGGGTGGCAGTTGTAGAGCACCCGCTGCTGGCGGGGGAACTCCGTGTAACGGACGTCGAGCGAGTCGTACGCCGTCGCCACCCGCAGCTCATCGAAGTGGGAGAGCACGTCGAGCTTCGTCAGTGCCAGCTCGGTGATCCCGTTGACCCGCACGGCGTATCGCAGCGCCACACCATCGAGCCAGCCGCAGCGACGGCGGCGCCCGGTCACCGTGCCGAACTCTCCGCCGATCTCGACCATCTTCTCGCCGATGGGGTTGTCGAGCTCGGTGGGGAAGGGACCGCTGCCGACCCGGGAGATGTACGCCTTGGCCACCCCGATGACGCCGTTGATGGCGGTCGGGCCGATGCCGGCGCCGGTGCACACCCCGCCGGCCGTCGGGCTCGACGACGTGACGAAGGGATACGTGCCGTGGTCGATGTCGAGCAGCGTGCCCTGGGCGCCCTCGAAGAGAACGTTGTCGCCGCGAGCGACGGCCTCCCAAATGAGCAGCGACGTGTCGGTGACGTGATCGTGCAGCCGATCGCCGTACTCGAGGTACTCCTCGGCGATGGGCTCGACGTCCATAGGGAGTTGGTTGTAGACCTTGGTGAGGAGGCGGTTCTTGTCCTTGAGTGCCACCTCGAGCTTCGATCGGAAGATCTTCGGGTCGAAGAGATCCTGCATACGTATGCCGTGGCGGGAGAACTTGTCGGTGTAGGCGGGACCGATGCCCCGTTTGGTCGTCCCGATCTGTTGCCGGCCGAGGTAGCGCTCCATCACGGCGTCCAGCTTGCGGTGGTACGGCATGATGACGTGGGCATTACCCGACACCCTCACCCGCGTCGGGTCGATGCCACGCTCCTGGAGCGTCGCCATCTCGGTGAGCAGCACCGCCGGATCGACCACGCAGCCGTTGCCGATCACGGGCGTGACGTTGGGGTACAGGACGCCGCTCGGGATCAGCGTCAGGGCGAAGCGCTCCTCGCCGACGACGATCGTGTGCCCGGCGTTGTTGCCGCCCTGGTACCGCACGACCATGTCGGCGTGCTCGGACAGGACGTCGGTGATCTTGCCTTTGCCCTCGTCGCCCCACTGGGCGCCGATCACAACGGTCGCGGGCATGGTGTCGATCCTCTCAGGTTGGCCGCCCGCGGAGTGTAGATCGTGGTCGATCGGCCACCGGCAGGCATCGTGCTGTCGGGTGGGTACAATCTGGTTCGAAGGGGAACCGCGTCTTGGGGGGGACGTTCACGTGCCACGTATTCGTGCAGCTTCGATCCCAGAGCACAAGGCCAAGACCCGCGAGGACCTGCTCACCGCGGCGTTCCGGCTGTTTGCTCAGCACGGCTATGCCGGGACTCGGCTGACGGATGTCGCCGAGCTGGCCGGCGTCGGCCGGACCACGTTCTACGACTACTTCCCCAACAAGACCGAGCTGTTCCTGGCGCTCATGGAGGATCGCGTCCCGCCCCGCCTCGAGGCGATGATCGCATCCTTGCCGGAGGGCTCGCCGGCCGACCGCCTGGAGGCGCTGTTCCACGCCTGCTTCGATCTCGTCGTCGCCGAGATCGATCTCGCTCGTGTGCTCTTCGTCGTCGGCCGGGAGCTTCCCGCCGCCGCTCGGGATCGCATGTGGGACGTGCTCGCTCCAGCGTCCGAGGAGCTGCTTCGTGAGTGCGAGGAGGGCTTCGGTCGGGAAACCCCAGCGCCGGGGGAGGTAGAGCTCGTACATCGCGCAGTGGCCGACATGCTCGTGGGCGGCGTGGATCAGGTACTCGCAAACAAGGACGTCACCGGGTCGGCACTGCGGGTCTGTGACGCTCGTCTCCGATTCGTCCTTGGCGGGCTCCGCCCTCCAGGTAGACCATCGCGCTCCCGACCCGCGGGACGCGCCTCGTAGGGCTCCAGCGTCTGAGCCGGAGTCGGCAGGGCCGTTCGTCCCTCACATTCGGGACCGATCCCATTGGAAGGCCGGCGCATCTTCGACAAGAGTCGCTGGCGCTGCCCGGTCCGACTTGGCAGCCGCGTTCAGCAGGCGAAGTCAAATGGAGCAAAGGTGAAGAACTCGCTCAGCGGGCAGGGCCGACTCTTCGACATCTTCCTCGTCCTGCTGATGGTGCTGGCGATCCTCGTCCTCGTGGTTGCGGCCGTCACCGGGTCGGATGGATCAGCGACCGCCGGTGAAGGCGTCGTGGCCGCAGGGCACGACGAAGCCGATGCCTCTCTCGCCCACCTCACGCTGAAGGAGTTCGCCATCGAGGGCGATCTCGAGGTCCCACCGGGGCCCGTGTCGTTCGAGGTCCACAACGAGGGCAACGTGCCGCACAATGTGGTGCTCGTGGGCACCGACCTGCGCTCCAGCGACATCGAGTCCGGTGTGTCCGAGCGTGTCGATCTCGGCGACCTCGCCGCCGGCTCCTACGAATTGATCTGTGACATCCCTGGACATGCCGAGGCGGGCATGAAGGCGACCCTCAACGTCGCCGAAGGTGCCGCGGCTCCCACGGGCGACGTTGCCCACGGTGAGGAGGAGATCGACTGGCAGGCGCTCGACGATGCAATGACTCAGAGCATCCTCGCGTTCCCGGCCGAGACCGAGGGCAAGGGCAACACGCCCCTCGAGCCAGAGATCCTCGCCGACGGCACCAAGGAGTTCCGCATCACGGCCGCCATCACTCCGTGGGAGGTCGAACCGGGCAAGATGGTCGACGCCTGGACCTACAACGGCCAGGTGCCGGGTCCGTTGATCCGGGTCGACCTCGGCGACAAGGTGCGTGTCGTGGTCGACAATCAGCTCCCGATGGGCACCGACGTGCACTGGCACGGAATATCGACCCCGAACAACATGGACGGCGTTGCGCCACTGACGCAGCCGCTGATCGAGTCGGGCCAGGAGTTCGTGTACGAGTTCGAGGCGGTGCGGCCGGCCATCGGCATGTACCACGCTCACCACCACGCCCAGATGCAGGTCCCCAACGGTTTGTTCGGCGTGTTCCTCATCGGCGACACCCCGATCCCGTACGGGCAGACCATCTCAGGGACGACGATCCCAACCGACTTGGAGCCTGCGCTCGAGATCCCCATGGTGCTCAACGACGCCGGCGTCATCGGGTACTCGCTCAACGGCAAGAGCTTCCCTGCGACCGAGCCCTACGTGGTGAACGAGGGCGACTGGGTCGTGGCGCACTACTACAACGAGGGCCTGCAGATCCATCCGATGCACCAGCACCAGTTCCCCCAACTGGTTTTTGCAAAGGATGGGATTCCGCTGGATCAGCCGTACTGGGCCGACACGATCAACGTGGCGCCCGGCGAGCGCTACAGCGTGCTGATGCACGCCGATGCCGCCGGGGCCTGGGTGTGGCACTGCCACATCCTCAACCACGTCGAGCGTGAGGAAGGCATGTTCGGCATGGTCACAGCCCTCATCGTGCAAGAGACCTGAGCAAAAGGTAGGGCGCACGAGGAAGCGGGGCCGGCCCCCCACGGCCCCGCTTCCCCGTCAAGCTCTGGCGATGGGTGCCGTCACCGCACCCGTGAGCGCCACGTAGTCCACAGGCGCGAGCACGAGTTGCAGCCCCTTCACGCCCGCCGAAACGGCCATGGTGTCGTGGTCCATCGCCGACTCGTCGAGGTAGGCGCCGAGCTCCTTCTTGGCCCCAAGCACGGTGACGCGTCCCCGCCGGTATCCCGTGAGCGGCTCGACCTCCTTGAGCGCGAGCATCGCCATCCGTCGATCTCCGGCGACCCGAGCCAGCGCCTTGAGGTCGAGCTCGGCGTCTGCCGGCACCACGGCGAAGCACGGCCCCGTGCGGTCGCCGCAGGCGACGAGCGTCTTGAACACCTGCCGAGGCGGGAGGCCGATGAGGTCGGCGACGGCTTCGGCGGAGAACTCCTCCGGCGAGATGTCGTACGCGCGCACCTCGTGGGCGACGCCCGCGGCTTCCACGAGACGCACCGCATTTGTCTTGCGTGCCACGACACCTCCTGCGCTCGGCGCCCACGTCGGATATCGTCTCTCTCGCCGGACAAGGAGACCCTGCGCCGATGCCGCACATGATGGACGACTTCCCTTTGCTCATGTCGACGCTCTACGACCGAGCCGTCCGGCTGTATGCAGACCGCGAGATCGTGTCCGTCGAGTCCGATCTGTCGGAGCGGCGCCAGACCTACGGGGCGACCGACGACCGGATCCGGCGGTTGGCGACGGCGTTGACCTCGAAGTTGGGCCTCAAGCTGGGCGATCCGGTCGGCACGTTCGCCTGGAACAACGTTCGTCACCACGAGCTGTACTGGGCGACGGCGTGCACCGGGTTGATCTGCCACACGTTGAACATCCGCCTCTTCCCCGACCAGCTCTCGTACATCGTCAACCACGGCGGGGATCGTGTGATCTTCGTGGACCACGGGCTGACGAGCCTCCTCGAGCCCATCGTTGCCGAGCTCCCCGGCGTCGAGGCGTTCGTCGTCATGGGCGACGACACCGGCGGCACGACCCTGCCCAACGCCATTGCGTACGAAGAGCTCATCGACGGCGTCGAGCCGCATGGCGCCTGGCCTCTGCTCGACGAGCGGTCCCCGATGATGTTCTGCTACACCTCCGGCACGACCGGCCACCCAAAAGGCGTCGCCTACACCCAGCGGTCGACGTACCTCCACACCATCTCGAACCTGGCCAACCTCCCGATCACGTCGCGTGACAACCTGCTCCCGGTCGTGCCGATGTTCCACGCTGCGGCGTGGGGCTACCCGTTCCAGGCCACGGTCGTAGGGGCCAAGCTGACCTATCCGGGTCCCGACATGTCTCCGGAGGGTCTCGTCGGCCTCTTCCAGCGGGAGAAGGTCACGTTCTCGGCGGGAGTCCCCACGGTCTGGCTCGGTATCCAGCACTATCTGGCCGCCCACCCGGAAGCGGACGTCAGCTCGATCGAGAAGTTCCTTTGCGGCGGCTCGGCGGTACCACGGGCAATGATCGATTGGTATTGGACGAATCGGGGGATCCGTGTCGTGCAGGGGTGGGGCATGACCGAGACGAACCCGGTAGCGGCCACCGCAATCCTCAAGCCCGAGATGGACGACTGGGACCACGACCGCCAGCTCGACTTCATGGAAACTGCCGGTCTGCCGGTCCTCGGTCTCCAGGTCAAGATCGTCGACGAGGCGGGCGCCGAGCTGCCGCACGACGGCGAAGCGTTCGGTGAGCTGCTCATCCGCGGTCCGTGGATCGCCGCCGAGTACTACAACGATCCACGGAGCCCGCATTCGTTCGAGGACGGCTGGTTGCGCACCGGCGACGTCTGCAAGATCACGCCCGAGGGCTACATCCGAATCACCGACCGAGCCAAGGACGTCATCAAGTCGGGCGGGGAGTGGATCTCCTCCATCGACCTCGAGAACGAGTTGATGGCACATCCGGCCGTGGCCGAGGCCGCCGTCGTCGGCGTGAAGCACGCCAAGTGGCAGGAGCGGCCGATCGCGATCGCCGTGCTCAGACCGGACGTCGACGCCTCCGAGGAGGAGCTTCTCGGCTTCTTAGAGGGCCGGGTCGCCAAGTGGTGGTTGCCCGATCGCATCCTCTTCCTCGACGGGATCCCCAAGACGGGCACCGGCAAGTTCGACAAGAAGGTCGTGCGCGACCAGTACAGCGACGTCCTCCTCCACGAGGACTGAGTTCGTCGAGTCACGGCAGGGCCGTAGCGCAAGTCGGGGCCCGTCAGCTCACGGCAGAGCCCCGCCGAGGTCGCCCCAGCGGCCGGTCACGGCCACGTCGACGACGGTCCACGCCATCCCGATGGCTCCGTCGCGGATGGCACGCTCCCCGTCCGGCGTCACCGTGTGGGCGGCGAATTCCCGCTGGTGATTGACCGCCGGGTAGCTGTTGATGCCGAGCATCGGGTGGATGGTGGGGACAATGCGGCTCACGTTGGCCATGTCGGTGGAACCGGCGGCTCCCGGGTCACGATCGGCCGCCCGACCCATCGGCCGTCCGAGCGCCTCGCTGTTCGATGCGTAGAGGGAGACGAGCACCGGGTCGTTGTGCATCTCGGTGTAGGTGTGCCCCCTTGGCCTGACCTCGACGGAGCATCCGGTGGCGAGGGCGGCCGCCTCGAAGCACTCCTCGACCCTCTTCTGCAGCTCGTCGAGCCGGGTCATGGTCGCCGCCCTCACGTAGAAGGCGAGCGAGGTGTGCGGCGGGATCACGTTGGGAGCGCCGCCGCCGTGGGTGATCACTCCATGAACCTTGTCGGTGTTGTACAGCGATTGGCGGAGCGTGGACACGTTGACGTACGCCTGGACGGCGGCGTCGAGCGCGTTGATGCCGAGCTGTGGCCGGAATGCGGCGTGGGACTCCTTGCCGTAGAAGTCGATGTCGAGATGCGCGACCGCCAAGAAGCTGGGATCCACAACGTCCTCAGGTGACGGATGCACCATCATCGCCGCCGCCACTCCCTCGAATGCACCTGCCTCGATCAAATCGATCTTGCCGCCGAATGACTCCTCAGCCGGGGTACCGAGGACGCGCAGGCGGAACCCGAGCTCGTCGGCGACGGCACTCAACGCCACGCCGGCACCGCCTGCCGAGGCGGCGATCACGTTGTGCCCGCACGCATGGCCCACCTCGGGCAGGGCGTCGTACTCCGCGCAGATCACCACCTCAGGGCCCGCGGAGCCGATGCGTGCGTCGAAGGCCGTATCGAGCCCCCAGGCCGGGTATTCGACGTCGAAGCCGTTGGCCCGTAGGAACTCGACGAGCCGAGCAGACGAGGCGTGTTCCTCGTATGCCAGCTCCGGGTGCTCGAACATCCACCGGGAGATGTGGCGGAGCTCGGCTTCGACCGTCGAGAACCGGTCGGCGACAACCTGCTTCGGATCCATCCCTCACCTCTACGTTTGCCTGGGCATCCGGGACTTTCGTCCTGGTCTGCGGCAGCGTAATTGTCCGTACGATCTCTTGGACTCGACCCGACGAAGGACAAACCGACATGGGCCACTATCACGACATTCTCGACGAGACCCGGCGACACACCAGGGATCTTCGCGAGCACATAGGCGACGTGTACACCGGCTTCGCCGCGATGCACAAGGCCGCTTTTGCAGAGGGTGCGTTGTCGTCGAAGACAAAGGAGCTGATCGCCCTCGCCATCGCCATCCACGACCACTGCGACGGGTGCATCGCCTCCCACGCCAGGGGAGCGGCACGGAGAGAGGCCTCCGCAGAGGAGGTCGCCGAGACCATCGGCGTGACCATCCAGATGGGTGGGGGCCCGAACACGATCTACGGGCCGCGAGCCTGGGCGGCGTACCAGGAGTTCGCCAATCCGGACGGTGAGCGTCTCAAGACGGCGCCCAGCGCCGCCGGTTAGCTCGATCCGGGACCAACCTAAGCTGGCCGGGTGATGCTGGCCATCGCCTATCCCCCGATCCCGATCTTCGAGCTGGGACCGCTGAGCCTGTCGTTGCACGGGCTGTTTGCCGGCCTCGGTTTCGTTGCCGGCGCCGCCCTGATGATCCGGGAGGCGAGACGGCGCGGTTTCGATGCCGACAAGGTGACGTCGGTGCTCACCTGGGCCCTCGTCGCCTCCCTGCTCGGCGCCCGGTTCTTCACCGTCCCGGCCCACATCGGCGATCCGGGTTACGGCCTCGGCGATGCGTTGAGCATCGCAGGGGACTACAGCATCCTGGGCGGCTATGCCGGTGGCATCATCGGCGGTGCCATCCGGATGCGCATGCTCCAGCTGGCCGTCCCGCTCACCCTCGACATGGCGGCAGCAGGACTTGCGCTGGGTGCCGTCATCGGCCGCATCGGCGATCTCGCCATCGTCGAGCATCTGGGCAGCCCTACCACGTTCCTCCTCGGCTACACGGTGAAGCCCGGCTACGACCTGGCGCCCCAGCACGACGTGCTCGAGTGCACCGTGGAACAGGCCGTCGACGGCATCTGCGGTACATACCACCACACCGCGCTCTACGACCTCCTCGGCGCAGCCGTCTTGCTCCTGGCGATCTTCTGGCTCCGCAAGCGATGGGCGACGCGGCACTACGGCCAGCTCTTCGCCTTCTGGGTGATGTGGTACGGCGTGCAACGGTTCCTGATCGACTTCGCCCGGCTCGAGGCGGCGAAGGATGGGACCGTCGCCGACTCGGTCATGGGGCCGTTCACGGGGAGCCAGTGGGGTGCCCTCGGCGGGGCGGCGATTGGGCTCATCTTGTTCCTCTGGTGGCGCCGCAATCCGGTCGTGAGTGCGGACCAGGACGCCCTGTACCGCAGCGAGGCGCCCTCCGACGAGGTTGCGCATGACGAGACCGCCGCGACGCCGGAGAGCCTGGCCGAAGCCCCCGCGGGCAGCGCCGATGGCGAATCCGACGCAGCCGAGACGGTGGACGAACGTTCCGAGCTGGTCGAGGACTAGCGCCGTACAACGGCTGGAGCCCCCTCCGACGAAGGGGCTCCAATCATTCGAGGTCGGCCGGGATCAACCCATTGGGCGGGGCTGCGAGTCGCCGTCCGGGGTGTTGAAGATCTCGCCGATCGCTCCGATCGAGCTCAAGATGCCGCTCATCTCGACCGGCAAGAAGATCTTTGTCGCCTGGCCATCGGCCATGTTCTGCAGCGCCTCCAAGTAGCGGATGGCGATCAGGTCGGGCGTGGGGTCGCCGGTGTGGATGGCGCCGAACACCCGCTCGATCGCCCTTCCCTCACCTTCGGCCACCGTCTCCTTCTGGAACCGCTCGGCCTCGGCGACCTGCTTGATCGCCTCGGCCTGACCCTCGGCCTCGAGGATCCGCGACTGCTTGATGCCCTCGGCCTTGAGGATCTCAGACCGTTTCTGACCCTCGGCCTCGGTGACCACGGCACGGCGGTCACGCTCCGCCTTCATCTGGCGGTGCATGGCGTCCGTGACGTCGGCCGGCGGATCGATCCGCTGGATCTCGACACGGACCACCTTGGTGCCCCAGACGTCCGTTGCTTCGTCGAGGATCGCCCGCAGCTGTGCGTTGATCGTCTCGCGGGACGTCAGAGCGTCGTCGAGGTCGAGGTCGCCCACGACGTTACGTAGGTTGGTCTGGGCCAGCTTGGTCGCCGCAAGGACGAAGTTCTGGACGTTGTAGATCAGCTTCACGGGATCGGTGGCCTGGTAGTAGACGACTGCATCCACCGTCACCACCACGTTGTCCTTGGTGATGACCTCCTGGGGAGGCACGTCGACGACGATCTCACGCATGTCGACTCGGCGAATGCGATCGATGAAGGGCACGATCAGGTGAAGACCCGGATCGAGCGTCTCCCGGTACTTCCCGAAGCGCTCGACGACGCCCTGCTCGAACTGCTTGACGATCTTGAGGCCAAGGGCGGCGTACACCACGACCAGCGCGATGACACCTACGACTACCGCAATTGCACCCATGTGTGCTCCTTCTGCTCAGGTTCTCTACGACTTCGGTTCCACCACGAGCCTGGCCCCACGGACGTCGATCACTCGGACCTCGGTGTTGGTCTCGATGACGCCGTCCATGTCGGTCGTCGCTCTCCACTGCTCGGTCTCCACGCGAACGCGCCCGGTGCCGGCGACACGATCGATGGGCTCGATCACGGTGCCTACCGCATCGACGTACCGCTTGGCACCCACGGGATGGCTCGGCTCACCCTCCCGCCAAGCGAAGCTCCTCATCCCCCACAGGGCCGCGATAGACACCACGAGGAACACGAGGATCTGGAGCCAGACGGCGACGTTGAAGAAGGCGAGGATGCCGGCGACCAATGCGCCGATCGCAAAGGGCAGCATGAACAAGCCTGCCGTGACCATCTCTCCGATGCCGAGCACGACGGCCGCTCCGAGCCAGATCCATCGCCATACTTCTATGTCGTCCACGCTGTCCTCCTTTGGTCCAAGCACGACTAGTGCCGCCACGAGCGCCACCAGCAGGATGCCAAACACGCCGAATCCTCGTCCGTTGCGGCCCTGGCGTCTCATCTCGTTCCACGTCGCCCGGCGGCGTGGCCCCCGCTGTTCGGCGGCCCACGATTCGGCAAACGCAGGGATGTCGTCGCCGACGACCACGGCCGGACTCTTGCCGGCGGCAGCTGCTTCGCGGAGGTGAGACTCGAGCTCGCGTCGCATGTCGGTGACAGCGGCATCGGAGACCCCGGTCTCCCGCCAGTAGCGCTCACACCGATCCAGCACGTGGTTGACGCTCATCTCAGTCACGTCCACCTCCATTCAGCACCTCCTCGACGCCGGTTGCCAGGCGTCTCCATTCCCCCGTCCACTCTTCCAGCCGCTCGCGGCCGGGTGGGGCGATCCTGTAGTACTTGCGAGGCGGGCCACCGGTCGACTCGACGAAGTAGCCCTCGATGTATCCCTTCTTCTGCAGCCTGCTGAGGAGGGGATAGATGCTTCCCTCGCTGACCAGCGCCAGCCCCCGTCCCTGCAGCTTGTCCACCATCTCGTACCCGTAGCTCGGTTCCTCGGCGATCAGTGCCAGCAGACACATGTCGAGGACACCCTTGAGCAATTGCGAGCTGTGATCCACATCGACCCCGCCGTGCTCGGCTTCTCGAACCCTTTCGACGTCACACTACCGTGCCACGCCAGTTAGCCTGGTTACCAGGATACCTTGCGTTGCATACTACACGACGTGGCGTTGCCGATCAAGGGGGATCGACCGATCTCGGGGACTTAGCCGGAACCGATCGGTACGCTCCTGGGTCGAAGCGGTGGGTGGACGCTCACACCATGGGCCTAGCGATGGGAGCGTGATGGCAGAGACCTCGATGTCGCAGCGCGTCGGAGCGCTGGCGATCGCCGGCGCCCTGATCGTGGTTGCCTTCCTCGTCGGGGGTGCGGTCGGCACGTGGAATCCGTTCGGCGGCACGCCCTACACCCAGGTCGGGCCGACGGTCGTCGACTCGGTCCGGGCGCTCGCAAACCTGACGACGGTCGAGATGGTCGAGTACACAACGATCGAGAAGGGGAACGACCGGGGGTGGCTGAATTGGGCGAGGGGGGACAGCATCTTCCTGTTCGCCGTCGCCCGCATCGGAGCGGGAATCGATTTCGAGCGCGTCTACGTGGAGAACTTCTCCGTCGACGAGGACACCGGAGAGGTGACCGTTCGCCTCCCCCCAGCCGAGGTCCAGTTCGTGGAGGTCGACGAGGATCAGACCACCGTGTTCGACCGTGACACGGGACTGTTCACGAAGGGCGACCCGCAGCTCGAGTCGGACGCCCGTGCCGTGGCCCGGGACGTGCTCCTCCAGGGGGCCCTCGAGAAGGGGATCCTCGAGCTGGCCGAGGACAACGCCAAGACGACCCTCGAGGAGTTCCTGGAGGGTCTCGGCTACTCCGAAGTCGTGTTCGTCACCGACCTCGGGGCGTGATCCCGCCGCTGACCGCCTGAAGCACGACGACCGAGTCGCCATCCTTCACAGGCGATGCGCGATCGGCGAACGCCTCGTTGTGGAAGCACGACACGTGAGGACGGAGCTCTCCCGACTCGTCGAACAGGTGGACCGCAAGCTCCGGATGGCGGTCGACGATGCCGCCGAGGACCCCGTCGACGTCGCCGGCTTCGATCGAAAATCGGCGTTCACCGCCGACGAGATCGGCCAGCATGCGGGGGATCGTCACCGCGACGGTCGCCATCACTCGACGAACGCGTGAACACTCAAGATGCGCGGGAAGGTGCCGGGCAGCTCGGCCCACGTGTCCCCCGAGTCTGCGCTGTAGGCGATCCTCCCGCTCGTCGTGCCCACATAAACGCCACCGAGGCCGTCGACAGCCATCGCATCGCGAAGCACGCCGTCGTAGCCTGGGCCGTCGAGTCGCCCGGCCAGGCGCCAGGAGTCTCCCCGATCGTCACTGGTGTAGACGCCGAGCCGGCCACCAACGGGCAGGCGCGCCTCATCGGATTCGAGCGGAACGAGGAAGAGGCGACCGCTCACGGGATCCCGCCCGATCGGGAAACCGAAGCCCGCCGGGAGACCATCCTCGATACGCTCCCACGTGCGGGCGCCGTCGCTCGTGCGGAACACCCCCATGTGATCTTGGCGCCAGATCGTCTCGGCGTCGTCCGGATCGGCGACGAGGCAGTGCACGCAGTAGCCGACGTCGGGTTCGGCGTCCTCGGGTGAGCCGGCGGCGGGGATCCCGCGGTTACGCAGCTCCCAGGTGCTCCCGCCGTCCTCGGTGGCGAACACGCCAACGGCGGACACACCCACCCACATGCGGCTCGGGTCGCGTGAGTCGACGAGGATGCGGTGGGCGGTGAGCCCGCCCAGACCGGGCTCCCATCGTGGGCGCGTGGGATGGTCGTTGAAGCCGGGTACCGGTTCCCAGGTCTCGCCGAGGTCCCCGCTGCGGAAGAGACCGGCCTCGGCCACACCGGCGTACAGAGACCCGTCCGCCTCGGTGAGCGTCCAGATCTGTTCGAGCTTGCGATCTCCTCCCTCCTCGTAGGCTGGCCCGGCGACGATCTGGGACCAGTCACGGAGGTCGTGACTGCGGTGGATCGCCGCGCCGTACCACGAGCTGCCGGTCGTGAGGAGATAGGTCCCGTCGGGCCTGCGGCCGAACGTGTTGACCTGCCAACCCTTGAGGGACGGACCATCAGTCTTCCAAGCCGATCCGTTGCGATGTGCGAACCAGGCTCCCTTCATGGTTCCGATGGCGAGCACGACGCCCATGAGGCCTCCCCGGATGGTGGTGCGCGCTCAGCCTATCCGACCTGACGCGGGCCGGTCAGGCCGCGACCAGGACGTCCGGCCCCTAGCCAGTTGCCCGGCAGTCGGAAATCCTGGTGACCGACGGACGCGAGACGGATACCCTGGAAGGGCATGACGACGGACCTCGATCGCGGCGACCCCACTGACGTGGCCGCGGCCGGTGGCCGTCGCGGCATCTGCCTTCGCACGGGCCGGCGCCGTTTTCACGACCGACTCCTCCGACGTGACGTCCGCGCGTCCGCTGCGAGCACCCCGTTTGACCGTCCAGACCAGGAGGTCACTGCATGAAGCCGACGGCTGTGCCATCCCCGACGACCGAGACGCTCGCCGAGTTGGCCCGCTTGCGCGCGGGCACCTCGGTCTCGTTGCTCGTTCCGCCCGTAGCGCCCGATGAGGGCAAGATCACCGTGCGCAACCTCCTCAAGGAGGCCGAGAGCCGGCTCGCATCACTCGGGATGCGTCGGACCGACGCCCGAGCGGTCGTGAGCGAGGCCGAGAGCCTGCTCGACGACCGTGAATTGTGGATGCGCCCGCTGGTGGATGCCTCGGTATACGTGGACGAGGGTGGTGCAGTGCGTCTCCCGGGCCCTGCGCTGGGAGCCCCGATGGCCGTCGTCGGACCCCGGTTCCAGGTCAAGCATCTTCTCGACTGCGTACCCGACCCCCGTTTTGCTGTTCTGGCGCTGAGTCGCAAGGCCAGCCACTTGTTCCGCGGTGATCCGTCGAAGTTCGAGGAGATCACGACCGCGGGGCTACCGGTGACGATGGAAGAGGTGTTGCGTTACGACGACCGGGAGCCCCAGTTGCAGTCCCACGGCTCAGGTCGGCGGGGCGCCGGCGGCGTCGTCGCCGCCTTCCACGGTCAAGGGGGCAAGCGGGAGCAAGGCGAGGATCTGTTGCGCTATCTCCGCGTCGTCGATGCCGCCGTGACCGCCGGCCTGTCCGACGAGCTGCTGGTCTTGGCCGGAACCGACGAGATGCGCGCCGCCTACAGGAGGCTCACCACCTACGGCAGGGTTGCCGAGGGAGAGCTACCAGGTTCGGGTGAGCGGATCGCGGCGAGAGAGCTCGAGGAAGGCGCCATCCCGATCGTGCGCACCGAGATCGAAGCCGGTCGCAACGGTGTACGGCGGCGTCTCGCCGAGCTCGCCGCCGGCGGTCAGACACCGCCGGATCTCGAGGAGACGCTCGGCGCGGCGATCGACGGTCGCATCGACGCCATTGTCGTGGCCGGAGACGTAGAGGTCTGGGGACAGTTCGATCCCGAGCGGCGCAGCATCGTCACCAACGGCGGGTCGGTCGAAGACCTGGTCAACGCCGCCGCCGTCGAGACGTGGCGCCACGGTGGCGCCGTGTACGTGGTGCCGGGCGATGAGGTGCCAGGGCCGTTGCCCGTCGCCGCGCTCCTGAGGTACTGAGGGCACACCAAACAAGCCGCAAGCCGGCGGCAGCGCCGGGGTGGCCTAAGTGGTCAGGTACGTTTCGATCTTCGTGTGCGCCGCGTCCATCACATGGGCGGTGAGTGTCTGGAGCGCCCGAGCGAGCGCCAGCTCCTCGCCGATGATCGGCATCGGCCTGTCCGCGGGGTTTCTTCGCGCCCTGCCGGCGGCTTCGAAGTGGTCACCTCGCAGGTTCAGCACCGCCTTGACGACGGTCTCCGTCTCGTCCTCGACGAAGTGCAGATCGATCGTGATGTCCTTCTCCACTGGACGCCTCCTCTCTGGAGCCGATTCTCGTGACGCTCCCCGTTACCGGGAAGGGGCCACCGGCCCCGTCCCCAGGGACTCACTTCGATCATGCCAGAGCAGCCGTGGCGGTGGTCGTGCCCGTCGTCGTGACGGCCCGCCGGCGCTCGGATCACGCCACTATATGGGCCGATCGACTCATGGCATCCCCGGCGACCATCGCGTACGTTGGATCACGGGGAATCCGTGAGGGGGATACAGACCCAGAGAATCGCCGTTCGGTGCTCTAACGGGGGGTTGGCGCCGGACGGCGTTCTCTTACGCCCTGAGTGAGTCGGCGTCCCTTCGGTCCGATGTTCGCCCGTCCCGGGCAGCCTGGTCAGCCCTGCTTGGCGAAGTCGATGGCGTTGTCGCGGACGACCACGTCGACCGAGTCGCCGTCTCCGAACCCACCGTCGAGCAGACGAAGCGCCAGCGCATCGGAGATCTCCCGCTGCATGAGTCGCTTCAGCGGGCGCGCCCCGTAGCTCGGGTCGAACCCGTGCTCGGCGAGCCAGTCTGCCGCCTCTTCCGTGAGCCGTAGATCTATGTTCCGGCTCGCCACCCGGTCGTGGAGGTGCTCGAACTGGATCTCGACGATCTCGCGGAGGTTCTCCCTGGTGAGACGGTCGAAGACGACGATGTCGTCGACGCGGTTGAGGAACTCCGGCCGGAAGTGCTCCCGCACGATGCGCATCACCCGCTCCCGCACCGTGTCGTCCGGAAGGTCCGGATCGATGAACTCGGAGCCGAGATTGGACGTCATGATGAGCACGGCGTTGGTGAAGTCGACCGTCCGACCCTGTCCATCCGTGAGGCGCCCATCGTCGAGCACCTGGAGCAGGGCGTTGAAGACGTCGGGATGCGCCTTCTCGACCTCGTCGAGGAGCACGACCGAATATGGACGGCGGCGGACCGCTTCGGTGAGTTGCCCGCCCTCGTCGTATCCCACGTAGCCCGGAGGGGCGCCGATCAGCCGGCTCACAGAGTGCTTCTCCATGTACTCCGACATGTCGAGCCGAACCATCGCCCGCTCGTCGTCGAAGAGGAACTCGGCGAGGGCGCGGGCCAGCTCGGTCTTGCCGACTCCCGTGGGGCCCAGGAACACGAACGACCCGATCGGCCGGTTGGGGTCGGACAGGCCCGCCCGCGATCGCCGGATGGCGTTGGCGACGGCGTTGACGGCCGCCTCCTGGCCGACGACACGCTCATGGAGATGCTCTTCGAGGCGAACGAGCTTCTGGATCTCGCCTTCCATCAGTCGCGAGACGGGGATCCCGGTCCACCGGCTCACCACCTCGGCGACGTCCTCCTCACCGACCTCCTCCTTGAGCATCGCACCCTCGGCCTGCAGCTTCTCGAGTGACTCCTGGCTCTCTGCGAGCTGCCGCTCGAGGCCGGGCAGCGTGCCGTACCGCAGCTCGGCGGCTCGTTGCAACTCGCCGTGACGCTCGGCGCGCTCCGCCTCGGCACGCGCCTCTTCGATCTGCTGCTTCAGCGTCTGGATCGCGGCGATGCGCTCCTTCTCCAGCTGCCACTGGGCATTGAGACGGTCGAGCTCCTCACCGACATCGGCCAGTTGCTGCTCGATGACGGCGAGCCGGTCCATCGACGCCCTGTCGCTCTCCTTGGCGAGGGCGCTCTTCTCGATCTCGAGCTGGCGGCTGCGGCGCGTCAGCTCGTCGATCTCCTCGGGCATCGAGTCGATCTCGATGCGGAGTCGGGATGCGGCCTCGTCGACGAGGTCGATCGCCTTGTCGGGAAGGTGACGAGCCGTGATGTAGCGATCGGAGAGCATGGCGGCGGCAACCAGCGCTGCGTCGGTGATCCGGACGCCGTGGTGCACCTCGTAACGCTCCTTGAGTCCCCGCAGAATGCCGACCGTGTCCTCGACCGAGGGTGGGGCGACGAACACCGGCTGGAACCGCCGTTCCAGTGCAGCGTCCTTCTCGACGTGCTTGCGGTACTCGTCCAGGGTGGTCGCACCGATCATGCGCAGCTCGCCGCGGGCGAGCATTGGCTTGAGCATGTTCGACGCATCCATCGCTCCCTCGGCGGCACCGGCACCGACGATCGTGTGCATCTCGTCGATGAACGTGATGATCCCGCCTTCGGAGGCCTTGATCTCGTCGAGCGTGGCCTTGAGCCGCTCTTCGAACTCGCCGCGGTACTTCGCCCCGGCAACCATGGCGCCGAGGTCGAGCGCGACGATGCGCTTGTTCTTGAGCCCCTCGGGCACGTCTCCGTCGACTATGCGCTGGGCGAGCCCTTCGGCGATGGCAGTCTTGCCGACGCCCGGCTCTCCGATGAGGACCGGGTTGTTCTTCGTTCGGCGCGAGAGGACCTGGACGACGCGACGGATCTCGTCATCCCTGCCGATGACCGGATCGAGCTTGCCATGTCCGGCGAGGCTCACCAGATCGCGGCCGTACTTCTCGAGTGGGGCCAGGGTGTCCTCGGGCGTTTGCGACGTGACCCGTTGGGCACCACGGACCTCCGTGAGAGCCGCCAGCACCGCGTCGCGCGTGATGCCGTGCTTGCGCAGTAATTCGCCGACGGGACCAGGTGCGGCGGCGAGAGCGAGGACGAGGTGCTCGATGGAGGCGTACTGGTCCTTCATGGCGTTACGCTCGCGTTGGGCGGCTTCGAGCACGGCAAGGGTTGCCGGATCGAACGGCGGCTCTCCCGTGCTCCCATGCATGGCCGGCCGTTCCGCCAACATGCGCTCGAGCGGTCCACGGAGGTCCGCGGCCGAGACGCCGAGCTTGGCGAGGAGCGGGTAGACGATGGTGTCCGATTGGGCGAGGACCGCATCGAGGAGATGGTCGACGCCTACGGCGCCGTGGGCGCGCCGTTCGGCGGCGTCCCTCGCTGCGAGGATGCTCTGCTGCGACTTCTGGGTGAAGGTGTTGATGTCCATTGATCTCACTTGTGTCGGGGCTCCGGTATCAACCACAACCACAACCCGTATATGCCAAGAAAGTTGAGTCGTATCATATCAGATTTGCCCGTCATGGCGTCAAGCCTCTTGGGATGTGCATGAACGGGCTCCGTCTCGATACGCTCCCGCCGATGCGTTCCTTCATCGACCGCGGAGGTCAGTGGGTGGCCGGCCAGGTGGCGCTCTTCGCCGCATGGGCCGTCGCCCTGGCAACCTTCCGGGTCTCGCTGCCGGTGTGGGTGGTCGTGACCGGTGCCGTGCTCGGGCTCGTCGGGTCCGCGCTCGGACTCGCCGGTCTCCGTGGTCTCGGACCTTCGCTGACGCCCTACCCCGAGCCGCGACGCGGTGCACAGCTCGTCGAAACCGGCGTCTATGGACTGGTGCGCCACCCCATCTACGGGGGTATCGGGATCGCGGGAACCGGTCTCGGTTTGCTGGTCGGCTCGATCCCGGCCGCAATCATCGGGCTCGTGTTGCTCGGGTTCTTCCGAGTCAAGGCGGCCGGCGAGGAGCGCCGGCTCGTCGCCGCCTGGCCGGAATACGCGACGTACCGGCGGCGCGTGCGGGCGGCATTGGTGCCCTGGCTCCTGTGAGGACCGTGGCGTGACGGAGCTCCTGGCGCTCATGTCGGCGGTGACGTTCGGTGCGGGCGACTTCCTCGGAGGGCGTGCGAGCATGATGGCGAGCCCGCTTCGCATCACGGCAGTCGCCCAGGTTGCCAGTGCCGTCGTCCTGGTTCCGGTCTTGCTCATCGTTCCCGCCACCGAGGTGACCGCCGCCGACGTCGCATGGGGCGCGGCCGGGGGGCTGTTCGGACTCGTCGGGATCCTGGCGCTGTACACCGGCTTGGCCATCGGGCCCATGGGTGTCGTTGCGCCGATCACGGCCGTTGTGTCGGCCCTCCTCCCGATCGGTGTGGGACTCCTCTCTGGCGAAGACCCAGGCGGGTGGGCCCTCCTCGGCATGGCGCTCGGGCTCCTTGCCGTGTTTGCGATCACCCGGGGCGACACCGGAACCAGCCGGATCGGCGGCCGCGTCCTCGCGCTCTCCCTCGTCGCCGGGGCCGGGTTCGCCTGCTTCTTCATCGCTCTCGCCCAAACCAATGTTGCATCGGGCATGTGGCCACTCGTCGGGGCCCGTGCCGTGACCGTCCCGGCCATCCTCCTCGTCGCATGGCTACGGGGCGAACGGACCCGGTCCGGTGGGATTCCCGGTGCCGCGGTGGGTGCGGGAATGCTCGACATGGTCGCCAACGGGCTCTTTCTCGGCGCGGTCCAGCGCGGGCTGCTGGCCATCGCCTCGGTGCTCGCTGCGCTGTATCCGGCGGTCACCGTTCTGCTCGCCCGCATCGTGCTCCACGAGCGGATGGCTCCGGCCCAGCTCATCGGGGTGGTGTTCGCCCTCGGTGCCATCGCCCTCATCGGGTTGCCATGACGGGTTTTCGGCGCGGCGATGGAATGACGCCGACCGTTGTCGTCTGGGGTGTCACCCGGGCCGAGGTGTTCGAGACGGCCGGGCGTGCGCTGTTCTCGGAGGGTCACGATCTGAGCGGCGTCGCCCCGACCTACTCCCGCCCCATCGTCGCTCCCGGGGACAGCGACGAGGAGCTGCTCGCCAACTGGCTCGACGAGCTCCTGTACGTGGCGCGACAAGAGCGCCTCGTGTGGTCGTACTTCGTCGTTGACCGGCTCGAGGAGGGAGGAGTACAAGGGTCCGCCGCCGGTCTCCCCGAAGGAGAAGTGGAGCGCACCGGCCCTCGAGCCGTCGGTCTGGCGGAGATCCCGTCTTCCTTCGTGGCGATCCCCGACGGGTGGTGGGTGGAGCTCCTCTTCGAGCTGGAACGCTGACCGCGAAAGGCGCGGACAACTTCTGGGAACTCAAATCCGTGGGGTGTGTCCTATCGCCGGATACATTTCATCCATCTACCACCCCGGGAGGAGTGTCCATGAGGAAGTTGATCGACGATTTCAAAGCGTTTGCCCTCGGTGGCAACCTGATCGAGATCGCCACCGGCCTGGTGCTCGCATTGGCGTTCGCCGCCGTCGTCACGTCTTTGGTGGAGAACATCATCATGCCGATCGTGGGCATCATCTTTGGTGAGCCGAGCTTCGACGACCTGACGCTCACGATCAATGGCTCGGTCATCACGTACGGCACATTCATCACCGCGTTGGTCGCCTTCCTGTTGGTGGCGCTGGCCCTGTTCTTGTTCGTCGTCAAGCCGTACCAGGCCTGGAAGGCCCGTACGGAGTCCGGCGAGGAAGAGGCGCCGCCGCCGGCCGAGGACATCGTCCTCCTGCGTGAGATCCGCGATGCGCTGAGGGCGAACCGCTGACCCTCTCCCGTATCGAGAACCACGGAGGCCCCGTACCATGTACGGGGCCTCCCGCTCGTTCGGAATGCTCGACCGGGGCGGGCGGTTGACCACCCGGGACCGACCAAGGTAGGTGCACAAGATGGCAAAGGCTGTTTGGAACGGAGCCGTTCTCGCCGAGAGCAACGACACCGTCGTCGTGGAGGGCAACCACTACTTCCCCCCCGATGCGATCAAGCACGAGTACTTCCAGGCCAGCGACGCACACACCGTCTGCCCTTGGAAGGGCATGGCCAGCTACTACGACGTCGTCGTCGACGGAGCTGTGAACCGCGGAGCGGCCTGGACGTACCGCGATCCCAGGCCGGCGGCGGCCGACATCAAGGACCACATCGCCTTCTGGCGTGGGGTGAACGTCGAGCGCTGAGGGCGCCTCCTCTCGCGAATCGCCGTCCGCCGTGGGTGCGTACACTCCCGCCGATGATCCCGCTGCGCATCGTCGAGACCGAACGTGACGACTTCGACCAGCCCGTCGTCGAGTTGTGGCGAGACGACGAGTTCATCGGCATGGTGTTCTGGGACGAGGACACGCCCGTGGTCCAGATCTACGCGGACGACGACGGCGACGTCAAGGATCTCGACGCTCGAGAGTTGATTCGGGTGCTCGATCTCGCCGAACGCATCGTCTCGCCGGTCGCCGACGAGACCGAGTTCCCGGAGCTGCGACAGGCCTTCGGGACCCGTCCGCTCGTGGTCGAACCGCAGGGCGCGAGCGAAGGCGGCGACGAGGGTTGGGAGGGCGAACACCCGGCCACCCTTGCCCTCGTGGGCGAGTTCGACCCGCTGGCCGTGCACCGCTCCTCCGACGGCGAAGGGTTCTTCCGGCGCCAGGTCGCCGAGGACTTCATCCGCCGCTGCGACGAGCTCGACCTCGCCGTCGTCGAGATGGAGGCCTTCGATCTCGAAGGTCAAGTCCTCGTGCCGAGGCCGAATCTCGAGCTGACCGTCCGAGTCCAAGGGCCGACGTCGTGGGACGTCTTCCGTCCTGCCGCGAACGCAAGAGCGCTCGACACGCTTCTCGACTGGCCCTCACGCTCCTCTCTCGTCGTCGCCTTCGTAGTGCAACAGCCGGACGGGGAGACCTTCGTCGCCTGACGGCAACCTCGGGTGCGGTCAGTAGGCGTTGACCGCGACGACCGTGCCCACGACGAGATAGATGACCCCGGCCAGGATGGGCAGGTTGGTCTGCGTCGTCTCGGTGCCACGCGGCATCTCCCAGTTCGCCCCGTGCCGGATCAGGTGGACCAGTGAGACAACGATCGGAACGATGACGAGCGTCATGATCCCGAGCCCGATGAGGAAGAAGCCGATCATTCCCTGGATCGTGACCGGGCTGCACTCGACACCACGCTCGGCATTGATGCGGTTGCAGAGGGGCAAGTAGTGGGGGTGGAACATGCGGGCGACCAGCGCGGCGATCGACATTCCGGCAACGGTGTAGAGCGGGAAACGAACCCAGCGACTCCGAAACGCCTCCATGAACCCAGCATAAGGTTTCGCTCGAAGCGTCCCCCTGGTTGCGCGGTGGGGTGGCTCCGCCGCCCCACCGCACGGTGAGCCGGCCGGGAGGCCGACGACACGAACTCGCCCAAAGCCTGCTTTGGGCGAAACTTCAGTCGAATGGGTTGCGGCGGCGGATGTCGGGGAGGTTGCGCTGGCCGCGGACGGCGACCCGTGTGACCGTGCGGGTCGGAGCCCTTCCGGTCACCCTTGCCTCGGCCTCGCCGAGGAGACGCCGCAATCGGTCTACCTGGCTGCGTAGGCGGCTGTTCTCCCCTTGGAGCTCGAGGATCCGGCGCACCCCCTCGAGGTTGACCCCGTCGGCGGTCAGCTCCTGGATCAGCCCGAGACGTTCGAGATCCTCTTCGGAGTAGCGCCGGGTGCCACCGGGGGTCCGGTACGGCTCGATGAGCCCGCGCCGCTCGTAGATGCGCAGCGTCTGGGGGTGAACGCCGGCGAGCTCGGCGGCAACCGAGATGATGTAGACGGCTTCGGTCTTCTTGGCCATGGTTCACACCCCCAAGTGTGATCGCGGGTTCTCTGCCGGCCCGTTGTCACGCAGCTTCTCGAGCAGGGCCCGCTGTTCGTCGGTCAGGTTGTCGGGCACGACGACCTCGACGGTGACCAGGAGATCTCCGGTCTTCTTGTCGGAGGCGACGCCCTTTCCGCTCACCCGGAACGTCTTCCCGCTCGGTGTCCCGGGCGGGATGCGCAATCGGACCTTGCCGTCCAGGGTCGGCACGTCGATGTCGGCGCCGAGGGCAGCCTCTACGAAGGTGATCGGGACCTTGATCGTCAGGTTGGCGTTCGATCGTCCGAATACGGGATGGGTGCCGACCCTAACTCGCACGTAGAGATCGCCGGCAGGGCCACCGTTGTACCCGGGCTCGCCGTGTCCCTTCACCTTGATCTTCGCCCCGTCCTCGACGCCGCGCGGAATCCGCACCTTGACGGTCGAGCCGCCCACCTTGAGCGTTTTGGTGGTTCCCGAGATCGCCTCGTGGAACGTCAACGTGACCTCGGCGTTGGTGTCGCGCCCCTGTTGAGGGCGGGCCTGCCGTCCGGTGGGACCGCCGAACAAGTCACCGAAGCCGCCGAGGATGTCCTCGATCGAGGTGGCGGCTCCACCTCCGTAACCGCCGCCTCGCCCAAAGAGATCCTCGACGCGCACGTACTGCTGGCCGCCCCCCGGACCCCCGACGAAGTACCCCATCTCGCGGACGTGGTCGTACTCCTTGCGCTGCTCGGCATCGCCGAGCACGTCATAGGCCTCGTTGACCTCCCTGAACTTGCGCTCGGCCTCGGCGTCACCCGGGTTCTTGTCGGGGTGGTACTTCTGGGCGAGCTTGCGATAGGCCTTCTTGAGGTCCTTCTCGGTCGCGGTCTTGGGAACGCCGAGCAGGGCGTAGTAGTCCGTCTCGAGCCATTCCTTGCGCATGGTCCTCAGCTCGCTTCCTCCACGGACACCATCGCGGGCCGGATCACGCGGCCCTGGAGCAGGTAGCCCTTCCGCAGCTCGCGTCCGACGACGAGGTCGCCTTCGCCGCCACCGGCCACTGCCTCGTGGACGGCGGGGTCGAACGCCGCGCCGGTCGACTCGATGACGCTCAACCCCTCGCTACCCAGCGTCTCCATGAGCTGGACGTGGGTGCCGCGCATTCCGTCCAGGAGCTTCTCCTCGGCGGGCGTCTGCGCCTCGTAGGCGAGCGCCGCATCGAAGGCATCGAGCGTCGGGAGGATCTTCTCGACCAGGCGCTGCGACGCCCGCAGGACGTTCTCGACCTGGTCCCGCTCCACCCGGCGCCGGTAATTCTCGAAGTCGGCGGCGAGTCGCTGCAGGGTCTCGAGATACTCGGATGCCTCCCCTCTCGCCTCGGCGAGCTCTCTGAGCAGGAGATCGATGGCATCCTCGGGCCGGTCTGGCAGCTCCAGGCCGAGCTCGGCGGCCGTCGGGGTGTCGGATCGTGGCACCTCGACCAGCTCGCCGGTCAGCACGAGCTCTTCGGCGCCGCCGCCGTCTACCGGTTCCGGCGTTGGGCTCGTTTCGGATGTTGACTCATTCGTCATGGCAGACTCCGGTGACGAGGCGCTCAAGCCTCGTCACCTTCCTCGTCGACGATCTCGGCGTCCACGACACCGTCTTCGCCGCTTCCGGCGTCATCATCGGCGGCGCCCTCTGCCTGCGACGACTCGTACATCTTCTGTCCCAGCACCTGGGCGCTCTCGAACAGCTCTTGCGTGGCCTTGCGCAGGTCCTCCGCCGGGCTCTCCTCGGTGAGCAGCTTGCGGACCGCACTCACCTTGTCGTCGATGACCGAACGCTCGTCGTCGCTGAGCTTGTCGCCGTGCTCCTCGAGCTGCTTCTCGATGGTGTAGGCGGCGTGGTCGGCCTGGTTGCGGGCCTCGGCCTGCTCCTTGCGGCGGGCATCCTCGTTGGCGTGCGCCTCCGCGTCCTTGACCATCCGATCGATCTCGTTCTGGTCGAGTGCGGTCCCGCCGGTGATCGTCACCTGTTGCGACTTCCCGGTTCCCAGGTCCTTCGCCGACACGGACACGATGCCGTTCGCGTCGATGTCGAACGTCACCTCGATCTGCGGGACGCCGCGCGGCGCCGGTGCGATCCCGGGCAGCTTGAAGCGGCCGAGCGACTTGTTGTCGCCCGCCATGCTGCGCTCGCCCTGAAGAACGTGGATCTCGACCTCGGGTTGATTGTCTGCGGCCGTCGTGAAGATCTCGCTGCGTCGCGTCGGGATGGTCGTATTGCGCTCGATCATCCGGGTGAACACGCCACCCTCCGTCTCGACGCCCAGCGTCAGCGGGGTGACGTCGAGGAGCAAGATGCCGGACACGTCTCCCTTCAGGACGCCGGCCTGGATGGCGGCGCCCAGCGCTACCACCTCGTCCGGGTTGACGCCCTTGTGGGGCTCCTTGCGGGAGAGCTCCTTGACCAGCTCCTGGACCGCCGGCATCCGGGTCGAACCGCCGACGAGGATGACGTGGTCGATCTCGTCGACCGTGACGCCGGCGTCCTTCACGGCCTGCTCGAACGGCGCCCGCGTCTTCTCGACGAGGTCCTCGGTCATCTGCTGGAACTCGGACCGCTTGAGCTTGCGGAGCAGGTGGATCGGGCCGTCGGCCGTTGCCGTGATGAAGGGCAGGTTGATCTCGGTCTCCTGAACCGACGACAGCTCGATCTTGGCCTTCTCGGCGGCCTCCTTGAGGCGGGTCAGCGCCATCGGGTCCTTGGCGAGGTCGACGCCGTTCTCGTTCTTGAAGCCCGTGACCAGCCAGTCGATGATGCGGTCGTCCCAGTCGTCGCCGCCGAGATTGGTGTCCCCGTGGGTCGACTTCACCTCGAAGACACCCTCGCCGATCTCGAGCACCGACACGTCGAATGTGCCGCCGCCCAGGTCGTACACGAGGATGAGGTGGTCGTCGGACTTGTCCATCCCATAGGCGAGCGATGCCGCGGTCGGCTCGTTCACGATGCGCAGCACCTCGAGCCCGGCGATCTGGCCGGCTTCCTTGGTGGCCTGGCGCTGGGCGTCCCCGAAGTAGGCCGGGACGGTGATCACGGCCTCGGTCACGGTCTCGCCGAGGAACGCCTCGGCATCGCGCTTGAGTTTCTGGAGGATGCGCGCCGAGATCTCTTGGGCCGTGTACTTCTTGCCGTCCACTTCGACGGACCAGTCGGTGCCCATGTGACGTTTGACGGATCGTATCGTTCGGTCCGGATTGGTGATCGCTTGGCGTTTCGCCTGATCGCCGACGAGCACCTCACCGTTCTTGGCGAACGCAACCACCGATGGGGTGGTGCGGTTGCCTTCTGCGTTGTTGACGACCTGCGGCTCGCCACCCTCGAGGATCGAGATCACCGAGTTGGTGGTGCCGAGGTCGATGCCTACTGCGCGTCCCATGCATGCTCCTTGTCGCGGCGACCCGCAGCGCGGGGGTCGCGGTGGTGTTTGAGTTTAGACGAAGTGTATAACTTGAGTGTATCCGTATCATATTCCGTGTAAACCCTCATTCTCGCCCGGTTCCGGGGCGGCGGCAAGTGGGCGGCAGCCGTGCTGCGGGTCTGCTTCAATGCCGCCATGCGTGAGCTCAACGATGCTGAAATCGACGAAGTGCTGCGGACCCAGAAGGTGGCCCACGTCGCCGTCGTAGACGGTGACCGGCCCTATGTCGCACCGCTGTCGTACGTCTATGCCGACGGCGTGATTGCCTTCCGTACCAAGGCTGGGCGGCGGCTCGATGCGATTCGTGCCAACCCTTGTGTATCGATCGAAGTGACCCGTGCCGGTGACTCCCCGACCGAGTGGTCGACCGTGATCGTCGCGGGTACCGCGCACATCCTCGGCCATGGATCGGAGGCGGCCGGGTACGTCTCGCAAATCCTCGCCAAGTACCGGGCCGCCTACGGAGTGGTGGACGAGATGCCGGACTGGCTCATCGACCCCGGGGCCTCCGTCGTTCGCGTGGTTCCCGACGAGGTGACCGGGCGCGCCGCGGCGGACACGAGACCCGGGCGCCTCTGACGCCGCGGCAACCTGGTCGCCAGGTCACCACTTGACGGACCGGTCCGGCGGGTTCGAGCATGGCTCCATGGAGATCGGGGTGTTCCTTCCGGTATCGGGTCGAGCCGCGGGGCGTGACACGCTGATCCAGACCGCCCGCAGGGCGGAAGCGTGGGGCTTCGACTCCGTGTGGGCGGCGGATCGGGTCGTCCTCCCTTGGCAGATCGACACCGAGTACCCCTACGCCGAGGGTGAGGCCTTCATCGTCCCGCCCGACCGGCCGTTCTTCGAATGCCTCACCGTGCTCGCCTTTCTGGCCGGCGCCACCGAGCACATCAAGCTGGGGGTGAGCGTCCTCGTCATGCCCTTTCGCCATCCCCTGCATTGGTTCCGTCAGGCGACCTCGATCGATGCGCTGTCCCACGGGCGTCTCCTGCTCGGCGTGGGCATCGGTTGGATGGACGAGGAGTTCCGGGCGCTCGGCGTCGAGCGGCGTCGTCGGGGTCGTATGGCCGATGAGCAACTCGAGGTCATCCGCACCCTGCTGACCGAGGATCACTGCACCCACCGCGGGGAGTTCTACGACTTCGACGACATCGCCTTCCTCCCCAAGGCGCACGGTGCGTCCCTGCCGATCTGGATCGGAGGAGAAGGTGAGGCGGCGCAGCGGCGCAGTGGTCGCTACGGCGACGCATGGTTCCCCTACTTCGTGCGGGTCACTCCGGACGAGCTCGCCGCCGGACACGATGCCGTCCGGAGATTCGCCGTCGAAGCGGGCCGCGACCCCGACGGCGTCGGGTTGAACACTTGCCTGCCCGTCGAGGTGACCGAGACGCCCGTCCGGCAGGAGCCCGACAAGCTGCGGGGCACGCCGGAGCAACTCGTGGCCGCCTTGCAGCGGTTCGCAGCAATCGGCGTGGGCCACATCGGTCTGCAGTTCATGGTGCCCCGCTACCCACAACGTATGGAGCAGATCCAGCGCTTCGCCGAGGAGGCGCTGCCCCACCTCGGCTGATGCCGCCCCCGGCCGCGGTGACGTCGTTGTGCAGGATCCGCCGGCGTACCCTGGACCTATCCGTAGAGCCGCGCTCCTCCTCACCTTCGTCGTCGTGCTCGTCGCAGCGGTCGTCGCCGGTCTGGTGCTGTTCCGCGCCGACGGGCCCCGGTACGACTCGCTCAGCGACGCCGTCGTCGCCGGCGACCTCGACGCGGCGCAGATCATTCTGGACGGTGGGGCCGACCCCGACAGCCCCCGCGTTCACGGATTCACGCCACTGCAACGGGCGATCCTCCGCGACGACCCAGCCATGATCGCGCTGTTGCTCGAATCCGGAGCAAACCCGGAAGCCGTCGCGCTCGAAGGGCTGACCGCAATCCACGTCGCAGGCGAGGCAGGGGCCGCAGAGGCGCTCGGCTTGCTCGTCGGCGCAGGCGCCGACCTCGACGCCCGGTCGGTCAACGGCATGAACGCCATCGACCACGCGGCCGCCGGGGGCGACCCCGCCACGATCGAGGTGTTGGTGGCCGCGGGTGCCGACCTCGACACGCAGTCTGGCGTCGTCACCCAGGGCCACGGTTACCCGATCGACACTGAGTCGACGCCGCTCGGTATCGCGGCGCGTGCAGGCCACACCGAGGCGGTCGTAGCCTTGCTCGACCTCGGTGCCAAGGTCGACGCGCCCTCGGGGGCGGGCCACACCCCGCTGCTCTTGGCCGTGTTCGGCGGCTCTCCGCCCGAGCTGGTGCAGGCGCTGCTCGACGCCGGCGCCGACCCGACGGTACGGGCCGTGTGCGTGGAAAGGTGCTCGACTGCGGGCGGCGACGCCTTGCATTGGGCTCGACACCTTGGACGTAGTGATCTCGTCCCGCTGCTCGAGCCATGACCCATGACGAGGTCGGGCCCGGCTGGGTTGTGCCGGCGGTTAGGACGTGAAAGCGTCGATCACCCCGCCGAAGGCCCGGATCGAGTCGAGGTCGGCCGCATCGGGAACGGCCACGATGGCGTGTTGCACTCCTGCCTCGGCGAGCTCGCGGAAACGACCCACGTGATCGGCGACGGTGCCGGCATTGAGAACCTCGGCCAGTTGCTCGGCGGACTGGTGCGAAGCTCTCAGGCGGTCGAGCGTCTCTGCGAGCGACCTACGGTCCGGCGCGACCAACGCACCGCCGAGGTGGGTCACCTCGATCGCCTCCGGATCGCGGCCGACGGCGGAGCAGTGGTCGACGAGCACGGCGAGCTTGTGCCGCACGGTGTCAGGCTCGCCGAAGAGGCTGCACAGGTCGGCGTGCTCGGCCACGAGCCGTAGCGTTCTCTTCTCGCCCGAGCCCCCGATGAGGATCGGGATGCGCTCCTGGAGCGGCCGGGGGTAGCACATCGCCTCGGGGACGTGGATGACGCGACCGCGGTACTCCGGTGACCCCGGTCCCCACAGCAGCGGGAGGAGCTCCAGCGTGTCCTCGAGCAGGGCGTAGCGCTCCCTCACCGGCGGGAAGTCCCACCCGTAGGCCCGGGCTTCCTTCTCGAACCAGCCGATGCCAAGTCCGCAGACTGCTCGCCCACCCGACAGCACGTCCAGCGATGCGACGATCTTGCCGAGATGGGCAGGGTTGCGGTACCCGATGCCCGTAACGAGCGTCCCCAGGCTGAGGCGGTCGGTCACCCCGGCGAGGAACGCCAGCGCGGTGTACCCGTCGAGCATGTCGTGCCACTCCGGCCCGACCTGGGGTATCTGGCGGAAGTGGTCCATGACCCACAGGCTCGAGAAGCCGGTCTCCTCGGCAACCCGGGCGATCGAAGCGAGATCTGCACCCATCGTCGCCGGGCCCCCCTCCCAGGTGAAGCTCGAGATCTGGAGCCCGAAGCGAAGCGAAGCCGGCGTGGTCTCCTGGCGTGTCAGCGCCTGCGAGGCGGCCACCATCGATTCCGGAACGACCGCGGCGGGTGCGGCGAGGTACACGCCGTCGAAGCCCTCATCGTCGAGTCGGGCCCGGACCCGGTTCCATCGGCTGAGCTGGGAATTCAGCACCTTCTGGGGGACGGATCGGGGTTTGGCCCGGTTGCGCTCCCGGCACACGTCGGGGTCGACGGCGAAGCCCACGGCGAAGCAGGGCATACCCGCCGCTCTTGCCTGCTCGAGGTACCAGGCTCGCCTGGTGTCGTCGAGACCGGTCGTGTCGACCACGGTGAGGAGCTTTCTTGCGAGACGCCGGGTCACGATCTCGTCGAGCAGGACAAACGCATCCTCGCTCGCCCGCTGGTCGTCCTCGCCGGCGCCGACGACGGCACGGAGGCGGTCGGACGACACGATCTGGTTCGGTGCGAAGTGGGCCTCGGCCCACGTGGTCTTTCCGGCACTGGACGGGCCGACGAGCACCACGACGCAGGCGGTCGGCAGTCTGATCTCGCGAGCATCGAGCATCACAGTCCCGCGAGGCTACCGCCGCCTAGGTCGAGCGACCCATATCGCAAACGGTGCCGGCTGGATACCCTTGCGAGCGAAGGGGAAATCCGGGAGGGCCAACCACCACGACCCGGAGGAAATAGGGGGAATCATGAGCGTTATCGCTCGCGCTCGCCGCATTCTTGCGGCACTTGGGGCCATCATGCTCGTCGTCACGGCACAGGGCGTCGCGCTCGCCGATGGCACCGAGACGCTGGGGCCACCGTCCATCCCGATCGCCGCCGGCTCGGGCACCGTTGCTGCCGGCGTCGGACTCAACGGCGTCGCCGCCGGCACGATCAACGTCTCGGTACCGGGCGCACCCGTCCAGGCGCTGTTGTACTGGGAGGTGCAACGAGACACCGATGTGAGAAACCCGATCCCGTCGTCGGAGACGATCTCCGTGAACGGCAGCTCGGTGACCGGCACCTCGATCGGGGGTCCGACGGACTTCTTCAGCGGGCTGAAATCGGTCGTTTATCGTGCCGACGTGACCGGGCTCGTCGGGTCCGGGGCCAACTCGCTGGTGGTCGCGCCGCCGGCCGAGTCGGGGCTCCCGCTGCGCCGCATCAACAACGGAGCCGGTCTGCTCGTCATCTACAACGACGGCACGACGGCGGAGATCGGCATCCGCGACGGTGACGACGTGGCATGGGCCGGAGCGCCGGACGCCACGCGCCGGACGACGGTGCCGCAGACGTTCAACTTCGCCGCCGAGGTCCTCGAGCGCACCGGCTCGCTGACCTTGTTCGTGGCAAGCGTCGCAGATGACACGGGGAACATGCTCCCGCTGCGCCCGACGTCGATCGACGTCGAATCGGGTGTCGTCACGGTCACCTACGACAACGTCCTCAACAGCAACGACGGGAAGTACTGGGACACGTTCACGACGCCGGTGACGATTCCGGCCGGCGCGAGCTCGCTGACCGTGCAGGTGCAGTCGGAGGACAACGAAGCCACCGGCCTCAACCCGGCGTCGCTGGTGTGGATCGGAGCTTCGCTGACGGCACCGGTGACGCCGCCGCCACCAGGCGGCGAGGGCTGCACGCCGGGCTACTGGAAGCAGAAGCAGCACTTCGACTCGTGGGCCGGCTACACGCAAACGCAGAACTACGGGACCGTGTTCGGCGTCAGCCCGTCGTTCAACAAGACGCTGCTCGGGGCTCTCCAACAGGGCGGCGGTGGTGAGAAGGCCCTGGGCCGCCATGCCACAGCGGCGCTGCTTAACGCCTCGAATCCCGACGTGAGCTTCGCTTTCACCACGACTGAGGTCGTCGCGCTGGTGCAACAGGCGTACGCCACGGGCGATTTCGAGGGCGTCAAGAACACCCTCGAGGCAGAGAACGAGATGGGCTGTCCGCTCAACTGAGAGGGCAGGCTCATCGCACACCAGGGGGGCGGGGCGGACAACGACCCGGCCCCCGGCGGTTTTTT
>JBFINP010000015.1:0-56427 GCA_041611095.1 Acidimicrobiia bacterium | reverse complement strand
GGTGCCTTCGGCGGCGGCGGTCAGAAACCGCTGGTCGTAGGGCTTCGTGCTGAAGACGGCGACTCGCATGGAGGCGAGTGTACGGAGCGTGGCGCTGTCGGGCGGCGCGCTCTCATCCGGAAGCCGTCGGCACACCGAACACTCATTGATCTGTGGAAAGGCTCCCATGGCGAAAATCGAACTCAACGTCGCTCGCGTTCTGGTGCTCGGCGGCTCGGGCGAGCTGGGACGGCGACTGGCAGCCCTCCTCGCCGCCCGCGGTGCCCACGTCTCGCTGGCGGGCCGCAATGCCGAACGTCTGGTCGCCGCCGCCGCCGCTATCGGGCCCGATGTGCCTTCGGTGCTGTTCGATCTGCGCGTGCCCGGCCACGCGGCCCACGTCGTCGACACGGCAGCCGCTCAGCTCGGGGGGCTCGACGGCGTCGTGAACGCCGCCGGTGTGGTCGGTTTCGCGGGATTGGACGATCTCGTCGATGATGCGCTGGATGAGCTTGTCGCCACGAACCTGGTCGGGCCGATGCGCGTGATGCGCGAGGCCCTGCGCCATCTCGAAGGCGGCTTCTTCGTCACGATCAGCGGAGTGGTCGCCGAGCAGCCCGTAGCCGGGATGACCGCGTACTCGGCGGCGAAGGCGGGTTTGTCGGCTGCCTCCACGGCGCTCGGTCGCGAGCTCCGCCGCCGGGGTGTCCATGTCCTCGATGCTCGCCCGCCCCATACCGAGACGGGTCTCGCCACCCGCCCCATCACCGGCGAGGCCCCACGGATGCCGGAGGGTCTGGATCCGGATGTGGTCGCTACCCGGATCGTCGCTGCGCTGGAGAGCGGTGAGAGGGAGCTGCCGGCGGCAGCCTTCGACCCTGCAGCCTGAGCAGCGACCCTTCACTGCAACGAGACGCGATCCGGGGGAGGCAGTGAAGCCTCCCCCGGATCTGCATTGCTCGTAGGTGCAGCTCTTCCGCCTCAGTTGTTGGGCAGGAAGTTCTGGTTCTGCACCTTGAAGTTGCCCTTGCCCTTGACACCGTTGACGATCTCGGTGTTCATCCCGAAGGTGAGCACCGACGCGGCGACGGCATCCGAGTTCACTTCGAAGGCCTCGAGGCTGATGTTCTCGAAGGTGTCGCACGCCAAGTGGTAGCACGGGTCGTACTGGTCACCTGCGGTCCCGCCCCAGATGGCGGCTTCCTCGTCGGTCTTGACGCCTTCGGCGCCGGTGAACAGACCGCCGGCGGGGATACCCACCGCAATGAACGGTCCGTAGTCGGAACGTCCGCTGAAGTCGGTTCCCTTGAACGGCAGATCGCGAGCCGCATAGAAGTCCTCGTAGAACTTCTCGATCTGGGCTGAACCCTCAGGCCCCGGGCCGGCACCGACGCCGTCGGAGTCGTCTCCGTCATAGATGAAGTACACGAAGTTCGGCGAGCCGATCATGTCGAAGTTCAGGTACAGGGCGATGTCGTCGATCTCCTCCTGAGAGAGATCGTTGACGTATGCCGTCGACCCGATGAGCCCGCTCTCCTCGGCTCCCCACCAGGCGAACCGAACGGTGTTGGCCGGCTTGACCTTCGCCATCTGGACGGCGGTCTCCAGAATGGCGGCGCTACCCGTGCCGTTGTCCTGGATTCCGGGACCACGCTGGACCGAGTCGAGGTGGGCGCCGGCCATCACGACGTTGTCGTCGTTCTTGCCGGGGAGCTCGGCGATCACGTTGTACTGGGTGATCTCTTCGGGCGGATCGACGTTGATGAACGCGGCAGAGCCCTCCTGCGACAACGCTTCCCCCTGGGCGAAGCTGGCGCCAACGACGGGAATCGTCAGATTGCTCGGCGACCCGTCGGGCAGCTGCGAGGCATTGCCCACGATGAGGCCGAGGCGGGTGTCGCTATTTCCCTGGTTGAAGATGATGACTGCCTCGGCTCCAGCGGCCTGAGCGTTCACGGCCTTGACGGAGAAGAAGCACGTCCCACGCTGGATCAAGGCGATGTCGGCGGGACCGCTGAAGTCGAGTCCGTCGAAGTCGCTCGGCTCGCATCCGCTCGTCGATGCCCGCGGGGGTTCCAGCGCCAGATCGACCGGAATGACCTGACCTTCCACGGTACCGAAGCCAGAGCCCGAGAAGGCGCCCGTCTCGTACGTCGCGGAGATCGGAGCCGTCTGCCGGAGCGTGGCCGGCGGAATGAACGTGAAGTCGAACGGATCGAGCTCCACGTCGTAGCCGGCGGCCTCCAACGTCTCAACGACGTAGTCGACGGTGAGGTCATAGCCCTCGAAACCAGCGGCGCGATTGTTGTCGCCGGCAGCGTCGGCGGCCGCCTGGAACGCCGCCTGGTGAGCGCGCACCCCGTCGAGTGTCACGCACTCGAGCAGCTTGTTGATGGTGTTGTTGTTCCTGTTGTCGCAAGCCTCGGGTCCTGCGGTCGCTACCGCAGGGATGCTTGCGAGAAGTAGTACGGCAATCATTGCCGCAACCCTCGATCTAAGGGTCATGTGGTGGTCTCCCTCCATCGACGTTTCCCCCTCGTGGGTCGGGAACCTAGGCCGGGTCGCGTCTTAGGCAAAGATTCAGCTAAGCGTTGTTTTCGCGCTCGATGCCAGAAAGGAGGCGGAACACGCCGGGGTGACAGCTCCCCCTCAGCCCGGCCGGGCCCCGCCCGCCCGGACAGCTCCCCTACTTGGAACCATGAAGCGATGCGAACCGAGCCGAAGGGGGAGCGTGAGGGAGAAAGCTCCGCGCCTTCCCCCTCACAACGGATCGCAGCGAGCTGGGCGCTGCGATCCGACAAGACCACGGCCGAAGGCCGACCTCACAAACTCGCCCGAGGCCCGCCGAGGGCGAAACCTCACATGGTGAGCGCCATCACGGCTTTCTGGACGTGGAGGCGATTCTCGGCCTGGTCGAAGACGGCGCTGTTGGGCCCGTCGACGACGGCGTCGGTCACCTCGACGTTGCGATCGGCCGGGAGCGGGTGCATGTAGATGGCATCCTCCTTGGCCATTCCCATGCGCCGCTCGTCGGTGATCCAGTCGGTGTACTTGTTGCTGATCTCCGTCGCCTTGGCGGCGTCGTCGGTCGTGAGCAGCGGGCCCCAGCTCTTGGCGTACACCACGTCGGCGTCGCGCATACCGGAATCGAAGTCCTCGACGATCTCGAACGAGCCGTGGGCGCGGCGGGCGTTCTCCTCGGCCTGGGCGACGATGTCGGGCATGAGGGCGAACTCGGGGGGTCGGGTCAGTCGCACGTTCATGCCGAACCGCGTGGCCAGCAGGATGAGGCTCTGCGGCACCGAGATCGGCTTGAGGTAGCTCGCGGCATAGGCGTAGCTGACGTTGATGGTCTTGCCGCGGGGATCGCCCTTGTGCTCGATGATCGTCAGCAGGTCGGCGAGGATCTGGAACGGATGGTAGACCTCACACTGCATGTTGAGCACCGGCACCCGCGACGCCTCGGCCACGTCACGCATGTACTGGTTGCCGATACCCCAGTCCACCTGACGGATTGCGATGCCGTCGTTGTAGCGGCCGAGGATCTCACCGATCTCCGTGGCCGTGTCGCCATGGGCGATCTGGGTGGTCTTCGACTCGATGAACTGGGCGTGTCCGCCGAGCTGGGCCATGCCGGCCTCGAAACTCGCGCGGGTTCGCGTGCTGGAGAAGAAGAACAGCATCGCCAGCACCTTGTCGCGCAGATGGGCGTGGGGCTCGCCGAGCGCACGCTTGCGCTTGAGGTCGAAAGCGACGTCGAGAACGGTGTCGATCTCGTTCTTTGTCCACTCCTGGGTGGTGATCATGTCCCGCCCGCGCAGGTGGGTCTGCATCTCTTCTCCTTTCGGCGCAAGCAAGCTTGCGCCACTAGGTGGTCCTTCTCCTTATCAAACGGAATCTCAGGAGGTCGTCGCGGAAGAACGACGTGGCCTTCACGACGGGGACGTCATCCTGGTCGAAACCGATCTCCTCGAACGAGATCATGGCCGTACCGGGTTCGACCCCGAGGATGCTGGCTCGTTCGGGATCGACGGCGACGGGGACGATGTCCGACAGGTAGTAGGCGAGCTGGCGGCCGCAGCGATCGGCGAGCAACCGAAAGATGGGCAGCATTCCGTCCGCCTTCTTCACGGCGCCGGTCAGCGAATGCGGGATGCGGTTGATCGTCAGCACCACGGGCGTGGCGTCCTCCCGGAACAGCTTCTCGATGACGAGCACCTGCTCGTCCCCCGCCGATTCCAGCGCGGCGGCGGTGGCCTCGTCCGGCGTCTCCGTCTCCATCCGCAGCACCTCCACCGACGGTGTGTAACCGTGGTCGCGCAGCACGTCCTCGTACGACCACATGTCCTCGAGCCGTGAGGTGATCTGGAGACCGGCAGTGTTGACGAACGTGCCCGCGCCTTGCTTGCGCACCACGACGCCCTCGTGCTCGAGCCGGCTGAGTGCATCTCGCACCGTCGTGCGGCTCACCCCGAGATCGGCCGCCAGCTCGGTCTCGGCGGGGATACGGCCGTCGGGGAAGTCGCCGCGCAGGATGCGATCCTTGAGGTGGGTCATCACCTGCTCGGTGAGCGACGGGCTACGGGCGATCATGGTCTTTCCGAGTTGGCCGGTACGGTCATCATATTGTAGGATGGTATGACCAATGTGATCAACTCGCCTGCCATCCGGGCAGGCGTCGACGGCCCCGAGGAGGACACGGCACATGCGGAGCTTCGCCGGACGCGACATCTTGTCCCTCAAGGAATTCGAGCGGAACGAGTTCCACCACGTCTTTCAGATCGCCGACCGCCTGGAGCCCATCGCCCGGGAGCGGCGGAACAGCGACATCCTCGCCCACAAGACCCTGGTGACCGCCTTCTACCAGCCCTCGACCCGCACCCGCCTCGCCCACGAGGCTGCGATGCACCGGCTGGGCGGCCATGTGCTCGGCTTCTCCGATGCCAAGATGACGAGGGCGGGCGACTTCTACCAGGAGTCGATCAAAGACACCGTCCACATGCTGGAGTACTACGGCGACGCCCTCGTCATGCGCCACTTCCAGCAGGGTGCTCCCCACGAGGCCGCCCGCTGGGCGTCGATCCCGGTGATCAACGCAGGCGACGGCTGGGGAGAGCATCCCACGCAGGTGCTCACCGACCTCTACACGGTGCAAAAGGAGATGGGGTCGGTCGACGGAAAGACGTTCGTCTGCATCGGTGACCACCGCATGCGGACCATGCACTCCATCGGATACGCCCTCTCCCAGTTCGACGCCGAGATGGTCATCCTGGCGCCGGAGGACATGTCCCCCACCGACGAGTTCCTCGCCGAGCTCGACGAGAAGGGCACCACGTGGCGCATCGCCGAGCACATCGACGACGTCATCGCAGAAGCCGACGTCATCTACATGGAGCCGGTGGTCCAGCCCGACTACACGCAGTCGCGCCAGGAGAAGCAGGACGACTACGGCCTCACCCCGGCCAACTACCAGGTGACCCGCAAGGTGATGCAGAAGGCCAAGGCCGACTCGATCGTGCTCCACTCGCTGCCGCGGATGGACGAGCTCCTCGAAGAGGTCGACAACACCCGCCACGCCCGGTACTGGCAGGAGGCCTACAACGGCGTCGTGATGCGGATGGCCCTGCTCGCCCTCGTCCTCGGGGCGGTCGAGTAACCATGCCCACCGCCGTCATCGCCATCGGCGGAAACTCGCTCATCCGCGACTCCGAACACCAATCCGTCGAGGATCAGTACGAGGCCGCCGCCGAGACCGACCACCACATCGCCGCCCTCGTCGGGATGGGATGGGACGTCGTCGTCACCCACGGCAACGGCCCACAGGTGGGCTTCATCCTTCGCCGCTCGGAACTGGCTGCCCACGAGCTCCACGAGGTACCCCTCGAGGTGTGTGGCGCCGACACCCAGGGCGCCATCGGATATGCGCTCCAGCAGAACCTGTACAACGACTTCCTCCGTCTCGGCATCGAAAAGGGTGTCACCACCCTGGTGACGCAGGTGGAGGTCGCCGCCGACGATCCTGCGTTTGGCCACCCCACCAAGCCGATCGGCTCGTTCATGGACGAGCCCGCTGCCCAGAAACGGATCGAGGAGGGCTGGGACGTCGTCGAAGACGCAGGCCGGGGATGGCGCCGAGTGGTCGCATCACCCAAGCCTTTGCGGATCGTCGAGCTCGACGCCATCCGCCGGTTGCTCGACGCTGGGATGGTGGTGATCGCCGTCGGCGGCGGCGGCATCCCCGTCGTTGCCGGCGAGGACGGCACATTGCGCGGCGTGGCGGCTGTGATCGACAAGGACCATGCCTCGTCCCTGCTCGCCACCGAGCTCGGAGCCGACCTGCTGCTGATATCGACGGCCGTGGAGAAGTGTGCGAAGCACTACGGCACGCCTCACCAGGCGGACATCGATGAGATGACCGTCGCCGAGGCCGAGCAGTACCTCGCCGAAGGCACCCACTTCGCCAGGGGCTCCATGGCGCCGAAGGTGGAAGCGGGCGTCGCCTACCTCGAGCGGGGCGGCAAGATGGTCATCATCACCGACCCGGAGCACATCGAAGAGGCGGTCGCCGGCACCACGGGCACCAGAATCGTCCCATGAGCACCGCACACGTCGCGAGCCTCACCTGCGTCATCTGCGGCGAGGACCAGGCGCCCGATTACGCGGACTACACCTGCCCCTCGTGCGGCCCGGCCGGAACCCTCGACGTCCGGTACGACTACGCCGCCATTGGCGCCTCGTGGACCAGGGAGGCGTTGGCCGTGGACCGCGACGTGACGATGTGGCGGTATCGACCTCTGCTCCCGGTCGGTGAGCACGCTGAGTTGCCGCCGCTCACCGTCGGCGGCACGCCGCTGTACGAGGCGCCCCGCCTGGCGAGAGCCGTCGGCGTGGGCCGGGTATGGGTGAAGGACGAGGGGCGCCAGCCGACGGCCTCGCTCAAGGACCGGGCATCTGCCATGGCGGTCGTCAAGGCCCGCGAGGTCGGCGCCGAGATCGTGACCACGGCCAGCACCGGGAACGCGGCAGCAGCACTCGCGGGAGTTTGTGCGTCGATGGGGCAGGCCAACGTGATCTTCGTGCCGAAGACGGCCCCTGAGGCCAAGATCGCCCAGCTCCTCGCCTACGGGTCGACGGTGGTGCTCGTCGAGGGCAACTACAACGACGCCTTCGAGCTGTGCACCGAGGCGGTGGGTCACTACGGATGGTTCAACCGCAACACCGGTATCAATCCCTACATGACCGAGGGGAAGAAGACGGTGTCGCTCGAGATGTGCGAGCAACTCGGCTGGATGGCGCCGGACGCAGTGTTCGTCAGCGTGGGCGACGGTTCCATCATCGGCGGCGTCCACAAGGGCCTGAAAGATCTGCTCGCCCTCGGATGGATCGACCGCATGCCTCGGATCTACGGGATCCAGGCGGCGGGCAGCGACTACATGGTCCAGGCCTTCGAGCGCGACGAGGACGTCGTCACCAAGCCCCCCATCTCGGCGAGCACGGTGGCCGACTCGATCAGTGCCGATCTGCCGCGCGATCGAGTCAAGGCGATGGCGGCGGTACGAGAGACCGGCGGCGCCTACCTGCGGGTCGACGATGACGCCATCCTCGCCGCCATCCCGACGCTCGCCCGCGGCAGCGGCGTCTTCGCCGAGCCGGCAGGGGCGACGGCGTACGCCGGATTGGAGGCCGCGGCGGCACAGAGTCTCGTGCCATCCGACGACACGGTCGTTGTCATCTCCACCGGTAGCGGTCTCAAGGACGTGGCCTCGGCCATGAAGTCGGTCGCCGCCGCGGGCACCAGCCCGATCTCCATTCCCCCGGACCTCGAGGCGCTCACCCGAGCCCTCGACGCCCGCCCCTGACCACGAGGAGCCCCCCCATGATCGACCTCACCATCCATGAGCAGACGCTGGCCTCGGCAGAGGAGCGCGCCAAGGATCGCAACATCCGGATCCCAACCTTCGCCCAGATGCGCGACCCCTCGCTGATCCCCGACAGCATCAGAGCGGAGCTGAAGGACGTCGGGCTCTGGGACCTCGACCCACGCAACCTGTTCCGGATCACCTGGCACAACGAGCCAGTCCCCCATGGAGGCGGCTACGGCCCGGTCAACTTCCTCGAGCTGCCCTCGGAACTGACGGGCGTGGATGCCCGCATCGTCGTGCTGGAAGGCAAGTGGTTCCCCACCGGGGCCCACAAGGTGGGGGCGGCGTTCGGCTGTCTCGTGCCGCGCCTCGTCACGGGCCAGTTCGACCCGGCCTCCCAGAAAGCCGTGTGGCCCTCCACCGGCAACTATTGCCGGGGCGGTGCGTACGACTCGAACCTGCTCGGGTGCGAGTCGATCGCCATCCTCCCCGAAGGGATGAGCCGGGAGCGGTTCGAGTGGCTGGAGTCGGTGGCCGGCGAGATCATCAAGACCCCGGGCTCCGAGTCCAACGTCAAGGAGATCTTCGACAAGTGCAACGAGCTGCGGCAGTCGGGCGAGGACCTCGTCATCTTCAACCAGTTCGACGAGTTCGGAAACTACCTGTGGCACTACGCGGTGACGGGACCGGCGATGGTCGAGGCCGTCTCGGCTGTGATGGGACCCAACGACGTCTTCCGCGGCGTGGCGCTGACCACCGGCTCGGCGGGGACGATCGCGTCGGGCGACTACCTCAAGCAGCAGTACCCGACGAGCGTCATCGCCGCCGGTGAAGCGGTGCAATGCCCCACGATCCTCTACAACGGGTTCGGGGAGCACCGGATCGAGGGCATCGGCGACAAGCACATCCCATGGGTGCACAACGTCAAGAACACCGACGTCGCCATTGGCCTGGACGACGAGGCGACGATGTCGATCATCCGGCTGTTCAACGAGCCCGCCGGCGTCAGCTACCTCGTCGACCAGGGAGTCAAGCCCGATCTCGTCGACAAGCTGCCGCTGCTCGGTATCTCCGGGGTCGGCAACGTGCTTTCGGCGATAAAGCTCGCCAAGTATTACGAGATGACGTCACGTGACGTGCTCGTCACCGTCGGCACCGACTCGATGGAGATGTACGGCAGCCGGCTGGGCGAGCTCACGGCCGACCGTGGCGACTACACCGCCCTCGATGCGGCGGCGACGTTTGCCCGTTACCTCCAGGGGGCCGGCATCGACCACGTCCACGAGCTTGGCTATTGGGATCGCAAGCGGATCCACAACCTGAAGTACTACACCTGGGTCGAGCAGCAGGGCAAGACCTACGAGGAGATCCAGGCGCAGTGGTACGACCCCGACTACTGGACGTCGATCCAAGCGATGGCCGACCCGATCGACCGCCTCATCGAGGAGTTCAACGCCAGGGTCGGCCTGAGCTAGCCCAGTGAGCGCCTCTCCATCACCCGGTGGAGGCGTGCTGCGCCTCCTGCCCGAACCTGCGACGGGCCTCCCCATCGCGGGGTTGCTGCTCGATCACGACCTCCGTGGCACCGGTGAGGCCGGGGGCGGGCTGGTCTACACCGCGTTCGTCGTGAGCGTCGACGGCCGGATCGCAATCGACCAGGACGGCGACGGCGACCTGTCGGTACCTACGGCCCTCAGCAACGACCGAGACTGGCGCCTGTTCCAGGAGCTGACCGTCCAGGCCGACGCGGTGATCGTGAGCGGCCGCTACATGCGCGAGCGCGGTGAGGGGCGAGGCCAGAGCGTCTTCGACTACTTCGACAACGAGCAACTCGGCGACCTGGTCGCGTGGCGTCGGTCCCGCGGCCTCCCCGACCGGCCAGCCCTGGTCATCGTGAGCAACAGCCTCGACTTCGACCCTGCCGTCGCCGATGCCATGGCGAGCCGGATCATCGCCGTGACTGGGAGCGAGCCTGCGGCCGCCGACCGACACCGGCTCGAGCGCCATGGCATCGAGATCGTCGCCGCCGGAAGCGAGACCGTGGACGGAGGTGAGCTGGTCGACGCGCTGGCCGATCGCGGCCATCGCGTCGTGTTCTCGGCGGCAGGGCCGGAAGTCTTCCACACGCTGCTGACCGCCGGCAGGCTCGATCTGGTTTTCGCCACCCAGGTGCAGCGTGTGCTCGGCGGCAGACGCTACGCCTCACTCCTGGAGCAAGACCTGGCGGCCCCTCACGAGGTGAGCCCCGAAGCCATCTACCTCGACCAAGGCCACCCCGGCCCCGGCGGCCAGCTCATCACGCGTTACCGGGTTGCAGGCTGAGGCGAGCTCGCCGGAGGAGCGCCGAGGGCGCAACGCGAAGCAGCCCGGGGGGTGCGGTGGCTCCGCCGCCGCAGCGCACGACGAGCCGGCCGAGAGGCCGACGACTCGAACTCGCTCGAAGCCTGCTTCGAGCGAACCTCAACCCACGGGTACTGCGAACAGGTTGGGCTCGCTGACGCCGAGGGTGTCGCCAACACGGCCGATGTTGATGAAGGTCGTGATCAGCGACGTCAGCTCGAGGAGCTGGCCGTTGTCCCAGTGGGTGCGTAACCGGTCCCAGATGTCGTCGCCGACGGCATTGGCATCGATCCCGATCTGGGTCACCAGGGCCATGACGGCGCGCTCGGCCTCGGAGTAGTGCGGGCTCGTCTCCCACAACGAATTGTTGAGGTCGCCGATCTTGTCCGGCGAGTTCCCCAACTCGACGGCCAGCCGCTCGTGGGTGCCGTAGCTGTAGTAGGCGCCGACGGAGCGAAGCGTCTTGAGGATGACGAGCTCTTTGAACGCCCACGACACCCGTCCCTCTTGAAGCGCCTGCACCACGAAGTGGGTGATGGAGCTGCACATGTCGGGGTTGGAGGCGAGCGCCTTTACGAGGTTGGGGACGTGACCGAAGTGCTCCTCGGCGGCTTGGAATGCCTCCTGGACCTTCTCGTCGGTCGGCGCTTCGATGGTGGCAACTGCAGGCATGCGTGGACCTCCTCAGGACGCCGGGGCCTGGGCCAGGAAGTGGTCCAGGTGATGTTGGGCCGCCTTACTCGCCGGTGGTTCGTGCTTGAACAGCACCGGCGCATGCCCGTGCCACACCTCTTCGAGCTGCACGCCGAGCGCATCGCCGAACTTGGACACCTGGAGGTAGGCGCCGATGGTCGTGACGATCTCGACGATCTGACCGTCGTCGTAGTGCTCCTTCACCCGCGCCCACACCTCGGCGGGAATCTCCTCGGGGTTGAGCACGACGTGCTGCGTGAGGTCGAGGATGGCGACTTCTTTGTCGTCGTAGTGCTCCGACTCTCGGTACTCGACACCGACGATGTCGGCCTGCTTCTCCTCGGTGACGCCGAGGCGAGCCGAAACGACCTCGTGCTGAGTGACGCAGTAGAGGCAGTCGCCCATCTTCGTCGACTTGAGGATGAGCAGCTCCTTGGTGTACCAGTCGAGCTTGGGGCCCTCTTGGAGGATGTCGAAGAAGATCTGCCACATCTTCTCGGCGATCTCTGGGGCGTTACCCGTGATCTTGAAGATGTTGAGCACCATCTCGAATCGGGCTTCGGCGTCGGCATAGACCTGCGCAGTGACCGGATCGGCGTCCTCCGGCTCGATGTACGGGAGTTGGGCCATTTGGACGGTTCTCCTTTCGCCAGCCGGGCGTTGCGGTGCGCGCTTGCTTGGAGCGCCGCTCTGCGCCTCACCCTACCGCCCTTTTCGAGCGCTTGCTCTAGAAAGTCGCACGTTGAGCAGACGTTCGCCGGACGGGCCCGGCCCGCATAGACTCCGGGCCCATGGCCGACCATCCGGTGCGCAGTCTGGGGCGACCACGCGAGTTCGAGCTCGACGAGGTGCTCGACTCTGCGTTGGATCTCTTCTGGAAGCGAGGCTTCCGGGCGACGACGACGCGCGATCTCGAAGCCGAGCTCGGCATCACCCAGTCGTCGATGTACAACGCATTCGGATCGAAGCGCGACCTGCTGTTGGCCGCCATCGACCGCTACGAGGCGCAGGTGGAGAAGGAGCTGCTCGTCACCCTCACGCAGCCGGGCGCCGACCTCGAGGGCGTCGACCGCTTCTTCTCCCGGCTCGGCCGGTGGGTCGAGCGCCACGAGCATCGTGGTTGCCTCGTCGTCAACCTCATGGCGAGCGAGACGGGTGACGACGTGATCCGTGGCCGTGTGGTCGCCTATCGCAAGAAGATCCGCAGCGCACTCCATGGCGCGCTGATGCGAAGCTTCGACGCCCAGACCGCCGAGTTGAGGACCGAAGCACTACTCGCCGCCGTGCTCGGCCTCCACATCACGGCGCGCACGGGCCAGCCCGGCGAGGTCGACAGGATGCTGAGGGGCATCCGCGCCGAGATCGCAGGATGGCAAGAGGCGTTACCGGCCTAGCCGGCCCGGGGCGCAATCGACGGCGCGTTCGACACCTACGCTGCCGCGCTCGGCGAAAGGAGTGCCATGACGCTGGGTGACCGCATCGATCGTATCGACGCACTCGTGATCGCCTGGTTGCGCCGGTGGAGCGAGCCGATCCTGCGCATCTCGTTGGCGATCGTCTTCGTGTGGTTCGGGGCGCTCAAGGTGTTCGGCGTGACACCGGTGGCCGACCTGGTGGCCGACACGGTGTACTGGTTCGACCCCGATTGGGTCGTTCCCGCCCTCGGCGTATTCGAGATCGCCGTCGGCCTCGGCCTGGCGTTCAAGCTGGTTCCTCGACTCGTCCTGGCACTGTTCGCCCTGCAGATGCTGGGGACCTTCCTCGTGTTCGTGCTCCAGCCCGGCGTGGCCTTCCAGGACGGCAACCCGCTGCTGCTCACCGTCGAGGGTGAGTTCGTCATCAAGAACCTCGTCCTGCTCGCCGCCGGCCTCGTCATCGGGGCGTCCGTGCCACGACGAGCGGAGCGGGCGCAGACCTAATCGGTCTGCGGGAGCGGGTGCTAGGTCTGAGGGAGCGGGTCCAGGAGGATCTCGGCACGGACGTAGGTCGATCCGTTCAAGGGCCGGGTCTGGAGGGTGTAGAGCACCGGGTGGTAGACCCGACCTCGGCGGCTCGGCTCGTCCCAGGCATGCAGCGTGGCATCACCGGGCACGAAGAGCTCCCGCCGGCGCGCCGCATCGATCGCGGTGTCGAGCTCCTTGCGCCAGTCGGCGTCCCGGGCGTCGAGACGGTCGAGGATCTGTCCCCAGGTGTGTTCCTCCTCGAGGTCGCCCTCTGCGATGCCGAACAGTGACAGCGTGTAGCCGGTCGTCGCATCGGGGCCGGTCACGATCGCCGCATCCTCGGGTATCCCGCCGGCGCCGTTGTCCAGCACACCGAGGTCGAGGACCACTCGGTGGCACGGGTGATATGAATCCACCGTCTCGGGCACGTCGGCCGCCACGGCCTCCCGGAATGCCGCAGAGATCCTCTTGGCGGCGCGATTGATCTTCGAATCCTCGATGTCCGGGGCGACGGGACCGCGTCGCCAGTCGTCGCACATCTCCCAGGGCTCCTCGCAGAGCCGCCGCAACATCTTGCGCAGGTCCTTGGTCGTCGCCGGCACTCCCTGGATGCTGGCGAGGGGGCGGGGCGGGCCACCGTCGGGGTTGACGATGCACACCACGGAACGGACCTCCTCGGCGGCGGCGCTGGCGAACTGCGTGAACAAGCCGGCCTCGTACAGACACCAGTCCCACGTACGAGCCGGCGTCGTGAACAGCAGGATGAGGAGGTGGCTGCGCCCCAAGGCGACCGTGATGGCTCGGTTCCAGTCGGTTCCCGACGAGATGTCCTCGCCGGAGACCCAGCATTCGAACACGTCCGACAGCGCCTCGATCTCGTCCTGGAGGATGCGCGCCAGCTTGGCGTCGAGGTGCTTGTGACTGACGAAGATACGGAAGCGGTCGTCGGGGATGCGCGGCACGAGGCCCCTCTCTCTCACCCATTCCCTAAACCTGGATGCTACGCCGTGGGCGGACCCGCGGCGGCGGCGAGGAGCAGAAGGGCCGCCGGCACTGCGAGCCGCCGCCCCACCGTCAGACCTCTCCCGCCTCGATCGCCGCCACCAGGTCGACGGCCTCGCCGCCGCAGACGACCTCGAGGCCGGCTCCGCCGCTCGTGATGCGCTGCTCGACGCTGCGCATCAGATCGCCCGCGGCGACGAGCGGGTAGAACCGGTCGCCCGGACAGGTCGTCGCGGCCCAGTCCCGGTGACCACGGATGGTGTCCGGGCTCACGTCGAACTCCGTGGCCGCCCAGGCCAGCACGTCCACGACGGCGTCGACTTGGGCGGGCGGGATGTCCTGCTCGTTGAAGTTCCCCTCAGCACAGACGAGGAAGTGACCGGTGGGGTCGTAGTCCGTGCCCGTGTCGCCCACGGCATCGACGGGTCGCCCCTCGTAGACATGGCCGTTGGCATCGATGATGAAGTGGTAGGCGAGGTCGGGCCAGCCGAGGCCGATGTGGTAGCGCTGGTGCTGCCGGACGTGCGCCGGCGCATCGGCGTTGTCGATGAGGAGTGCTGCCGTGTGATGGACCGTGAGGCGCTCGATGGTGTGGGTGCGGAATTCCCTCGCAGGCGCGGCACCCCACGCATCGCGGCAGATGGCTGCGATCGTTACGGCGAGCGGAGCCGTCGTGGTCGTCGTGGTGGTGGAGATGGTCGAGGTGGTCGAGGGCGGAGTGATGGTGGTCGTCGTCGTCGTGGGCGCGGCGATGGGTGCCGTCGTCGTCGGTGCGGACGAGCTCGAACCGAACCGGCTCAGCCCGACGGCGCCGGCGCCTGCCAGCCCGGCGAGGGCCGCAAGCCCGCCGAGGAGACGGCGCCGCTTCGGATCGGGCGCCGTCACGATCGAACCCGTTCGGCGGAGTAGAGGCTCACCACACCATCATGATGGCAAAGCGCCGCGGGTAGCTACCACCACCTCCTCCGCACACCACGTGTGCCGGCAAGGTCGAACCGCTAGGTTCGGTCGTCGCCTGGTAGGAGGTAGCTCGTTGGTCGTCGGCAGAACAGTGCTTGCGGTGGCCTTGTGCTCCGTGGTCATGTGGGCTGCGCCCGTTGCGCTCGCAGATGAGCTGCCCCCGGGCGGGACCTTCGTGGATGACGACACCAGCATCCACCAGGGCTGGATCGAGGCCATCGCCGCCGCCGGGGTCACCAACGGCTGCAACCCGCCCAACGGCAATCTCTACTGCCCCGATGCGCCGGTGACCCGTGGACAGATGGCGGCGTTCCTGGGGCGGGCGTTGCAGCTGCCGTCCGCCGACGACAATCGCTTTGTCGACGTGGCGGTCTCGATCTTCGCCGCCGACATCGGCCGCATCGCCGAGGCGGGTATCACCCGCGGCTGCAACCCACCCGCCAACGACCGGTTCTGCCCGGACGCTCACGTGACGCGAGCACAGATGGCCGCCTTCCTCCAGCGCGGCTTCGGGCTCGACCTCCTCAACACGGACCGCTTCGTCGACGACGACGGCTCCCTCTTCGAGCCGTCGATTGATGCCATCGCCGGCGCCGGGATCACCAGCGGGTGCAACCCGCCGCTCAACGACCGCTTTTGTCCGACGGCTCTTGTGACGAGGGCGCAAATGGCCACGTTCCTCGGAAGGGCGCTGGGCCTGACGCCGGTCCCCGTGCCGCCGCGACCTTTCGAGGTCGAGGTCGTGCCTCGAGCGGATTGGGGCGCCGCCGCGCCGATCGGGTCCTTCCGAAGCCACACCATCGACGAGATCACCATCCATCACGCCGGAACCGTGACGGGCACGACCGGGCCCGCTCAGTTCCGCGGCTGGCAGGCATACCACCAGAGCCTGGGCTGGCCGGACCTCGCCTACCACCTCATCATCGGCCGCAATGGTCTTGTCTACGAGGGTCGCCCGCCCGCCGCCCCCGGCGATACCGCCACCGACTACGACCCGACCGGGCATCTGCTCCTGGTCGTCGAAGGAGACTTCGACGACAGCACGCCGACAGAGGCGCAGGTGGAGAACCTCGCCCTCCTCGTCGCCTGGGCCTCGCAGCGCTACGGCGTACCGGTCGAAGAGGCAATGGGCCACCGCGACCACGCCGCCACGACCTGCCCGGGAGACAGCCTCTACGGTGTCATCCACGACGGCACCCTCGACACCCGCGCCCAGGCAATCCTCGACGCCGGCGGCGTCCTGTTCACGGTGACCGGGTGAGCCGTCGTCCGTGCCGGAGGGAAGCGCGTCTCGCGGCAAGCGGTGAACGCACAGGAGAGCCCTGGCGCAAAGGCCCGGGCTCTCCGCGATGCGTCGCTTCAGGCGTGGGTTGCCGCGAACCACACGGGGCAGTGTGGCTGAGCCGGATTGGGGTTGGGTGTATCCGGCGGACACGCAGCGCCGGTCCAGAAGTCGCTCAACCAGGCGTCGAGCTCGTCTCCGGCATCTTCGGCCTGGCCGTGATAGGCGATCTCCACCCGTACGAGCGCATTGAGCGGGTCGCGCAGCTCGTCGAACTCGAGCACGACACCGGGGGCAGGCTCGAACCCGCCGATGCTCGCCTCGCCGACGGCGGCGTCCATCCCCACGGCAGCCCGGCCACTGCGGCCAACGACCGCTCCGGCACCGAGCGCCACGAAGATGTCGTCGGGGAAGGTGCCGTCGTCTTGGACGACAACCCACCAGAACGTGTACACCCCGCCGGGCTGCAGCCCGGCGACCCGTACCTTGGCTTCGAGCCCGTCGGCGCTGCGCACCAGGCGCGACGTGCCGACCTGCTCCAGCGGCTCCGGCGCCGGCGTCCCGTCCTCCCGATACTCCCGCAGCACCGGAGCGCGATCCTGCGGGCCTCCCGGGGCCGCCGTCGCGGGGCCGGCGACCACGGTGGTGGCCAGCATCGAGGCTGCCACAGCCAGCATCATCCATTTCCTTCGACGAGTCATGGTGTCCTCCCTCCTCGTCCTATTCCTCCAACTCGAGGCGCAGGGCCGCGGGCGGGTGTGAGCGATCCCGTGCCTCACACCGACCCAAGGTGGATAGGTCCCGTTGTCGCTGGATGAGGGCGAGATGAGGCCTCAGATAGCGACCGGTCCTGACGACCTGCCGGACTTGGAGACGCGAGCGGTCCTCGACGTGCGTTTGCGCGCCTGGCTCTGGCCCGGCCCAACGCGGACCCTCAGCCGGTCAGCTCGGCCTCCCTGGCCGGGAAGCCCTCCTCGCGGTTGAGGATGTCGACGAGGCGGGGGACCTCGGCCTCGAAACCGGGTTTGGCGACGACGGTGTAGGCGGCGCCGTCGCCGTTGGCCTTCACCAAGAACGCCTGGACGTCGTCGGGCTCATCGGCGAAACGTTCGGCATCGACGAACAAACGCGGCTTGATCACGGCCGGGTCGCCCTCCTCCGGGCAGAAGGTCATGCAGTTGCCGCACTCGTTGCACGCTTCGACCAGGACGAGGTACTGCTGCCGTGCTTCGAGGGGCATGCCCTCCGGCGTCGGCAGCCGGAAGAACGCATCGTTGGGGCACACCGTGACGCAGAAGTTGCAGGCGACGCAGTCCCACATCTCGAGGACGTGGTCGACCTCGCGGGGCAGCTTGACGTTCTCGGCTTTGGTGTACGGGCCGTTCGACGCCGGATCGTGGAGCGACGCCACGTACGCCTCGACGGCGCCGGCGAATCCGGCGGCACTCGCCGTCTCGTTGGCGTGAGCTCGCCACGCTGCCAGGTCGCCGCAGCCGGCGGCGTCCATCTCCTTCTGGAGCGCCTTCAGCATCGGCGCCAGCCGCCCATAGCCACCAGGCTTCAACAGGTCGGAGCACACGGTCATCGGCTCGAGCCCCAAACCGGCGGCTGCCGAAAGGTTGTCCTTGGTGATGCCCGCTGAATAGCTCACCTGCACTGGCGCCTCCTGGCCGTCGACGGCGAGCATCCCCGGCAGCGCCTTGTGCAACTCCCCCAACAGCGTTGTCGTCACTACATGGAGAGGGGGTCCAGACAGGTACATCGGGTTGTCGGGCATCCACCCCTTGTGGTTCTCGACGACGAGCGTGTTGGACAGCTTGATGCCGAACTTACGTCCAAGGGCGGCGGCGAAGTCGTTCAACTCGTGGATCAGCTCGATGCCACGGTCGAACTGGAGGTCGTTGTCGAAGTCGACCTGGCGGAGCCGGATCTCGTCGTATCCCAGGACGTCGTGAACCACCTCGCCGACCCGCTCGAAGCCGAGCAGCGTCGGGTTGAGCTTGACGATCACGTCGAGCCCGTGCCGGGTCATGAGGTGCTTGGTGATCGACTCGATCTCGTCCGGCGGGCAGCCGTGGAACGTCGACAGGGTGGCGGTGTCCGACACCCGGCTGGGGAAGTCGTGTTCGCGCCATGCCGTGAACGGCTCGGGGATCGACGGCCGCAGCCGGTCGATCTCGGCCGTGGCGTCCACCATGGCGTCGATGTACTCGGCGACGGGGTCGCTCGAGATGCCCTCGAGGTCGTAGCCCACGGACAGGTCGAAGACCAGCGGCCCGGTGTACTCGCCGAGGAACGGCGTCAGCTCGTCCCAGCCCTTCAGGATCTCGATGACCATCCAGGCCTTGACGTACTCCTCGAGGGACTGGGCGATCTTCAGCTCCTGGCTCCACTCGATGTTGAAGCCGATCGTCTGCATGTCGATGCACGGCCGGTTGATATCGAGCTCGTCGAGGATTTGCACCGTCTTCAGCTCGATGAGTCGGGACCCGCCGAGCCACGAGAGCACGATGTTCTCGGCGAGCTGGCTGTGTGGACCGGCGGCGGGACCGACAGGGGTCGCCGCCGGGCGTCCCATGAACGACATCGTGAGGTCCGGGCCGTCACCAACCTTGAAGAAGCGAGCGGTTGGCAGGTCGAAAATGCGTTTGCGGGTCTCCCACTCGTGGGCGATACGGCCGAGGAGAAACTCGAGCGTGAATGGGGTGAGTGGGGGCCGGCGCTCGGTCACGGTGGTGCTCCTCTCGACGCTCTCGCTCTACAGCCTCGCATGCAGCCGGGCGGCCTGCTCACTTGCCTTCCCCCGCACCTCGTCGGCGTCGACGCGGGTCGGCCTTCCGTCGGCGAACACGACCTCGCCGCCGATCTCGACCTGGAGCGGTCGGACGCCCGGCGTGAACGCCAGGTGCCACGGCTCCATCGGATCGTACGACCAGGTCACCCGGTCGTCTCGGGCCTCGGGTACCAAGTTCCACCCCGTCTCCAGCCAGCCCCACGCCGTCTCGGGCGAGGCGGTGACATCCACCGAGCGGTGCATCACGTGCGCCACCCGGAACGACTCGATCATGTCGGCACCGATGCCGTCCGTTCCCAGCGCCACCGGGTTGGCGAACCGGGCCGGCTGGGCATAACCGACCGAGTTGTTCAGGTTCGACATCGGGTTGTGCAGGATCGTGCCCCGCAGGCCGTGGTCAGTGGGCAGGTGGACGCAATGAGCGAGCAACCAGTTGTCACGGGTGAGACCGTCGAGCCGTCCGGGAGCGTCGATGTCCTCCGGCCCCTCGGCAACGTGGATGTGCACACCGACGCCCATCTCCTCGGCGAGCCCGGCGGCGGCGGCCAGCGTATCGTCGCTGCACGTGAAAGCGGCGTGGACGCCCACCATCCCGGGACCGCCCTCGGCGAGGAAGCGCCGGTTCTCCTCGATTCCCCGCCGCGCCCCATCGGCGCCGTGACGGTCGGTGACGCCGTAGGCGGTGAGCACCCGCACCCCGACCTCGGCGCAGGCGTCGGCGATCACCGACAGGCTGCCCTCGATGGCGTTGGGCGACTCATGGTGATCCACGATCGCCGTGGTGCCGGTCTCCAGCGCCTCCAAGGCGCCGAGCATCGCGGACCAGCGCAGCATCTCGAGGTCGAGAGCCGCATCGAGCCGCCACCAGATCTGCTCGAGGATCTCCTGGAACGTCGTCGGCACCTTGGGCGGCGGCGGCATCCCGCGGGCGAGGGTCGAGTACAGGTGATGGTGAGCGCACACGAAGCCGGGGGTGACTGCGCTCATGTGATGGCCAGCGGCTGGTGGATGTCCATCGGCAGCCGATTGCGCCACTGCCCGTCGACCTCCCGGTAGGCGGCGGCGACGGCGCCGGCGGTCGGAACGAGACCGATCTCACCGACACCCTTGATCCCGTACGGCGCATCGGGTTGTGGTGCCTCGACCAGGATCACCTCGACCTCTGGCATGTCTTTCGGACGGATGATGCCGAGGCTACGCAGCGTCATGTTCGTCGGCCGTCCTTCCTCGTCGGTGGGGAACTCCTCTGACCGCGCATACCCGAGGCCCATGTGGACGGCTCCCTCTATCTGTCCCTGGCACAGCAGCGGGTTGACCGCCTTGCCGACGTCGTGGGCGGCGACCACCTTCTCGACGCGGCCGGTCGCCTTGTCGGCGATGACGAGCTGGGCGGCGTACCCGAACGTGGAGTGGATGATCGGGAACTCGACGTCGTCCGACAGTGAGTTGGTCCAGTCGATTCGGTACTCACCCTCGTAGTCGACGCCGGGCGCCATACCGCGCTCCTTGGCGACCCGGCACGCATCGGCGACGGCTCCGGCACCCATCAGCGTGCCCCTTGATCCGGTGGTCTGGCCGGCGCCGAGCTCGCGGGTGGTGTCGACGACGACGCGGACCTTGGCCGGATCCACACCGAGCTCCTCGACCGCTACTTGGAGGGCGACGGTGTGCACGCCCTGTCCCATCTCGGTCCAGCAATGGCGCACCTCGACGGTGCCGTCGTCCTCGAGGCGAACGACGGCCCGGGCGATCTCCTTGAATCCGTTGCCGAGACCCGAGTTCTTGAGGCCCAGTCCCAGCCCGACCGCCTTGCCGGCGGCAAGCGCGGCGTCGTACGCCGGCTTCACGGCCTCCAGGCACATACGCGCACCCCGGCTCCCCTCGTCCATGAGCTGCCCGGGCCCCCAGACGACGCCGGGATGCACGGCGTTGCGGGCTCGCATGTCCCACCCGCTGATGCCGACGGCGGCAGCGAGGCGGTCGATCACGCCCTCGGATGCGAACTGGGCTTGGTTGGCGCCGAACCCGCGGAAGGCGCCACACACCGGGTTGTTGGTGCGGGCGGCGACGGACTCGACGTCGATGTTGGGCACGACGTATGGACCGCTGGCGTGCCCGGCGGCTCTCTCCAGCACCTTCATACCCACCGAGGCGTAGGGCCCAGAGTCGCCGATCATGCGCACCCGCATCGCGGTGAGGAGTCCATCGGCGTCGCAGCCCGCCTCGATGTCGATCTCGATGGGATGGCGCTTGGGGTGTATCAGCAGCGACTGTTCGCGGGTGAGCGTGCACTTGACGGGCGCGCCGAGGACGAAGGACGCCAGGGCGGTCTGCGCCTGATTCGCCATGTCCTCCTTGCCGCCGAAGGCACCGCCGTTCGAGACCAGCTCGACCGTGACCTGGGACGGGTCGACATCAAGCACCTTGGCGATCTGGTCGCGGTCGTCCCATACGCCCTGCCCTCCCGAGTAGACGATGAGGCCGCCTCCCTCGCGAGGCATGGCGAGGGTCGACTCGGGCTCGAGGAAGGCGTGCTCGACGCGTTGGGTGTGGAACGTCTCGCGCACGACGTGGGCCGACGCCGCCAGGGCAGCATCGACGTCGCCGCGGCGATAGGTCGAGACGGAGAGGACGTTGCCGTCGAGTCCCCACACTGCATCCTCGTCCGACGCCACGGCGGCCTTCGGGTCGGTGATGGGAGGTAGCACGTCGTACTCGACCGTGACGAGGTCGGCGGCGCGGCGGGCCGTTGCCACGTCCTCGGCCACGACGAGCGCCATGACGTCGCCGAGGTACGACGTCCGTCCGCCCTCCGGGATGAAGACCGGCCAGTCCTCGTGGATGATCCCGATCTTGAGCTGGCCGGGTACGTCGGCGGCGGTCAGCACGCGGACGACCCCGGGCTCGGCCTCGGCGGCCGAAATGTCGATCCGGAGCACGTCGGCGCGTGCGTGGTCGGCGAGCTTGACCGCAGCGTGAAGCAGGCCGACCGGGCGCATGTCGTCGATGTAGCCGCGGTCACCGAGCGCCAGTTCGACGCCCTCGTACTTGACGCCCGACTTCCCGATGCCGCCGGGCAGCTCCAGCGGCGGGACCTGGCCGGACGCCAGCATCTCGATGGCGTCGAAGATCTTGGTGTAGCCAGTGCAGCGGCACAGGTGAGCACCGAGCCGGCCGGCGGCCGTCTCGGTCGTGAGATCGGAGCCCTTTTGGTCGAGGAGGTTCTTGGTGCGCACCAGGATGCCGGGAGTGCAGAAGCCACACTGCAGCGCACCGCACACGGCGAAGGCACTGGCCAATCGGTCACGCTCGGCCGGCTCGAAGCCCTCGAGCGTGGTGACCTCACCGCCGGCCGCCTTGTCGAGTGGGGTCTGGCAGGCAACCCTCGCCTTGCCGTCGACGAGGACGGTGCAGCACCCGCACTGACCCGAAGGGGCGCAACCGTCCTTCGGCGAGAGCACATCGAGCTCTTCGCGCAACGCTGCGAGGAGATGGGGATGATCGCCGCGAACCGTGACCTCGGTGCCGTTGAGGGTGAAGACGACGGTGTCCGGTGCGGTCAGGGTCATCCATGCTCCTCGGTCGGGGGCCGGGAGGTCATCATCGCAAGCGCGCCTGCGGTGTCAACCCGGCATCGTGGTCCGATTGTGCCGGAGTGTTTTACATTTTGTCAACCGACCGGTAGCGTCCGCGCACGGCTCACCGTCGAGAGCCGAGGAGGCATGACCGACGAACCCGTCCGGCTCGAGTTCCTCGTAGAGCCCTTCGTCGAGGGCCGGCCAGGCCGCCATGTCACCGCCGCGATCGAGGCGGCCACGGGTCACGGGCTCGATGTCGAGCTCGGCGCCTTCGGCAGCGTCGTGCGGGGCCGCGCCGGCGACATCGCCGCCGCCGTCTCGGGGCTCCTCGGCGCCGCCCTCGATGCAGGCGCGACCCGGGTGACCTTGCAGGCGGTCACCGAGAGCGCCGAAGCTTCGATTCACGTGGGGAGCCTCCACAACGCCCTCGATCAGCTCATCCAGCATGTCGAGCTCGAGCTCGGCTCCGACCTCGCCGTTCTCGATAGACAGGCGCGCCAGGCCGCCATCCGCATGCTCGACGAGCGGGGTGCCTTTCTCCTGCGCAAGGCCATCGAGGACGTCGCCGATGCGATGGGGGTGAGCCGGATCACGATCTACAACTACCTCAACGCCATCCGGGGCTGAGGGTCCGGACGCGGGCGCTCAGGAGTCGGGACGGTAGAGCTCGGCGAAGCGAAGGTAGTGCTCGACGCCGGCGTCCTGGGATGCGATCTCCTCGGGACGAAGTGGGCGAATCGGGCGCGCCGGGGTTCCCGCCGCCAGCGTCCACGGCTCGATGACGCGGCCCTCGGGCAGGAGGGAGCCGGCCGCCAGCCATGCCCCCTCGCCCAGCTCGGAGCCGTTCAGCATGATGGCCCCGATCCCGACGAGGCAGTGGTCGCCCACGGTGGCGCCGTGCACCACGGCGGCGTGGCCCACGGTGACCCGGCGCCCGACCCGCAGCGGGTAGCCCTCGTCGACATGAAAGACGACGTTGTCCTGCACGTTGGTCTCTGCGCCGACCTCCAGGCGATCCATCTCGGCGCGCATCACGACGCCGAACATGACGACGGCTCTCGGCCCGATCGTCACATCGCCGTGAATCTGGGCTCCGGGAGCGACAAATGCGGCGGGATCGACGGAGACGGGCATGGACGAGACCCTATCGCAGGCCGGGCTCTCGGTCTCCGACCGTCTTCACGAACCATCGCTCGCCGACAGGTCGAAGCGGATCGAGCCGCATCGGTGAGGCTCCCTGCCGGAGGACAGCAGGTCGGCCATGGCGAGGAGGCGCTCTCGCGCGGCGCGGGAGCCCCGCCAGCCGCGAATGGCGAGCATGCATCGTTCCGATGCGGCGAAGGCCGGTGCGATCTCGCAGATGACTCCGCTTCGCCTGCGCGTCGACGCTGCGATCCGGAGCGCCGGCGACACAGCGGGCCCACGTCGCAGGGCTGCCAGCTCCTTAGTCAGGACCCGCTTCTCCACAGCCAGCAAGGCGTTCGACGTGAGGGAAGGGGCGTGGGGGCGCCTCAAGTGCCGCACCAGGCCCCCTGCTTTCCATGCCCCCAATGCGAGCGCGTCGACGCTCGGGCGGCGGACGGGCTCGAGGGCGACCGTGGCATCTGCGACCCGACGCGTGAGCATGCGTCCGATTCGAGACGAGGAGCGCTTCAGACGCTGCATGACCGAATGGGGAACGACCGACCGATCGAGCAATGCCTCCGCCCGGACGAGAATGACGGCGAGGGTGGTGTGCAGCCCGGCGGTCGACGCTGCAGCCCCAACGAGGTCCCAGTCGAGGTTCATCCCGTCGGAGTCGAGAATCACGGCCGCATCATTGACATTCACCAGACCGAATTGGCGCTTCGACTCGACCCGGGCAGCGAGCATCACCAACAGGTCCTCGGGCCGAGCCGCTCTCACCTCCTGGCCCCGGAAGGTGACGAAGTCTCCTCGTTCGTACAACTGCTCCCGGTGAGCGTGATAGCCGCCCACGAGAACGCCGACCGAGAGGAGGTGGTCTTGCTCCCACCGCCGGATCTCGAAGGTCGCGTCAGGTGAAGAGCCGAGCCGCCGAACCCGGAGGGTGTCGAACGGATAGCCATTGCGTTCCAGAACCGAGAGGATGGAGAATCCGGCATCCATCGCCGGTGCGACGAGGTCCGTGTCGAACTCGGCTCGGTGGACGTAGTGCGGGTACCGGGCTTCGTACGCCCTTCCCGATACGAGGATGAATCGGTCCACGCCGGCCTGGGCGAGGAGTTCTACGGGACGGCCCAACAGCGCACGATGCGTCGTGTAGATCTCTACGACATCGCCCGCCGTTATCGGCGGCTCCCGATCGAGTTTCCAGACTCTCGGCACACCGCGAGGGAACGTCCTCCGAAAGGCTTCGACCGGAATCTCCAGCGAGTCGAGGTCGGCTCCCGCAGACTCGAGATGCCCCAACGCCGTCCGCAGGGTCCGCTGCCACACGAGGTGAGGATAGATGCGGCCGAGGGCCAGCGACGGGTCCGGCAGACTCAGGAAATCTCGGGCGGCGCGCTCGGTGCGAGGCGACGGAAACACTGCCGAGAGCTGCGCCGCCAGCGCCCCGAGCTCTATCGCCCACCCCTCTCTGTCTGCGGCTGTCGATAAGGTACACGACACGTCACAGGCGCGGGGAAGGTTGCCGATGACCGACGTGGACAGCTCGACCGGAACCCTCGTTGCCGTCGAAGGTCCCAACGGCGCCGGGAAGAGCCTCGTCGCCGATCACATCGCTCGCACATGCGCTGCAACGCTCGTCCGATATCCCGCCTCGTTCGTCGATTTCCGCGCTCGACACCGGCTCGACGAGGCGATTGCTCCGCTCCCTCGGCTCGCCTACTACCTGGCGGGTATCGCGCACATGAGCGAGGGGATCGCACGCGCCACACCACGGGTCGTGTGTGACCGGTACTTCGCCAGCCCTCTCGCCTTGCTCGTAGCGGAAGGAGCCGTCGAGTGGGATGAGCTGACGAGCATCGCCGCGCCGGTGCTCGCTCGCATCCGATTGCCTCAGCTCACGGTGCTCTTACACGCCGAGCACGAGGTGTTGAAGCACCGCATCACCGCACGCGGCGAGGCACGCCCCGGCGCCTCGCTGCGACAGACCGTGGGCTCCGAGGCATTCACCGCGCGATGGTTGGACGCACTCCGCGTGACGATCGCCGATCGGGGTCCTTTCGTCGAGATCGATACGTCCGAACTCGGTCCGGCAGAAGTCTGTTCGAGGGCGTTGCAGGCCCTCCCCAGCGGATTCTGCGGTCGGTAGAGTCGCAGGCGGGGCCAAAGAGGGAGAGGCCATGCCGGTTCACTCGTCGCACACCATGCGCTGGGGATCGCACGACCGGTCCCTGCTCATATACGCCCGTGACTCCTCCGGATCCGGCGTCGTCGGCTTGAGCGCTGCCGCAGAGGGCGCGGTGGCGGGGTACGTCCGGGAAGGCGAGCCGCCGGTCCACCTTCCATTGGATGGCATGAGTGAGGTGGACCCCGAGCTCGTCCCCGGCGTCTACCGACTTCCGCTTCCCGACGAGCTGCTCGCCCCGGGTTCAGCCCACGCGGTGGTGATCATCCGCTTTCCCCAGGCGACGGTGGACCCGATCGATCTCGAGCTGGTCGCATACGACCCACTCGATGAGAGGTGCCTCGGCATGGCGCAACTCCAGGACAAGACGAGACACGAGTTCTTGCGACGGGCATTGCCAAACTTGACGGAGATGGAGTTCCAAGCAGGCATGGATCCGGAGAAGAAGCTCACCGACTTCCTCACCGAGCGAGGGCCATCCTGATGCCGGTCCACGCCTACACGATCAAGGCAGGAAGCTCAGGACGCCGCATCCTCGTGTACGGCCGGACCCAAGGCGGCGACCCCGCCGTCGGTCTCACCGCCGAGTCACTGTCGGCTGCGTTCGTGCGGGATGACGGGTCTGCGGCCAGGCGGATCGAAAGGGCCGTCCGCGAGGTCGATGCGGAGCTGACCCCGGGCGTCTACGAGGTATGGCTCCCGGCCGAAGCGATCGCTCGAGAAGCCACGAGAGCAATGGTGATCGTGCGCCACGCGACCGCTCGCTTCGATCCGGTCGACATCGACCTGGTCATGTACGACCCACAGGACTCCGTCCGCCTCGGGATGACTGCGCTCGGACCCGAGCAGCGGATCGCCGCCCTGCGAGGAGCATTCCCGAGACTCTCGGAGCTCGAGCTCCAGGCGCGAGCGGCGCTGGCCGGCGAACACGACTGAGTCCGAGAGCGTCGAGCGTGAAGCTACGCGAGCGCATCATCGGACTGCCGCTGCAGCGCTCGGTCTTCGACCGGCTGACAACGGCGGGAGAACTGGTCGGTCTTGGGCACGCCCTTCCCGACGGCTTTCGCGCCGACTTGGACGCAACGGGCAGCCTGCACGTCTCGAGTGAAGACGCCCGCGCGCTTCGCGCGGCGTTTCCCCGACGCCCCGGACGCGGCTTCGTGACGGCGCTCGAGGGGACGCGGCGGTCGGTGTGCGCGGGGCTGCTGGAGGCTACCCGGGCGGCCGAATCACTGGCGCCGGCCGGCGACGACGCAGACTGCCGTCGCGCCGCCATCGACCTGCTGGCGCGGCTGGCCGACTTCATGCCGTATCCGATCTTGACCAAGATCGTCCCCGAACTGCTGCTCGGTGCGCTCGATACGGACGAATCCCCGATCGAAGCGCCACCGAGTCCGAGCCCTGGCCTCCAGCTCACGCTGTCGCTCGAGCGTTTGGCGGCGTGGTGCGCAGACGCCGGCTGGAGCGCTGAACGGCTTGCGGCGGCCTGGCCGGACGTCCCTCCGCACGTTGGCTCTGCAGTGCTGAGCTTCTGCGCTGCGCACAGCGGTTTCGGGCCAGTGGCGTGGGAGGCGCCCGGATTCGACTCGCCCGAGTTCACGCTGCGCGCACTGGCCGGCGTTGCCCGACCCGGGAGTGGCGAGCCGCCCCCGCCGGCGCCGACCTTTGCGGATCTCGCCCCCGACCCCCATGCGCATCCCATGACCACCGCCGGGGCGCTGAGCGCTTGGCTCGAGCTGACCGATCATCAGATCTGGTACGTCCGCACGGCGTTCTTCCGCGGTCTGGTGCCCCTGCTCCGATCCTGGGCAGGAGAGCTCTCGGTGGCGCCCCGCGACATGCTCTTCGTGACCCGTCACGAGCTCGCCGGTGAGTTGCCCGACATCCAGGCGATCGACGAGAGGCGAAACGCGTACTGGGCCGACACGGGGTACCTCGAGCGCAACTCGGTGGCGCCCCATCGACTCGATGCGATTCTCGGAGACTCGTATGAGTGAGCAGCTCCTTGGAAGCGGTGCGGTGGCGGGCCGGGCCCGGGGACCGGCGTTCGTCGTGCGAGCCGAGAGCGAAGCGGTGGACGCCACTTCAGGGTCGGTGGTGGTGGTGCGCGTCTTCCACCCGTACTTCGCCCCCGTACTTCGGCGAGTTTCCGGGCTGGTCGTCGAGGAGGGAGGGTTGCTGCAACATGCCGTCATCCTCGCGAGGGAGTTCGCAGTGCCCACCGTCGTCGGGGTGCGAGACGCCACGGCTCTGATCGAGACGGGCATGTGGGTGAGCCTGGATGGCGAGACGGGCACCGTGGAGTTCGACGGCCTGGCTCAGTAATAGTCGTCTTCGGCCGTCACCCCCGGATCATCGTCGCTGAATCTCGCCTCGACCTCGAAGCCGCGGCGGCGGTTGCGAACACGCGCCACGACCTCGGCAGGAAGCGGCTCAGGCAGATTGCGAGCGGCGGCGAGCAACTCGGGAGTCTGGAGAAACCAGATGTCCCCGTCCGCGAGTGAGCCGAGCTCGATCAACCGACGCTGGATCTCGAGGAACAGCCGCCGCAACGGGTAGGAGTACTTGAGCCACAGAACGTGGTGGTTTTCGCGTTCGACGTTGAGATCGTGGAGGAATCGGACCGCATGGTTGAGGGCGCCCCTCCGCCCCGCGGCCTCGGCCAGATCGCTGTGGAACGCCAGCGCGAACAGGTTGCGGCGCCGGTTCTCCGCGTAGTCGGCGGGAGCATGCGGTTCTGTCTGTAGTGCGGTCTCGACGACCCGCTGAGGCGTATCCCAGGGTTCGAACATGAGGTCGCGATCACGCATCCAATGCCACTCCCGGAGATGCGCATCGATCATGTCGGCCAGGCCGTCGGCCTTCCCGGACTGGATGGCTCGAAGAGCTGCCTCCGGTGTGGCGAGATTGCGATCGATGAGCTCATCGTGAAGCCGCCCCATGCTCGCCATGTACTCGCCGCTGAGCACCGAAGTCGTCGGCAACACGAGTTCGCCTGCCGTCGGCCAAGCGACGCCTTCGCCGCCTCGCCCGGTGGCGGCGAGGTTGGCCGCGACGGTCTCGTCGATGAAGGGGTAGAGGATGTCGTCGCCTTGGGCCTGGATGAACCAGCAGAGGGCGAAGAACTCCACCCATCGCGGCCACCACGACGTGATGAGGGCGACGATCTCGCTCCCGCTCAGCCGGCGAATCTCCGCGCCGTCGGTGGGGAACAAGACGAGGACCTCGGCGAGCTGGTCGTATGACACCCGTACTCGGTGCATCAGATCCGCCATGTACGCGGTGTCCCAGGTTGCCTCGACGATCGCTTCCCACGCAGTCGCGAAGACATCCGAGCGGAAGTGGTATCGGCAGCGGACCCATTTGATGTGGAGGGGTGGCACCGCCGGGAACCCCATCACGCGAGGAACCATCTCGAATCCGGGCTGTACCAGAGACTTCAACAGCGCCGAGATGACGAGTTCTGGTCGAACCTCGAGCCAGTCGTGTTCGCCGGTGACGTGTGCGGTGCCTGCCTCCCGATGGAAACGCCCGTATTCAGGGAGAAGCTCCCACCAGGCGGCCCGGCCGTCGGGGTTCGGCATGGTCGTCCGCTTCACGCCTGGTTGATGTCCGAAGAACTTCAGCGTGTCGCGGGCAGCTGCTCGGGCAGCTGCCATGGGTACGAGACCATGGCGGGGATCCGCTTCCCCCTGTTGCACCAAGGCGACGCTGATCGGAGCGGCGCCCTCGCCGGAGCCCCCGACCCGGACCCGGGTGGTTGCGCAGGTAGCAACCACGAGCTCTTCCACGATCGATGGTGGAAGGTCGTCCGTCACCAGCACGACGGCGCCGGTACCCACCATGCCGGCGATTCGCTCGATGTCGACCACGTAGCGACCGATCCGCTCGGCCCGCTGCTCGGACGTCCAATGCTCGAGGTCGGCCCACAGGCCGGCATCGTCTGCCCGAAGGTCTATCTCGGGTCGAAGCATCACCAAGGGCAGCCCGGAAGGTGCCGCATCCAAGGCGGCCACCGACGACAGCAGCGGCGTTTCGGTCCGAACCGCCTGTATCCAAGCCTCCCACACGTCCTCCCACTCGGCCGGCCGCAAACCGGCGGAGGCGTCCTCGACCGCGACGATGCCGTCGTAGACGGCGCCGCTGAAACCGTCGACCGTGACGAGCTGTCCCGCGGCGAGGGTGCGCGTCGCGGTCTCGGTCCCCACGACGCACGGCAGCCCCAACTCGCGCGACACGATGGCGGCATGGCAGATCATGCCTCCCACATCAGTCACGATGGCAGAGGAGTTGCGCATGGCCACCACCATGTCGGGGTTCGTCATGGGGGTGACGAGCACCTGGCCCGCCTTCAAGTCGAGAGCGTGATCGATGTTGAACACCAGGTGGACGTCGCCAGTACCCACACCTTGGCTCGCAGCGACTCCGGTGAGCACCGCGCCGGCCGTGTCGCCGGCCGCTCCCCCGGCCAGACCGGCCGTGATGGGTCGTGTCTGGAGGAGGTGGACGGCGTCGCCGTGGATCACCCACTCCACGTCCTGCGGGCCGGCGAACTGCTGCTCGAGGTGTTGCGCGAGCAGGCTGAGGCTCTTCACGTGCTGCTGTTCCAGGGCCTCGCCATCTCCCTCGATCGCTCCCGTCACCCTGTCGATCCAGAGCCGGTCTGGTATCACCTCACCCTTCACGAGCTTCTCGCAGCCACCCTCGACGTGCTCGACGAGGGCCCTGCTTCCGCCGAAGGTCGTGAACATCACACCGCTGCGGCTCGCATCCAGGAAGACTTGGATCACGATCGCCATGCCCGGCGCCAGACCGACATTGCTGTCTGCCGCATAGGAGAGCGCACGACGCGAGAAAGCCGACGCCCACACCGATCGGGTGACGGACTCGAGCGAATCGGGTGCCTCGACCGTCATGGACTCGAAGATCCCCGCAAATGAGAACACCGCCGAGTCCTCCACGGTGGCCGAGGAGCGGACGATCAAACCCCCTTGGGTCGTCTCCCAGAGCTGCTGACGTGCGATCTCGTCCTCGATGGCGCGCCAGACCTCGTCCGGCAGGGGAGCCGACTGAAGACCTCGCGTGATGGCCGCCGCCGTCTCCCAATCGGGCGAACGAGCTGAAACGGAGCGGCTCAGCTCGGCATGGGCAGCGGACAGACCCATGGCAGACAGCGTCGTTTCGAAGGCCGCAACCGTGACGACGAATCCGGGCGGGACTCGATGACCGAGTTGCACGAGACGGCCGAGACTGGCGCCTTTCCCCCCGAGTTGGCCAGCATCTGAGGTTGAATCGCCCAGGCCGACCACAAGAGGCTGGGACATCGTCGTCTCCCCCTGACTCCTGACGGCTCCATCCCCTGACCGCGGGGACGCGCCACTTCGAGTATCGCCGATCGAACCATGGGCGACAACGGTCAACTGATCGGCGGTCGCCCCGACGGGGCTCGATGGGCCGTCACGATCCGACGGCGCCCGACCAGGTCTACGCTCGCGTCGTGACCACGGAAGGCGCCCGCAGACCCGCGGGGAAGTCGTGCACCGTCGATGTCGACGGACCGGTCCACTACGTCGACTACGGCGGCGAAGGCCCGCCCTTGCTGCTGATCCATGGACTGGGCGGCTCACACCTCAATTGGATCCTCGTCGCCAACCGGCTCGCCGAGGGACACCGGGTCGTCGCCGTCGACTTGCCGGGCTTCGGCTTGTCTCCGCCCGAGGGGCGTTCCGTGCACGTGGCGCACCAGGCCGCCCTGCTCGTTCATTTCATCGAGCAGGTCTTCAACTCGCCGGCGATACTCGTCGGCAACTCCATGGGCGGGCTCGTGTCGCTGCTGACCGCCGCGCAGACGCCCCGGGCGGTCGCCGCCGTGGTGCTGATCAACGCCGCGCTACTGCCCGATCGAATCCAGATGCCCAGCGCCGACACGGTTCGCTTCCTCGCCGCGCCCCTCCTTCCCGGCATCGGCTCCCGCCTCGTGGAGCGCTTCCGCAATTCGCGGAGCGTCGAGGATCACGTTGCGGCGACCCTCGACTTCGTCACCGCCAACCCGGCTCGGGTACCCGCCGAGGTCTCCGAAGCCGGATACGTCATGGAGGCAGCTCGGCGTGAGATGCCGTGGTCGATCGCGGCGTTCGTCGACGCGCAGCGGTCCATTGCGTCCGTCCTGCTCAGGAGGCGGGAGATGTCGAGAACCGTCCACAGCATCGGGGCGCCCGTATTGATCGTCCACGGGGACGCCGACGAGGTCGTTCCCATCCATGCGTCACGGTGGCTAGCAGCGACGCGACCCGATTGGCCGCTCGCCATCCTGCCCGGCGTGGGTCACGTACCCCAGTTCGAGGCGCCCGACGAGCTTCTCGCCGTGATTCAGCCCTGGCTCGCCGGCGTGGGGGCCCAGCCCACCGTCTGAGCTCACCGGCTCAGCCCCGTACGCTCTGGAGCCGTCCCTCCATGCCCGCCGTGAAGTGCCCCGGCACCACGCAGATGATTTGGTAGCTCCCCGCCTCGGGAGCGACAAACGTGAACGTCTGCGTCTCTCCCGGAGGCACGCTGGCCTGGAAGTACGCAAAGTCTGTGGGCAGCTCGCCCTCCGCATCGGGGATCTCCGTCTCCTCTTCGATGCGCGTACCGCGCTGGAGGAGCACCCATTGGTGCTCCACCGATCCCGTGTTGACGAGCTCGATCGTCGTCTCGTCACCTTGGAACACGGCGACCTTGTCGGGCGCGAACGCGAAGTCGTCGGTCATCTGCACGTTGAGGCTGTTCGACGCCTCGACGCTGTCGTCGCCGCCACAGGCGGTGACCACGAGCGCCCCGGCGAGCGCGGCGATGATCAGGCGTTTCACGGATGGTCCCCCTCGGAATCGGATCGATGCAGAGCGCAGCATAGGGACGACCCTGATCAAGCTTGAGCGGAACGGTGCGGTTCAGAGTTGACAGAAACTAATATAATTAGTATTTTCCCTACTCTTCATAGTAGGAGAGCCATGATGATTCCGACCACCACCACCCCACTAGCCCACGACGACACCGGCGGCACAGGGCCGCTCGTCGTCATGCTGCCCGGAGCCGGCGACGTCCGGTCCGAATACCGGTTCAACCGCCACGCCGTCGCTTCCGCCGGCTATCGGGTGGTCACCGCCGATCTGCCTGGTCACGGCGAGTCGGCGGCCGCGGGCAAGTACACCGTCGCCTCCACGGCGGTTTCACTCGCCGACCTCCTCCGCAGCCTCGACGGCGGGCCCGCCGTCGTCGTCGCAACCTCCTTCGCCCCCGCAGCCGCCATCTGGGCCGCTGTCGAACACCCGGAGTCCGTACGCGCCATCGTGGCGATCAGCCCGCACCTGCACGCCGACAACACGCTGAAGGCGCGGCTCACCCGAGCCGTCATCCGGGCGACCCTCCGCGGGCCGTGGGCAGCCGGCATGTGGGCGAAGCTGTACACAGGCTGGTACAAGTCCTCTCCGCCCGACGATCTCCCGGAAGAGATCGTCAAGCTCCGTGCGATGCTCGGCCAACCCGACGCCCGGAGAGCGGCGCGCGAAACCCTCACGGCGAACCGGGTGGGGATGGAAGAGCGGATCGAGCGTCTCGACATCCCCACCCTCACCATCTTCGGTTCGGCCGACGACCACTTCACCGAGCCCGCCGATGAAGCCAGGGCCACGGCGCACCGGCTCGGAGGCGATCACCTGGTGGTCGACGGGGCCGGGCACTACCCGCACGTCGAGGATGCCGAAACCGTCAACGGCGCGATCGTCTCGTTCCTGGCCCGCGTCACCTGATGCCGCGAGTCGGCCTGACGCAGGAGCGCGTGGTCGCCGCCGCCGCCCGGCTGCTCGACACACATCCCGCGAGCCAACCGACGCTGGGGCGTATCGCCCGCGAGCTGGGAGTCAAGACCCCGTCGCTGTACAACCATGTCGACGGAATCGACGCCCTGATGCGTCTGGTGTCGCTCGATGCGATCGATCGCCTCGCCGACGTCCTGCGCGGCTCGGTCATGGGCCGCAGCGGCTCGGACGCGCTCTTCGCCCTAGCCGACGCCTACCGCAAGTTCGCCGTCGCACACCCGGGCACCTACCCACTGACCCAGGTCGCGCGTCCCGGGGATGTGAGATTCGAGGAGAGCGCGGCTCGTGCCGTGGAGCCGGTGGTCGCCTTTCTCGCCGGGTCCGGTCTCACGGGCGACGACCTCGTTCATGCGGCACGTACGGTTCGCAGCGCCCTGCACGGCTTCTCCTTGCTCGCCACCTCGGCGGGCTTCGCTCTGGATGTCGAGGTCGACGCCAGCTTCGAGTGGCTGGTCGCCGCAATCGACGCCGGTGTGCGGGGAATGACGGTTGCTGCTCGTCCCTAGGCGCTCTGGCACCGCCCGGCTCGATGGGCGATACTCGAATCATGCGCAAGAGCCGGCGCCGTCGAGTGATCCCCTTCGAGTATTTCCGCCTCTTCACTTTCGGCAGCGACATCGAGATGGTCGAGAGCTTCGGCAGCCTCGACGAAGCCGAACGTGTCTGGCGATCGGTGCGCGACGAGTTCCTTCACCGCTGGGATCTCTGGGGCCGGCCCGCGGCGTGGTGGCGGTTCGAGCCGGGCGTCCCGAGTCAACTCCGCTCCGGCCCGCACGCGATCATCACCTCTGCCGACGCCGATGAATGGGACCGCATCGAGCAGGGACGGAGACGTTATCTCGTGAGCATCGGCATCGATCCAGCTCCGCAGCGGCGCCACCAGCCCTTCGGCGCAGCCTGACGCAATCGTCCATCGGCCGCCACGAGCGTTCTCATCGCACCACGTAGCATGGCCCGATGGATGTCTCGACTGCCGCCGCCGGGCTACCCAAGGCGGAACTCCACCTCCACATCGAAGGGACGCTGGAACCGGAGCTCATGTTCGCCCTCGCCCGGCGCAACGGCGTGACCTTGCCGTTCGGGAGCGTCGAGGAGGTCAGAGCGGCCTACGACTTCACCAACCTCCAGTCCTTCCTCGACATCTACTACCAGGGCGCCCGCGCGCTCGTCACCGAGCGGGACTTCTACGACCTGGCCTGGGCGTACCTCGAGCGTGCCCAAGCCGACAACGTGCGGCACGTCGAGATGTTCTTCGATCCGCAGACCCACACCGACCGCGGCGTCCACTTCGCCACGGTCGTCGCCGGCCTCGACCAGGCGATGCGCGAGGCGGGCGACAAGTTCGGCATGAGCGGTGGTCTGATCATGTGCTTCCTCCGCCACCTCAGCGAGGACGCCGCCGAGGTCACCTTGGAGCAGGCATTGCCCCACCGCGACCTCATCCTCGGCGTCGGGCTCGACTCCTCCGAGGTGGGCCACCCGCCCTCCAAGTTCCGCAACGTGTACCGGCGGGCCGTAGACGCCGGCCTGATCCCCGTGGCGCACGCCGGCGAGGAGGGACCGCCGGAGTATGTGTGGGAAGCGCTCGACATCCTCGGGGTGCGCCGCATCGACCACGGCGTACGTTCGATGGAGGACACAGAGCTGGTACGCCGGCTCGCCGTCGACCGGATACCGCTCACGGTGTGCCCGCTGTCCAACGTCAAGCTGCGGGTCGTGGACACGATTGCCGATCACGTTCTGCCCTCGATGCTCGACGCCGGATTGCTGGCATCGGTCAACTCCGACGACCCGGCGTACTTCGGTGGATACGTCGGGGACAACTACCGGGCGGTGGGCGAGGGGCTGGGCGTCACCGTTGACGACCTCGCCGCGATCGCCCGGAACTCGATCGTGTCGACGTTCGCCACGGAGGAACGCCAAGCCGAGCTCCTGGCCGAGGTCGACGCCTTCATGGACGCCGGGTGACAGAGCCGGCTGCTCGATCTCAGCGGCGATAGCCGACGCGTTAGGCTCCGGCCCAGCCCAGCGAGAGAGTGAAGCGTGGACTGCGACTGGCCCCACGACCTCGATGCAGCCCTCAGCGCGCTCGCCGACGATCCCGATGCGATGTTGCTGGCCGGCGGCACGGACGTCATGGTCGAGGTCAACGCCGGCCACGCCAACCCGGAGCACGTGATCGCCCTGCGCCGGATCGATGCCCTTCGCGGGTGGAATGGCCACCGCATCGGCGCCGGAGTCACCTACACGGAGATGGAGCGCGGCCCGTACCCGGCGCTCGCCCAGCTGGCACGCACGGTGGGTTCTCCGCAGATCCGCAACGCAGGCACCATCGGCGGGAACCTCGGAACCGCCAGCCCGGCGGGAGACACCCTTCCGTTCCTCGCCGCCCTCGATGCCGAGGTGGAGCTCCACTCGGCGCGCAAGGGCGTGCGCACGATGCGGTGGGACGGCTTTCTCGTGGGCGTGAAGCAGAACGCCCGCCGCTCCGACGAGATCATCGCGGCGGTGCGGCTACCCGGCGGTATTCCGGAGCGCCAGGAGTTCGGCAAGATCGGCGTGCGCAACGCCATGGTGATCTCGATGGTGTCGGCCTGCGTCATGCGAGACGGCGAGCACGGCACCCGTGTGGCCCTGGGAGCTGTGGGGCCGACGCCGATCCGAGCCCGACGCGCCGAGGAGATGATCTCGACGGAACCCAATCCCTCCGAGGCTGCGCTCGGGGAGTTCGTCCGCCTCGTACGTGAGGAGGTCCGGCCGATCAGCGACCACCGCGGCACCGAGGCGTACCGACGTCATGCATCGGGGGTGCTGGCGCGGCGGCTACTGGAGAGGTGTCTCGCCCCATGAGGATCACGATGTACGTCAACGGGCTCGACCAGACGGTCGATATCCGCGGACCAGAGAGCCTGCTGGACGTCCTCCGAGACGACCTCGCCCTGCCCGGGTCCAAGAATGCGTGCGAACAAGGCGAGTGCGGCTCGTGCTCGGTGGTGCTCGACGGTGACGTCGTGTGCGCCTGCCTCGTGATGGCCGTGGATGCCCACGGTTCGACCGTACGCACGGTCGAGGGGTATGCCGACAACGATGTCCTCCACCCGGTGCAGATGGCGCTCCTCGAGGGCGGCGGCGTCCAGTGCGGGTTCTGTACGCCGGGGTTCGTCGTAGCCGCCGCCGAGCTGTTCGACGTCAACCCGACGCCGTCGACAGACGAGATCCGCGAAGCGCTGGCCGGCAACGTGTGCCGGTGCACCGGCTACGGAGCGATCCTCCGCGGCCTCGAGGAGCTGGCCGACCGCAACCGGCGGGAGCCGGCGCCATGACATCGACCGCCATCGGCTCGGAGGTCACCGCGGGCGTCGGCACGTCGGCAGATCGCCCCGACGGCATCCCCAAGGTGACCGGGGACTTCGCCTACTCGTCGGACCTGTCGGCACGGGGAACTCTGTGGGGAGCGACGCTGCGCAGCCCGCACGCCCACGCCCGAATCACCAAGCTCGACATTGGGCCGGCTCTACGGGTTCCCGGCGTGGCGGCCATCATGACGCTCGACGACGTGCCCGGACGGAGCACCTTCGGTCTCGACGTGGCCGACCAGCCGGTCATGTCCGACGGCGTGGTGCGGTATTGGGGTGAGGCCATCGCCATCGTGGCCGCCGACGACGCCGAAGACGCCCGTCGCGCCCTCTCGGCCATCGACGTCGAGTACGAGGTGCTGACGCCGCTGATCGACCCCGAGGAGGCCGACGTCCGGGAGGAGGTCTTCCGGCGCCTCACCGTGCGGCGTGGCGACCCCGGCGATCGGGGCGAGATCGTGGTCGAGGGCTACTACGAGACCGGGATGCAGGATCAAGCCCCGCTCGGCCCCGAAGCCGGTCTCGCCATTCCCGATGGTGAGGGTGGAGTCGACCTCTACGTGGCGACGCAGTGGAGCCACGTCGACCACGAGCAGATCGTCGCCAGTCTGGCCGTCGACCCCCAGATGGTTCGCGTCCACCTCTCCGGAATCGGTGGGGCGTTCGGGGCGCGCGAGGACGTCAGCATCCAGATCCATCTCTGCCTCCTGGCGCTGCAGACCGGCCGTCCGGTGCGCATGGTGTACAACAGGGCGGAGAGCTTCATGGGCCACGTCCACCGGCACCCCTCGCGTATGTGGTACCGCCACGAGGCGGCGAGGGATGGGGAGCTCGTGCGCGTAGAGGCGAAGCTGCTCCTCGACGGGGGTGCCTACATGTCGTCGAGCCCGGCGGTGATCGCAAACGCCGCCTACTTCGCCGTGGGCCCGTATCGCTGCCGGTCCGTGCACGTCGATGGTGTGATGGTGCGAACGAACAACCCGCCGTGTGGTGCGATGCGGGGGTTCGGTGCGGTCCAGTCGTGCTTCGGGTACGAGTCCCAGATGGATCGTCTCGCCGAGGCCCTCGCCATGGATCCGCTGGAACTCCGGCTGCGCAATGCGCTCGAGACCGGCGACCACCTGGCGACCACCGGCCAGCGGATCGATGGCTCGCTCCCGACGGCCGATGTCATCAACCGGCTGCGCGCCATCCCGTTGCCACCCGAGCTCGATGCATCTCATCCGCTGCATCTGCCGGGCGGGACCGGCCTCACGACGTCGCCGGAGAACGTGGTGCGTGGTGTCGGTTATGCGGTGGGCATCAAGAACCTCATGTTCTCGGAGGCCTTCGACGACTTCACCGAGGTTCGTATCGCGATCAACCCGGTCGGCGTCGAGATCCAGACGGCGGCCGCCGAGGTGGGCCAGGGACTCATCACCGTCTGCCAGCAGATCGCCCGGTCGGTGCTCAACATGGAGCACGTTGCCGTCATCTTCGCGGACACGTCGCAGATCGGCTCCGCCGGATCCACGTCGGCATCCCGCCAGACACAGATGACCGGCGGTGCGGTGCTCGCCGCTGCCACCGAGCTGCGCGACCGCATCCTCGCCGAACACGATGGCGACAGGCTCGACCAGCATGGTGTGTGGAGAGATGGAGAGCTCCGGATGAGCCTCGACGACCTGTGTCTGCGTGGGCCCACGGAGCACCACGTCCGGTTCCGCCATCCCCCGACGGAACGCCCCGACGAGAACGGCCAGGGCAACCTCCACGTGGACTTCGCGGTGGCGGCGCACCGTGCGGTCGTCGACGTCGACCCGGAACTCGGCCTGGTACGGATCGTCCGTGTCGACACCGTCCAGGACGTGGGGAAGGTGCTCAACCCGAAGGCGCTCGTCGGCCAGATCGAGGGCGGCATCATGCAAGGGGTGGGCCTCGCCATCATGGAAGAGTTGGTGCTCGAGGACGGCGCGGTCCGCAACGCAAACTTCACCGACTACCTGCTGCCAACGTTTGCCGACGCGCCCGACGTCGTTGCCGAGTTCGTGGAGGAACCGAGCCATTTCGGCCCGTTCGGCGCAAAGGGTGCAGGCGAGCCCCCGACGATCAGCTCGACGCCGGCCGTGGCGGCTGCGATCCGGGCGGCGACCGGCCGTCCCATCACTCGGGTTCCCATACACCCCGACGACATCGTCGGTATCTGAGTCACGAAGGTCGGCAGCGCATCGCCAGGGCGTCGCTACATTGCCGCCCATGACCCGCCGGCTTCTGCTCTTCGCCTGCGTCGCCCTCCTAGCGGCGGCGTGTTCGACGTCCGAAGCCGTGACGCCGACCAACGTTCGCGCTCCGGCGACGACCGCTCCCGCCGCCGCCGCAGAGTCGGCACCGGCCACCACGACTCCCACGACCGGGGATCCGACGACGACCTCCTCGTCGCCAACGAACCCTGCGCCGACAACCACTCTGCCGCCGCGGACTCGACTCGTCGTCAGCGGAACCGGCGACGTCAACCTGGATCCGAGCTACATCCCCGAGCTCGGCGCCGAGGGATACGCCTACCCGTGGACAGGACTCCAGTCGATCTTCGAGGAGGATGACCTGACGGTCGTCAATCTCGAGTGCGCCGCTTCCGACCTCGGTTCCCCTGAGCCGAAGTCCTTCGTCTTTCGTTGTGCGACCGAGGCGCTGCCGCTCATGCGGGCGGCAGGGGTCGAGGTCGCCAACCTTGGCAACAACCACTCGGGCGATTACGGCAAAGAGGCTCTGGTCGATTCCCGCACCCAGCTCGAGGCGGCGGAGATCGCCCCCGTGGGCGTCGGCGTCGATGCCGTCCAGGCCCACGAGCCTGCGCTGTTCGACATCAAGGGCTGGCGAGTGGCCGTTCTCGGTTTCGGCGGCGTCGTGCCGACCGATGATTGGATCGCTGATGAGAGCCACGCAGGCATGGCCGACGGGGACACGATCGCAACCATGGTCGCCGCCGTCGAGGCCGCCGATGCCGTCGCCGATCTCGTCATCGTAAGCATCCACTGGGGTGTCGAGCTCGACACCACTCCCAGGCCGGAGGACCGGGAGCGCGCCGAGGCGATGATCGCCGCCGGAGCTGATGCGATCTTCGGCCACCACGCCCATCGCCTGCAGCCGCTCGAGTACCTCGACGGCGTTCCGGTGGCATGGGGACTCGGCAACTTCGTCTGGCCCACCCTGTCGCCGGCAGGGTCCACGACCGCCGTGGCCCAAGTCGTCTTCGAACCGGACGGCTCGGTCGATGCCTGCCTGATCCCCACATTCATCGAACGCCCCGGCCACCCCGTCCTCCAGGTCACCCACAACCCCGACGAGCCCTGCGCCGGCTGAAGACCCCCTTTCGACGGGAGTACGGCGAGCGCGGCGAGCCTCGAAGGGGGAGCTCGAGGGGGACGCTCCGCGACCCCCTCGATCGGCGGTGCGGTGGATCAGCCGCCGCACCGCACAACGAGCCGGCCGAGAGGCCGACGTTTTACTCGTCCGAAGCCTGCTTCGGACGAAACCTCAATCCTTGGTCGCCAGGTCGCGGAACTCGTCGGGGACGTAGCCGGGACGGCGAGTCAGGAGCAGCGAGGCGCGGCCCACCGCCTCCTTGCCGAAGCGCTCCCTGAGGTCGTCGACTGCGGCATCGAGCTCGTGCCGTTCCCGTTCCTGCATCGATCCGGCATGGATGAGGTCGGCGCCCAGCAACTCGGCGAACGGAAGCTCGAGTTGGAGATGGGGAGACACGACGAGCTTCGATGTCGAGATGCCGAGCAGGTTGATGTCGCGATCGCCCGCCTCGGCAGCACCCTGATCGGCGAGGTACTCGGCAATCGACGCCAGCGCCGGCGTCGTCGCCACCGGGGCACGGAAGGTGACGCTGCGGGTGACGGACGTCATGTCGCCGAATCGCATCCGCACGGTGATCGTGCGCGCCGCCCGCTGCTTCTTGCGCAGCCGGGACCCGACACGCTCCGCCAGATCGACGAGCACCTTGCGACGGGTGTGGCGATCCCGGCCGCCGCCACCAAACGCCGACTGTGCTCCGACCGATTTGGCTCGATGCTGGGTCACGACGGGTCGGGGATCTCGATTCCACGCCAGCGCATGGAGGTGTGCTCCCGATCCGGGGCCGAGGAACTTCTCGAGCACGTGACGGTGGGTGTGGGCCAGGTCGGCGACGGTCGTGATACCAAGGCGCGCCAGCTTTGCCTCGGTGACCGCGCCCACTCCCCAGATGAGCCCGACGGGGAGGGAGTGGAGGAACGCCAGCTCGTCGTCGGGCAGCACCACCAGCAGCCCGTCGGGCTTGGATACCCGGCTGGCGACCTTGGCGAGGAACTTCGTGCGAGCAACGCCTACCGACACGACGAGCCCCGTCCCGTCCTTGACCTCGGTGCGAAGCTTCGCTGCGATCTCGCCAGGAGCACCGAAGAGATGAACCGCACCCGATACGTCGAGGAACGCTTCGTCGATCGAGATCTGCTCGACCAGGGGCGTGAATCGGCCGCAGATGTCGAAGACCTGTTCCGACAGCTCGCTGTAGGCGCCGAAGCTGCCCTTCACGACGATCAGCCGCGGACACAGCTGGCGAGCGCGGCGCAGAGGCATCGCAGACCGCACTCCGAACTGGCGCGCCTCGTAGCTCGCGGCGAGCACGACGCCACCGCCGACCGCGATCGGCTTGCCGCGCAGCTCGGGGTTGCGGAGCTGCTCGACCGAGGCGTAGAACGCATCGAGGTCGACATGCAGGATCGGCACGTCGACGTGCATGGCGGTCAGCCGAAGAGGTTGTCGAGCAGCGCTCCCACCGGATCGACACCGGCAACGGTGGCGCCATCGACCTCAGCCATTCCGGGCGCACCGGCCGCGCTCGGCACGAAGTGCTCCGTCACACCCGAGAGAAACCGGCTGAGCGGGGCGTAGGAGTGGCGGTCGTCGCCGCCGAACCGCCGGTGGTAGAAGCGCTGCGGGAACGAGACGTGGAGGTGGTCCTTGGCGCGAGTGAGGGCCACGTAGAGCAGCCGGCGCTCTTCCTCGACGCCGCCGGGTTCACCGAGCGCCATGTCCGACGGAATGTTGCCGTCGGCGGCATGGATGACGAAGACCGAACGCCACTCCCCTCCCTTGGCCGAGTGGATAGTGGACAGGATCAGGTAGTCGTCGTCGAGGTGGGGTGGGCCGGCGAGATCCGCGGTCGAGACAGGCGGGTCCAGCGTCAGCTCGGTGAGGAAACGGCTCCGTGTTGGATACTCGCCGGCCAGCCCGGCGAGTTGGTGAATGTCGCCGAGGCGTGCCGCGGCATCGTCGTAATTGCGCTCGAAGACCATCGTGCAGAACGGCACGAGACGGTCGATCTGCTCGGCCGGTGACGGCTCTCGGTCGACCGTGCCCCTGGCGTCGCGCAGCGCATGCTGCAACTCGGCCAGGGGCTGCGCCGACTCCGCAGACACGGTGGGGCTCAGCGAGCAGAAGGCGGTGAGCGCGTCGAAGCCGTCGACGGTGACCCTGTCTCCGACCTGTCCGAGGAGGCGCATCGCCGTCGCCGGACCGATGCCCGGAATGGTGAGCAGCACGCGATGCCACGCAAGCTCGTCACGAGGATTGTCGAGGATGCGCAGCACGGCCATCAGGTCCTTGACGTGCGCCGCCTCGAGGAACTTGAGGCCACCGTACTTCACGAAGGGGATGTTGCGCCGGGCCAGCTCCAGCTCGAGACCGTCCGAGTGGTGGCCGGTGCGGAACAGGACCGCCTGGTCGCGCAACGCGATGCCCGCCTCCCGGTGGGCGAGGACCTGGTCGCAGACGTAGTCGGCCTGGGACGCCTCGTCGAAGCAGGTGACGAGTTCGGGTGTGGGGCCGTCCGGCCGGGAGGAGCGCAGCCGCTTGGGGTACAGCTCGGCGGATTGGGCGATCACGGCGTTGGCGGCGTCGAGGATCTGCGGTGTGGAGCGGTAGTTCTCCTCGAGGGTGACGAGCGTCGCCGTTCCGTAGTCGTCGGGGAAGCGCCGAATGTTCTCGATCGACGCAGCGCGGAAGGCATAGATCGCCTGGGCGTCGTCGCCGACGACGGTGAGGTTGCCCTCCGCGCCGCACAGCTTGGCCAGGATGTCGCCCTGGATCCGATTGGTGTCCTGGAACTCGTCGACGAGCACGTGGTCGAACAGGCCGCGCACGGCGTCTGCCGCCGGACTGTCGAGCAGCGCCCGCCAGTACAAGAGCAAGTCGTCATAGTCGAGCACGTTGTGCTCTCGCTTCCGATCCCGATACGCCTTGAAGAGGCGGCGGAGCTCGGCACCGTGGTCCTGACACCACGGGAACCGCTCACGCAGCACCACATCGAGCTTGGCCTGCTCGTTGACGGTGCGGGAGTAGATGGCGGCGATCGTCTCCTGGCGGGGAAAACGGACCTTTCCCGAGGCGGCGTCGAGCTCGGTGCGCAGCACGCCGAACAGAGACTCGGCGTCCGCCTGGTCGAGGACGGTGTAGTTGCCGTCGAGGCCGACCGCCGGGGCGTGCCGCCGCAGCAACCGGTTGGCGATCGAATGGAACGTGCCGCCCCACACCCGCCCGGTCGACCGGTCGGCGATCAGGGCGCCGGCGCGGCGCACCATCTCCGCCGCGGCGCGGCGGGTGAACGTGAGCAGCAGGATCCTGTCGGCGGGGGTGCCCTGCTCGATGAGCCACGCCACCCTGCTCGCCAGCGTGCGAGTCTTGCCGCTACCGGCGCCGGCCACGACCAGCAGCGGCCCCGCACCGTGGACGACGGCGGACCGCTGCTCGGGGTTCAGGTCCTCGAGCCAGGCAGGCGAAGCGAGATCGGGGGCGAACACATGTTCGATCCTAATGGTCGCCGGCGTGGACCGCCAGCATCAGGGCACGTACTGCTCGCGGATTCCTGTGACTTCGCCATCTTCGATCGTCAGCCACACGCCCGGTTGCAGCTCGACACCGCGTAGCTCGCGGCCGGCCACCCACGAGGCGTACACCACGGTCTCCTCCGAGGTGGGGTCGCCCACGTTGGGCAGCCAGGCCACCTCGGCGTCGGCAGCGATCGTGACGCTGCGGAGCTGTGGGTTGACATTGCGGATGTAGTAGTCGTTCGGCGGCGGTGATTCCTCGCCATCCTCGGCCGAGGCGAGCACGGCGGCATCACCCGAGAACCAGCAGGCCAGGTCGAACTCCAGGGTCTCGGCCGCGACGGCGTCGACGTAGCCGAACCACTCGCCGTCCGCGAGCTCGTCGGTGCCGGGCGTGCATCCCGAACCCTCGGCGAGGGCGTCGGTGTCGATCGTTGTCGTAGGCACGGCCGTCGTGGTTGTCGCGGCGGTCGTCGTCGGCGCCGCGGTAGCCGGCGGCGTTGTCGTCGTGCTCGCAGCCGTCGTGGTCGTCGCCAGCGTCGTCGTGGAGAGCATCGTCGTTGTTGATGCTGCATCGTCGTCCCCGCCACATGCCGCGGCGAGGAGAAGGAGAGTCAAGGCCAGCGCAATCAACGTGCGGGCCCGCTGTGGGGACAAGGACGCGTTCATGGTGCAAACGTATCGCGGGGCGCCGCCATCCGACAGGTCCGATTTCGCCCAATCTGGCCCGGCGTGGCGGCGCTACCGTGCGACCTCTTCGAGGAGGCCGATCTTGATACACCTCGAACGCCGCGACAGCGTCTTCGTCGCCCGTATGGACGATGGCGAGAACCGCATGAACGCGCCATGGCTGGCGGCGATCAACGACGTGCTCGACGAGGTCGAGAGCACACCCGGCCCGAAGGCCCTCGTCACCACGGGGACCGGCAAGTACTACTCGAACGGCCTCGATCTCGACTGGCTCGTCGGCGACGAGAGCGTCGATATGCGCACCTGGGTCGCCGGCGTCGAGCGCCTGTTCGCCCATATTCTCGGCGCCCCTTTCGTCACGGTGGCGGCATGCAACGGCCACACCTTCGCCGCCGGGGCGATGCTGGCCATGAGCCACGACTTCCGCGTGATGCGGCAGGATCGCGGGTTCTTCTGCCTCCCCGAGGTGGACCTCGGCATCCCGCTCACCCTTGGGATGAACGCTCTCATCACGAGCCGGCTCCCCCGGGTCGCCGCCCACGAGGTGTTGGTCACGGGCAAGCGGTTCGGAGGCTCCGAGGCGGCCGCGAAGGGCATGGTGACCGAAGCGGTCCCAGCCGATCGTGTGGTCGCCCGCGCTGTCGAATTGGCGGCGGGCCTCGCCGAGAAGGCCGGGGCAACGATGGGCACGATCAAGCGCCGCCTGTACGCCGAGGCCATCTCGCTGCTGGAGAACAGCCCCGGCACGGCACCACCGACCTAGCGCCCCACGGTGGGTGCCGGCAGACTGTTGACATGGCGACAATCCCACCGCGACTCCAGCGCCGCGACCGTTCTCTTCCACGATGACCGCCCGACGTGCTCCCATTGCCACGCTCGCAACCGCAGCAGCGATCGTGGTCGCTGCCGCCGTCGCCCAGGTCGTCGCCGGGGGGAACGAGACGATCGAGGTGGTGGAGCCCGCAAACCCGGCCGACGTCTACGACCCGGTCGCCGCAGGAGAGCCCCTCCCGGCCGGGTTCCGCGTCGGCCTTGCGCGGGACGCCATCGAGCCCGTCTACCACCCCGAGTTCACGTCGGCCGGCGGAGTCGACTGGCCGGCGGACATGCTGGTGATCGGCGTCGCCGGCGGCGCCGACGCCAAGGCCTATCCCGTGACCCACCTCAACAGCCACGAGATGGTGATCGACTCGCTGGCAGGGATCCCCATCCTCGTCACCTGGTGACCGCTGTGTGGCACGGCGATGGTCCATCGCCGCCAGCTGGACCAGGAGACGCTCGTCTTCGGCAACCAGGGTGCGCTGTTTGGCAATGCGATGACGTGGTGGGACCACGACACCGGGTCGGTGTGGAGCCAGCCGCTCGGGGAGGCGATTCTCGGACCCCGCAAGGGAGCAACCCTCGAGCTGCTGCCCTCTACGCTCACGACGTGGGACGCCTGGCGGGCGGCGCACCCGGCCACCCAGGCGCTCGCCGTCCAGGCATGGCGTACCGGCTTCCACCTCGAGGACATGGCCGTCGTCGTCGACCGCGGCTCCGCCGCAGCGGCGTACCGGATCCCACCGCTGCGGGACGCCGGCGTCGTGAACGACACCGTGGGCACCACCGAGATCGCCGTGGTCGCCGACCCCGAAGACCCCACTCGGTGGAAGGTCTTCAGCCGCCGCCTCGACGACCGCGTGATCGAACTGGAGCTCACCGCCGAAGGCCTGATGGACACGGCGACCGGAACCGTCTTCGACCCGTTCCTCGGGATCGGGCGATCCGGGCCGCTCGCCGATCAATCGCTCGATCCCCTGCCCGCCTTCACCGCGTTCCCGGACGACTTCGCCCGCTTCTTCCCCGACGGCGAGATCTGGGACGGCTGAGCCCGGCCGTCACGCCATCGTCATGACCCGCCGTGGATCGAGCAGGAACGGCGGCAGGTAACCAGGGATGTTGGAGAAGGGCAGTACGTCGGGATGTAGCTCGATCCCGAGGGCGTCACGCATGAAGCCTCGCCGGGCCTCGATGCGGCCCCAAGCTTCAGGGTAGGAAGTGGCGAAAGCCTCCCGGAGCGGCCCGTCGGCGAGCGCAACGCCGTCCTCGATGTTCGTCGTGAAGTACTCGGTGCCGGTGGCGGGGATCACGTCGACCTGAAACGCCATCCCCGACTGCAGCTCGATGGTCGAGTCCGGGGCGATCGGCGAGTTGACCCACTCGTCCAGGTGAATCTGGTGACCGGGGTTGAGGAAGATCCCGAAGAACGGATCGCCGAGGTGCCGCTCGATGATCTCGTGGAGCACACCGCCTGTCTGGCCGACGTGGAGCGCCTCGCACCACTCCACGACGGCCGCGAAGTACGGTGCCACCAGACGGTCGACGTAGTCCCGGATGGTCGGCGCCAGCTCGGCGGCGTCTTCGACGACGAAGCCGGCGCGGCAGTTGAGTGCGCCCCATATCCCGAAGGCCACGGTGAAGCGGTCGCCACGCTCGATCCGCCGGTCGCCGGGACTCAGCAGGCCGAGCGTCGCCCGCTCGCCCGCCGTGAGCATGAGGTGGCAGGACAGCGGGGTGCCATTCCATTGCAGGAGCTGGACCGCGTCGCGCTCCCGCATCCCTGGTTGGAGCCCGAACAGCAGCCGCTTCACGCCCTCGGAGGTGTGGCACGCCGCATGCTCGAACACCGCGAGCTGGTCGACCTCGTTGATCACCCGCAACCCGTCGGCTGGATCGATGAGCAGCCCGGTGGCGTTCTCGACGGCACCGGTCTCCCCGACGAGCGCACGGAGCTCGTCGACGAGGAACGAGGGCACGTCCATCATGTCGGAACGGACGTACGTCTTCCATCCGACCACCCCGACGCGTGACCCGTCGCCAATGCCCTCGCCGGCGAGGATGTCGGCGAGCTGCCGAGAACGCTCCCGAGGCTGGCTCGGCAAGCTGAGATCCTGGAACATCTCCTGGCGCATCGGCAACGGTGCGGCCGCCGCCATTCCCCAGCACTCGTTGCCGACGAGGATCAAGGGCTCGCCGTTCGGGGCAACGATGAGCAACGCCTCCTCGAAACGTGGGTCGAAGCCGCTGAGGTAGGCGAGGTTGGCGCTGTGCTCCCGGTCGGCGTACACAACGATCCGATCGAAGCCGGCGGCGGCCGCCCGGGTGCGAAGCCGAGCGAGGCGATCTGGGTACAGAGTGGGCGGAAGCTGGGGTCCCTGCTCGGAGACCCCGAATTCGGGCAGGTCGACCCGGGCGAGGCGTGGCGTTCTCATCGCCCCATCATGCCGAAACGGCCCTCAGGGATGCCAGACCTCCGGCTCCGTCGCACCGCGGGTGATGGTGGCGAAGCTCTCACTCTCGAGCCGCATCCACGGGCCAACCTCACCGTCGGGCCACTGCACCCGCACCTCAACGCCGTCGGCCTCCCCGAGACCGAAGTGGATCCAACCGAGCTGCCCGCCGGCATGGCCGCCCCCGACGGTCACCTCGCGCACCGCAGTCCGCCCACCGGCCGTGACCTCGATCCAGGCGCCGATGGCGTCACGATTCGCGGCATCCTGGGTGAGCGCCACTGCGATCCACCGGCCCATCGACGTGGCCCCGTCTCCCGGGCCGGCGTTGCGCCACAAGTCGACATTCTCTCCCCGATTGACCTGGACGATGTCCAGCATCCCATCGAGGTTGAGGTCGACCAAGGCCGCTCCACGGGAGCGGGCGAAACTGAGGATCCCCGCGCTCTCGGCGCTCTCGACGAACGAGCCGTCGGCGTGGCCGAGCAGCAGGTTGCTCGGATCTTCCATGGCTGCTTCGGCCATTCCGTCCACGTTGCCCTTCGTGACGTAGAGATCGACGAAGCCATCGTTGTTCACGTCCTGGAACTCTGCATGCCACGCCGTCGACGGCATGGTTATGTCGCCCGTGAAGGGCCGGTGGACGGTGACCCCGCGGGCGAGGGCGATGTCCTCGTAGATCGGCTTCCCGGACCCGTCCTCGAGGGTCTGCAGCTTGTTGTCGCCCATGCTGGTGAGAAAGACCTCGGGCCGGCCGTCACCGGTGAGGTCGTAGCTCGCGATTCCCATCCCCCATATCTGAAGATCCTGCCAGCCGTCCTCCGCGGTGTAGAGCGCCGGTTCGGCGCCGGCATCGATCTGCCAGAGCTGTTCCTGTCCGTCCCGGTAGTAGTGGCGGTCGTTGGCGACTCTCAGGTCGGCGTGGCCGGTGCGTCCCCAATCGCTGAACAGCATCGAGAGCGAGCACCAACCGGGACGGAGCGGCAGTGGTTGCCCGTAGCCTCCTCCCTCCGGCCTGACCAGCGTGTTGTCCTCGCAGCCACCGGTCTGGTTGCCGGCGTCGTCGACGGCGACGTAGTTGCCGAACGCCAGGGTCGGCAGCGACTCGTCGGCCTCCCACTTGGCGCTGAAGGCCACGGTCCACACGTCGCCGCCGTCGAACCCCCACGCCTCGTTGGCGCGCTCGAACCGGCAGTCGCCCAACCCCCGCAGCAGCACGTTCTCACCCAGTCTCAATACGACGAGATCCGTCGGACCGTCCCCGTCGATGTCGATCGGGTATGCGCCGGCGACCGAGGTCATCTCGGCCGCCGAGCCCGAAATCTTGGCGAACCGAATCTCGCCACCGGCAGTGCTCTCGTTCCGGTAGAGCGCCGCCGCGTTCTCGCCCCCGGCCAGATACAGGTCCGACAGGCCGTCATCGTCGCAGTCGAGCACCGCGGCACCGCCGCCGACGAAGAACGTGTAGCCGCCGTCGTAGGTGTGATCGAGGCCTCCCGCCGCTGCCTGCTCGATGAACCGTGGTGCGGTCGAGGCGTGGGCCGCGCTCGAGGCACCGGCGACGCGAGCCACACTGAGGCCGATCGCACCGAGCACCAACGCGACGAGAGCACCTCCCAGGAGCCAGCCTCGAGTGTCCAGGGAATCCCTCCTCGGTCATGAAGAGCGGCGATCGGTCGCCGGGGAGACCCAGATGGTACCGAGAATCAACGCACTGAGTCGCCAAACGTCCTAGCCTCTCCGTGGTGCGCCGGAGACATCGGCCATTCTGGGATCTTGACCCCTGGCCGCCGTCGTCCGTAGCATCCCCAGCACGGCCGCCCACGTGCGGTCCGTTCTCCGATGGAGGCAAACCCTTATGAAACTCAGGACAAAGCTCCTGGCTCTCCTTGCCGTCTTCGTGCTGATCGTCGCCGCCTGCGGCGGTGACGACGACGATGCCGGCACCGATACGACAGCCGGCGACGGTGGTGTAGCGACCACCGCCGACGGTGGCGGAGGCGGCGACGACGAGCTCATCGTCGGCGTCTCGTGGAACAACTACAACGAGGAGCGTTGGGCGAAGTCCGATGAGCCCGCCATCAAGGCGGCGCTCGATGCGGCCGGCGCTCAGTACATCTCGACCGATGCCGGATCATCTGCCGAACAGCAGCTGGCGGACGTCGAGCAGCTCATCTCCCAGGGTGCCGATGCACTCATCATCCTTGCCCAGGACGGCACGGCGATCCTGCCGGCGGTGGCGAGCGCGCTCGAGCAGGGCGTGCCGGTCATCGCCTACGACCGCCTGATCGAGGATCCGGGCGCTCTGTACATCACCTTCGACAACGTCGAAGTGGGACGCATGCAGGCACGCGCGATCTACGAGCTGGTGCCTGAGGGCAACTACGTGTTCATCAAGGGCAACCAGGCCGACGCCAACGCGGACTTCCTGCGTGGCGGCCAGGAAGAAGTCCTGCAGGAAGCGCTCGACTCGGGCGCGATCGTCAACGTCGGCGAGTCCTACACGGACAACTGGGACCCGGCAGTCGCCCAGACGAACATGGAGCAGTTCCTCACGCAGAACAACAACGATGTCGATGCGGTCGTGGCGTCGAATGACGGCATGGCAGGCGGCGTGGTCGAGGCGCTCCGTGCCCAGGGCCTCGCCGGCATCGTGCCGGTCTCCGGCCAGGACGGCGACGCCGCCGCCCTCAACCGCGTTGCGCTCGGCGAGCAGGCGGTATCGGTCTGGAAGGACGCCCGCGAGCTCGGTAAGGCGGCCGGTGAAGCGGCCGTGGCGCTGGCTCAAGGAACGCCGCTGGCCGACGTCGCCGGAACCGTCCTCTTCGACTCACCTGGGGGCAACCAGATGACGTCGATCCTGCTGGCGCCGATCCCGATCACGCAGGACAACCTGCAGATCGTGCTCGATGCCGAGTGGATCGATCAGGCGACGCTCTGCCAGGGCGTGGCTGCGGGAACGGTGGACGTCTGCGGATAGACCTCCCGGCGTAGTTGCGTTTGACCGAAGGGCACCGCGCCCACGATGATCTCGTGGGCGCGGTGCGCGCTCGACGGTAGATGGAGGGAAACACGTGGCGGTGACCGACGCCCCGCCGACAGCGCCTCCGGTGAAGGAGCCCGAAGACCGCTCATTCGGGAGACTACTGAGGGCGACGGAGATCGACACCCGGCTGCTCGGGATGCTGGCCGCCCTCGTGATCATCTGGGTCGGCTTCCACATCTGGTCGGACGGCACCTTCCTGACGCCGCGCAACCTCTGGAACCTTTCGGTACAGACGGCGGCCGTCGCCATCATGGCCACGGGCATGGTGCTCGTCATCGTCTCCCGCAACATCGACCTGTCCGTCGGCTCCATGCTGGCCGTGATCGGCATGGCGATGGCGCTGCTGCAGGCGGAGATCCTGCCGGATTGGATCGGATTCGATCATCCGCTCACGTGGATCATCGCTCTGGTCGCCGGGATCATCTTGGGAGCACTCCTCGGGGCGTTCCAGGGCGTGATCGTCGCCTACGTAGGAGTGCCCTCCTTCATCGTCACCCTGGGCGGACTGCTGGTGTGGCGCGGTGTTGCGTGGGCGTTGGCGAGCGGGCGCACCATCGCTCCGATGGATTCGACCTTCCAGCTCCTCGGTGGCGGCTCCCGCGGCAACATCGGTGCTTTCTGGAGCTGGGTCATCGGCATCGTGGCGTGTATCGGCATCGTGCTGCTGTTGCTGAACGGCCGGCGGCAGCGGATCCGCTTCGGCTTCAAGCTGCGGCCACTCTGGGCCGAGATCACGCTGGGCGTGATCGGGTGCGCTGCGGTGCTCGGGGCCATTGCATACCTCAATCGGTACCTGCTGCCCGATCAGGTCGCCCGGCAGCGCGTCGAAGCCGCCGGCGACGTATGGCCGGCGGAGGGGATCGGCATCTCGTTCGGCCTCGCCAATCCGGTCTTGATCGCCATCGTGGTGGCGCTGGTGATGACATTCGTCGCTACACGGTTGCGTTTCGGTCGCTACGTGTTCGCCATCGGTGGCAATCCCGAGGCGGCGGAGCTGGGCGGCATCAGAACCAAGCTCACGATCGTCAAGACGTTTGCAGTCATGGGAGTCTTGGTCGCCATCGGGGCTGCGGTTCAGGTGGCTCGCCTCAACGCCGCCGTGAGCGGTCTGGGGCAACTCACCGAGCTGTACGTCATCGCCGCCGCCGTTATCGGCGGCACGTCGCTCGCCGGTGGCATCGGCACGATTCCGGGTGCGGTCCTCGGGGCATTGGTGATGCAGTCGCTGCAGTCGGGCATGGTGCTCGTCGGCGTCGATGCACCACTCCAGGACATCGCCGTCGGCGTGGTGCTGGTGCTGGCGGTGGCGATCGACTCGTTCTACCGCAGGAGGGCGACGTGACCACGACGCAAACCCGCACGCCTCTCGTCGACATGCGTGACATCCGGGTGGCCTTCGGCGGTGTCCACGCCGTGGATGGCGTTAGCGTGGATCTCCATCCCGGTGAAGTGGTGGCGCTGGTCGGCGGCAACGGCGCCGGCAAGACGACGCTGATCAAGACCCTCTCCGGAGCCCACAAGGCCGACTCGGGCGAGATCTACATCAATGGCGAGAAGGTTGCGATCGAAACGCCCCGGGACGCCAAGAAGTACGCGATCGAGACCATCTACCAAACGCTTGCGCTCGCCGAGAACATCGACGCCCCATCGAATATGTTTCTCGGACGGGAGCTGATGTCGCGATGGGGTACGTTGGACGACAGGGCGATGGAATCCGCCGCTCGCGACGTCATGGGCCGGCTCAATCCCAAGTTCGAGAACTTCAAGGTCCCCGTCAACTCCCTGTCCGGCGGGCAGCGGCAGTCGGTTGCGATCGCCAGGGCCGTTCACTTCAACGCCAAGATCCTGATCATGGACGAGCCCACGGCGGCTTTGGGGCCCGCCGAGACGGCCCAAGTCAGCGAGCTCATCCAACAGCTCAAAGCCGAAGGCATCGGCATCTTCCTCATCAGCCACGACATCCACGACGTGTTCGATCTCGCCGATCGCATCAGTGTCATGCTCCAAGGCAAGCTCGTCGGCACCGTCCGCAAGGAGCATGTCACGATGGACGACGTCCTCGCCATGATCATCATCGGGAAGCTTCCCGGCGAGGCCACCGCCTCAGAACTCGAGGACCTCCACGGCTGAGGCTCGCTCGAGGCCCGCACCGGACGCAACCGATCGAGCGCTATCCGGGAGCGGTCGTCGTCACTCGGGGCCAGCTCCAGGCGTAGTAGACGATGCCTGCGAGGAGTGCGACCTCGACGGCGCTGCCGAGGATGTAGTAGTCCCACTCGCCGATCGCCCCGGCGATGATCGTCAGGGCATAGATGGTGCTCAACGCGATGTTGACCGTCCGGTTCACGTTGGCGCGAAGTACGAGGGTGGCGAACACCATGAGGCTGGGGATCACGACGTAGACCGTGGTTCCCAGCAGAAACGACTGATTGACGGTGAAGCCCCCGACCTGGCCGGCCTCGATGTCGGCTCGGAAGTCGGGGCGGAAGAAGCTGAAGATGTCGACGTAGGCGAAGACGAACAGCATCGCCGTCCACAGCGCAGAGATCTTGAGCCGCACATTCACCGGGGCGGGCTCCAACTCGGTACGCACGGCAGGTCGTGCGGCCTCGGCTTGGGTGGTCATCCGGTGACTCCGATCACTCGTTCTCAGCTGACCATGGTGCCTCGTTTCGCCCTCCGGCCACATCGCTCCCGCGGTCAGCGTGGTTTACTTAGTAATCTATGGATTACTAAGTAAACTGTCAAGGGTGAATCCCGCCGGCGACATGAATCCCCCTCCGCCGTTGAGCCGAGAGCGCATCCTGCAGGCCGCCGTCGGCGTGGCCGACCGGGCAGGGCTCCACGCCTTGACGATGCGTCGCCTGGGCACCGAGCTCGGCGTCGAGGCGATGTCGCTCTACAAACACGTCGCCAGCAAGGACGAGATCCTCGACGGGATGGTCGAGCTCGTCATCGGCGCCATAGAGGTCCCGAGCGATGGCGCCGACTGGAAGGAAGCCGTGCGGCAGAGGGCGGCCTCGGCCCGCCAGGTCCTCAGCCGCCACTCGTGGGCGATCGGCCTGCTCGAGGCGCGCGGATCGACGGGGCCGACTGCCCTCGGCTACCTGGATGCGATCATCGGAACGCTGCGCTCGGCCGGCTTCTCCATCGAGAATGCCGCCCATGCATTCTGGCTACTCGACAGCTACGTGTACGGACACGTCATCCAAGAAACCAGCATGTCGTTGAGGGGCTCGGAGGAAACGAACCTGGGATCTGGTTCCACCCCCGATCGCATCCCGAGCGTGGATCACCCGCACCTCGCGGAGCTGGCACGACATGCACGGAGGTCGAAGTACAGCTTCGACACCGAGTTCGAGTTCGGCCTCAGCCTCATCCTCGATGCCCTGGAGCGAACCCTCCGCTGATCCCACCGGGGTCATCCGACGATGCGAACCGAGCCGAGGGCACGCCTGCCGGCACTGCGTAGACCACCACGTTGCTGTCGTAGCTGCGGTCGGACCGGCTGAAGGCGCCACCGCACGTGATGAGGGTCAGAACCGGGGGTCCCTCCTTCGCAAACAGGACGTCCGTCGGGAGCTCGTCCTTGGCGTAGACGGTGCGGGCAATGACACGGAAGGATCGTTCGGATCTGTCGGTGTACGTTATGACGACGGAATCGCCCTTCTCCAGCTTCCGCAAATCGAAGAACACGCCGGGACCCTGGCCGGCAAGATCGACGTGGGCGGCAAGCACGGCAGAACCCGCCTCGCCCGGTGAGGGTCCGAACCGATACCACGCCACGTCCGTGACGTTGTCGGGAACGTCCATCTGGCTCGTCGCCGCATCGACACCATAAGGGTCTACCGGGGCATCGATGCCGATCGTCCCGATACGGAGCCCCACCGGCTCTGGGATCTCGATGGGCGTTGGGGCGACCGCCGTGATCTCCGCCGGGTCGGGATCGTCAGGTTCGGCTTCGGCGGTCGGGCGGGGAAGTCCGGTGGGCGGGGTGCGCGCTGCCGAGGACGCGCCCTGACGCAGCGCTTGCTCCACCGCAACGGCGGAACCAGAGGTGGAGGCGTCTCCGGCGAGCGCCATCCACAGCGAAGCGCCGGCGAGCAGAGCGCCGCCGACGATCAAGCCCCAGCCAAGACGTTTCACGGGAGAAGAAGGTACTCAGCCGGGGGAGTGGCATCCACTCCCCCGGCTGGTCGAGGCTGTCAGCGGCCGTTGCGGCGCAGCACCGTGGTGCCACCCACCAGCGCGGCGATGCCAATCGAGGCGACGAGCAAGGCCAGCGGGAATCCGGATCCGGCGTCGCCGCCGGTGCCCGTCGGCACCCCGGCCGGAGCGCTGCCGAGACCGGAGATCGACTGGGCGAGGACCATGAATGACTCGCCCTCCAGAGAGCCGACGGCGTAGACGATGACGTTCGTGCCCTCAGGGATCTCGAGGTCGGTCTCGAACACCACCGGCTCGGTTGCGCCTGCCGGCACGATCGACACCGGGTAGGTGTCAGCAGGGACGTCGGCCACGCCTTCCTGGGGATTGGCCACGCCTGCGAACAGAGGATCGTCACCGGCCAGGATGTCCACGGTCGGCGCCGCGGCCGTATGGCGGGCAGTGACCCGTCCGTTGCCGGCGTCGATCGCCGACGTGTCGTTGACGAACACACTCAGCGTCGGATCGCCGGCCTCGGTGAGGTGGGCGACGATGGTGGCGTTGAGCCCGGCCGTGACCGAGGCGCTTCCAGCCAGGGCAGGGTCGTTCCCCTCGGGATCGGTTCCGGCGGGATAGATCTCGATCTCATAGTCACCGGCCGGCAGTGTGAGGGGATCGGTGACGGTGCCGAAGGTGAAGCCTTCGAGCGTCGCCTCTCCGTTCACCCACACATCGACCTCCAGGTCCGGTACTCCATGAACGACCGTGACGGTGCCTTCATCCTGGGCGATGGCCGCCGTGGGGACGAGGAGCACGGCCATCACCGCCAGCAGTAGGGACAACTTCTTCATTCGTGGGACTCCTTCCGATGTCCGTTCTGGGTACCTGCTCTACGAGCCTGCGAACGATCTCGGATGGAGAACCGACCCGGTCTTGACAACCTGAGTGAGAATGACTTAGATTTCTTGGATCATCGTGAGCGAGAAAATCCAACCCCAGGAGGTTCGACTATGAGCTTGGTACGGTTTGATCCCTTCGAGTTGGTGCGCGATCTCGACCGGATGTTCGACTCCCCGACGCCACGCACAGGCATGTGGCTGCCGCGGGTGGACGTCTTCGAGCGTGATGCCAACCTGGTCGTGCGCGCCGAGGTGCCCGGCATCGACGCCGAGTCGCTCGACGTGACCGTCGAGGGTGGCACCCTCACGCTGACTGGTCATCGGAAGTTCGAGAACGAGACCGACGAGGGCGGCTACCACCGCAAGGAGATCTTCGAGGGTCAGTTCAAGCGGACCGTCCTCTTGCCCGAGGGCGCCGACGCCGACGCCATCACGGCGACCTCCAAGGATGGCATCCTCGAGATCGTCGTCCCCAAGAAGCCGGAGGTCCTCCCCCGCAAGGTGACAGTCGAAGTCCAGAATTGAGCCGCCACCAACGGCAAGCTGAAGCGGGCCCGCTCGAAAGAGC
>JBFINP010000014.1:0-57530 GCA_041611095.1 Acidimicrobiia bacterium | reverse complement strand
GCCGTTGTTGGTCACCGACCCCGACGTCGCCGCATCCAACGACAACGGACCATCGGCATGCACCACCGTCCCCGCATTGGTCAACGACCCACCCAACGTCTTGGTCGACACCGACGCCAAAGTCAGCGTCCCCGCAGTAGTGGCCGAGCCGTCGAGCCGGCCGCTATTCCAGGTCGTGGCGCCGCCGAGGGTGAGGTCGGCCCCGGCGACGAGATCGGCGGCGAGGGTGAGATCTCCGCTGATCTCCGAGGCATTGGTGAGCGTGAGCGTTCCGCCGGAGGTGAGGGAGAGGTTGTCCGATGCGACGAGGCTCTGTGCCGCCTGGGCGTCGCTGACCGTAACGGTGATGCCGAGGCCCGTCTCGATGCAGGCGTCGTCGGAGGCGCCGGGGACTCGGTTGGCACCGACCCCGTCCTGCCAGTTGGCGGCGACATTCCAGTTGCCGGAGGCGGCGCCCACCCAGGTGACCGCACCGGCGGGGCACACGAGCGAGGACGCGCGCGGGATCCACAGCAAGGACAGCGCGGCGACGATCGTCAGGGCCGCTCCCCAGCGGACGGCGCGGCGAAGCCAACTGCCGTCGATACGTGATGGAGAGTCGCTCCCTTGAACCGCGCGAACCACCGAAACGGCGCGTGCCGGACCCGGCATATTCCCCCTCCTGACCAGAACGGACCCCACCAGCGGTCTCGTTCGTCCCCCAAGTACTCCCAAACGCGCCCGAATCTACCTTCGCCGCGAATCGCCAGTCAACTGGTTTGAAACGCGCCGGAAAAAACAAGTCTGGCGATCGCAGCCACGACCTGACGTACCACGCTGTAGAGGCTCATCTCGCAACCTGTGACGTGGCCACCGAAACCCGCTCACAGCACCGCTCTTGCCCCAAGTAGCGCTCGCAACTCTGCGAACAATGAAGAACGCGGCTCGACCCGGTGCTCGTCGCCGAGGCGGATCACCTTCTCGCCCGCCTCCGACACCATGTGGAGGTACACGGGAGCCGCACCGGGGTGATGGCCAAGGGCCTCGCGCAGCCGGTCGACCATGTTGCGTGACAGCACCGTCGCCGGCACCCGGAGCCGCACCATCTCGCCCTCTCGCAACTCGGGCTCCCGCAGCTCCTGGGCGATGAACTTGACGTCGTCGCCCCGATGATCCACGCGACCGGTGACGACGAGGATGGCGTCCTCCCTGACGAAAGGTCCGTACTCGGCGACGGTCCTCGGGAAGCACACCACCTCGGTGCTCCCGGTGAGATCCTCGAACGCGAAGAAGAGCATGCGGTCGCCGCCCTTGGTGAAGCGCGTCGTGATGCCGCCGACGATGCCGCCAATGGTCGCCTGGCTCTTGTCCTCGAGGTCCCATAAACCTGGGATCGAGGTCGAGCACATCTGCTTCAACGCACCCTCGACCCCAAGTAGAGGGTGGTCGGAGACATACAGGCCGAGCATCTCCTTCTCGAACCCGAGCCGGGTGCGCTTGTCCCACTCGGCCTCGGACACCTCCACCCGGGCAGTCTCGATCGCCGACTCGCCACCCCCGAACAGCGAGTACTGACCCATGTCCTCGGCCCGGCGCCGTGCGATGACGGCGTCGAGCAGGTTGCCGCCCAGGCCGTCCTCGCCGCCGAGCAGCGTGAGCAGCAGACCCTTCCGACTGTAGCCCATCGCATCGAACGCCCCAGCCTTCACCAACGACTCGAGGGTTCGCTTGTTCAGCACGCTGAGGTCGACCCGGTTGAGGAACCCCTCGATCGTCCCGTATGCGCCGTTCTTCTCCCGCTCGACGACGATGAGGTCCACCACCGCCTCGCCAACGTTGCGCACCGCCGACAGCCCGAAGCGGATCTCTCCGTCGATGGCGGTGAAGTCGGACTCGGATCGGTTGACGTCCGGCACGAGCACCCGCAGCCCCATCGTCCGACACTCGTTGAGGTAGAGCGCCGTGCGGTCCTTGTCCCGCTTCGAGGCCGTGAGCAACGCCGCCATGTACTCGGCAGGGAAGTGCGCCTTGAGCCACGCCGTCTGGTAGGCGACGAAGGCGTAAGCCGTGGAATGGGCCCGGTTGAAGCCGTACCCCGCGAAGTGCTCGATGAAGCCGAACAGGTCCCGGCCGAGCCGCTCGTCGTAACCGTTGGCGATGCAGCCGGCGACGAACCTCTCCTCTTGCTCCTTCATCACAGAGGGGATCTTCTTGCCCATCGCCTTACGCAGACTGTCGGCGTCGACCATCGAGAAGCCGGCCATGCGCTGGGCCACCTGCAGAACCTGCTCCTGGTACACCATGATCCCGAACGTCATGCCCAGCGTGTCGGCGAGGTCGGGATGAGGGAAGTCGACCGCGCTGCGCCGGTTCTTGCGGTCGGCGTACTCGTTGTGCATGCCGGCGCCGAGGGGACCGGGACGGTAGAGCGCGTTGAGAGCGATGAGGTGCTCGAACTCCTCCGGCTTCAGATTGCGCATCAGGGCGCGCATCGGACCACCCTCGAACTGGAACACGCCCATCGAGTCGCCCCGCTGCAACATCTCGTAGACCAGGGGATCGTCGAGGGGGATCGCATCGATGTCGATCCGCTCCCCGGTGTTCTGCTCGATCAGCTCGAGCGCCCGCTCGATCGTCGTCAGGTTGCGGAGCCCGAGGAAGTCCATCTTGAGGAGACCGAGTGCCTCGACACCGCCCATCTCGTACTGGGTGAGGATTTCGGCGTCGTCACCCTTGCGCTGGATCGGGACGATCTCGGTGAGCGGCACCGGCGAGATGACGACGGCGGCGGCGTGGATCGAGTCCTGGCGGCGTAGGCCTTCGAGACCCCGTGCCGTCTGGATGACCTCGCGCGCTTCGGCGTCGGTGTCATACGCATCGCGCAGCCCCTTGGCGCCGATGTACCAGTCGCGGATGCTCGGGTCCGCCTCGGGGCCCGGGTCCTCGAGACACTGGTCGAGCGTGGCGTCCTTGCCCAGGATGGCCGGGGGCATCAGCTTGGCGACGCGGTCCCCCAGTCCGTATGGATAGCCCAGCACCCGCGCCGCGTCCCGCACTGCCTGCCGTCCCTTGATCGTCGAGAAGGTGATGATCTGGGCGACGTGATCGGAGCCGTACCGTTCGGCGCAATAGCGGATCACGTCACCGCGGTACCGCTCGTCGAAATCCATGTCGATGTCGGGCATCTGGCGGCGGCCGGGGTTGAGGAACCGTTCGAAGATGAGGCCGTACTCCAGCGGGTCGAGCTTCGTGATGCCGAGGCAGTAGGCCACGATCGAGCCGGCAGCACTCCCCCGGCCCGGGCCGGTGCGGATGCCCTGCTCGTTGGCGTAGCGGATGAGGTCCCACACGATGAGGAAGTAGGCGTTGAAGCCCATCTCGTCGATCACGCGCAGCTCGTAGTCGATCCGCTCGGCCGCCTCCGCCGGGAGCGGGTCGCCGTACCGCTGTCTGGCGCCGCCCATCACCAGCTCACGCAGGTACGAGCCCTCGTCGTGGCCGGCGGGCACCGGGAACTGGGGCAGCAGGATCTTCCCGAACTCGAGGCTCAACTCGGCTCGCTCGGCGATCAGCAGCGTGTTGTCACAGGCCCCGGGGAAACGATCCTCCGGGAACAGTGCCCGCATCTGTCCGGCGGTCTTGACGTAGAACTCGTTCGAGTCGAACCGGAATCGATCCTCGTCGGACTTGTTGGCGCCGGTCTGGATGCAGAGCAGCACGTCGTGGGCGTCGGCCTCGGCAGCGTAGGTGTAGTGGCTGTCGTTGGCCGCGAGCAGTGGGGCGCCGACGTCGTGGGAGATCTGGACGAGGTCGTCCATGATCTTGCGCTGGGCGGCGATGCCGTGGTCCTGTATCTCGATGAAGAAGTTGCCTTTGCCGAAGATGTCCTGATACATCGCCGCGGCGTCGCGGGCGGCCTCGTAGTCGCGCACGCCACCTCGGTTTCCCTCCTCCCGGGAGGCGTCGGGTGCGAGCAGCTGGGGGACGTGGCCGCCGAGGCAGCCGGAGGTGGCGACGAGACCCTCGGCGTGCTCCGAAAGCAGCTCTCGATCCATCCGCGGCTTGTAGTAGAAGCCTTCGAGGTACGCCTTGCTGGACAATGCCATGAGGTTGCGGTACCCCACCTCCGACATCGCCAGCAGCGTCATGTGGTAGCGGACATCCTCACGACGCGGTGGCCGGTCGAAACGGGATCCGGGGGTGAGGTAGGCCTCCATCCCCACGATGGGCTTCACGCCCGTCTGGCCTGCGGCCTTCATGAAGTCCACCACTCCGTAGAGGACGCCGTGGTCCGTGATGGCGACCGCCGGTTGCTCGTCGGCGGCCACCGCCCCTACGAGGTCGTGCACCCTGGCCGCTCCGTCCAACATCGAGAACTCGGTGTGCACGTGCAGATGGGCGAAGCTGCGCACCTCGGTCGGTCCTTCCCTACGAACTACACCCATGTAAGCATCTGGAGGCGCCGCCTGCGACACCGCGATTTCCCGCTCTGCCGGCGTCCGGTCCCGACACCACGTCTCCGCCGTATCGAGCCGCCACGTGAAGCGGTCTAGCATCGCACCCGGCGAGACCGCAGCGCCTCTCGAGCCTCGGCGCCCCGGCGGCGCCTCCCCCAGCGACGAGCCAGCGAAGGAGTATCTCAGCATGCGCATCGGCATCCTGACCGGCGGCGGCGACGTCCCGGGCTTGAACCCCTGCATCAAGGCCGTGGTCAACCGCGTGCACGAGGAGGGGCACGAGGTCATCGGCATTCGACGAGGGTGGGGAGGCCTGGTGAACGCAAACCCAGACGACCCAGAATCGCTGGCGAAGAACTTCCAACGGCTCAACCCGAACGTGGTGCGCACCGTCGACCGCACCGGCGGCACCTTCCTCCACACGTCGCGGACCAACCCGAGCAAGGTACGGACAAGCGAGGTCCCCGAGTTCCTCGCCGGTGAGGCCACGGGCGAGGGCCCTCATGACTTCACTCCGCACGTCCTCAAACTCCTCGAGTCACAGGGCATCGACGTGCTCATCCCCATCGGCGGGGACGACACGCTCTCGTACGGGCTGCGCATGCATGACGAAGGCGTCCCCGTGATCGCCATCCCGAAGACGATGGACAACGACGTCCACGGCACCGACTATTGCATCGGCTTCTCGACCGCGGTCACGCGAGGCGTCCAGTTCATCCACAACCTGCGCACGTCCACCGGATCGCACGAGCGGATCGCAGTCGTCGAGCTGTTCGGTCGCTACAGCGGCGAGACATCGCTCATCACGGCATACCTCGCCGGCGTGGACCGCGCCGTCATCTCCGAGGTCCCGTTCGACATCGAGAAGCTCGCCGACCTCCTGGTTGCAGACAAAGGCCGCAACCCCTCCCACTACGCCATGATGACCATCTCCGAGGGAGCGACCCTCGAGGACGGCGAGATGATCCTGAGCGGCGAGGAGGACGCGTACGGGCACCGCAAGCTCGGGGGCATCGGCCAGCTCACCGGCGAGCTGCTCAAGGAGCGTACGGGGTATGGCATCATCTACCAGCAGGTGGGCTACCTGATGCGCTCGGGCAACCCCGACTCCCTCGATCTCATGGTGGCGACCAACTACGCCGTGATGGCTGCCGACCTGGCCCTCGACGGCTCGTCCGGCCGGATGGTGGCACTGCGCAGCGGAACGTACACGAGCGTGCCTATCTCGGTCACCAGGGAAGGCGTCAAGCGCGTCGACGTCGACGAGCTCTACGACCGGTCGGTCTACCAACCCAAGGTTCGCCACGTGACCGGCAAGCCGATGTTCCTCTATTGAGCTCTCGATTGCTGGTGAACGGGGCGCCCACGACCCAAGGAGGATGGCAATGAGTGACAGCCCGAGCGTCGTCGGCATCCTCACGGCGGGCGGCGACTGCCCCGGCCTCAATGCCGTCATCCGCGGGGTCACCACCCGGGCGGTGGCGGGTCACGGCGCCGAGGTCGTGGGCTTCCTCAACGGATGGGAAGGCCTCATGGAAGGCGACACGATGCCGCTGGACCGCGATGCGGTGCGCGGCATCCTCATCCGAGGCGGCACGATCCTCGGGACGTCGCGCAAGGACCCGTTCGTCCACGGTGACGGCTACGCCAGCATCGAGAGGACGATCAAGCGCACCGGCATCGACACGCTGATCGTCGTCGGGGGGGACGGCACGCTGCGGTCTGCGCTCGAGCTCTCGAAGGAGGGTCTACAGGTCGTGGGCGTGCCCAAGACGATCGACAACGACATCAGTGGCACCGACGTGACCTTCGGTTTCGACACCGCGGTGCAGGTGGCGACCGATGCCATCGACCGGCTGGCGAGCACGGCCGAGGCGCACAACCGGGTAATCGTCGTCGAGGTCATGGGGCGCACGAAGGGTTGGATCGCCGCCTACGCGGGTATCGCCAGCGGCGCAGACTCGATCCTCATCCCGGAGCGCCCGTACGACCTGGAGGACGTCGCCGACGTCATCCGTGCCCGTCACCGTCATGGCAAGCGCTACTCGATCGTGGTCGTGGCCGAGGGCATCGATCCCCCGCCGGGCACCGAGGTGGAGGAGCGAACCGATGCGTTCGGGTTCGCCCGCCTCGGCGGTGTCGGCTATGCCGTCGCGGCCAGCATCGAGGAACTCACCGGATTCGAGACCCGCGTCTCGGTGCTCGGCCACATCCAGCGCGGCGGTACCCCGACGGCGTTCGACCGGGTGCTCGGAACTCGTCTCGGCGTCGCCGCCGCCGATTACGCCGTCGCCGGGATGAGTCAGGTGGTGGCCGCCGTTCGCGGTGCGGAGATCGTGCCCATCCCGATCGAGGAGGCCTGCGCCGAGGTTCGGGGCGTGCCGGCGGATGTGTACGAGACGGCCGCCACGTTCTTCTCATGACCCCACTTCTCGTGGCACCGATCCTCGTGAACGGGGTCTGGGCCGTCCGACCCGTATGCCCGCGGCAGACCCTCCGCTAGGCTCCCGCGGGCCCGATCCGAGGCCAACGGGGGGACTCATGGGACAGCCGTCAGCCGACGCTGCGCAGGACGGGCCGGCCACGACTCCGAGTGAGCAGGTTCCGTCGCCGCGCATCGCGCTCGTATGCGCCGATGACGTCGCCCGATCTCTGGGACGCAAGGGGTTCATCGGCTCGCGAGTGGCGCACCTCGCCGATGCCGAGGTGGACGTGCTCTCCCTGGACGCCGCTCCCCTCGCCCTCGTCGTGTCGCAGCTCCACGACCCGTCGACGAGGCTGATCGTCGTGTCGCTCGCCACCGACTTCGTGGGTGAGACCTGGCGGCACCGGGACGACGGCACCCTCGTCCATCCACCGCCGGGCTACCGGGATCATTGGGCAGCGGAGGACCTCGCTTCGTTGGAGGGCGATCACGAGCTACTCCCGCCGGCCTCCGTCGACGAGATCGAGCGTGACCTTCGCCGTCTGGCCGAGCACGCCGTCGCGATGGGAGCGGAGCTCCTGGTCCTCAACGTATCGACGGTGACCCCCGAGGAGAAGGTCACCTCGTTCGTCGCCGGAGCCGAACCACTGGCAATCCGAGCCACGAAGATCGACCTGATGCTCGACCGGCTCGCCCCCGAACTGAACTTCTCCGTCGTCGACGTCGACAGGATCGTGGCCGAGTTGGGTGCGGGAGCCCACGTCACCGCCTCGGGGCGCTACACCGACGAGGCGTGCGAAGCGATCGCCGAGGAGGCGATGGCCACGATCGCCGAGCTGCCGGCGCTCAACGAGCTCTTCGGCAGTGACGTCATGCGGCTCGTCGTGCCCCGCTACGACAAGCGAACCGTGCACGGAACCATCGTCGAGTGGCATCGCCAGGCTCCCGGCAACGTCGTCCGCGGCGAAGCGCTGTTCGACGTCAGGTTCGACAACCTCCACTACCGGCTCGAGGAGCCCAAGCGGGCGAAGAGCCACCGGGCACTGCTGGTGTCGGTGCTCGCCGCCCACGATGGCCACCTCCGCGAGATCCTCTGCCCCGCGGGCTCCCCCGTGGAGGTGGGAACCGCCGTCGCCGTCATGACGAACGATGAACACACTCCGGCAGACGCAGCCGATGCGGTGGCCGCCTTCCCGGTAGGCGTGAAGGTGGCGACGCGATGACCGACAAGCCGGCACGCAGCATGCGGCGACGGGTCCTCGCCACGACACGGAGGTACCTCGGCCGCGGCAACCCCATCGAGAACGAGGTCCGGAGCGCCCGCAACATCGCCAAGTTCCGCATGGGCCGCGACATCTCCCGGCGAGACTTCTATGCGTACAAGAACGAAGGCAGCGAGCGGCTCGGTATCTACGGGATGGGAGGCTGCGACGTACTGACGATCGTCAGGGCCGGACCCCAGCTGCGCAAGCTCACGCCGGGTTCAGGCTGCATCGCCGCGGTCGGCAAGGCGGCTCACGCACGGTCCGACCTCCTGCTGCAAACGCTGGACCCGCCCCCACCCGAGTTGACCGCCGACGTCGCCGAGCGGCTCAACCTCGATCCCGAGTACTTCTCGCCCCGCCTGTTCACGCCGACGTTCACCGTGCCGGACCAACGCGGCCTCGGCAGCTTCCCCAAGGACGTGGTCGTGCTGTCGCTGTCGACCGACACGTCACGCACCCTGTACCGCCATCGGGAGCACGGCTACCTCGTCGACCCAGGTGGGTGGTGGCTGACGACCGACATGGAGGCCGTGCTCCAGGATCTATCGGCGGTCAAGTGGTTCACGTCGACCTTCAAGAAAGTGGGCCGGATAAGCGTCGAGCAATCGATGGACAACTTCGAGAAGATCATCACCGTGGTGCGGGAGCGGACCGGGGCGTTCGTCGTGATGATGAACGTCCTCACCGTCGATCCGGGGATCGCGGCGATGGATTACAAGCTGTCCAACAGCCCGAACCGCGTGCGGCGGCGCGAGTTCGCCGTCGCCGTGACGGAACTGGCCCGCAAGCTCGACTTCCCGGTGCTCGACGTCGATCGGGCGGCCAAGGTGGAGGGCATCTCCGGCCAGGCCGACTTCGTGCACTACACGCTCGACCAGAAGCGAACGATCGCACGTGACTTCATCGAGATCCTCCAAGGCCACGGCGTGGTCCCTGTGAAGAAGGTCCCGGCTGCGGTCTGAGCCTGCCTACTTCCAGTCGAAGGTTCGCCCCACCAGGGCTTCCAGCTTCTCGTTGTGGGGAGCGAAGTACTCGACGAGGCGGCGGCGCAGGTCGGGGTCGATCGGCGCCGGCTCGGCCTTGTTGACCGTCCGGAAGGTTCCCGGCTGCCATGGCGCGATGCCGAGGAACGTTGCGATCTCCCGAAGCGGCGCATCGGGGTGCTCGAAGAGGTCCTCGCTCTTGATGATCAGCAGCTGCTCCCTGGGGAACAACGCATACCACCGCTCGAGCTGCTCGGCATACAGGCTCTTGCTCAGATAGAGGAACCTGAGGTGCTGGCCCACCTCCTTGGGGTCCTCCATCTCGGCGACGTCGACATCCGACCGGGCGAGCTCGCGCTCCAGCGCTTCCTCGAAGGAGAGGGTCTCGGCACCCTCCATCGTGCGCAGCCTCCAGGCCGAGTGGGCCCGATCGGTCGGGTTGCGGAGGAGCGCGATCAGCTTGGCGTTCGGCGTCACCGCATGGAGACGCTCCGGCGCCAACGGATGGACCAGGTAGTTCGGCGTCGCCTCGCCCGTGATACGCCCGTTCGACAGTTGCCGCCGCCGTGGAAAGCTGGCCCGATACCAACCAACACCGCGCTCGTGGTGGAGGTCGTAGAAGTGGAGCTCCTTCTTGAGCGCAGGACGGACCTGCGGATGGTTCAAGAAGTAGTCGAACAGCGAGGTCGTGCCGCTGCGCTGGGCACCGATGACCACGAAGTCGGGAAGCGCTCGGAGCGACGAGGTCGCTCGCCGGTAGCGCCAGCGAATCGTGCGCCGGAGCGACCGTGCGAACAGCCGAACGCCTTGCAGATCATCGTTCTTCCCGGCCACGACGGTCCCCCCTTCACGGACACTCGTGCGGGCCCTGGCACCCACCGCACCGGAGGAGGTTAATCGACGGAATCTCCACCGACCGTGGCCGCTGCCTTCTTGGCACCGAGCGGGGGCCGTTTCTTGGGCGCCTGTGTACGCGCCCTCGCCGCCGGTGCTCTGGTGGCGGCCGCTTCGAGCTCCTCGAAGCCCGCCTCGATGCAGTCAACGAACTCGTCGAGATCCTCGACGATGTCCCAGTCCGCGTTGAAGCCCCAGTACATGGTCCCTGCGTAGCTGAACAGGGCGACACCGGCGCCGTGGCCGGCCCACAAGGGCACGAGCGGGTAGGTGGCGACGAGCTTCGACCCGAGGAGGTAGAGGGGGAACTGCGGTCCGGGTACGTTGGTGACCGTCATGTTGAACGGACGTGCGGCGTTGGACGCCAACCGGCTGGCCAGGGACACGAGCGTGATCGGAGCGCCGGCGCTCAACCGGGCGAGGGAGGCCGCACCCAATGCCTGATCGGTGCGCTTGAGCCGCTCGGTCTCGGCCGACACGGCAGCGAGCCGAGCAACCGGATCGGTCTCCCGCAGGTCGAGCGGGACGAGCCACATCGCCACCTGATTCCCCAAGGTTCCCCGCTGGTCACGTGAGCGAACCGACACCGGCGCCATCACCCGAAACTCGACGTCGTCGACATCGATTCCCTTGGCGACGAGGTAGCGGCGCACACCGCCGGCAACCGTGGCGAGCACGACGTCGTTGACACTCCCTCCGAGAGCGTTCTTCACGGACTTCACTCGCGCCAGCTCGGTCTCGAGCGTGGCAAATCGGCGATTGGGCGTGACCTTGCCGTTCAGCGGCGTGTCGCTCACGTTGCGCAACCATCCCGACATCAACGAGTAACCCATGGCGCGAGCTCTCCGCACCGCTCCCGTCGCAAGGCTCTGCGCATCGCCGGCGAGCCGCCGCACGTTGGTCATGGTCGCCACGGCGGTACCCAGCCGGCGGGCCGTCTCACGAACGACCAACTCGGTGCCGTTCGGCGCCGGGCGGGGGCGGTAGGGCACCGGCTCGGGCACGTCGTCGGTCCGGGCCACGTTGAGCAGCACGGTCATGAGATCGACGCCGGAGACGCCGTCGATCATGGCGTGGTGCGTCTTCGAGATGAGGGCGAACCGGTCGTTCTCCAGACCCTCGGTGATCCAGATCTCCCAGAGCGGCTTCGACCGATCGAGCTGTTGGGAGGCGAGCCGCCCCATCAGTGCGATGAGCTGCTCGTACCCCCCGGGGCGCGGGAGGCTCGTGTGCCGCACGTGGTAGTGGATGTTGAAGTGCTCGTCGTCCACCCAGACCGGGTGCTGCTCGAAAGGCACGCGGGCGAGGCGCTGCCGGTAGCGAGGGATAAGCTGGAGCTTCGCCTCAACGAAGGTTCGGATGCGGTCGATGTCGATGCCCCCATCACCGGTCTCCAGCGGACCGGCCTCGAGGATGGCGAGGGCGGCCACGTGCATGTGGGTGGTGGGCGACTCGAGCGCCAGAAACGACGCGTCGAGGTGTGAGAGCCGCTCGTAGTGTCCGACCATGTGACCTCCCCTGAGACCGATGAGGTTAGAGGACGTCGGCGTCGGGCCGGAGATCGCGTGCCGTGTCGGTCCAGTCGGGGACCGTGCCGACGCCCGGTGTGCCCAGTACATCGAGCGCCGCCCGGAGATCGGCGTGGGGCCGGGCCTCGACGGCCACCGGATGCCCGTCGTCGGGGTGGGCGAAGCCGAGCCGCGTTGCGTGCAACCACTGGCGCCCGGGATCGGCGGGGTGCGCCCCGCGCCGCCCCCCGTAGGTCCGGTCCCCGACGATCGGGTGCCCGATCGAGGCGAGATGGACCCGGATCTGATGGGTCCTGCCCGTCTCCAAGGCGACCTCGAGCAACGTGGCATCGTCCCACGCAGCCATCCGGGAGTAATGGGTGCGCGCTTCTCTCCCGTCCCGGACGAGGGCGACACGTGTCGGGCGGTGCGGATCTCTGCCGAGGGGCGCATCGATGGTCCCGCGCGGCGAGTCGGGCACACCCCGCACCAGGGCCAGGTAGGTGCGGGCGATGCGCCGCGCCTTGAGGTCTGCTTGCAGCGTGCGATGGCCCTCGGCGGTACGAGCCACGAGGAGTAGCCCTGAGGTGTCCTTGTCCAGACGATGGACCAGCCCCCAACGGTGTGACTCGAGCCCGGCGAGTTCGGGGTAGCGATGGACGAGGCCGGCCACGAGCGTGGGCCCGGTCGTACCCGCTCCCGGATGGACGACGAGGCCGGCGGGTTTGTCGACGACGACCACCCATCCGTCTTCGTAGGCGACGTCGAACGGTACCGACACCGGCACCAAGGCGGCCTCGGGCTCCGCGAGCTCGACGACGACCTGCTGCCCGCCCGCCAGTGCCTGCGACGCCGCAAGCGGCTCGCCCTGGCTGCGCACTCTGCCCGCATCGATGGCACGGCGTGCCTCGGCACGGCTCACCTCGCACAGCACGGCGACGACCTTGTCAGCCCTGACGCCGTCGAGCTCGGCGGGCACGGTCAGATCGCGCCGGTTCGTCACTTGCGTTCGGAGCGAATCGCCCACAGGACGAGCAGGGCCGCACCCACCGTGATGGCGCTGTCGGCGACGTTGAAGGTGGGGAAGAACGAGAAGTCGATGAAATCGACGACCGCGCCGTCGAGCACGCCGGCGCCGCGGGTGAAGCGGTCGATCAGGTTGCCGATTGCGCCGCCGAGAACGAGGGCGAGACCGAGCGCCTCGACGGTGTCCGGCTTCTGTCGGAGCAGCATCACGATCCACCCGACGACACCCACCGCAACGAACCCGAGCAGCGGCCCGACGCCCTGGAAGCTGGAGAATGCGGCACCTGGGTTGAACGTCAATCTGAGCTGGACAAAGCCGTCGATGATGCCGATGGCGCCGTCGTCCAGAGCCCGGACCGCCCATGCCTTGGTGAGCTGATCGAGGGCGATCACCGCGATGGCGATGATGATGGCGAGCCGGCTGGTCTTCAGACCCTGTCGGCCCACTCCACCAGCGTCGTCGCGTAGGGCAGCGCTTCCAGGCGTGCCACCGGGATCGGTTTGCCGCTCACTTCGCATGTTCCGTACAACCCCTGGTCCATGCGGTCGAGGGCATGGACGACCTTGTCGAGCAGCTCCTGTGCGTTCTGTTGCTTGGAGAGGTCCATCTCCATCTCGAAGGCCAGCGACCCGCCGTCGGCGCTGTCCGGGTCGGCGGCGTGTTCTGCGCTCGTCTCGGCGAGGCGGCTCTGCTCACGCTGGCGCTCGAACTCGTCGATCACAGATTGCAGCCGCTCCCGTTCGTCCTCGAGCCGGGTGCGCAGGCGTTTGAGTGTCGATTTGGCCAACTCGCGGGCCATCGGACCTCCTTGCGGGCCGGGACGATACCACCCTCACCGCACTTCGATGTATCCGGGGGAGGCGCCGCCGGCCGTCGAAGCTGCCGAAAAGCACCTGGTGACCGGTCAAACCTGCAGTGCGCGCTCCACCTCGGCGGCACTCAGACCCCGCACGACCACTCTCTTCCGCCTGGCGGATTCCCCCGCCACCAGCTCTACAGGTGCCCTCAACCGATCGGCCAGCAGGCGCAGCGCCGCTCGGTTGGCGCGGCCTCGCTCGGCCGGCTGGGCCACCCTGACACGGATCGCCTCGCCGTGTGCTCCGGTGATCTCCGTGGTCTTCGCTCCGGGGACGACCCAGAGGACCACCTCGACACCGCCCTCTACCTCACGGATCGCCGCACGCATCGCTCCATCGTACGGAACCACCGGGACGTTCCCCGGCGCCGAACGGGCCATGTACTATTCGATCTCACAGGCGACGACGGGGACGCACCCGTGGGGACCCCTGGAGCACAGCGAGCCGGAGATGGTGCGAGCCCGGCGTCCAGCCCCAGCGGGACATCACCCCGGAGCCGCGGGAAGAGCCGGCTTCGGCCGAGGTAGAACCCGCCGTTCCTCCACGTGACGGAGCCAACGAGAGGTCGGGCCCCTGGTCCGGCAAACCGGGTGGTACCGCGGGCCAAGCCCGTCCCGGTGAGGCAGACGCCGAGCCGGGAGGACGGCCAGTGAGCGACGACACGAACATGGACTCGGCGTTTCGCCGCGTGCCACCGCAGGTGGACCTGGCCGGCCTCGACGAGCGCATCCTGAAGCTCTGGGACGACATCGAGGCATTCGAGACGTCCGTCGAGCTCCGCTCCGAGGAATCGGAGTACACGTTCTACGACGGCCCGCCGTTCGCCACGGGCACGCCCCACTACGGACACATCCTCCAAGCCATCGTCAAGGACATCGTCCCTCGCTACTGGACGATGCGCGGCCACCGCATCGAGCGCCGTTTCGGCTGGGACACCCACGGCCTGCCCGTCGAGATGGAAGTCGAGAAGGAGCTCGGCGTGTCGGGTCCACGCCAGATCGCCGAGCTCGGGATCGATGCCTACAACGAGGCGTGCCGGACCAAGGTCGACATGACGACGGCTCGCGGCGGCGAATGGGAGACGATCACCCGGCGGGTGGGCCGATGGATCGACTTCGAGCACGACTACAAGACCATGGACGTCGAGTTCATGGAGAGCGTCTGGTGGGTCGTCAAGCAGCTCTGGGACAAGGGGCTGCTCTACGAGGACTTCAAGGTGCTGCCCTACTCGTGGGGGGCGGTGACCCCACTCTCGAACTTCGAGGTCAACCTGGGCGGGTACCGCGACGTCGAAGATCCCTCGATCACCGTGATCCTGCCCGTCGTCGAACCGGCGGGTCCGCTGCTGGCTGGCGACCGCCTCCTGGTTTGGACCACGACGCCGTGGACGCTCCCCTCCAACCTCGCCGTCGCCATCGGCGAGACCATCCGCTACGTGGCCGTCGAAGACGGAGGCGTTCGCTACTGGGTCGCCGCCGACCGGGTGGAATTCGTGTGGCCCGAGGGTGCAGACCCCGTAGCCACGGCGCACGGTCACGAGCTGCTCGGGGCGACGTACGAACCGCCGTTCGACTACTTCGGCCACGAGCGGGATCGAGGAGCATTCCGCATCATCGCCTCCGCGGACGTGACCACCGAGGAAGGGACCGGCCTGGTCCACATGGCGCCGGCCTACGGCGAGGCGGACTTCTACGCCCTTCAGGACGCAGGGCTCGACGTCCTCGTCGATCCGGTCGACGATGAGGGCCGGTTCACCGGCGAGGTGCCGGACGTTGCCGGCATGAACATCAAGGACGCCGACGCGGCACTGCTTCGCCTCATGGAAGAACGCGGCGTGCTCTACCGGATCGGCAAGGTCACCCACAGTTACCCGTTCTGCTGGCGCACCGACACGCCACTGATCTACAAGGCCATCCCCACGTGGTTCGTGCGCGTCGAAGCGTTCCGCGACCGCATGGCGGAGCTCAACGAGCGCATCCGTTGGGTACCCGAAGCCGTGGGCGCGAAGCGGTTCGGGAACTGGCTGAGCGAGGCGCGCGATTGGGCGATCAGCCGCAACCGTTATTGGGGCTCGTGCATCCCGGTATGGAAGTGCGACGGATGCGAGGAACAGGTCTGCGTCGGGTCGCGGCGTGAGTTGGAGGAACGATCGGGGGTGTGGCTCGACGACCTGCACAAGCACGTCGTGGACGAGGTGACCTTCCCCTGCGCGAGCTGTCCGGGAACCATGGTGCGCGTGCCCGAGGTGCTCGACTGCTGGTTCGAGTCGGGTTCCATGCCGTACGCCCAGATCCACTACCCCTTCGAGAACGAGGATCGTTTCGCCAGGCGGTACCCCGCCGACTTCATCGCCGAGGGACTCGACCAGACGCGCGGATGGTTCTACACGCTCGTCGTCCTCGGAACTGCATTGTTCGACGAGATCCCTTTCCAGAACTGCATCGTCACCGGTCTGATCTTGGCCGAGGACGGTCGCAAGATGTCGAAGAGCCTGAAGAACTACCCCGACCCGTCCGCCGTCATCCACGAGTTCGGGGCCGATGCGCTCCGCGCCTACCTCATCGACTCGCCTGTCGTCCGGGCGGAGACGCTGCGGTTCTCGGAGGAGGGCGTCCGGGGGTACGTGCGCACCGTGCTGCTCCCGTTCTGGAACGCCTTCTCGTTCTTCACGACGTATGCGGAGGCCGACGGCATCACCGCGGACGACCTCGCCGCCGCCCCGCAACTCTCCGAGCGCCCCGAGATCGACCGCTGGATCGTATCGGTGCTCCAGTCGCTCATCCGTTCGGTGAACACCGAGATGGAGGACTACCGGCTGTTCGCGGTGATCGCACCGATCCTCGGCTTCGTCGACGATCTCACGAACTGGTACATCCGCCGCTCCCGGCGGCGCTTCTGGTCGCAGCGGAGCGGCACCAACGACGACCGCGACAAACTCGCCGCGTTCGCAACGCTGTACGAGGTGCTCGTCAGCTTCGCCAAGGTCGCCGCTCCCCTGCTCCCGTTCATCACCGAGGACTTGTACCAGCGACTCGTGCGCGACCTCGACGCATCGGCGCCTGCGTCGGTCCACCACACGGACTACCCGCAGGCCGACGAGGCTCGCATCGACGTGGCCCTCGAGGCCGACATGGCGGTGGTGCGCAATGTCGTCAACCTGGGCCGAGGGCTACGCAAGCAGCACGACCTGCGCGTGCGCCAGCCGCTCACCGAGGTCACTGTCGTCAGCACGGATCCGTCCGTGAGGGCCGCCGTCACGGCCCACAACGACCTCCTCGCCGAAGAGCTGAACGTGAAGCTGGTGACGGTGGACGACGAGGAGGGCCACATCGTGGACCTCTCCGCAAAGGCGAACTTCAAGGTGCTCGGCCCCCGCCTCGGCCGTCGCACCAAGGAGGTCGCCACGGCCATCGCCGAGCTCGATCACGAAGTGATCGAGCGTCTCGTCGCCGGTGAGTCGGTGGACGTCCTCGGAGAGCGCATCGCGCTGGACGACATCGTCGTGCAGCGCACACCGAAGCCGGGACACGTCGTCGCCACGGATGGCCCGCTTGCGGTGTCGCTGGACACGGAGCTCACGCCTGCTCTGGTCGGCGAGGGTCTCGCCCGCGAGGTCGTCAGCAGGCTGCAGGCACTTCGTAAGGAGGCCGGCCTCGAGGTCACCGACCGGGTGCGGGTTCGTTGGGACACGGCCGACGCGACGCTCGCTCGCGTCCTCGACGAGCACGGCGGTCTCATCGCCGTCGAGGTGCTGGCCACGAGCTTCGATCGGTCGCCCGGGCTGCCGGCAGCCGAGGTGAAGGTGGGTGATGCGGTCGTGGCGGTCGATCTCTCCGTAGCGGGCTGAGTCCGACGCTCGTCAGCAGTTCAGCAGCCGATCACGCTGCGCAGGATGATGATCCCGAAGAACAGCACGAGCGGGGACAGATCGAGCGACATACCTCCCAATCGCACCGGGGGGAGGACGCGCCGAATCGGCGAGAGGACCGGGTTGATCCCGGCGGCCAGACCGTCGTACGCCTTGCGAACGGGATGCCCCCACGGCAGGCGGCCGAAGCCGACGACGTAGCTGAGGATGATCCAGATGATCAGCGCGAAGTAGGCAACCGTCAGGAGGAGACAGATGACGTCCAACACGGTTTCAGCGATTGACCGTGTAGAGACCGAGCTCGGCGAGACGCTGCTGCTCGTCGACCGAGAGGCTGACGCCCTGCGGCGTGACGAGGATCACACCTTGGGCGATCTTCGCCATCCGCCCTTCGAGGGCGTACGTGAGACCCGTGGCGAAGTCGACGAGCCTACGCACCATCGCCGGCTCCGTCCCACGTAGGTCGAGCACAACGGCCGTGTCGTCCCTGATGTAGTCGGCGAGCGCCTGAGCGTCGGTGAACGACCGCGCTTCGATGATCTCGGTCTCGGCCGGGGCCGCGACCGGTCGCGGGGCGAGCGTCTCCTGAGGGCCGCGTACGAGCACGCCGGCCTCCGCATGTTCGGGGACGTCCGAGACCCGCCGGCGCTGCCTTGCGGGTGGCTCGACACGGCGACCCGACACCCCGCTCGACGAGTAGCCCATGCCCTGATTGGCCGGCGCCTGACGAGCCGTCGGCTGGGCCGGCTGGGCCGGCTGGGCGGGCTGGGCCATCCGTGACGGACGGCTGCGGGGCGGCTCGACAGTACGCACTCTCGCCTGCTGCGGCGGAGGTTCGACGGGTGCCTCAGCCTCGTCCTCGTCGACGAGACCCAGGTAGAACAGCGTCTTCTGCCAGAGCGTTGCCATCACGTTCCTCGTTCCCGGGCCGGGCCGCCCCCGTCCCGCGGCCCAAAGATAGCCCGTCCGACGCGTATGACGGTGGCACCCGACTCGATCGCGACCTCGTAGTCGTCGGTCATTCCCATCGAGAGCTCGACCAGTCCCGTATGGGTGTCGCGCCACTGGTCCCGGAGTGCGGCGAGCCGGACGAACCATGGCCTGCTGTCCTCCGGTACGGCCGGCTGAGGGGGGATCGCCATCAACCCGCGGCATTCGATCCCGGCGGCCGTCGCCATCTCCAGGAACGCGCCCAGCTCGTCGGGCGCAACGCCACCCTTCTGCGGCTCGCCGGCGAGGTTCACCTCGATCAGTGCCGGTGGTGGGTTGTCGGTGTCGCGTACCCACGCGCGGACCAGGGATTCCCGGTCGAGGCTGTGCAGTAGGGTCGTGATCGGTCGCACGAGTTTCGCCTTCCGGCTCTGGAGACCGCCGACGAAATGCCAGTTGATGTCGGTCGGTAGCTGTGGAGCCTTGACGAGGAGCTCGTCCGCCCGGTTCTCCCCGAAGTCGCGATGCCCCGCCTCGTAGGCGGCTCGAATCGATGCGACCGTATGCGCCTTGGAGACCGCGACGAGGACCACCTCATCCGGATCGCGCCCGGCTCGTTTGGCGGCGGCGGCGATGCGTCGCCGCACCGCGGTCAGCCCTGCGGCAGCCATGCGACGGCGACCTGACGCCGAGGGGTGCGATCACGGCGGTACGAGAGGAGCTCCGGGTCCGTCATGGTGCAGCGATCGCTCACCCACACCGGAACGCCGTCGAGTTGGTCGGTCACGATCGCACGCAGATCGACGCTCGGCGTCCCCCACGAGGTCCTCGCCGCGCTCTCGGGGAAACGATCCAGCACCTCGTCACCCACCTCGTAGCAGCACGGCCCGATCGAGGGTCCCAGGGCGGCACGCCGGGTCGCCAGACCCTGCCGCTCGAGGAATCCCAGCGTTGCCCGGACGATACCGGCAGCGGCTCCCCGCCACCCGGCGTGGATCACGGCGGCGAAGCCGTCGCCCTCGAGCACCATCGGGACGCAATCGGCGGCGGCCACCGTGATCGCAAGCCCGGTCGCGGTCGTCACGATGGCATCTCCCTCGCCGAGGCGCCCCGGTCTCGTGGCCTCGACGACGTGATTGCCGTGCACCTGCGAAACGTAGGCCCACTCCTCGGGAGCTCCGGCGGCGATGAACACGGCGCGAGCCGCCTCGTCGGAGCGTGCATCGCCTTCGGCAGCGGTCCCGAACAGGGCACCGCCCAAACCCGGCGCGCGGATCATCCCTGGACGAAGCCGGGGATCTCGACGTCGTCGTCTTCCGGGGCGCCGGCGGTCCCGACCGAACCTGCGTAGCTCGACGCCAGCCGGCTGCCCGTCGATCCACGGCGATCGCGATCGAACCCGGCGGCGATCACGGTGACCCGCATCTCGTCGCCCATGTTGTCGTCGATCACGGCACCGAAGATGATGTTGGCGTCGGCATCACTGTGGTCGGCGATCATCGACGCGGCCGTGGACACCTCGTGGAGTGTCATGTCACTTGGACCGGCGACGGACAGCAGCACGCCCCGCGCCCCCTCCATCGACGTCTCCAGAAGTGGGCTCGAGATCGCCTTGTTGGCGGCCTGTTGCGCCCGGTTCTCGCCGGTTGACGAACCGATTCCCATGACTGCCGAGCCGGCATCGGACATCACGGCCTTGACGTCGGCGAAGTCGACGTTGATGAGACCCGGCGTCGTGATCAGGTCCGTGATCCCGCGCACGCCGTTGGTGAGGACCTCGTCGGCGAGACGGAACGCCTGCACCACCGCCGTGTGCTCGTCGGCCATCTGCAGCAACCGCTCGTTGGGGATGATGATCAAGGTGTCGACGGCCTGCTTGAGCGCCTGGATGCCCTGCTCGGCCTGGACAGACCGCCGTCGCCCCTCGAAGCCGAAGGGACGGGTGACCACGCCTACGGTCAACGCACCCTGCGACCTCGCCACCTCGGCGACCACCGGCGCTGCGCCGGTCCCGGTGCCACCACCTTCGCCGGCCGTGATGAAGACCATGTCGGCACCCTTGAGTGCATCGTCGACCTCGTCACGATGAGCCTCGGCGGCATCCCGCCCGATCTCCGGGTCGGCTCCCGCACCGAGGCCACGAGTGGCGTCGCGCCCGATGTCGAGCTTGACGTCGGCATCGGACATGAGGAGAACCTGTGCGTCGGTGTTGACGGCGATGAACTCCACGCCGCCGATCCCGGCCTCGACCATGCGGTTGACGGCATTGACGCCCCCACCGCCGACGCCGACGACCTTGATGACCGCCAGGTAGTTCTGGGGACTGCGTATTTCCGTCATCGTGTCGCTCCAACTCTGCCAGAGACCGTCTGTACCCAAGGCTCGACCTCTAGATTACCCAGAATCGTCAAATGATGAAACATCTTCTCCAGTACCCTCAACCACCGGTTGAGGGTACGACACCGCAGGGCGGCTCGGCGAGATAAGATTGATGGCAGTTCCGTCGTCGAGCCCGGCCCCGAGCATCGCCACCAGCGTCGCCGCCTTGGCGTCCATGTCCCGCCGGTTGCCGAGCAGCACGGCGTGCCCGGCCACCGTGGCCTCGATGCCCGCGGCCCCGATGCTCACCTCGGCGCCGACCGCCATGTCGGCAGGCAGCCGCGCCAGGAAAGCAAGCGCCGCCAAGAGCTCTTCGTCGGGCACCTCCTCACCCGGTGCGAGCGCCGGGACACGCTCGCGGACGACCGGCTCACCGGGCGTCGGCTCCCCACGGATGAGGGCCACTCCGTCCGCCGCCACGAGGACCCACCCGGCCTCGGTCTCGATCCACCCTGCGGGGACGCGCTCGACGACCGTCGCCTCGACGGTGCCCGGCCACGTCACGCGCACCTCGGCTCGTGCGACCCACGGGTCGCGCTCGAGTGCGGCCTCGATCACTGCCGGTCGCACCGAGATCGTGGGCACGCCGGGGACGACGTTCTGAGTCTCGAGCACCGGAGCCACGTCGGCATTCGCCGCGCCGAAGACCGACACCGTGCGGACTGCCAGCCACGGGGACCGGACGAGGGCCAGCCCGATGCCGGCGCCGATGACGATCGCAACCAGGGCCATGATCCACCGCAGGCGCCGTCGCGCCCAGCCCTCACGCACCTCTCGGCGGCGATCGGCGAGGCGGGGGTCGACCGAAAGGCTCATGACGTCGCCCCGTTCGTCGATGCACGCGCAAACTCGCCGAGAAACTGGATCTCCGTCTCCAGGTCGACGCCAGTTGCGTTCGCCACGGCGTTGCGAACAGCCTCGGCGAGGTCGAAGAGATCCTGAGCCGTCGTGCCGGGCTCGGCTTCGATGAAGTTGGCGTGGCGAGCGGACACCACTGCCCCGCCGCGGCGCATGCCCTTGAGTCCGAGGCTGTCGATGATCCGTCCTGCAGCATCCCCCGGCGGGTTCTTGAAGACGCTCCCGGCGTTCAAAGTCCCACCCGGCTGATGTTCCTTCCTCCACTGGGTGACCTCGCGGATGCGGGCCCGGCCGCTTCCCGCCGGTTGGGCGACGGTCGCAAAGCGGGCCGCCACCACGACATCGTCGCTTCCCACCGAAGAGGTCCGATACCCCATGGCCAGATCGTGAGCCGTCACGACGCGCTCGGCACCGGTGGCGACATCGACGATCCTGGCATCGAGCATCACGTCCTTCGTCTCGCTCCCGAGGCAACCGGCGTTCATGCGAACCGCCCCGCCGACAGATCCCGGGATCCCGACGAGAAACTCGAGCCCACCGCGGCCGGCGGCGACACTGGCGCGAGCCACCTTGGCGAGTGGGGCACCCCCACCGGCGGTGACGACGCCCGTGGCGGCGACGGCGACGTCGACGAACTCGCCGACCAGATGCACCACGACCGCAACCAGGCCGCGATCGCTGACGATCACGTTGCTGCCGCGACCGAGCGCAACCACCGGCAGCCCGAGATCCGATGCCGCACGCAGCACATCTACGAGCTCGTCTCGGTCGGCCGGTTCGGCGAACCACGCCGCCGCTCCCCCGAGGCGGTACGTGGTGAGGCCGGCCAGTGGCACGTTGCGTCGCAGGAGGCCGGCGTTGCGCAGCCGGTCGACGGTCATGGCCGGCGCCCGTCGATCGCGGCCAGCAGGGACTCGGCGATGCCGGTGATGTCCCCGGCACCGAGCAAGAGCACGAGATCGCCGTCGCTCACTTCGCCGGCGACGGCGCGGGGAACGTCGAAGAGGCCCGGTACGTAGTCGACGTTGCCACCGGCGGCAGCGACGGCCTCGGCCACGAGCTTCCCGCTGACGCCGGGGATCGGAGCCTCTCCGGCGTCGTACACGTCGGTCACCACCACCCGATCGGCGGCCGCCAGTGGTGCGCCGAAGTCGGGAGCGAGGTCGGCGGTCCGCGTGTAGCGGTGAGGTTGGAACACCACGATGACCCGCCTCCACCCCCCGTGACGCCCGGCCGTGATCGTGGCTGCTACCTCGGTCGGGTGATGTGCGTAGTCGTCGACCACGGTGACACCTTTGACCCGCCCCCGCACGTCGAAGCGGCGTCGCACGCCCCGATAGCTGCGGAGACCACGCGCCATGGCCTCGAGCTCGAACCCTCCGAGGGTCAGGAGCGTCAATACGCCCGCGGCGTTGCGGGCGACGTGTGTTCCCGGCCGGGGAACCATGACCTGCTGGTCGAGCCCGTCGGGCCCGACGAGGCGGAACGAGACGGTGCCGGCACCGTGCTCGAGGTCGACCAATCGGTAGGGCGCGTCCTCCGACGTCCCGTAGCCGACGACCGGCGCTCGCTCGGCGAGGCGGCGGACGCCGGGATCGTCGACGCAACCGACGACGGGGCCCTCGACGCGGTTGGCCACCAACGCAAACGCCTCCTCGAGTGACGCCACGCTGCCGTAGTAATCGAGGTGATCCGGCTCGATGTTCGTCACCAGCAACGAGGCGAGGTGCAGGCGACGGAACGTCCCGAACGCCTCGTCTGCTTCGAGGATGAAGGTGTCGTCGGTTCCGAGGTGCGCCCCCGTGTTCAGGGCGGCCATCTCTCCACCAACGATGAACGTCGGGTCGACCCCGGCCGCCTGCAGGGCGGTCACCGCCATGGCGGTGCACGTGGTCTTGCCGTGCGTACCCGCCAGCCCCACCGCCGGCTGTGCCGCGGTCAGCGCCTCGAGCAGCGTGGGCCGCATCCACACGACCACCCCCGCTCGACGTGCCGCCTCGACTTCGGGATCGGTCCGGGGAACAGCCGAAGATGCAACGACGAGGTCGGCGCCCGTGACCGCATCGGGGCGGTGCCCGATCCACGTCGTGATACCCAGATCTCCCAGCGCTTCGAGGCTGCGTCCCGGTTTGAGATCGGAGCCGGTGACGTCGTACCCGCGGCCGGCGAGGATCTTGGCCAGCGCGGACATCCCGGCGCCCCCCGCCCCAACGACGTGGATCCGGCCGGATGCGGGCAGCAGCGGAACGGTTCGGGTGGGACCTCGCGGATCAGGCATGTCCCACCTCTTCGAGCAGTCGCCGGGCGATGACGGATGCCGCCAGCGGCATCGCACGCGCGCGGTTCGCCGCCGCCATCCGTGTGCGACGTGGCGCATCGACGACCAGCTGCTCGATCTCGACCGGCACCTCGTCGATCTCCGCTTCGGGCACCGCGACCACACCGCCCCCTTCGGCCAGGAACGCCGCATTTCCCTCTTGGGACACGGCGGCCAGCGGCACGACGACGGCCGGCGTTCCCGTGGTGGCGAGCTCGCTGATGGTGAGCGCACCGGCTCGACTCAGCACGAGATCCACCGCTGCGTAGAAGAAGTGCATCTCGCGCTCGAACGCAACCGTACGCCAGGTGATCGCGCTGCGCACGGCCTCGGCGGCGACCGCATCGTGATGAATGTCGCCCGTGAGATGGACGATCGCCAGCCGGGCCGGATCGGCGTCGTCGGCGATCCGTGTGGTCACTTCGTTCAAGACCTTGGCCCCCAGACTTCCCCCGAGCACGCCGAGGACCGTGATGTCCTGAGGCAGCTCGTACCGCTTGCGGGCGTCCGCCCGGAGCGCGTCACGATCGAAGTCGCGCAATGCGTCACGGACCGGGTTGCCGACGAGCTGTGGATGGCGCAGCCGGCTCGCCGCACCCGGGAAGGCGATGAAGCTCGCCACGGCGCGACCGGAGAGCATGCGGTTGGCGAGGCCGGGCACGGCGTTCTGCTCGTGGAGGAACAACGACGCTCCGACCTTCCGGGCCGCCCATCCGGCAGGTACCGAGATGTACCCGCCGAACACGGTCACCACCTTCGTCCCCGACGCGGTCATGACGTCGGTCATCCGGTGTGCGGCCCGGCGCACGACCAGGGGAAGGGTGAGATTGTCGAGGCTGAGTGACCGCCTGAGGCCGCGGATCTCGACTCGCTCGAAGCGGAAGCCCGCCGCCGGGACCGTTGTCGCCTCCATCCGGTTTCCGCCGAAGAACACGATCTGGTCACGCTCCACCCCTGACGCGATCAGCGCTTCCGCCACGGCGAGCGCCGGGTAGACGTGGCCGCCCGTGCCTGCCGCCGCAAACGCGTACGTCACGGCTCGCCCCTGACCCTCGGGCCCAGACCGTTGCGGGCGATGTTGACGAGGACGCCGACGACGGCCAAGTTGACGATCATGGCGCTCCCCCCCGCCGACACGAACGGCAGCGGGACACCGGTGATCGGAAGCGCTTTGACGACGCCACCGATGTTGACGATGGCCTGCAGCGACAGCCACGCGACGATGCCGGTGGCCAGCAGTCTTCCGAAGCGGTCAGACGCCCGCAAGGCGACCACCGTCCCCACCACGGCAAAAACCACGAAGAGAGCGACGACGGTGAGTGAGCCGGCCAGGCCGGTCTCCTCGCCGATAATGGCGAAGATGAAGTCGGTGTGGGCATTGGGCAGGAACGACCAGCGGGCCCGGCTGGCGCCGAGACCCACTCCAAAGATCCCTCCCGTTCCGAGGGCCACGAGGCTCTGGAACGCCTGCAATCCCTCGTCGAGCCGGTCGGGGTCCGGATCGAGGAAGGACAGCACGCGGGCCCGTCGATAGGGTTCCGCCATCGCCATGAGGACCGCGCCGCCCAGACCGGCGGCGCCGAGCGTGGCGATGTGCCGCAGCGGTGCGGCGGAGGCGAGCAGGACGGCAAAGGCGGCTGCGGCGATGAGCAGCGCCGTACCCAGGTCGGGCTGCTGGAGCAGGAGCACGCTCACGATCCCCAGCGACCCCACGACCGGCCACACGACGTGGGAAAGCGCACCGAGGTAACGCTCCTTGCGAGACATCGTCGCACTCAAGAAGACGACCACTGCGAACTTGGCGAACTCCGACGTCTGCAGCGTCAGCGGCCCGAGCTCGATCCAGCGGCGGGCGCCCCCGCGAATCGACCCGGCAGCCATGGTGGCGACGAGACCGGCGATCGCAACGACGAGGATCGGTGCGGCGAGCTTGGCGTAGACGCGATACGGCACCTTCGCCGCCACCAGCAAGGCCACGACGCCGACTCCGACGAACACCAGCTGTTTGCGGAAGATGGCGTATTGGTCGAGGCCTTCGCGGATGGCCACGACGGACGATGCCGACAGCACCGCTCCGAGGCCAACGACGAGCAGGATCGCGACCGGCAGCAGCAGGAGCACCGCGCGACGCTCTGGAGCTCGACGCACCTTCGGCGACGGGTCGTGGCCGGCGGAGCGCGCGGTGCGTGATCTGGTGGCGGTGCTGGATCGAGAGGTCATGCCGGATCACCCACCAGCTCACGAACCAGTGCGGTGAACACGTCGCCCCGCTCAACGTAGGACGTGAACATGTCGAAGCTGGCGCAGCCCGGTGCGAGAAGCACGGTGTCGCCCACCTCGGACATGCCGGCGGCGATCCGCACCGCCGCTTGCATGTCGGGGGCACGCGTCACTCGCTCGCCACCGGCTGCGACGAGCTCGGCCGCCGCCTCCCCGATGGCGATCACGTGGCGGACACTCGGGACGGCGACGAGCGGTGCGAGGTCGAGACCTTTGTTGCGCCCCCCGGCGATGAGCACCACCGACGGGTACGCACCAGCGGCGGCCACCGCAGCGTGAGGGTTCGTGGCCTTCGAATCGTCGACCCATGCCACCCCGCCCGCCTCGGCCACGAGCGTTCGCCGATGGGAAGCGGGTGTGAACGACTCGAGGACGTCGGCGACACCCGCTGCCGAGCCACCGACAGCCGTCGCCAAGCTTGCCGCCACCGTCAGGTCGGACAACCAGACCGCGTCGAGCGCGGGTCTGGAGAACTCGTACCGACCGACGAACAGTGACTCCCCCTCCGGCCCGTTGCCGCCCTCCGGGCGGCGCCGTCCCGACACGGGTACCTGCCGCGACGGCGCACGTGCGCAGACCCCCGCCGCCACCGCATCGTCGACGTCGAACACCACGACGTCGTCACCCACCTGGTTCTCGAAGATGCGCGCCTTTGCGGCCGTGTAGGCGGCGAAGCTGCCGTGCCAGTCGAGGTGGTCGGGTGCGATGTTCAGGATCGCCGCAGCCTTGGGATGGAACCGGTCGATGAAGCGGAGCTGAAAGCTCGACGCCTCGACGGCGACGCAGTCCCAATGATCGAGCACCACGTCCGAGAGGGCCCGTCCCACGTTGCCGGCGGCACACGCGGTGAGGCCGGCCGCCGTGAGCATCGCCGCAGTTGCCTCGGTGACGGTGGTCTTGCCGTTGGTTCCGGTGATCGCAACGTACGGCGCCTCGAGATGCGATGCGGCGAACTCGAGCTCGCTGACGAGGGGAGCCTGCGCCGCCAGGGCGTCTCGAATCGGCTCGGCGTGCTCCGGAATCCCTGGGCTCGTGACGACGAGATCAGCACGGTCGAGGAGACGCCGCTCCCAGGCTCCCGTAACCGCCTCGGCCGCAGCGGGCAGCTCACTGGCGGCCGCGGCATCACGGTCGTACGCCACCACATCGTGGCCCAACTGCAACGCCAGCCGGGCGGCCGCCGAACCGCTGATCGCCGCTCCGAGGACGAGAACTCTCACGGGGTGAGCCCCCCTTCGGTGGCGATCAGGAAGTCGGCGTAGAACAACCCGACGCCCATGGCCACGAAGATTCCCGTCATGATCCAGAAGCGAACGATCACCGTCGTCTCCGGCCATCCCTTGAGCTCGAAGTGATGGTGGATCGGCGCCATGCGGAAGATACGTCTGCCGAAGACGCGGAACGAGAACACCTGCAGGATCACCGAGAGCGTGACCATCAGGTAGAGACCACCGAGAAGCGCCAGCAGCAGGTGTGTCTCCGTCAGCAGGGCCAGCGAAGCCAAGGCCCCGCCGATCGCTTGTGATCCGCTGTCGCCCATGAAGATCTCGGCCGGGGCGGCGTTCCACCAGAGAAAGCCGAGCATCGCACCGACGATCGCCGCGGCGAAGACGCCGAGATCGAGGGCGCCGTCGACGCCGTAGAGCGACGGGTTGCGGAACTCCCAGAACGCGATCAGAACGTACGCACCGAACACGAGCGAGCCCGACCCGGCGACGAGGCCGTCGAGACCGTCGGTCAGGTTGACCGCGTTGGCGACCCCGGCGAGCAGGAGGAGCACGAGCCCGGTGTAGAGCCACGGGCCCAATTGGATCGCGGCCTCTCGCGTGATCACGAGCTCCGTGGCGACGCCCGTGGCGCTGGCGCCCCACGCAAAGAGCCCTGCTACCACGAGCTGGCCCAGGAACTTCCATCGCTTGGAGAGGCCGAGGTTCTGGCGGCGGGCGAACTTTGCGTAGTCGTCGAGGAAGCCGATGAGGCCCATGCCGAGAAAGCCGAAGAGGGCGAGCAGCCCCTCGCTCTCCATGCGGATGAAGGACAACCCCACGCCGTCTTCGAAGCTGAACAACCTCACGTGGGCGACGAGGTAGCCGGATACGACGGCGATCCACATGACGATGCCGCCCATGGTGGGGGTACCGCGCTTGTGGTCGTGACCGGCGACCTCTTCCTGGATGAACTGGCCGATGTTGCGATCCGCCAGTACCCGCATCGCCACGGGCGTCAGGAGGATGCTGACCAAGAAGGCCACTGCGCTCGCGATCAGAAGCGAGATCACGCGCCTGCCTCCGTCCGTAGCCGGGCGGCAAGACCCTCGAGGCCGATCGCCCGAGACGCCTTGACCAGCACCACATCGCCGGCTTGGACGAGATCGGCGAGACGGGCCATCGCGGCATCGGCGTCTGCCACCGAATGCGCCACGGCTCCGGCTCCTTCGGCGATGCCCGGGTCCTCCCCGACGGCGATCACCGCGGAGAAGCCCAAGCGTGCTGCTTCAGAACCCATCCGCCGATGCTCCTCCGCCTCGACCGGCCCCAGCTCTGCCATCTTCCCCAAGACGGCGATGTGCCGACCCGGTAGCGCCGCCACCGTTTCCAGCGCGGCGCGCACCGAATCCGGATTGGCGTTGTAGGCATCATTGACGACGGTGAAGCGTCCGCGGTGGATTTCCATGCGCCAGGCCGATCCGGTCGCCTGCTCGAGGCCGGAGGCGAGCGTCTCGAGCTCCACCCCGACGGCGAGCCCGGCGGCCGTCGCCGCGGCCGCATTCAGCGCTTGATGTGCTCCCGCCAGGGGGAGCCGCAGGGTCACCCGCCCGTGCGGGGTGACGAGGGTGAAGCGAGGATGGCCGTGTGCGTCGAGCACGAGGTGGTGAACCGCGACATCGGCTGCAGGGTCGAGCCCGAACGTGAGCGTGGTGCCGGGGTGGGGGCGGCGCAACCGAGGCTCATCGATCGGCAGGACCGCCGTGCCGTCGGGCCCCAATCCGGTGACGAGCTCCCACTTGGCGTCGGCCAGGGCTGCGATGGTGCCGAAGGTCTCCAGGTGGACGAGACCCAGGTTCGTGATGATCGCCACGTCCGGCCGCACGGCCGGTATGAGCCACTCGATGTGCCCCGTGCCGCGCGAGCCGACCTCGACGACCACGTACGACGCATCGGCCGCCGCTCCGAGCACGGTGAGGGGCACCCCGACCTCGTTGTTGTACGAACGGGGTGACGCCGCGGCGTTGGGCAGTGCAGCGCGCAGCAGATCCTTCGTCGAGGTCTTGCCGGTCGAGCCGGTCACAGCGACGACGGGGACGGCAATCTCCTTGCGTCGCAACACGGCGAGATCCCGCAGCGCGACGCCCGTATCGGGCACCTCAAGGCGCGGTTGTGCGTCGACCGGACGCTCGACCAGGACGCCGGCGGCGCCGGACGCGATGGCCGCACCTGCGAAGTCGTGCCCGTCGCGATGCTCTCCCCGCATGGCGACGAAGAGACACCCCGCGGCGGCCAGACGGGAGTCGACCACTACTTCGGCGACCCGTCCGGATTCGTCGCCGACGACCGCGGCCCCGAGGAAACGACCAACAGATCCGACCGTCCACCCGAGCGTCACGAGATCCTCCCGGCGAGCTGCCGCAGCACATCGGCGGCCACCACCCGATCGTCGAACGGCAGCACCTCGTCCCCGACCTGCTGGCCGGTCTCGTGGCCCTTGCCGAGGATGAGCACGATGTCACCGGACCGAGCGTGCTCGAGTGCCCTCGTGATAGCCTTCCGGCGGTCGATCTCGATCGAGACATTGGCGGCGTCCGCGACCCCGCTCGCCACCTCGGCGGCGATGGCGCCTGCGTCCTCCGAACGCGGGTTGTCCGACGTGATGATCGCCACGTCGGCGCCTGCCAGGGCGCGGCCCATGTACGGCCGCTTGCCTCGGTCCCGGTCGCCGCCAGCTCCCCCGACGGCGATCACCCGCCCCGAAGCCAGCGGCCGCATCGCATCGATGACCGTGGCCATGGCGTCGGGGGTGTGGGCGTAATCGACGATGACCGCAAAGGGCTGACCTTCGTCGACGGGCTCGAACCTGCCCGGGACGGGCGCCATGCCCCCCAGGCCGGCGGCGATGGCGTCTGCCGGGAGATCGACCGCAAAGGCGCACGCCGCTGCAAGCAGCGCGTTGGCGGCGTTGAACCGGCCGGCGAGCCGCGTGCGGACGTCGATCCTCGTCTCCCCGACGTGGACGGTGAGCGTCGTGCCCGTTGTCGAGGCGGCCACCTCGTCCGCCCAGACGTCCAGCCCGGGTCGGAACCCCACGCGCCACAACGGCATGTCGATCTCGCCGGCGAGACGTTTCCCAGAGGGGTCGTCGACGTTCACGGCAGCGAGCTTGGCGCGCTCGGTGGTGAAGAGCGAGCGTTTCGCTGAGAAGTACCGCTCCATGTCGAGGTGGAAGTCGAGATGGTCCTGCGAGAGGTTGGTGAAGGCGACGACGTCGAAGTCGATGGTGTCCGCCCTGCCGATCGCCAGGGCGTGGGACGACACCTCCATGGCCACGAGCGTCACGCCCCGCTCCACCATCCGGCGCAGTAGTCGCTGGAGCTCGGGAGCCTCCGGGGTGGTGTGGCCGAGGGGAACCGGCTCGCCGGCGACGTGGGCTCCGACGGTCCCGATCAGGCCCGGCACCACCCCCGCGGCGCCGGCGATCGCCTCGAGCATGTGGGTCACGGTCGTCTTGCCGTTCGTGCCCGTCACCCCGATCACGGTCAGGTCTCGGGACGGGTGGCCCTGGACCTCCGCGGCGAGCGGGGCCATGAGCGGTCGCACCGCCTCCACGACGAGTTGAGGGACGTCGATCGGGAGGCGGCGCTCCACGATGAGCGCCACGGCGCCGCGCTCGATCGCGATCGGTGCGAAGTCGTGCCCATCGGCTCGCGAGCCGGGAACGGCGAGGAATCCGAACCCGGGCCCGATGCGACGAGAGTCGTGATCCAGATCGACGAGCTGTGGATCACCACCCACCACCTCCACCGTTTGGGTGCGGGCGGCGACGGCGGCGAGTCGGCTCAGGCGAGCCGGCTCAGCCACCATGAGGAACCACGCCGAGCTGGTTCAGTGTCGCCTCGACGACCTCCGAGAACACCGGCGCTGCCGACACCCCACCGAACTCGAGCTTCTCCACCGGTCCGTCGCCGACCTGGATCTCACCGTGCGGGGAGTCCAGAACCACGGCGACGACAATCTCGGGATGGTCGATCGGTGCGATCCCGATGAAGCTCGAGATGCGAGCCGTCGGGGAGTAGCCGACACCGGGGATGAGCTTCTCGGTCGTCCCGGTCTTGCCGCCGACCGCAAAGCCCTCCACTGCGGCCCGCTGCCCGGTGCCGACCTCGACGACACCCTCGAGCAGGCGGCGCATCGTGTCCGCGGTACGCTCCGACATCACGGGGCGCTCCACTCGATCCGGCGTCGACACTCTGCCGTCCGGCTCGACGATCTCGCGAACGACGTGGGGCTCGACCCATACGCCGTCGTTGGCAATGGCGGCGAAGACGGCGGCCATCTGCAGCGGCGTCACGTCCACGCGATACCCGATCGCCGTCGAGGGGCCGCACGTCGTCTCACACCACGTCGCCACCGGATGCAGATTCCCGCTGGCCTCCACCGGGAGACCGGTGCCGGTCGTTGCCCCGAGACCGAAACGCTTGAGGTACTCGTGATGTCTCGTGTTGCCGAGGTAGTCCTGGATCATGATCGTCCCGATGTTCGAGGACCGCGCCACGATCTCGGCCACGCTCATGACCTCGGTCTCCTTGCGCCCGACGTCGGTGTAGGTCTTGTCGTGGACGCTGAGCTCGGCCGGGACCTCGAATTTGGTGCTGGGAGCCACCAGCCCTTGGTCGAGCGCGGCGGCGATGGTCACCACCTTCAGGGTAGAACCCGGCTCGTACACATCGGATATCGCCCGGTTCCGGAACAGTTCGGGTGAGAGCGTGCCGCGGTCGTTGGGATCGAAGCCAGGCGCATTGGCCATCGCAAGCACCTCACCGGAGTCGACGTCGAGCACGATGACGGTCCCGGCGACTGCGTTGGTGCGCTCCAGCGCGGCGGACAGGCTCCGTTCTGCGGCGAATTGGATCGAGCGATCGATCGTGAGCACGACGTCGGACCCGGATACCGGCGGTTCGATCAGAACCTCCGCCTGTGGGATCGGCGTCCCGTACTGGTCGCGCTCGACGATCTGCCGTCCCGGTTCGCCGGTGAGCTCGCCGTCGAGTGCCGCTTCGATCCCTTCGAGGCCCTCTTGGGTGTCGGCGCGAACGAACCCGACGAGTTGTGCGGCCAGCGATCCGGAAGGGTAGGAGCGCTTCGGCTCGGTGGTCAGGCTGATCCCTGCAAAGCCGAGTTGATCGACGAGCTCGGCGATCTGCTCCCCACGACCCTTGTCGAGCCCCCTGGCGATGTAGACGAACTGCCCGTCGCCGTCGAGGCGATCCGCCAGCACTTCGGCGTCCACGCCGACGACCGATGACAGCACTCGCGCCACCTCCTCGGGATCGTCGATCTGACTCGGGTTGCCGATGACCGTGACGGCATCGACCGTGACCGCCAGCTCAACGCCGTCACGGTCGTAGATGGTGCCCCGATCGGCCGGCAGCTCCTCGTCCCGTACCCGCTGGTCCAGCCCGTCGCTGGCATAGACATCGGCCTCGAGCGCCTGTACCTGGAACAGGCGGTAGCCGAGACCGAACCAGCCGAGGATCAGGAAGGCTCCGACGACCACCACCCTTGCGTTACGACCCTGGCCCGGTCGTCGCCGCATGTCAGCCTCCCGGCGGGGTCACCGTGCGATGCCGCTTGGCCCGCCTCGCCTTCCCCGCCCACGAACTCACGGCTGCGCCCCCAGCAACGCACGCAGTTGCGCCCACCGATACTCCGTGTCGACCTCGGGATCGACCGATCGGTCCACTGCGAGCGCGATCCGGTCACCCGGATAGACCAACCCGAGGTCGTTGGCGGCAGCGGCGATCCGCTCGGGGTCGCGCAGCTCGGCCACTTCCACCCGGAGGTCGAACAATCGCGCCTCCTGCTCTGCGATCTGCTCCTCGAGTGTGTCGAGAACGAAGGCCGAGCGGTCGAGAGAGATGCGGCTGTAGGTCAGACCGAAGAACGCCACGACGACGATCCCGACGAAGAGGGCCCACGGCCGGAGCCGGCTCGGGCGACGCGTGGCAACCCGCGGGGACCGCTGCGGAGCGGCCGGAACCGACCGAAGCCGGGCCGAGTGGCTGGTCATGACGCCACCTTCTCCGCGGCGCGCAGACGGGCGCTACGGGCGCGCGGATTGGCCTCGACCTCGACCGCCGACGGCCGCCGCGGCTTGCGAGTGAGGATGCGGAGCTCGGACACCCGGCCACATCCGCAGACGGGAAGGTCGGGGGGGCACACGCAGCCGGTCGCTCCGGCGGCGAAGCGGCGCTTGACGATGCGGTCTTCGAGCGAGTGGTACGCGATCACGACGACACGCCCTTCGGGTCTGAGGTGGTCGATGGCGTGGTCGAGGCCGCGAACCACCGCGACCAGCTCCTCGTTGACGGCGATCCGTAGCGCCTGGAACACGCGGCGCGCAGGGTGCCGCCTGCGGCGCGCAGGCGCCGGAACGGCGTGCGCCACTGCATCCGCCAGCTCGCCCGTCGTGGCGAAGGGGCGAGAGCGTCCGAGGTGCTCGGCGATCCGCCTGGCGTAGCGTTCCTCTCCGTAGCGGCGGAAGATGTCGGCGAGCTCGGCAACATCGAAGTCGTTGACGACATCGGCCGCGGTGAGCGCCGCATCAGGTCCCATCCGCATGTCCAGCGGCCCCGTTCGCTGGTACGAGAAGCCGCGGTCCGGCTGATCCAGCTGATGGGACGAGACGCCAAGGTCGAATAACACCCCAGCCACACCACCACCGTGCGGATCGCGTGCACCGCGTTCACTGAGCCAGTCCCGTGTTGCCAGGTCGGCGAGAACCCGATCGAGGTCGCCGAAGTTCGCGGTCACGAAGCGGAGCCTGGTGTCGACCGGGACCCGTGACGTCACGTCGGGGTCCCGGTCGGTTGCGAGGACGCTCACGTCCGGCAGCGCTGCGAGCAGTGCTGCCGTGTGACCGCCCCCGCCAAAGGTCGCATCCACGATCACTCCTTCCCGCACCGGAGTGAGCAGCTCCACGACTTCGGCGGTCATCGCCGGGACGTGGTAGCTCTCCTCCTCCGGAGGGGGTGATGGTGTCTGAGCCATGGTCAGCCTCCCGGAGCGCTGGCGCCAACCTGGAAGCGGGCGGAGTAAGGGGCCTCCCAATTGGCATCCGGGAGGCTGACCATGGGCCAGACACGTTCGTGTCGATCTCTGTGTTGTGTGTGTTCTGTGTGTTCTGCTTCTCGATCGCTTGCGTGAGTCGGGCGGTGGTCATCAGATGCCTCCGTCCGAGCTGAGGACCTCCTCGATGCCGCTGTAGTACTCGTCGGCCTCGGTCGCCTCTGTGGCCCATGCGGACCTCGACCAGATCTCGATCCGGTCGAGCGCACCGACCACGGTGACGTCCTTGTCGAGACCGGCGTACTCGCGATGCCGGTCCGGAATCTGGATGCGCCCCTGCCGGTCGAGCGTCTGATCCAGCGCCGATGCGAAGAAGGAACGCTGGTACTTGCGGTTGCGTCGATCGGTGCGGGGAAGACGCCGCAGCCTGGCCACCTCTTCCTCCCACTGATCCATCGAGAAGACGTAGAGGCAGCTCTCCTGCCCCTTGGTGAGCACGCATCCGCGCTCCTCGAGGTCGTCGCGGAACTTCCGAGGCAGAACGAGCCGCCCCTTTGCGTCCAGCGAGTGTTCGAATTCTCCGAGAAACACGCCACATGCTCTCCGTCACGCCATCATCTCCCACAGCGCCCCACTTTGCCCCATTCTGTGCCACCTGTCAATTCATTTGACCCACCCGTCTCCCACCCGCCACCACATTGAGTCGCCCGACCCACTGCGACGAACGAAGCCGCTCCGATTCGAGCGAACCACTCCTACGCTCCCCGTCCATGACGAGCGTTGCGACACCGGTCACCGCCGTCGTGCGTGCGGGACGCCGGGGCGCTCTTCACCCTTGCGGCGCGCTCCTCCCCTTCCCCGTCCAGCAGAGGTACCTGAGCCGGTCACGCCCCGAGACGGATGGCCGCGCAACGGCGGGCCCAGATCGCAGCCGCCAACCTCGACGTGGCCGCCCTATGAAGTCGCTCAAGGGAAGAGCCAGATGAGTAGGGGTGCAACGGCGAGAGCGGGCAGCATGTTGGCGACCCGGATGTGGGCGAGGTCGAGCAGCCGCAGCGCGATACCGATGAGCAGCACCCCCCCGGCGGCGGCGAGCGCATCGACCATCGGGTCGGTGAGGGCGCCTTCCAGCGCACCGGCACCGAGCGCGATCCCGCCCTGCACCACCAAGACGGTGACCGCGCTGAGGGCAACGCCCCACCCATAGACGGCCGCAAACGCGATCGAGGCGAATCCGTCGAGCCCGGCCTTCACGACGAGCAGTTCAGGATCGCCCAGCCCGTCGTTGATCGAACCGAGGATCGTCAAGGGCCCAATGCAGAAAACGAGCGAGCTGATGATGAAGCCCTGGGCGAAGCGGTTGTCCGCCGCCACGGCCGGAGCATCGAGCTCGGGCAGCTCGACCTCCAGCGGCTCCGGGCTCGACGTGAGCCGGCGTTGGAGCGCCAGGCCGAGGCGCTCGAGCCCCTGTTCGATGCGCACCAGCTCTCCGACGATCGCGCCGACGAGAACGGCGGCGAGGACGACGATGAAACGGTCGGTGGAGAGGGTCTCCCGAACGGCCAGGGCGACGACGAGCAGACCGAGCGCGGCCATGATCGTTTCCCGCAGCCGATCCGGGATCCGAGCGCCGACGACCGCTCCGACCACCGTTCCGGCGAGAACGGTGACGACGTTGGTCAGGGTGCCCGTGAACACGGCGGGAGTATCCACGATGCGGCGACGGAGTGCGACCCGGCGCGGTCACCTGGTGAACAGGTAGGGCTCCCACTGCGGATCGGGGATCGTCCCGCTGGCGAACGCGACCCAACCCTGGCGCGGAGGCACCCGCGGGATGCGGCGCAGGGTGAGGCCGGCCTGGTCCGGGGTCCGGCCGCCCTTCTTCGTGTTACAGCGGCGGCACGCCGCGACCACGTTGCTCCACTCGTGCGTCCCCCCTTGGGATCGTGGGACGACGTGGTCGACGTTCTCGGCAGGGCGATCGCAGTACTGACAGGTGAAGTCGTCCCGCAGGAAGATCGCCCGGCGGTTGAGCGGGATTCGGCGGTCGTACCGAATCCGCACATATCGCCGCAGCTTGATGACCGACGGCGAGGCGAGCGTGAGGCGCTCTGAGTGCCAGACATGACCGTTGGTCTCGATCACGTCGGCGCGCTCGTGGAGGACGAGGACGAGCGCCCGTCGGGCGGGAACCACCGACAGCGGCTCATACGTTGCGTTGAGAACCAACGCCTTCGGCATGCGAGGCAGCGTACCAGGGGGTTGGAGCAGACCTGGCGAAAGCGGTCGCCGCGCTTTCGGCGCCGCGCCCGACCTGCCAGACTCGCCCGATGCGCATCGCCGGTTACATCCGCGAGCTTCCGCCCGCTGCGGGAGGCGAGCCAGGCTTCGCCCAGGCCGAAAGGATCAGGCGTTACGCCGCCGACAACGCTCATGACCTGGTGACCGTCTGTCAGGATTCAGCCGCACCGGGACGGAGCGACGCTGCGGCCGGTTTCAGGGCGCTGCTGGCCGTCGTCGGATCCGGCGCCGTCGATGCGGTTGTGATCGCATCGCTCGACACGCTGGGCGACGATGCCGAGACTCAAGAGGTTCTGGTGTGGGAGCTTCAGCGACGCGGCGCATCCGTGATCTCGACCCGTGCGTCCGACGGAACGCTGCTCGACGACGACACGGATGACCGGGTGCGGCGCACCGCGCGTCGCGTGTTGAGACAGGTCGAGGACGTGGCCGGCCGCCTCACCGGGTGATGCGCTGCCGGCGCCGCCACTGCAGGTAGGCGACGACGTCGGCGGCCTCGACGGGCCCATCCGGCGATCCGTAGGCGGTGGCGATCCGCCAGCGCACGTAGTCCTTGTCGGGCAGCGGGAGGAACGGCGGGCGCCGCCACCAACCGTGTCGCGCCGTCGCCCCGGCGGTCCGCACCGCCTCCGCCCAAAGCGCAGGGTGGCGCATGACGGCCCCCACGATCGGGAACAGGGGAACTCGGCGCATCACGGCGGCCGTTGTACCACATACAGCCGCGTCATCTGCGGAACCCCCGGAAGGCAGCGTTCGTGCCTTTGATATCCTCAGCTCCCTCTGCCGCCGGAAGGAGCCAGCCTGTGACCGTCACCGCCGAAGAGCTCCGCGCCTTTCGGAGCCACTTCACGGCGATCACCGACAACATCGAGCGGGTGATCCAGGGCAAGCGCGACGTCATCGAGCTCATGGCCGTTTGCCTCATCTCCGGCGGCCACGCGCTGATCGAGGATGTGCCCGGTGTCGGCAAGACGCTCTTGGCCAAGTCGCTGGCGCGATCGATCGATTGCTCGTTCTCCAGGATCCAGTTCACCCCCGACCTGCTGCCCTCGGACGTCACGGGCGTCTCCGTATGGGACCGCGACAAGGGCGACTTCGTGTTCCGCGCCGGCCCGGTGTTCGCCAACGTGGTGCTCGGCGACGAGATCAACCGCGCCAGCCCAAAGACCCAGTCGGCCCTCCTCGAAGCCATGGAGGAGCGACAGGTCACGGTCGACGGCGTCACCCGTACCCTCGCCGCACCGTTCTTGGTGGTCGCCACCCAGAACCCGATCGAGCATGAAGGCACCTATCCGCTGCCCGAGGCACAGCTCGACCGGTTCATGATGCGCCTTGCCATGGGGTATCCCAACCGGGAGAAGGAGCTTCAGATGCTCGACACCCACGGCCACCACTCCACCTACGTGGATCTCCAGCCGGTGATCCACGCCGACGACGTGGCGGCGATGGTCGAGATGGCCCGCCGGGTTCACGTCGCCGACGTCGTCAAGTCGTACCTCGTCGACCTTGCCGACGCGTCCCGGAACGACCCCGACCTGCTGCTCGGCGTCTCGCCGCGCGCCACGCTCTACCTGCTGCGTGCGGCGCGCACGCATGCCGCGGCCGCCGGACGCGACTACGTCGCGCCCGACGACATCAAGTCGATGCTCGTACCAGTGCTCAACCACCGGCTGATCCTCCGTCCGGAGGCGCAGATGCGCGGCGTCGACATGTCGGGCGTCATCGACGGGCTCAGCCAGAGCGTTCCCGTGCCCGGCCTACGACCCCCCGCCGCCTGATGCCGACGCTCCGAGGGTGGGCAGCGCTGGGAGCAGCCGCAGCGCTCGTCCTGTTGTGGGTGGCGTTCGGGGAACGCCTCTTGCTCGCCGCCGCGGCTTTCCTCGTCATCGCCGTCGCCTTCGGCACGATGTACGTCCGCCGGATCGCTCCCCGCGTCAGCGTCGGCCGTGAGCTCGTCCCCGACCAGGTCCACGACGGCGACCGGGCACTCGTGACCGTCACCCTCGTGTCTCACCGACAATTGGCGCATGCCCATGTGACGGACACGGTGGAGGGCCTGGGGACCGCAGAGTTCGTCGCCGACCGCGTCGCACCTCGGGAGCCGCTGATCGGTCGCTACGAGGTGGTGTGTCGTCCACGTGGCGTCTACAAGGTCGGCCCAACGGACATCCGGATCCGCGACCCCTTCGGCATGGCGGAGTCCGGAGGAGAGGCGGGCCGTGTCGACCGCCTCGTCGTCTTCCCCGCCGTCGAGCCACTCGAGGGCCTGCCCGTCGTGCGGGGTCAGGACCCGAACGTGGCGACGTCCCGTGCCCGGTTCTCGCAGACCGGTGGCGAGGACTTCTTCACGATGCGCGAGTACCAGCAGGGGGACGATCTACGCCGGGTGCACTGGCCGACGTCGGCGAAGAGGGACCAGCTCATGATCCGCCAGCTCGAGATGCCCTGGCAGTCCCGAGCCCTGGTCATCCTCGATCCCGACGCATCGAGCTATCCGGGCCCCGAATCCTTCGAGCACGCCGTCCGCGGGGCCGCCTCGGCGCTCCATCACCTGTATACCAGCGGGTTCAGCCCCACGCTGTGGACCGGCCGGCCCGAGTCGACGACCGTGACCTCGGTCGACACCTACTCGCTCGCCATGGAGGAGTTGGCGATCGTGATGCCTGCGGTCGGCGCCGACCTCCGCCATGCCGTCTCGCGACTGCGGAACCGGGGTCTCGCTGGCGGCGCCCTGTTTCTCGTCACCGGTCGGCTCGGCGACAGTCACCTTGCCCTGTACCGGACACTGGGGCGTGATTACACCAGGACGACCGTGATGGCGGTTGCGGACGAACGAAACGAGGCGATACTTCGTATGAGACAAGCAGGCGTCATCACCGTGCTCGCAGCCCGCGGGACGCGCTGGGCGGTGGCGTGGAGCGAGGCGATGGAGCGATCGTGGTCTACCGGTACACAGGCATAGCAGCCGGGGCGATCCTCGCCCTCACGCTCTTCCAGCTCAGCGGACTGCTCCGCCCGACGGCCGACGGCCCCCCCTGGCAGTTCGTCATCCTGGCCGGACTCGCCCTTGGCGCTGTGATCACGTGGACCGGTCTCACCTATCGCCTGCCGATCTGGGTCGTGGGCCTGATCAACTTCGTGGCGCTCCTGCTGGTGTCGTTCCGCATCGCAACACCGTCGACGCTCAACTTCCTGGTGCCGACCGCCGAGAGCGTGACCGCCATGGGCAACCAACTCAGCCAGGCCATGGCCATCATCCGCAACGGCATCGAGCCGGTGATCCCCGTGAGCGGACTCGTCGTGATCGTGAACGTGGTGTATTGGGCAGTCGGTGCGGTGACGGCCTACGCACTGGTCCGCGGGCGCCCCGCGCTCGCCGTCGTGCCCGGCCTCGTGCTGTCGCTCCAGTTTGCGACCATGGACCGGTCGCCCACCGGCCTCGGCCGCATCGTCGTGTTCCTGCTCCTCCTCGCCGGGGCCGTGCTTGCGGTCACCGTCGATCAGCGAGCCGCAACCGCGGGGCGCATGGCCCACGCCTCCGGCAAACGTTCCCGCGGCGGCATCGTCGGTCCGGCCACGTCGGCCGCCTTGGCCTTCACGGTCCTGGGCAGTGTGCTCGCCGTGGGCGCGCTCGGCTCGTCCGTGCCGTACGACGGCGTCGTGACGTGGCGGGCGGCCACCGGGCTCACCGGGACCTATTACGGCAGCGTGTCGTACAACCCGTTCGTCGGGATACAGCAGTCGCTCGTGACCCAGAGCACGACCCCTCTGTTCCAAGCGCGCATCCGGGGCGATGTGTCCGCCGACCACGTGTACTTCCGCCTCCTCACGCTCGACACCTACGAGGGCGGCAAGTTCTACGCCAATCGTCCCGAGGTGGAGCCGCTCGAGACGAACGAGTGGGAGACCGCAGGCCACCGGTTCGCCGGACCGAGCGCGAGGGTCACCACGGACATCATCATCGACCGCCTCCAGATGGAGTGGCTGCCGGCCGCCTACACACCGGTCGATGTGCCCGCCGACAGCGCACCGGCTGCGTTCGTCGGCTCGGTGCGCGTCCGCAAGGACGACGCCTCGCTGATCCTCGACGGCGGGCTCAGCTACCCGGACCTCCGGTACACCGTGACGTCGGACGTCCCCCAACCCGACCTCGCCGTCCTCGCCGGGGATACCGAAGGCGCTCTGTCGCCGCTCTTCGCCGCCGCCGCCGCGGACGACGCACCCGTTCCGCTCCCCTTGGCGGCCCCGATCCGGGAGGAACCGCCCAACGTGGAGCGATACCTTCAGGTGCCCGAGGAGCTCGACAGCTCCATCGCCGTCCTCGCACGCCAGCAGACCGTAAACCTGGCCACCCCCTTCGAGCGAGGGCTGGCGCTGGAAGCGTGGTTCCGGTCCGATGCGTTCCGCTACACGACGGACATCCCGCCCGGTCACGGCGCCACCGACCTCGCAGCCTGGCTGCTCGACCCCGAGAGCAACTTCTACCGGTCGGGCTATTGCGAGAACTTCGCCACGTCGATGGCCGTCATGGCGCGAACCCTCGGGATCCCGTCCCGAGTGGTGCTCGGGTTCACGCCTGGGGAGCGTACCGAGTTCGAAGATGTCGTGGTGGTCCGGGATCGCAATGCGCATGCGTGGGTGGAGCTGTGGATGCCGTCACAGGGTTGGGTGCGCTTCGATCCGACGCCGAGGCAGGACCGCATCAACCCGACCACCGGCTCCGACGTCGCCACTGAGCTGGGCTTCGACCCCGTCCAATACTTCGATCAGATACCCGATCCTGGGTTCACTCCAGGAAGCGACGTGCCGCCGCGCTTCTTCGATCCCGCCGAGATCCCCGATGAGGACCTGACGATCGACCCGAGCGCATTCGATGCGCCCATCGGCGGCGGCGGCCTCGGGATCCCCGGCTGGCTCCAGCCCTTCGCCGCGCTGGCAGTGCTGGCCGTGCTCCTCGCCGGAGGCATCCCGGTGCTGAAGTGGTGGCGACGCAGCCGCCGCATGGCGCGGTTACGCCACGGCGACGTCACCGCGGCGTGGGAAGAGATCGTCGCCCGTCTCACGGATCTCGGGGAAGAGCCCAGTGCGGCGCTCACGCCCGAGGAGCTGGCCGCTCGGGTGGACCCGGCGATGCAGCCTCTCGCCACGGTCTACGGACGGGCCGTGTACGGACCTCCCCAGCCGACGCCGGGAGAGCACGTTGCCACCGCGACGACTGCGCTGGAGCAGACCACCGGGAGGCTGGCGGGTCGCTACTCGGCGATGCAGAGGGTGGTGGCCTGGTACCGGCCGGCCTCGCTCATGCCGAGCTGGATGCGGAGACTCAGGGACCGCTGAGCGAGGGGGCAGGCGCGGCGGACGTCGACCCGTCAGCCGAGCTCTGCGTCGTTGAGGACGTCGTCCTCGACTCGGCGCAGCATCTCGAGGAACTGCTCACGGTCGAGCTCGAACCTCGTCACGTCGTCCTCGACGCTGCGAGCGATCTCGTTGATCGCAACGAAGAACGCAAGCTGGCCTTGACGCAACGCATCCAGGAGCTCGTTGTCATCGCTGGCGATGCGGAAGATCGATTGACCGTCGGTGACCAGCTTGACCTCGGCGAGGTGCTCTTCCATGTCGGCGGTGCGGCGGAGGTAGTCCCACGCTCGTCGCACCCGCTGGACCGACATGCCGTTGTCCAGGAGGCTCTTCACGACCCTGAGGGCGACGAGATCACGAAAGGAGTAGAGACGACGTTTTCCCGGACGCCCCCCCGTCTGTTGGAGCGAGGGAGTCACGAGCCCGACCTTGTCCCAATACCGGAGCTGGTGAGCGGTGCAGCTGGTCAGCCGAGACGTCTGCTGAGCGGTGAAACCTTCCAACGATCCTCCCTGCGCCATCCAACGGGAGTCACCGGCTCGGCATGCGGCAACCCTCGAGCAGTTCGTGTCATCACCCTCGCCGCGCACTGGCAAGGGTGGAGCACTCTAGCGATCTCGCTGCCACCTCTGCCGAGCCTGCTCGAACCAGTCGGCGAGCGTGCCCGAACCGCGGCGATCGGACCGACGGCGCCGGATGTTCATGGCGATCCAGCCGGCGCTCACGACCATCAGGAGGAAGCCTCCCAGGGCGACTGCGGTCCATTGCGTGAATGAGGCGAGCATCACCACGAGCCCGATGACGAAGCCGACCACGGCAAGCCGGTTCCACCTCCGGCTGACCGACTCCAGGGTGGTGTTGGCCACCGTCTGGGCCAGTTTCGGGTCGTCCTCGTAGAACTGACGCTCGATCTCTTCGAGGATGCGTTGCTCTCGCTCATTGAGCGGCATGCCCGTCGTCCTTCAGCCAGGGAGCACTCGGCTCGGGTCAGTATACCTACGCGCGTTGTTACACCTTCAGGGGTTTTCGGCCCCTACTCACCGGCCTCCATTCAACCGACATCGCCGTCTCGGTGGGGAGCCCGCCCAGGGGCCAGTCGGGCGGGACGGACGGCGCCGTCCCCGAACCGGGTGCGGATCTCGTCCACCACGCGAGCCGTGTCGCTCTGGCCGTCGATGCTCAACATGAGCTGACCGGGTGAGTCGTCGACGGCGCTCAGCGCCGAGACACCCACACCCAACAGGCGAACGGCGCGGCCACCGCGGTCGATTCTCCCCCAAAGTGCCCGAGCCGCATCCGACAGCTCCCCGGTGCCGGCGAGCGGTGCGTGAACGGTCAGCGAACGCGTGATGGTCGCAAAGTCGGCGAACCGCACCTTCAAGGTGACGGTGCGGCCACGGCGACCCGACCTGCGGAGGCGACTGGCGAGCCTGTCGCAGAGAGCGGCGAGCTCATGCGTGAGCTCGGATTCGTCGGAAACGTCGCGAGCAAATGTCTCCTCCACCGAGATCGACTTCATCGGACGTTCGACCGTAACCGACCGTCGATCCAACCCGGCGGCAAGCGCAACGAGGTGGTCGCCGACGGCCCTTCCCAAGCGGCGCTGCAACACTCCCGCGGGCAGGGCGGCCACGTCGCCGATGGTCGTGACCCCGATCCCCTCGAGGGAGGCGTGTGTCGCTTCTCCGACCCCCCACAGCCGTCGCACCGGGAGCGGATGAAGGAAGGCGAGCTCCTGCCCGGCCGGCACCTTGAACCAGCCGTCGGGTTTGGCCTCCTCAGAGGCGAGCTTGGCGAGGAACTTGGTGGGGGCGATGCCCACCGATGCGGGTAGACCGACCTCCTCCCGCAGCGTTCGCCGTATGGCGATGGCGACGTCCTCGGGGGATGCGTAGTGGCGGCGCAAGCCGGCGACGTCGAGGAAGGCCTCATCGACGGACAACGGCTCGACCAGGGGGGTGAAGGCGCCGAGCAACTCGAAGACACGGACGGACACGGCTCGGTAGCGGCCGTGATCAGGGGCGACGAACCGTCCTTGCGGGCAACGCCGCCGCGCTTCCACCATCGGCATCGCCGACCGCACCCCTCGCCGGCGTGCCTCGTAGCTCGCAGAGGCGACCACGCCGCGCGAGCCGAGCCCGCCGACGATGACGGGCACGGCGCGCAGCGCAGGGTCCGTGAGACGTTCGACCTCAACGAAGAACGCATCCATGTCGACGTGAAGGATGGGTTCCAGGAACGACTCCACGCCAAGACGGTACCTGTTGCCCTCGTGCGCTACATACACTCGCCTCCATGTCCTCCTTTGTAGACCCTGCGCTGCATCTCGTCCGCCACGGCGAGGTCTACAACCCCGATCACGTGGTCTACGCCACCCTTACCGGCTTCGGCCTCAGCGATCTCGGCTGGCGCCAGGCCGAAGCCACCGCAGACCGTCTGGCCCGCCTCGACGTCGCCTCGGTGCTGAGCTCACCGCTCCAGCGGGCGGTCGAGACCGCAGCGACCATCGCCGCGCCGCATCGCAAACCCGTGGCGACCGACCCACGTCTGGAGGAGTGGTCGCTGGGAACGCGTTGGGCGGGCCTGGCGTGGGAGACGCTGCCGCAGCAATTCCCAGGGGAGCTGGAGGCGTACCTCGCCCATCCGCACGACCTTCCGTTCACCGAGGAGACGCTCGACCAGCTCGCCGACCGGATGGCCGCGTCGATCCACGACATGTGGGAATGCCGCGACCGCCCTGCGCACGCAATCGTGGTCAGCCACCAAGACCCCATCGAGGCTGTGCGGCGGCTCATGACCGGCCGGGATTTCGCCGAGTTCCACACCGGAAAGCCAGGTCACGCCACCGTGATCACCCTCGTTCCGGATGGCGCCGGCTGGCGGGAAGCCGAGGTCTGGACGCCGGCGCAGAGTTGAGCACGCCCGTCCTCGCGCGCCCTGAACGTTCCATGGTGCCACCTCCTAGACTGCTCCCGCCGAGTCCATGCCGGAGGAGAACCGTGTCGCGGCGACTTGCCATCTGGATCGGAGCCATCGCCCTGGTCGCATCCGCCTGCGGGAGCGGACCGTCCGATGCGGCTCTGGCGCAGAATCGAACGCCGCAGACGACGACCACGACGGAGCCACCGCCTGAGGGTGTCGTCATCGTCCGTATCACCAACGGATCGTTCCGACCCTCCAACCTCAAGATCAACTGTGACGTGAACTCGATCGTCGAGTTCCGCCATGAGGACAGCGATGAGCGAGAGTACGTCCTCGAGGCCAGGGGCGGCGAGTTCATGAGCCCTCCGCTCAACACCGGCGACACCTTCCAGTTCGAGGTGTGCGAGTTGGAGCCGGGCATCTTCCGCTACTTCTCGTTCCTCGGGAACACACGGATCCCCGGCTCGATCGACAGCCGCCCCAGCCAGTAGCCGGACGCCCACCGGCATCGCCGATAATGGACCCGTGCCGCTGATCCCCGCTCTCGTCGCTGCGCTCGTCGCCACCGCCGGCACGGCGACCACACTGCACCTCGCCATCGCCCCCGACCCCTTCGCCGGCTCGGCCGCCGCCGTCATCGCCCTGGGCATCCTCTTGCACACCACCATCTCGGTGACCGGATTGCTGATCGTTCGCGGTCGTTGGGCACGGCGGCTCGCTGCGACCACCGTGGGGGTGGATCTCTATGTCGTCGCCGTCTCGGGCATGGACGCCGCGGCGTGGATCGCATTGGTGGCCGCGCTCGCCGCGCTCGGCGGGTTGGCAGGACGCTGGCTCGACGGATGGTTCCGGCTGCGACCTTCCGCCACCGGCCCCGATCCGAAGGCCGTGGTGCTCGTGCTGGGCCTGCTGAGCCTGGTTCCCGCCGTCGGCTTTGCCTCTCCGTCCGGCCTCGAGACCACCCATGGCGTCCTGGGCGCCGCAGGCGTCCTGCTCGGCTGGGCGTACAGCAAGGCTCAGGTCTGGAGCCTGTGGGCGACGCGCCTGGCGCTCCCGCCGATCGCACTGCTCGCCGCGCTCGCCTCCCCATGGCCGGGAGCCCTGTTCCTCGCCCTCCTCGTCGCCGCTCTGACGTGGCTGGCGTGGACCGGGGAGGCGATGCTGGCCGTTTCTCCGCTCGTCGATCGCCTCCCCGGCCCGCGCCGGCTGGGTTCGAGAGTCGCCGAGGGCGAGGATCAATGAGCTCTCGCCTGCAATCCGCAAGCGTCTTCGTCGCCATCGCCGCCGTCGGCGGCGCAGGCGGCTGGCTGCTCGCCGGTCTCGGCGGATCGATCGGAGGTGCCTTTCTCGGCGCCGTCGGCGGCGCCGCAGCCGTTCGCACTCGAATGCGGCCCCTCGTCGCCATCACCGTCGCGATCGGTACGATCACGGGCGCCCTGGTTGGTCAAGGCGTCGTCGCCGCGCTGTGCCTCCCGGGTAACTGCCCTGGGCTCGAGGCGCTGGGAGCCGTCATGACGGGCTTGGGAGCGCTGGTGGGAGTGGGGATGGTCGTAGCCCTCGTGGTTCGCTCGTTCGACGAGTACCACGAGGCGATCGCCGCCAACCGCCCGCCGCCATCCCCCGGCTGCGAGACGGGTGGAGAGGAGCGGTGAGCGACGACACCCGGTCGTCGGTCAGGACCTTCGCCACCCTGGGGCTCGCCGTCTGTGGACCTGCGACGCTGCTCAGCGGGTTGATCACCATGGCCACCGTGCCCACGGGAATCCCGCCTGCGGTCGCCGTGATCTTCCTCGTGAGTGCAGGGGCCACCGTCCTCTTCGTCCTGCTCTACCTGGCCGACGACGCAAGGCGTCGCCGCTGAGTGAGGGGTGGGACCGCCTCGTCCTTCAGACGCGGCCAAAGACGAGGGCGACATTGTGGCCACCGAAGCCGAACGAGTTGGTCATGGCGCGATCGACGCGGACGTTTCTGGCCTCGTTCGGCACGTAGTCGAGGTCGCACTCGGGGTCGGGGGTCGTGTAGTTGATGGTCGGCGGAACGATCCCGTCGCGGATGGCGAGCACGCACACCAATGACTCCAGAGCCCCCGCTCCGCCGAGGAGATGCCCGGTCATCGACTTGGTGGACGAGATCGGGACGTCGTGGGCGTGAGCTCCGAACACCGTCTTGATGGCCGCCGTCTCGGTGACGTCGTTGGCCTCCGTCGAGGTGCCGTGGGCGTTGATGTAATCGATCGTCTCCGGTGCCAGATCGGCGTCGGCGAGCGAACGCTCCATCGCCCGCGCCGCGCCCCCTCCGCCGGGCTTGGGAAGCGTGATGTGGTAGCCGTCGGCGGACATCCCATATCCCAGCACCTCGGCGTACACGTGGGCACCTCGTGCGGCCGCATGGTCGTGGTCCTCGAGGATCAGCGTCGCGGCACCCTCTCCCATGACAAAGCCGTCGCGATCCGCGTCGAACGGTCTGCTGGCCCCTGCCGGATCGTCGTTGCGGCGCGAGATGGCGCGAGCCGAGGCGAACCCGGCGAGGGCGAACTCACAGATGCCCGCTTCCGTGCCACCTGCGACCATCACGTCGGCATCTCCGCGACGGATGACCTCGGTGGCGTCGCCGATCGCATTGGCCGACGCCGCACACGCGGTGACGACACATGTGTTGGGGCCGTAGAGATGGAAATCGATGGAGACGATCCCGGCGGCCATGTTCGAGATGATCTTCGTGATCGCCAGCGGAGAGACCCGGTCCGGTCCACGGCTCCGGAGGACGTCGATCTCTTCTTGCGTGGTGATCAGGCCGCCGATGCCGGAGCCGAGCACGACCCCCACACGATGGGCGTCTTCCGAGTCTTCGGAGTACTCCAAACCGGCGTCGGCCAGCGCCTGGCTCGTTGCAGCCCAGAAGAACTGGGCACTGCGGTCCATGCGACGCCACGCCTTGCGCGGCATGTAGGCATCGGGGTCGAAGTCGAGCACCTCCGCAGCGATCTGCGTCGTGAAGTCGCTCGGATCGAACGCAGTGATCCGGCCGACGCCCGAGACACCGTCGAGGGCGTTCTTCCAGAAGTCGTCGACCCCCAACCCGAGCGGGTTGACGGTGCCGATCCCGGTGACGACGACGCGACGTCGAGACACGAGCTGTCCTCCCGCCAGGCTCAGGCGTTGACCTTCGATGCGACCACGTCGACGGCCTCGCCGACCGTCGTGATCTTCTCGGCCTCTTCGTCTGGGATCTTCACGTCGAAGTTGTCCTCGAGAGCCATCAACAACTCGACGACACCGAGGGAGTCGACCTCGAGGTCCTCCTCGAACTTCGCCTCCATCGTGATGTTCTCGCGCTCCAACCCGAGCTCATCGACGAGCAGATCGACCAGCTTGGACTGGATTTGGGAACGGTCCATGGACTACGCCTCCTTGGCGTTGGGGGGGACTCACAGGGACATGCCACCGTCGACGACGATGGTCTGCCCTGTTATGTACGACGCTTCGTCGGAGGCAAGATAGCCCACGGCCGAAGCGATCTCCTCGGCTCGCCCGAGGCGCCCGAGGGCGATTCTCTCCGTGATCGCCTTCGCCATGTCGTCACCGAGCTCCGCGGTCAGATCGGTGACGATGAAGCCCGGTGCGACCACGTTGACCGTGATGTTGCGCGACCCGACCTCCTTGGCCAGAGACTTGGCAAAACCGATGATCCCGGCCTTGGTCGCCGCATAGTTGGTCTGGCCCGGGTTGCCGTAGATGCCGGAGACGGAACCGACGCACACGATCCTTCCCCACCTCGCCCTGACCATGGCACGCAACGCCGCCTTCGAACACAGGAAGTTCGATGTGAGGTTGGTGGCGACGACCTCGTCCCACGCCTCGGGACGCATACGCAACAGCAGGTCGTCGCGTGTGATCCCTGCGTTGTTGACCAGCACCTCGACCGGACCTGCGACCGATGTGATCGCACCGAACATCTCGTCGACCTCGGCAGCATGCCCGACGTTGCCGGGCACGGCGAATGCCTTGCCGCCACCGGCGACGATCTTCTCGACCACCTCCTCGGCGGCATCCCGGTTGTGGGCGTAGTTCACCGCGACGTGGTGGCCGTCGGCGGCCAGCCGTTCGGCGATGGCGCGGCCGATGCCGCGTGAGGCGCCGGTCACCAGCGCGACTCGACTCACTGATCACCCCGGCGGCGCCGGCGTTCTGCCTGCCGCTCCATGAGGAGATCGAGACCGCTGCGCGTCGTCGGTGGCAGCTTGACGTCCGTTGTGGCGAGCGGGGCCACGCGTTCGCCCATGCGAACACAGGCCGCACCCCACGTAAGACCCCCGCCGAAGGCGACGAAGACCATGTTGGCGCCCGGGCGGATGCGCTCGGACTCCAGCGCCTCGGCCAAGGCGATCGGGATGCTGGCGGCCGAGGTGTTGCCGTACCCGGCGATGTTGACGTAGACCTTGTCCGGCGACAGTTTCATCCGACGTGCGGTGGCGTCGATGATGCGGGTGTTCGCCTGGTGGGGGATGAGGACATCGACGTCCTCGAGATCCAAACCGGCGTCCGCCACAGCTCGCGCCGCCGCCTCGCCCATCTGGACGACGGCGTTGCGGAACACTTCGGGCCCATCCATGCTCAGACTGAAATCGGTGCCATCGGCCCCGAGCGTCTCCGTTCCGAACCCGGTCACGGTGAGGATGTCGGCCAGAGCACCATCGGTCCCGAGATTGAGCGCCAGGACGCCGTCATCCCCCACCGCGGGCTCGAGGACGACGGCTCCTGCGCCGTCTCCGAAGAGGACGGCCGTCGAGCGATCCTCGATATCGAGCAGGGTGGACAGCTTCTCGGCCCCGATGAGGAGCACCTTGCTGGCGGCGCCCGTGGCGATCATCGCGTTGGCGACGCCGAGTCCGTAGACGAAACCGGTGCACGCGGCGTTGATGTCGAGGCACGCTGCACGGGTTGCGCCGACCTTCGCCTGCACGTAGCTGGCCGCCGAGGGGATGATACGGTCGGGCGTGCAGGTGGCGAGGATCAGGAGATCCATGTCCCCCGGTTCCAGACCCGCCGCGGCGATGGCCTGGTGGCCGGCCACGGCGGCCATGTCCGAAGTCTCGGTGTGGGTGATGCGCCGCTCCTTGATCCCAGTGCGGGTGGTGATCCACTCGTCGCTGGTTTCCATCACCGACTCCAGGTCATGATTGGTCAGCACAGCGGGCGGCGTGCACTTGCCCCAACCCGTGATGGTGGCGCGACGCATGAGTCTCCCTTCCTCGGGCGTCATTGTACGGCCGACGCCACGGCCGGCACCACATCGAGCGTCGACACGACGTGGACCGTCGCGTTCGGCACGGTCCGCTTGACCAGGCCGGCGGTGACGTCGCCGGGCCCGATGTGAATGAAGGTTTCGACCCCGGATGCCGCCATCGACTCGAGGCTCTCTGCGAATCGCACGGGGCTGACGAGCTGACGCCGCAACGCCTCGACCGGTTCGACGATCGGTTTCGCATCGGTATTCGACCACACGGGGAACTCCGGCTGGGCAAACCGGGTCTTCTCGAGGGCGATGCTGAGGGCATCGGCGGCGGACTGCATGAGGGGACTGTGGAACGCCCCGGCGACCTTGAGGGGGATCACTCGCCGCACCCCGAACTCTCGGCCGTTGGCCGCGGCCCACGCGATGTCCTCGTTGCCACCCGCCAGCACCACCTGCCCGGGGGCGTTGAGGTTGGCGACCCAGAGCATCCCGCCCTCGTCGCGTCTGGCGGCCGCCATGGTCTCGGCCGTCGCTGCGTCGCCTCCCAGGAGTGCGGCCATGCCCGACTCCGACTCGTCGGCGACGGATGCCATTGCGAGGCCGCGCGCCGCCACCAGACCGAGGCCTGCCCCGAACTCGACAGCGCCGGCGGCGGCGAGCGCCGTGTACTCACCGAGGGAGTGTCCGGCGGCGGCAACCGGCGGCGGCGCCACCTCGCGGAAGGCCGACCACAAGGCATACCCGACGGCATAGAGGGCCGGTTGAGCCTTCTCGGTGCGGGTCAGCTGCTCCTCAGGGCCACGTGCGCAGAGGTCGCGCAGCGACCAGCCGAGGATCTCGTCGGCGGTGGCGACCAGGTCGGGTTGGGCGGCAAAGACATCCTCGCCCATACCGACGTGCTGGCTGCCCTGACCGGGAAACAACACGGCGTATGGCATCGTGGGGTCTGACCTCGCTCATCCGGCCCGGGTTACCCGCACCGCGCACTCACAACTTGTCGAGTGCGCGACGGATGCCTCGTACGGCCTGCTGGGTTCGATGCTCGTTCTCCACGAGCGCAAAGCGCACGTGTGCATCGCCGGTCGATCCGAAGCCTATGCCCGGGCTCACCGCAACGCCGGCATGCCGGATGAGGTGCACGGCGAAGTCGAGCGACCCCATCTCGAGGTACGGCCCCGGTATCTCGGCCCACACGAACATGGTCCCCTGCGGCTTGGGGACCTTCCAGCCGGCGCGCTCCAAACCCTCCACCAGAACGTCGCGCCGGCCCCGGTAGATCTCGTTGACCTGATCGATGTAACCGTCGCCCTCGTTCAGCGCGATGATCGATGCGATCTGGATCGGCTGGAACGTCCCGTAGTCGAGGTACGACTTGAGCTGCGCCAACGCGGCGACCATCCCGGCGTTGCCCACGACGAACCCGACGCGCCACCCCGCCATCGAGTGGCTCTTCGAGAGCGTGTAGAGCTCGACCCCGACGTCCTTGGCTCCGGGCACCTGGAGTAGGGACGGCGGCGCATACCCGTCGAAGGCGATTTCGGCGTACGCGAAGTCGTGGACGAGCATCACCTCGTGCTCCAACGCAAACGCCACCAGCTTCTCGAAGAACCCGAGCTCGACGCACTTTGTGGTCGGGTTGTGCGGGAACGAGGTGAGGATGACTCGGGGCCGGGGCCACGAGTCGTGGAACGACTGCTCGAGGTGATCGAAGAAGTCGGCGGTCAGCTCGATGGGTACCCGCCGCACCTCCGCCCCGGCGAGGGCCGGAGCGTAGATGTGGATGGGGTACGAGGGCTCGGGAACCAGCGCGACGTCGCCCGGCTGGACGAGGGTCCACATCAGGTGCGACAGTCCTTCCTTGGCTCCGATGGTCGAGATGACCTCGGTCTCGTGATCGAGCTCCACCCCGAAACGCCGCCGGTAACGCTCGGCCACGGCCTTGCGGAGGTTCGGCAGCCCTCGGGAGGCCGAGTAGCGGTGGTTGCGACCGGAGCGGGCGGCCTCGACGAGCTTGTCGACCACGAACGGAGCGCTCGGGATGTCGGGATTGCCGAACCCGAGATCGACGATGTCCTCTCCGGCCCGCCGCGCCTCGAGCTTGAGCTGGTTCACCTGGGCGAAGACGTACGGCGGCAGGTTGTTGATCCGGCGGAAGTCCATGGTGGGAGGCTAGTGACGGCTGCCGGAGTCCTGGCGTCAACCCCAGCGGGTCGGGTGACGTACCTCGATGCCGGCGAGGACGGCGACCGCTCGCACCGTCAAGACCGGCGCCCCCGTGTTCGCCGGTCCACGGCGCGTCGTGTCATCCCAGCCGCCGAGCACCGGCACCCCCCCGAGCCGGACGTCCCATCCGTCCGGAACGAGGATGTCGCAGCCTCCGAGCACGGCCGTCACGCTGATCTTGGCACCGGCGGCGAGCTGTGCCTCGGTCAGGTCGAGGACGAGGTTGCCGAGGATCACCGTGAGCTCGCCTCCCTCGAATGCCTGCGAGCGCGACCGCAGAACCCGACTGCCCAGCGCCGAGAAGCCGAAGGCGGTGTTTCCCGTCGCCTCCGGGTTGCGTTCGAGGCGCGGAAGCATGACGCCGATGCCGGCGAGGATCACCGCCGACGGCCACAGCACCGACCACACCGAACCCTCGACGAGGCCCGTCGTGAAACCGAGCAACAGCACCCCGAAGACGATGAGCACGGCGGACCCGAGCTTCGAGCTGTGATCGATCCCATACTGAGCGACGCCCAGGCCGACAAGGACGAGGGGCCACCACCGGGCAACGGTCCCGCCGGCGTCGAGATCACTTCCCGCCGCGATCAGGTAGAGCACGCCGACCACCACGAGCGAGATCCCGATGACATAGCGCCCGCTGCGCACGTCAGGCTCCCAATGACCGGGTGTCGGGGAAAGGCACCATCTCGGCGAACCAGGCGACGATCGCCTCGACGAGGTCGAGAGCGTCCTCGCTGCCTGGCCAATACGCACGCCGCACCTCTTGCGGGACCGCCTCCAGCAGGCGCTGGATCGCCACTGCGACCACGATCACGTCATCGACCTGGCCGACGAGGGGAAGGCGATCAGGGATGAGGTCGAGCGGCGAGACCCAGTAGGCGAATGACGCGCCGAGAGCGACCTTCCGGCGCAGCGGCACCCGGGGATCGGCGAGCATCCGGGCGAGCATCACTCCCAGGTGGGGGAGAGAGAGGGCTACCTCGGCTGCGATGCCGACCAGACTGCGCGGAGGCTCCGGCGTGCGGTGATCGATCTCGTGCGGAGCTGCGAAAGCCTCGGGAAGCGCAACGACGTCGGGCTCGTTCATGTGGCCGCGTAGGGTCGGTGGAGATCGAGCCGGCCGGTGGCGAGATCGGCGGCCATCATGGCGGCGCCCGCAGCCCCGGCGGCCGGTCCGAGCTCGGCGACGACGATCGGCGGGAGCCTGCGGTGGCTGCCTCCGTGGAGGGCGTCGGCGGCGATGCGGCGCGCCGGACCGAGCAGCGCCTCGCCCACGGAGCCGAGTCCGCCCCCGACGACGATGATCTCCGGATCGAGGATCGCAATCAGGTTGCACAGGCCGCGACCGAGATCGGCGCCGACCTGCGCAACGAGGCCCCGTGCCGTCTCGTCGCCCTCGTCGGCGGCCTCGGTGACGTCCTCCCCTGTGAACGGTTCCCGAAGCCGGTGGGCGAGTCGCCCGTCGGGGTTTTGGTAGATGAAATCGCGGGCGAGCCTCACCAGCGCGGGCCCGGATGCAACGGTCTCCCAACACCCTCGCTTGCCACACGCACACCGCTCACCGTTGCGCTCGAACTGCATGTGTCCCCACTCGCCGGCAAAGGACCTGCCTCGGCGCAGCTCGCCGTCGATGATCAGCGCACCGCCGATACCGGTGCCGAGCGTCACGAGAAGCATGTCGTCGAAGCCCTGCCCGGCCCCGATCTGGTGCTCCGCCCATGCCGCGGCGTTGGCGTCGTTGTCGACGAGCACGGGTAGGTCGAACGCCCGCTCCAGGTCGCTGCGCAACTGGGCCCCTGTGTCCACGACATGAGGACCCCATACGAACACGCCCTCGGGAAACTGGACGAGACCGGCGACCCCGACGCCCACGGCGACGGTCTCGGGGTTGATCACCTCGCCGGCGGCCTCGACGAGCGCTTTGGAGAGCCGGCCGGGCGCCTCTGGATTGGAGAACCGGCGCTCCTCCACGATCTGGCCGTCTTCGAGCCGCAACGCCAGCAGCTTCGTTCCGCCCAAATCGATGCCTACGGTGACGCTTATGGCCGGCTCCCCTCTCAAGTGGTCGTGAGGGTATCAGTCGAGTCCGAAAGTGACCCGCAGCTCGCCCCCGGCGAGCTGGGCCCTGCGCACCTCACGCCGTTTCAGCGAATCCGGCAGCACCAGCGAGCGCCGGTAGGGCCCGACCGTGACGAAGAGCTCGTCGTCGTGGCGAAGCACGTCGACGTCGCCTGAGGCCGCAAAGGGAATGGAGAGCACGAGGACGACGTGCTCGGCGTCATCTTCGACACGGAACGGCCGGCCCGTTGCGAAGTGCAGGGTCGGGTCCTCGTCGTCGTAGAGCTCCTGCCCAACGATGCGCAGCTTGTCGATCCCCACCATCTCCTCGTCGAAGAGCCTCAGGCGGCGGATGTTCACGTCGGCGAAACCGGCCTCGACCGTGGCGAGGTGCTCCTCCTGGATCTCTCGCCAGCGCTTGAAGTAGGCGTCGGTGACCGAGTCGGGAAGGACCCGATTGACCACGACCGCATCGACCGCGTAGCCGAACAGACCGAGATAGGTGTAGGTGCGACGAGCCTCGGAGATGACCATTCGTTCCGGGTTCATGACGAGGCGGGCGCTGGTGATCTCGGGGTCGGCCAGGATGTCGCGAATCCCGTCGAGCCGGTCGTAGAACGACGCCATCGCCTCGAACACACGGTCGTCGCCGATCAGTGGCATCGCCGTGACCCGGTTGATCACCGGCCGTACCACCTTGGCGACCCGGCGACCGACGGGGAAGATCTTCTCCATGTACCAGGACAGCACCTCGGGAAGTGAGAGCAGACGCAGTGTTTCGGCTGTGGGGGCACAGTCCACGACGATGGTGTCGTACTCGCCCGACCTCACATGGTCGCGCACGGTGGCGAGGGCGAAGATCTCGTCCATGCCGGGGAACACGGTCAGCTCCTCGGCCTCGATGCCCTTGAGTCCTGACCAGTCGAACAGTTCGGTCAGGTGGTCACGGACCGCACCCCAGGAGTCCTCCAGCCGGCGTTGCGAGTCGATCTGCTGTGCGGCGAGCCCCGGCAACAGCGTGGTTGGCTCGTCACCGAGCTCGAGCCCGAATGCATCTGCGAGCGAGTGCGCAGGGTCCGTGGACATGACGAGGGTGCGATGGCCGAGGTCTGCCGCCCGTACCGACGTCGCCGCTGCCACGGTCGTCTTCCCCACGCCACCCTTGCCGGTGACGAGGAGCACTCTCATGCGGCGCTCTCTGCTCGTCTCTTGAGGCCGCGCAGGGCGCTCGACACGATCTGCTTCTCCGCCTGGCGCCGCAAGAACCCGGGAACCTTGAACGCAGGCTCCACCTTGAGCGCGTAGAGCACCTCGGTCCCGCCGTCGGCGAGCTCGTTGAACTCGTAGCTTCCATCCATTGCGGTGATGTCGTCACCCGGCTCGGCCTGCCAGGAGAAGCCGTTCTCGAGGTCGTAGCGGTACCTCAAGGTGTACGAGATCTCTTTGATCATGGCATCGGTGACGAAGGACACGCGAACCGGGCGCCCGTCGACGTCCTCCTCGTGGACGACGACCTCCTTCACTCCCGTGGCCCACTCGGGGTACGCCTCGAGGTCGAGCGCAACCTCGTACACGAGCTGCGGCGGCGCCGACACCTCGATGCTCTGAACGGTGCCTTCCATCGTCATACGCGGCCTTCCCTCGAAGGTGAGCCCGGGCGCAACCGATCTCGGATGCTGTCGGGGCGAGGTCGGCAGGGGCTCTCTGTGTCGTCGTGATCGACGCCAGGCTAGCGGTGCCCGGAAGGGAGGTCGTTTCCGGCCTGGTGAGCCCAGGGACGTCCGGTGGCCCTGAAATACCCGACATTTCGCGACGTCGTGCGGCCGATCCGCCATTGCACCGCCTGAGGTTGGTGGATGTCGCCGAAGTAGTGGTACCGGGGCTGGTACGTCTCGAGATAGGTCAGCACGGCCTCCGAGCTCTTGGATCGTCCTCCGATCACGTCCTTGGCGAGCGACGGCACGGCCGGGGCCACGTGGGTGCACAGCACGTCGACGGGACCGAGTGCGGCCAGCTTGGCCGCCATCGCCTCCTCCGACACCTCCCCCGGCGTGCCCAACGCCGGCACACCGCCTCCGGCGAAACCGACCAGCAGCCCCTCGATCTCGACCACGTCACCGTCGACGAACCGTGCCCCTTCCGGCAACATCCGCCGCAGGAGGTCCGGGCGATCGACATTGCCGTAGGTCACGTACGACTCGACCCCCGCCAGCGCATCGCACACGAGGGAGTACTCGGCCGTGATGTGCTCGTCGAAGAGCCGGCGGAGATCGCCGCCGAAACCCTCGGCAAACCGTCGCCATGTGTGTGAGGCGCCGGCGAAGTCTCCGTCGGTGCGAAGCCGCACGAGCTCGTCGACGAGCTCCCGTCCCGCAACGGCGGCGAGGATCCCGTCGTTGGAGCGGTAGTCGATGAAGTTGATGAGGTCGCCGAGCACCAGGAGCGGACCGCCCCCGGCGGCCACTCGACGGAGCGCGTCGGCGGCGCCGTGGACGTCGGCCACCAGCAGCATCAGGAGTCGTCCGTGGTCCCGAGCCAGCGCCCGGAGGCGAGAAGGGCGACGCCCCCACCGAAGGCAGCCGCGGCGGCGACCAGATCGGGCCACCCGGCGAACGACGCCGACATGCCGCCGAGACCGAAGCCCAGCGCAAAGGTCACGAGATCTTGCCCCGTTCGACCAAGACGCGCGTCGGGCCCCCGCACGGCCGAACCCGGCCGCTCGGAGAGCGCGGCGACTGCGACCCACGTCAGGAGCCCGAGCGCGCCTGCGACAACTGCGACGGTATAGACGAACACCATGGGCGGTCAGCGTAGAGCGGCCTCTATCTCGTCGAGGACTCTTGCGTCGCCCTCGTGGGCGGCGGCGACCTTCAACTCCCGATGCGCCACCGAGCCCCCGAGCGCCCCGAGCGCCCAGGCCGCATGCAGCCTCAGCACCCAATCGGGGTCGGTGAGATATGAGCCGACGACGGGTACGTGCTCAGGCCCGCCACCATTGCCGAGCGCCACGAGAGCGTTGCGGCGCAGGATCGCGGGACGGCGCCGGGGCAGGTAGAAATGGCCGAAGTCGCGTAGCAGCTCTTCGTCGCTCGCATCGAGCAGGGCGACCAGGTCGACGCGCCCG
>JBFINP010000013.1:0-59162 GCA_041611095.1 Acidimicrobiia bacterium | reverse complement strand
CGCCGTCGATGACGTAGTTGCCGGCATCGGCGCCCGCCAGAGCAAACCCGGACCCCGTGACCGCCTTGCCGTTACCGACGTTCTTGTCGTCGAACGACGCCGAGGCGCCGCTGTCGTCACACGACACGTCCTCGAAGCCAAACACTCCGGTGAGCGAGCAGCCGGTGATCGACGCCGCCGTCGTCCCGTCATACGTCTTGTCACCAGCGGTGAACTGCGCCGTCACACCCTTGACACCGATGTCTGCCGTCGTTTCGTTCACCGTGCCGATGGCGTAGTTGCCGGCATCGGCGCCCGACAGGGCAAAGCCGGAACCCGTGACCGCCTTGCCCGTACCCACATTCGCGGTATCGAAGGCCGCAGTGGCCGAGCCGTAGTCACACGAGACGGAATCGAGACCGATGACCCCGGAAACCGAGCAGGACGTGATGTCGGCCGCCGTGGTGCCGTCGTACGTCTTGTTGGCCGCCTCGAAGCTCACCTCGACATCGAGTGCCGTGATACTGGCCGTCGTTGCCGCCGACGTCGAGGAGAGGACGTAATTCGCGGCCCTGCTGCCGGACAAGGACAACCCGGTCGCCGTCACGGTCTTGCCAACGCCGACGTTTTTGTCGGCGAACGTCGCCGTCCCTCCGGTCAGGCTGACGTCGTCGCTCCCGATCACCCCGCTCAGCGTGCGAGTGAGGAGCGTCGCCAGCGCCCCGCCGTCGTACACCTTGTCGTCCGCGGTGATCGCCGGCGACACGGTCTTCTGGGAGATCGCAAAGGTCTGGTTGACGTTTGGCGCCGCGTTGTACGTGGCGTTCCCGGCCTGAGAGGCGGTGACCGTGCAGCTCCCGGCACCGGTGATCGCGATGTCGGCGCCGTTCGTGCCACCGCTCGTGCAGTTGCCCGCCGCCGAGAAGCTCACCGGAAGGCCCGACGACGCCGAGGCGCTCACCGTGAACGGCGCATCACCATAAGTCTTGGCTGCGAGCGGGCCGAAGGTGATGGTCTGGTTGAGCTTGGCGTTGAACGTCACGGTCAACTTGCCGTTGCCTGAGAAGACTGCGGCGCACGGTGTTGCCGAGGGCGCACTCGAACATGTACCCGTGAGGTTCTGCTGCCCGCTCCACCCGCCAAACGTAGAGGCAGCATTGGGAGTTGCGCTGAAGGTGATCGTTGCCCCGTTGACGCTCGTGGTGACGGACGTGCAGGAACTCGTGATCGTCTGCGAATTCGTCGCCGTACCGGTGCCGCCACAGCTCGTTGCCGCCAGGATCGTTCCGGTCGACGGTGTCGCAACCACCGAGCCACCACCGGTCCCCGCAAGCGTGAGATCCCAGTTGCGCGCCGCCGCCACGTACGGGCCGACCACCGGACCGCCGCCGGGGGCGCCGACGGGGACGATGGCGTCTGTCGAGGTGTCCTCGAGCGCTCGCGCCAGGTTGACGCGGCCGTTGCCGGCGCCGCCCTCATCTGCGTTGGCGGCGAGGCGGCTGACGATGACGCCGTTGGAGGCCGAGGGATCGTTTGCTCGCATCAGCGCCGCGGCCCCGGCGACGATTGCTGCCGATGCGGACGTGCCCGTCATGGAGCCGTTGCCGGCGAGTATGTCGTCACCCGGAGCGGAGATGAAGGCGGCGGCCCCGGAGTTGGAGCCGGACCAGAGCGCATCGGCCGCATCGGTGGCGGCGACACCCATGACCTTGCCGGTACCCGCCGGATACGTCGCCACGGTGGATGCATCATTGCCCGTTGCCGCAACCACGACCACGCCGTTGTCCCATGCGTAGTCGACGGCGGCCTGGAGCGCCGCGGAGTAGCCGGGGTTCGAGAAGGCCATCAGAGCCACGTCGGCACCGTTGTCGACGGCCCAGACGAGCCCGGCGATGATGTCGGAGTCCTGACCGATGCCCTCGTCGTCGAGGACCTTCACCGGCATGACCGAGACACCGGCGTAGGCCACGCCGGCGATGCCGGTCTCGTTGTTGGTGGTGGCTGCGGCGATCGACGCGACGGAGGTGCCGTGACCGTTGCTGTCGGACGTGTTGCCTTCGAAGGCCGACCAACCGGGGACCAGGGCGAGGTCGTCGCCGTTCACGCCGGTGTCGAGCACGGCGATGATCGCCGAGCCCGCCGGCTCGATCGTGCCAAACGCCTGGTCCCAGCCGATCTGGGGAAGGGCCCACTGGTCGGGATAGGAGGGATCGGAAGGAACGCCTTGTGCCTCGCGGCTCCGGTCGACGTCGACGGTCTCGACGTCGGCGTCAGCGGAGTACGCGGCGATGGCCGCATCGGCAGCCTCGGCGGGAACGCTGACCACGTGCAGCCGAAGCACGGAGATCGAGGAGACCTCGGTACCCCCGTGCCGAGCGATGGCATCGGCAATCTGCTCGGACGTGAGACCCGGCTGGAGCGTCAGGATCAGGTCGACGGTCGCCACCGCCTCCTCGCCCCCCGCCGGAGCTTCTGGCTCATCGTCGGCGACGGCGACACCCGCCGTGACCAGCGTGAGTACGAGCCCCAGCACGAACGCGGCAAACGTCGAACCACGCGTGTGCTTCCCACCACCAAACGGACTCCCCCGCATTGCGACCCCCATATAGATATCGGTTCAGATGCGCCTCCGTACCCGGAAGCGCCTACCTCGTTCCGACCACGCCCGACTGCGCCGACTCATGGCCCGACAACAGTTGTAGAGGTGGGAGAAGGGGCCGTCTATGCACCGCAGGGGGTATTGCGCCTACCCCAACGGGGTAATCGAGGCGTACCACGACGCGGTAGAGGCCGGGAAGGCGTCGCTCAGCGGTCCTGAGTGGCTGCGAAGAGCATGAGGTCGCGCCGGTCGTTCACCCCGGCCTTGCGCAGGATGTTCTTGACGTGCGTGCCTGCGGTGGCGGGCGAGATGTAGAGCGCCTCTGCGATGTCCTTGTTCGACGTGGTCCCAGCGGAGATCACTTCGAGCACCTCGAGTTCGCGAGCCGTGAGGCCCAGCTCGGAGATCGGGGCCTCCGGAGGGAAGCGATCCGAGAGCACGGTCACGATCTGATCGGCTCGGCGCATCGGGCCGCCAACCCGCCGCAAGAACCAGATAGCCGTCAATGCGAAGAGGCTTGCCGCCGCCGATTGCACGAAGCTCCACTCGGACACGAGGAAGTCACCGACTCTCCCCGGGAGCCATCCCTCACGGACTGCAAGCGCGGCAGCCCGAGTTGCGGCGCTCAGCACGAAGGCCGCACAGACGGCGGTGAAGCCCCCGGCGAAGATCCGGACCCGGGGGGATGGGTCGCGCATCGCGTGGCGAGCGCCGACGAGGCCGAGCGTTGCGAACAGCATGCCATTGACGATCACGATGGTGAAAAGCGCTACGCCCATCCGACTTCCCGACCCCCTGGGATCGCAGACGATCCCTGTGCGCCGCGATCGTATCACCGGGACGTGTCGGGACGCTTTGGGTCGGGCGACCGTTTTCAGTCGATGATGCCGCCTTCGGTCATCCGCTTGATGTCGAGCAGATCGTCCACCTGCTGGGCGGTGAGCCAGCCCTTCTCGACCACGACATCACGAACGTTGCGCCCGGTGGCGAAGGCCTCTTTGGCGGCGATCGCGCCGTTGTCGTACCCGATGTGCGGGTTGAGCGCCGTGACCACGATGATGTTGGCCTCGGCGAGCTCGCGGGCTCGATGGACGTTGGCGATGATCCCCTTCACGCACCGTTCCCGGAAGGTGTCGGCGGCGTTGGCGAGCAGTGAGATCGACTCGAGCAGGTTGTGGGCCAGCACCGGCATCATCACGTTGAGCTCGAAGTTGCCGTTGGCGCCGCTCCAGGTGACAGCGGCATCGTTGCCGACGACCTGAGCTGTCACCTGCATCACCATCTCTGACATCACGGGGTTGACCTTGCCGGGCATGATCGAAGACCCGGGCTGGAGCGACGGCAGCTGGATCTCGGCGATCCCGGTGCGGGGCCCGCTGCCCAGCCAGCGGAGGTCGTTGGCGATCTTGAACATAGACTGGGCGACGGTCTTGAGCGCCCCGGAAGCATTGACCGCGGCGTCCTTCGCCGCCTGCGCCTCGAAGTGATCGTCGGCCTCCCTGAACGGGTAGCCCGTGATCGAGGCCATGTCGGCGATCACGGCGGACGCAAAGCCGTCGGGTGCGTTGAGTCCGGTTCCGACCGCCGTGCCACCGAGCGCCAGTTCCTCGAGCTCGGGCAGCACCTTGTCGACACGCTCGGCACCCTTGCGGATCTGGGCGGCATAACCCCCGAACTCCTGCCCGAGGGTCACCGGCGTGGCGTCCATCAGATGGGTGCGCCCCGACTTCACGACGTCGGCGAACTCGTTGGCCTTGGCGGCGAGCGCTTCGCCGAGTTGGTTCAAGGCAGGTAGCAGGTCCTCCCGGATGGCCGCCACCGCGGCGACGTGGATGGCCGTGGGGATGACGTCGTTGGAGGACTGGCCGAAGTTCACGTGGTCGTTGGGATGGACGAGCTTCTCCTCGGTGAAGGTCCCGCCGAGCAGCTCCGTCGCCCGGTTGGCGATGACCTCGTTGGCGTTGGTGTTCGTCGACGTGCCCGAGCCGGTCTGGAAGATGTCGAGGACGAACTGGTCGTCGAGCTTGCCGTCCCGCACCTCGTCGGCGGCGGCGGCGATGGCCTTGGCCGTGTCGGGGTCGACGTAGTCGAGGGGCCCGGCGACCCGGGCGGCCGATCCCTTGATCAGACCCAGCGCCCAGATGAACCGCCGGCTGAAGCGAAGGTTGGAGATCGGGAAGTTCTCGACGGCCCGCTGGGTGGAGGCGCCGTAGTAGGCGTCGTCGGGTACCGAGACCTCGCCCATCGAGTCACGTTCCGTACGCATGAAGGGCTCCTGAGATCGATGCGAAGACCTCCCAAGCCTAGGACCGCCAGGGTGCCCGCTTGGAGGGCCAGGGGTCCCGTGATCTCAGCCGGTCGGGCAACCGGCGGGTAGGTGCAGGAACGTCATGCACTCCTCGTTGGTGAGCTCCCTGGTCAGGCGCGACCGAGCGATGTCGATGAGCTCGGCACTGTCGCCCGCGACAGCCTCGATCGTCCCCAACGCTCTGAAATCGAGCGGCTCGTGAAGGATGCCGACAGCGGCCACAGCGCTCTCTCTCGACGAGCCTCCCTCTGAGCCTACGCCGTGGTCGTACACCATGGGCGTCACAATCGCGGTCGGGTGTCAAGAGCGTGTCAAGAGCGGAGCGGCCTCTCGGTCCCGGCCCTCCCAGGTCGGTGGGGACACTGCGGGCGATACCATCGGACTATGTGTCGCAACATTCGCCCCCTCCACAACTTCGAGCCGCCGGCCACCGAAGCCGAGGTCCACGACGCCGCCCTTCAGTTCGTTCGTAAGGTGAGCGGCTACCAGAAGCCCTCGACCGCCAACCAGGAGGTCTTCGAGCGAGCCGTCGCCACGATCGCAGCCGCGACGCACGAGATGCTGGACGAGCTGGTCACGAACGCCGCACCGAAGAACCGAGACGTTGAGGCGGCCAAGGCTCGCGCGAGGGCGGCAAAGCGATACGGCACGGGCTAGACCCCCGGGGGGCACTGAGGCTCAGCCGAAGCTGACCTGATCCCCCACCCGGATGGTGCCACCCTCGACGATGGTGCCGGTGACGCCCGCCCGACCTCGGAGGGCGGCGCGGGCACCCGGCCCGACGCTCTCCTCCATCTCCTCGCACGGCGCGCAGTCCCCGACGACGGACACGACGACGTCGCCCAACCGGATGACCGAACCTTCCGTGCGGTCCAGCCTCGATCCTGAGATCGTGACCTGCCGGCGCGTGGATCCGGCGGGGATCTCACGGCCCCATTCGGCAGCGGCGTCGTCCAGCTCATCCGTGCTGACGATGGTGATCTGACGGTGGGCGCCGTACTTGCGGTCGCCTTCGAGTCCCCGCCCCGCAATCGCTTCGACGGCGTCGACGGGGTGAACCGGCACCGGCCAGGTGCCGGAGGCGACGTGGATGGCGGTCACCTCAGCCATGTCGCCGAGCGTAGCAAGGGCCCCGCTCGCAGGCGCTACCCGGCAGCCGAGCCCTCGGCCACGGCCTTGAGCCTGCGCAAACCCTTCTCGAAGTCGGGCCCCACCATCTTGTCCATGCTCTTGAACAGACCCATGACCTTGGTCATGAAGGTCTTGCGGCCCGTCATCGCCCACGTGACGTTCGTGCCTCCGCCCTCCGGCCGCAACGTGAACGTCGTTGTGTTGCTCGCCTTGAACGGCTTCAGGAACTCGAGAGCGATCGTGATGGCGCTCTGCTCGGAGGCATCGGTGATCTCCATACGGCCCTCGCCGACCTTGCGATTCCCCGACCAGGCGTACCTGGCACCGACGCCTGCATCGGGGCCGGAATACGTCTTCTCCATGCCTGGATCAAGCTCGTCCCAGGGCGACCATTCCCCCCACTTGTGGAAATCGATCACGTGGGCATACACGCGCTCCGGCGGGGCGTCGATGGTGGCGGACCTCGTGACCGTGTAGGTGTCGCTCATGGATGGAGCGTAGCGATCGGAAGGAACCCAGTCCGCCGTCACTCGCCCGTCAGCGGTGACCCCTGCGGGGAGGCTCCTCGCCCGGCGGTCGGAACAGCGGATCGAGCGTCTCGACCTGCTCGACGCCCTTGTGCACGGCGAGCATCTCCGAGATCATCGTCGTGTTGTCGGGATCGACGGAGATGACCAGGACACACTTCCCTTCGTCGACCCGCTTGAAGTCGAGCTGGCTGACATCCGACTCGATCTTGCGGGCGAACTTGAGCACGCCGGACAGCTCCTCCGGGCTACGGAGATGGATGCGCAACTTGTCGCGAACCCGAGTCGTGCGACGCGCCACCGCGGCATCGGCGGCGCGAAGCCCGTAGAGGACCGCCAGCACGACACCGGTGCCGATGAAGGTGACCGCATAGGACCCTGCACCGGCCGCAAGACCGAGCGCCGCCACCGCCCACAGGCCGGCCGCGGTCGTCAGACCTTTCACGAATGCGCCCTCTCGGAAGATCGCCCCGGCGCCGAGAAAGCCGACGCCCGTCACGACCTGAGCCGCGATACGCGATTGATCCGGCCCCTCGAATCCGACGATCGATACGATCGCAAAGGTCGCCGCACCGACACCGACGAGCGTATGCGTCCTCAGCCCGGCCGCCTTGTGGGCGGTCTCGCGTTCGAAGCCGATCGCCGCGCTACACACCGCTGCCAGCACCAACCGCAACGTCACCTGGAGGATCGACATCGCTCCCCTTGCGTGATCACCGTTCTACCAATCTACGGCGCAAACCCGACTCACGCGCACCTACGTCAGCGCCCGGCGCACCGCCTCGGGCACGACCTCGGTGACGTCCCCCTCGATCCGCAGCGTCACGAGGCGATGGCGATCGTGGTCGGTCTCGCCTCGGTTGACAATGACATAGCCGGCTCCCGTCGATGCGGCTCGAAGCGGCACGTCCGCTGCCGGGTACACGACGAGGGACGACCCGAGGGCGAGGGCGAGATCGGCGTTCTCGGCTGCGGCGTAGGCGCGCCCGAGGTCCACGCTGCGCAGGTTCTGGCCGAAACTGATCGTTGCGGACTTGAGGAAACCGCCACAGTCGCAGAGCGGGCACTCGCCCGTCTCGGCAAAGGACACGAAATGTGGCTCGGGGTCGGAACGGGCGCCGCATCGCTGGCACTCGACGAGACGAGCCGTACCGTGGATCTCCACGAGCTTGGCGTCCGACGTGCCGGCGGCTGCATGAAGTCCGTCGACGTTCTGGGTAACGACCATCTCCACTTTGCCGGCGCGTTCCAGGTCGGCCACCGCCGAGTGCGCGGCATTGGGCCGAGCCGCCCCGAACTCCTCGTGATCCTCCCACTTCTGACGCCAGTAGGTACTGCGCGCCTCCGCGGACGTCATGAAGTCCTGGTAGTAGACCGGGCGTCGAGTGTTCCAGACACCCTGCGGACCTCGGTAGTCGGGGATGCCGGACGCAGTGGACATCCCGGCGCCGGTAAACACCAGGATCCGCTCTGCGTCGGCGAGGAGCGCGGCCAGGGCGTCGACGTCGTTCACGGCGCCGCCGGTCCGGCGAACCATGTGAACAGCACGTAGACGAAGGCGATGATCGTCAGGGCGATCACTCCACGGCGTGCGCCCAGCCACCAGGACCCGGCATCCGCCATCTCGATCGCCTTGCGCAGCGGCGCCTCGCCATACGAGAGGTTGCGCAGGGCGAGATCACGTTCCGTGCGCCGGGCCACCACGAGCGACTTCTTCCCGCCCGTGGGCTCGTCGTGAGGCACGAGGTCGGCGGCCCGTGCCTGGAGCGGTCGGGCGAGCCACAGCAGCGCGGCGATGACTACGAGTCCCGAAGCGATGAGCCACCAGTCGTCGGTGAACGCAAGCCCCGCCAAGCCGACCATCCAAGCTGCCCACAGACGTCCCACCTCGCCGAGGTAGACGCGGGCATCCTCGGCGTCGGCAATGCCCCAGTCGTCACGCGTCATGCAAACGAGGGTAACCCGGCAATGCGAGCTACGAGCGGGCCGTCACAGCCCCGCAAGCGGGTCAGCGGCAATCTCGACCGGGTCTTCGATGCCGAGCTCCTTGCGCAACTCCTCATATCCGCGATCCTCGAGCTCGTCGGCGAGTTCGCGACCCCCGGAGCGCACGATCCGCCCCCGCAGCATCACGTGGATGCGGTCGGGAGACATGTACCGCAGGATTCGCGAGTAGTGCGTGATGATCAGGATGCCGAGCCGGTCGCTCCGCATCGCCTCGACCAACTCGGCGACCTCGCGGACCGCATCGATGTCGAGGCCCGAGTCGATCTCGTCGAGGATTGCGACTTTCGGATCGGCGACGGCGAGCTGGAACATCTCCGATCGCTTCTTCTCACCACCGGAGAGACCCAGGTTGACCGGACGCGACCGGAAGGGCTCCATGCGCAGCCGTTCCGAGGTTGCGGCCACCCGCGCTGCGAAGCCCCCGCCGTCGCTGCTCGCCTCGTCCATCTCGGCCAGGAGGTCGTCCAGTGACACGCCCGGCACCTCGACCGGATACTGGAATGCCTCGAACAGCCCGAGACGACATCGCTCGTGGACCGGCAGGTCGAGTATCGGCTGCCCGGCCACCTTCGCCGATCCGCTCGCGGTGTATTCGGACTTGCCCATGAGCACATGCGACAGCGTCGACTTCCCGGAACCATTCGGGCCCATCAAAGCGTGGATCTCGCCGTAAGGGACCACCAGATCGACCCCGCGCAGGATCTCCAGGTCGCCGAGGCTTGCGCGCAAGCCCTTGATCTCGAGGGCGTTGGCCTTCATCGCGTCGCCTCCTCGGCATCGTGGTCGGCGACTGAGAGATAGACGTCGCCGTCGACCACCGACACGGGGTACACGGGAACGGGCCGCGTCGCCGGGAGCGAGTCCGGATGACCCGTGACGAGATTGAACTCGGAGCCGTGGCGTGGACATTCGACATCCAGGTCGAAGAGCTCCCCCTCGGACAGCGACGCCTCGGCATGGCTGCACCGGTCGCCGAGCGCATACACGTCGTCGCCGATGCGAAAGACGGCGATGCGGTGGCTCCCGATGTCGACTCGGACGCCACGACCATCGGGCAGCTCCTCGAGCGCGGCGATCCTCACGCGGTCGGTCACAGCCGGCCTTCCTCCTGAGCCTCCACGAACTTGGCGTTGATCCACGCTCGTAGCGGCGCCGCCGCCTCCCCGTGCGGGAAGCGTCCGAGCGCCTCCTCGAAGAAGCCGCGTACCTGGAGCCGGTCCGCCCGCTCCGGATCGAGACCGCGGCTCATCAGGTAGTAGCGCTGCTCCTCGTCGAGCGGGCCCACCGTCGAGCCGTGGCCGCAACGCACGTCGTTGGCCAGGATCTCCAGGTTCGGCACCGACTGCGCTGCGGCGCCGTCGGACAGGATCAGGTTGCGGTTGGTCTGGAAGGCGTCCGTGTGCTGAGCCGACTCGTCGATGCGGATCATGCCGGTGAAGACGCTCAGGGCGTCGTCCTCGACGGCCCCCTTCAAGAACATGTCGGAGCGTGTGTTGAGACCGGCGTGGTGCATGAAGTACCGGTAGTCGAGCACCTGGTCACCGTCGCCGAAGTAGGCACCGACGATTCGGGTAGATGATCCCCGACCCTCGAGATCAACCGTCAAGTGAACCCGAGAGAGGCCGGCGCCGAGCCCCGCCTCAGCCAGGACCACGGTTGCGTCTCGGTCGAGGACTGCACGGATGTGCCCGATCGATCGCATCGGACGACCGAGGTTCTGAATCACCGAGACCTTGACGTTGGCCCCCGGCCCTGCGTGCACTTCGAGCTGTGGAACCACGAGGGCATCGACGTCGGGTGCTGATACGAGGTGGATCAGAACCGAGGCCTCTGCGCTCTCCTCGGCGATGACCACCGTCTTCGGGAAGCTGACCGAGCCGGACGTGGCCGCATGGACCTCGACCAGCGTCGGACCCGAGTGGGCGCCTCGCCCCGCGTGGACGAGCACACCGTCTACACCGAACGCCGCATGGGCCGCCGCGAACACGTCGAGGTCGGCGGGCACGCCACGATCCGCCACGGCCTCGAGCGCTTCCGCACGATGATCGAACGCCGCAGCCAGGGGGCCTACCCAGACGCCGTCGCCTTCGCCCGACCCGGAGGCAAGGCCGTCTACGACGACGACGTGGTGAAGTGGCGTGAATCCGGGGAGCGCTCCATCGCCCGCTGCCCCGGGCACGTCGACGAGCTGGAAGTCGCCGAGCTTGAAGTCGAGATCGACGTATCTCCACATCTCCTCGGTGGGACTCGGCATGGCGAGCGAACGAAACCGTTGGAAAGCGGCGCTGCGCAGCTCGCGCCGCCAGACCGGGTCAGCGGCCGCAGCGCGTTCGAATGCGCGTTCGTCGAGTTGGTGCAAGGGTCTGGGCTCCGGAGGGACGGGCCGCAAGGATACCCTCCGCTCCAAGGCACCCCAAGACGACCGGATGAGATTGGCACGTTCCAACACATTCGTTAGGGTGTCGCCCGATTCGCACCGCTCCGGGTAGGAACGAGAGCGGCACTCCGCTTGCGAAAGGCCGAAATCCCCATGACATACCGATCTTTCACGCTCGCGCTCGCGGCGTTCGCCGCTGCGTCGGTGCTCGTGGCGAGCCCCGCGCCAGCCTCTGCCACCAGTGACGTGAGCCTCACGTGCTTCCCCCACGCCCCGACCGGCGAGCTGCGCTTCGACGACACCTGGGGCGCCGCGCGTTCCGGAGGCCGGGGCCACAAAGGCACCGATGTGATGAGCCCCAAGGGACTCGAGGTGCTCGCCGTGGCCGACGGCGTCGTGGCAGGGCTCAAGAACGGAAGCAGCTCCGGCTACTACGTCCGGCTTCTCCACGAGGGTGGCTGGGAGAGCTGGTACATGCATCTCAACAACGACACCGCCGGAACCGACGACGGTCGCGGTGGGGAGGCCGCTGCGTACGCCCCCGGACTGTCGATCGGCGACCGGGTTCGAGCCGGTGAGGTGATCGCATATGTCGGCGACTCGGGGAATGCCGAGTGGGCCGGGTCCCACACGCACTTCGAGCTGCATATCGACGGACGCGCCGTGAACCCCTACCCCTACTTGGTGGACGTGAAGGAGCGCGTGGACACCGTCTTCGACGCATTCTCCCCGCTGGTCAGCGCACCCGCCACGATGCCGGCCGATGAGCTCGACTCCCTCCGGGGTCAGGTGTGGGGGGAGCTCGCCGCCTCAGGGTCGGCGAGCTGCCTCTCGGGCACTTACAAAGAGGCGATCGAGCATGTCTTCGGTGAGCTTCCCAGTGAAGGTGTTCTGCTGACTGGGGTGGTAGCTCGCTAGGAGCACCGCACGACCCAGGTCGATGCGCAAGCCGTGGCCAAACCGAGGTCGTGGCCTGGGCAGGTCCCATCCCGCCTGGGAAAGGGCACGCCACAGAGCCGTGTAGGCGAATTGGCCCAGCGCCACGAGCACCCGCATATGGGAAAGCAGTTCCAACTCGGCGGTGAGCCAGCTCGCACACTCGTCCCGCTCCACCGGGAGCGGCTTGTTCCCGGGAGGCGCACACCTCACGGCAGCGGTGACCCATACGTCCGTGAGGCGGAGACCGTCCTGCCGCGAGATCGAAGTCGCCTGGCTGGCGAATCCGGCACGGTGCAGCGCCCCGAAGAGCCACTCCGCGCTGCGATCACCGGTGAACATCCGCCCCGTCCGGTTGGCTCCGTGCGCTCCCGGGGCGAGCCCCACGATCACGACTCGAGCTCTGGGATCACCGAATCCGGGGACCGGACGTCCCCAATAGTCCTCGGCGGCGTATGCAGCGCGTTTGTTGGTGGCGACGTCCTCGCGCCACTCCACGAGGCGTGGACAACGCCGACACGTGATCACGTCCGAAGACAACTGGTCGAGTGTCACTCCGTCGGCAGGAAGCTCATGTCGTAGAGCGTATTCGCGCTCCAGATCATCCACCCCAGGTCCCGCTCGTCGACGACCTCCTGGACCGCAGTGATCTCGCTCGCATTGAGCTGCCACGTCTGGATCCAGGGTCGGTAGATCGAGAAGCCCTCCAGGCGTGGCATCCCCGAGTCGAGGGCCAGCGTCACCAGCTCGACGGCATGCTCGTTGGGATTGGCGAACCCATTCCAACCGGGAGCGTACGTGTAGGTGTAGATCATCGGGCTGAGCACGTCGACGGTGTGGGAGAGGATCTCCGGACGCTGTCCGATCCCCTCGTCCCAGTCGCTCGTGAGCGTGATGGCGAAGATGTCCGCAGCCACGGCGCATCCCATCGGGTTGAGGCGGGAATGTGCCTCTTCGAGGAAGGCCCGAATCGTCGCCGTGCGGACCTCCTCCGTGTACCCACCGTCGACCTGGATCGTCGAAATGTCACCATCGGACGGGAAGCGGATGTAGTCGAACTGAATCTCGTCGAAACCCTCTTCGCAGGCGTTCACGGCGAGCGCCAGGGGGTAATCCCACGAGCGCCGGTCTGTTGCATCGAGCCAGCGGATCCCCTTGTGGTTCTGCCAGACGCCGCCGGTCTCCGAGTTGGTCACCGCAATGTCCGGCTGGGCCCGGGCGAGGAAGTTGTCCTGGAACACGGTGACGCGCGTGATCTTGTACAGCCCGTGTGCCTCCATGTCGGCGATGACCTTGTCGACGTCGTAGTGAAAGCTCTTGTTGAACGCACCGATCTCGTCCACCAGCTCGATTGGGGTCTCGTAGTACACCCAGCCGCTCTCGTCCTTCGTGTCGACTACGAACGCGTTGATCACGGACTGGTCGGCGAGCTCCAGCAGGCTCGCCCACACCTCGGGATCGGCCGCCTTGTCGCCGCTGACACGCAAGCCATGGATGTCCAGCGGTTGCATCTCTACTTGCAGCGAGGGCGTCTCCCCGTCCCAGGTCGCGGTGGCGTCGTGCCAGGCGGGGCGGGATGCGGAGACGGCACCGGCGAGCGCCCGGGACAGCTCGAAGCGGCCGGCGGAGTCGGTGATCGCCGTGCGCCCGTTCAGCGTGACCGTAGTCGCCGGCAACGGACGTCCATCGGGCCCGACCACGGTGCCGCCGAGCACGAGGGGTTCGAGTACGACGTCGATCGACCCCGTCTCCTCCGGATAGGCGGCGATCGACCCGGCCGACGTCTCGAAACCCGGCGCAGCGGCGGCGTACTGCAGAGGCTCGCCGAGCCACTCGATCTCGACTATGCCCGCCTCGTCTGCCGTGAGCACCTGCCGGCCGACGGTGATCGATGCGCCGGCGACGGTGGTCTGGTCGTCACCGGCGACGAGATTGATCGACAGCACCGGTGCGGGCGGCTCGGGGTTGAGCGCCGGGTCGCCCACGACGAGCACGGCCGAACCGGCACACGCCGTGGTCACGAGTGCGAGGGCAACGGTGAGGAGTAAGAGACGTCGCATGGTGGTCCAGCCGGTCGCCCGTTTCACGCCCAACCGGCGACTCGGCGGTGCCGGACAGGGTAGCCGGAGACGCTCACTTGTGGGATCTCACGCCCTCGGCGATAGGTGCACCGACCGGAAACCCGTTGCGCGATCTGCCTTCCGGTGATAACTTCGGCCGGTCCCGGGAGAGCCTTTCGACTTGTCGAAAAGGGGGACATGTGGCTCGACGTGCCAAAGACGCGCCGGTCTCCGACCCGATCGGGATGTACCTCGAAGAGGTGTCATCCCACACGCTTCTCGAGGCGGAAGACGAGGTCCGCCTTGCGAGAACGATGGAAGCCGGTCGCATTGCCCAGCGGCGCCTCGACTCGGACGAGGCGGTCACGTCCGCAGACCGTCGATTGCTGACGGAAGCGATCGACGCGGGCGACGACGCCAAGGCCGAGTTCATTCGCTGCAATCTTCGGCTCGTCATCTCTATCGCCAAGCGCTACACCGGGCGAGGCCTCGATCTCCTCGATCTCATCCAGGAGGGGAACCTCGGTCTCATCCGCGCCGTCGAGAAGTTCGATTGGCGCAAGGGATTCAAGTTCTCGACGTATGCCACGTGGTGGATCCGCCAGGCCATCACGCGCGGTCTCGGCAACAACGGCAGGACCATTCGCTTGCCGGTTCACATGGTGGATGTCGTGCGCACTGTTCAGGAGACCGAGCTCACCCTTCACGAGACGACGCGCCGATCCCCCACGGTCGCCGAGATCTCCTCGATGAGTGGGCTCGACGTCGACAAGGTCGTCGTTGCGTTGAACGCCCCGACCGACTGCGTGTCCCTCGATCGACCGGTCGGTGACGACGGCGATGCGGAACTGGGCGACTTCATCCAGGACGAGCAGGCCATCGACCCGTTCGTCACGGTCGTCGAGGTGGCGCGGCGCACCGAGCTGCAACGTGCCCTCACGATGCTCGACGACCGGGAGCGGCTCGTGATCGTCCTCCGCTACGGACTCGAGGGTGATCCGCCACGGACGCTGTCCGACGTCGGCAAGGAGCTTGGGATCACACGCGAACGGGTACGCCAGGTCGAGTCGCGGGCGCTCGCCAAGCTTCGCCATCCGAGCTGCGCCTACGACCTGGAGAGCCTGCTGTAGCCGTCGATCGTGCTGAGACGATCGATTGCGATGCGTGTAGGCACACTCGACGTTTGGGTTCCTCGACCCCTGTCACCACGTCCGGACGACGGTTAGCTTGGTCGGTCTCGGCGAGAGGTAGGGGATCTTGCGGTGGAACAAGGCGGTTGCGGGCATTGCTGCGACCGGGACCTTCCTGGTGCTCGGTCTCGTGCTCAATGGCTCGCGGCCGTCGCCTATCGTCCTGCTGGCAGTGCTTGTCGCCGTTGCGGCCTGGGTCGCCAGTGGCAACGCTGGTGCCGGGTACCTCACGCTGTTCGGTCCGCTGCTGATACTGCTCGCCGGTCGAGATGCCCCTCCCGGTGTCGTGACCCTCTTTTTGATGCTGGTCGTCGCCGTCGGGATCGGATTGCGGAGCACTCGGACGAGATCCATGGGCTTCGTCGTTGCCGCCGGAGCCCTTGTCGCCTCTGCCACGGCGACGCTGTCGGTCAACTGGCCCGCGATGCTGGGCACCATGTTGGTCGGGATGTTCGTGGTCATCGTCGTCCTCACGAAGCTGCGACTCAATCGGGTGGTGAACGGAACCGTCACCTATCTCGATCCGATTGAACTGGGGTCGCCCGGCGCGGCAGTCGGCGATCTCCTCGGCTCCGGTTTCGAGATCGTCGGCGCCTACACGATCGGCACAGCCGAGCCGGCGGTGGCACTCATGTCACCGGATCGTCTGACGTGGGTGGACACGACATGGAGCAGTGGGTCCGGTGTCGTCGAGTTCACCTCCGAAGGGACCCGAGGCTCATTGCGTACGTGCACCAAGACAGTCCTGACCCCGGTGCCGGGACGGTTCGTGCAACACGGGCCTGCCAACGCGCCCGAGGCGTGGGCCTGGCACCGTGCGCTGATCGATCTGGCCCGTGAACGGGGCTGGCAGATCGCTCCACTGACCGAAGACCACGTCCGGAAGGCACTCCGCATCGACTACTCGTCTGTGGATTCTGGCTGGTCCGAAGCGCTCGGATCGGTGACGCGGGGTTTGCTCCGCCGCTGGTCCGGCGTGCGCGGGCCGGTCGACGAGACGCGACCGGTGGCCTTCGACGAATGGCGGCGCCACGAGGCCATGTCTCGCGACTGAGCCGTCCCGCGTCGACGGAACCGTCCCGCAACGGAACCGCGTTGCGCGCAGACCCCGTTGGCTATCGAACATGCGTTCGATAGAATTTAAGGATGCCCGCGCAGTTCCCATGGCAAGAGGCAAGCCTCACCGACCCCCAACTCCGGCTCATCGAGCCGAGCAAGCGCGTCGTGGGAAGAGGGCGATACGCCGGGCTCGAGTTCCTCGAGGTCGAGAGCAAGCGGATCATCAACACGCTCCCCCACGGGGGCATGCTGCCGTTCCGCCACACGATCAACGCCTATCGGGGGTGTGCCCACGCATGCACGTATTGCTTCGCCCGGCCCACGCACGAGTACCTCGGGTTCGACATCGGCCGGGACTTCGACACAAAGATCGTGGTCAAGGTCAACGCACCCGAGCTCGTCCGTCGGGAGACGGCGCCACGGGCATGGGGTGGCGAGCTCATCGCCATGGGCACGAACACCGACCCGTACCAGCCCGCTGAAGGGAGATACCGCCTCACCAGGCGCATCATCGAGGTGCTCGGCGATCGGGCGACGCCGTTCTCGATTCTCACGAAGTCGACGCTCGTGCTCCGCGACAGCGACGTCCTTGCTGCGGCGGCGGCACGCACGGACGTCACCGTCGACTTCTCGGTCGGCACGCTGGACGAGGACGTGTGGAAGATGACGGAGCCGGGAACGCCGCACCCCCGCCAGCGGATCCATGCCGTACGGAAGCTCAATGACGCCGGTATCCCGTCTGGGGTTCTCATGGGTCCCGTATTGCCCGGGCTCACCGACGACCCGTCGCAGGTGGAGGAGGTCGTTGCAGCGGCCGTCCAGGCAGGAGCCATCTCGGTGGGCGCCGTGCTGTTGCACCTCAAGCCCGGCGTCAAGCAGCACTATCTCGAGTTCCTGGACCGGGTGTATCCCGGGCTCGTGGCAATGCACCGCGAGCGGTACGGCGCACGGGTGTATGCGTCCGCGGGTGATCAGCGGCGCTTGTCGGCGCTGGTCCGGCGACTTGTGGCCAAACACGGTGGAACCCGGGGGCGGCCACAACGGCCACGGAAGCCAGGCGCCATCGGGGTGCGTGCCGAGCAGCTCGACCTCGGACTCTGACGGGGTCAGAAGAGGCGAAGCATCGGAGAATCGACGCCGCGCAGGAGGTCGTAGTCCACCTCTCTCCACACAATGCCACGGTCCTCGGCCAGCGTCCGAGCCTGCGCCTTCACTTGCTGCGCAACGAACACGCCGCGCACGGGAGCAAGCAGCTCGTCCCGGTTGAGGAACTCCAGGTAGCGAGTCAGCTGCTCGACGCCTTCGATCTCCCCCCGACGTTTGACCTCGACGGCAACCGTGGCGCCACTGCCGTCGCGGCACAACAAGTCGACGGGCCCGATCGGAGTCGGATACTCCCGACGCACCAGTACGAATCCCTCTTCGATCTCACCAGGCGTCTCGGCGAGGAGACGCTGGAGCTCCGACTCCACGCCATCCTTCTGAAGCCCTGGGTCATCGCCCATGTCGACGGAGGTCTCCATGTGGACCTCCGCAAAGGTGATGGTCAGCCGTTCCCCCTTGGGGTTGGTGACGACCCACCGGCCGTCTTCTTCGGCGAGATGGTTGGGAGCGTTCATCCAGTTGAGCGGCTTGTAGGCACCGCCATCTGCGTGGATCGCAACACATCCGTCCGCCTTGACCATGACGAGCCGGGTCGCCATCGGGAGATGGGCGGTGAGACGCCCCTCGTAGTCCACCGTGCAATCCGCGACGACGATCCGCATCTCGGCGAGGGTAGCTCTGCTCGGTCGGCGCCGGCCGCATCGGAGACGGGACCAGTGCCGGTCAGATGCGTGGTACCCCGGCGATCAGGCCGGCACCGGCGGTGCAGGCTGGATGACAGAGAAGGTCCCGCCTTGGGGATCGGCGACGACGGCGATACGGCCGGCCGGGGTCTCGAACGGTGGCACGCTGACCGATCCGCCGAGCTCGCCCAACCGCGCCACGGTTGCATCGGTGTCGTCAACCGAGAAGTAGACCATCCAATGAGGTGGTACCTCCTCCGGCCAGTTGTCGCCCATCGGCATGATGCCGCCGTTGTAGTCGTCGTCCTGGTGGAGGGTCCCTCTGGCCTTGCCCTGGACCATGATCAGCCAGTACTCGTTGTCGCCGGGGAACTTCTCGAAGTCCCACCCGAGAGCGGCGGCATAGAAGGCTTTCGCCCCCGCGGTATTCCGCGTCGCCAGCTCGTTCCACGTCATCGCACCGTGGCTGTTGAAGACCTCGCCGCCGGAGTGGTCACCGTCTTCCCACAAGGCGAACACGGCACCCTGAGGATCGGCAACGATGGCCATGCGTCCGGAGTTCATGACCTCCATGACCGGAACCTGGACCGACCCACCGTGCAAGGTGACGCTGGAGACGGTTGCATCGACGTTGTCGACGTTCACATAGGACATCCACATCGGCGGCATGCCGCCACCGGCGCCCTCGGGCGATTGCGGACCAAGCCCGGCCACGGACTTCCCGTCCCTGGAGAACATGGTGTAGATGTAGTTGCCGTGGGGATCGAACTGATCCTCTGCGTCCCAGCCAAACAGCGTCGCATAGAACGCACTCCCCGCCTGCGGATCGGGCAACGCGATGTCGGTCCATGAGAACAGACCGTGGGGGTGGGTGTCACCCATGTGAGCTCCTCCTTCGGGCCGTACGCTCACCTGCCCAGCGCTGCGGCGAGCGGTCACCACACCCTATCGACTGCCTGTGCCGGAAATGCGGCCTACGGCCAGGTGCCTTGGCGATGCGCCACGGCCAGCCCGGTGAGGATGCCGAGATCGACGATCACGCCGATCGCCGTCTCGGGGAGCGCCACCACCGTGAGAACGAGCGAGCACACGGTGACACCGGTCAGGTATCGCCATCTGTTGCGCCATCCCAACCATTCGCCAAGCGCTGCGACCGCATATGCGACCGCTACCACTGCCCATGCGATGCCGGCGAGCCTCAAGGTGCCGGAAAGGGAGATATGCCACGCACCTCCGAGGTAGTCGAGAGATGTGCCACCGGCAGCCGCGTCGAAGGCCTGAGAGGTCCCGACAAGGTGAGCCAGGGCATGCGCAACCAGGAACAACGATACGGCCGCCCGCAGTGCAGTGCTCGACGAGTCGCTGCGGCGAATGGGGCGGACCGACGCGGTGCCACCGTGTGCTCTCACGGCACCCACCCTGGCGATGGGCGCCCCGGTCCACTAGGGGCGAAGGTCACGCCCGGAAGGGTGCCTGGCATCGCAACGTGCGCCCTTCGGCCGGATACAGGTGGATCGAGACGCTCCTCCCCGAGTGCACCCGACGCGGCACTAGCTTTCCGGCCGTGAACGTCTCCGCCGTCGAGCCGCTACGCGTCCCTCGCTTCCGCGCCCTGTGGGTGGCCTCGGTGTTCTCCAACATCGGGTCCTTCCTCCAGGCGGTCGCCGCCTCGTGGCTCATGTTGGAGCTGACCGGATCGCCCTTGTGGGTCGCCGCGATGTCGGCGTCGACCACGCTGCCGCTGCTGTTCGTCGCGTTGCCCGCCGGTGCGCTCGCCGACGTGCTCGACCGGCGGAGGCTACTCCTCTTCGCCCAGTCGACGATGGGACTCGCCGCACTGGCGATGGCCGGGCTGTGGTTCCTCGACGCCCTCTCTCCATCGACGCTGCTCACGCTCGGCCTCCTCCTCGGAACGGGTCTGGCGTTCAACCTGCCGGCGTGGCAGGCACTCGTCCCCGACCTCGTGCCTCGAGGCATGGTGGCCAGCGCAGTCGCGCTCAACTCGGTGGCCTTCAACGTGGCGAGAGCCCTGGGACCGGCACTTGGTGGCGTCATCGTCGCGCTCTCCGGGCCCGGCCTTGCGTTCGTGCTGAACGCACTGTCTTACCTCGGAGTCATCGCTGTCATCGCATCCTTCCGTGGTGAGTTCCGCGCCGCCGACACGACGACCGTCGGCGGCGCGGTCGCCACCGGGCTGCGCTACGCCCGTTACACGCCGGTGTTCCGGTTGCTCCTCGCCATCGCCGCCGGATTCGCCCTCACCTCCGCCTCCGTCCAGGCAGTGCTCCCCAACCTGACGCAGGAGGTCCTCGGCGGGTCGGCACTCATGTACGGCGTTCTGCTGGGCGCCATGGGTGCGGGCGCACTCGCCGGCGCTTTCACCAGGGGGTTCGCCACCGGCCGCCTGGGTCGCACCACTGTGCCGGTCTCCATCACCGGCTTCGGTGCGGCGGGCGTCGTGCTCGGCCTGTCGACACTCCCGCTCCTGTCCGGGCTGGCGATGGCCGTCACCGGCTTGTTCTGGGTGTGGACGCTGTCGACGCTCAACGCGACGGTCCAACTCCTCTCACCAGGATGGGTCCGAGGACGAGCCATGAGCCTGTACATGCTTGCGTTCTCGGGACTTCTGCCGCTCGGATCGCTCCTCGCCGGAGCCGTCGCCGATGCGACCTCGACCTCAACAGCGATCGCTGCGCTCTCCGCGGCGGCATTCGTGTTCGGGGCGCTGGCGCTGCGCCTCCCCGTGCCCAGCCTCGACGAGGTGGCCCGCATTGAGCACGTGGGTGATTTCACCCCGCCGCCGCACGCCGACCACGTCGAGGGAAGTCCCGTCGTGATTCTCAACACCTGGGTCATCGCCGAAGACGATCTCATCCCGTTTCTGGAGACGATGAGCGAGCTGCGCACAGTGAGGTTGCGCACGGGTGCGATCCGCTGGACCCTCTACCGCAATGTCGCCGACGCCACCCGCATGACGGAGGCCGTCGTCGTCGCCTCCTGGAGCGAGCACCTCGCCCAGCACCGGCGGATCGATGCCGCCGCCGCCGATCTGCTGCGCCGAGCGCGGGCATTCGATCGCAACGGCGGGCCGGTGACGCGCCACCTCGCCGCCATCGACGTCACCGATGCGGCGGCGCTGCCCGATTGGTCGGATCTCCACGCCGTAGACGACCACGCCCGCGCCCACGAGACGGACGGTTCGATCCCCCTCGACTGACGGCCTCCACTGAGCCGGATCGGCTCAGCCGACGGCGCCCTCCATCTGGAGCTCGATGAGGCGGTTGAGCTCGACGGCGTACTCCATCGGCAGCTCCTTGACGATCGGCTCGATGAAGCCGGCGACGATCATCGCCGTCGCCTGCTCCTCCGTGAGGCCGCGGCTCATCAGGTAGAAGAGCTGCTCCTCGCCGACCTTTGAGACGGTGGCCTCGTGCCCGATCTGGGTGTTCGACTCCTCGATCTCCATGTACGGGTAGGTGTCGGAGCGAGAGTCCTCGTCGAGGATCAGCGCATCGCAGCGAACGAACGACCTGGCGTGGTCGGCACCCGGTTCGACCCGGACGAGTCCCCGGTAACCGGCACGGCCACCGTCCTTGGAGATCGACTTCGAGGTGATGAGCGACGTCGTGTTGGGGGCGACGTGGACCATCTTGGCCCCGGCGTCCTGGTGCTGGCCGACGCCGGCGATGGCGATGGACAGCACCTCACCGTGGGCGCCCTCCTCCATCAACCACACGGCCGGGTACTTCATCGTGAGCTTCGATCCCAAGTTGCCATCGATCCATTCCATCGTGGCGTTCTTGTACGCGACGGCACGCTTGGTCACCAGGTTGTAGACGTTGTTCGACCAGTTCTGGATGGTCGTGTAGCGGCAGCGCCCGCCCTCCTTCACCACGATCTCGACGACCGCCGAGTGGAGCGAGTCGCTCGAGTAGATCGGCGCCGAGCAGCCCTCGACGTAGTGGCAGTAGGCACCCTCGTCCACGATGATCAGCGTCCGCTCGAACTGGCCCATGTTCTCGGCGTTGATCCGGAAGTAGGCCTGGAGCGGCTGGTCGACGTGGACGCCGGGCGGCACGTAGATGAACGAGCCGCCGGACCACACCGCCGAGTTGAGGGCGGCGAACTTGTTGTCGTTCGGCGGGATGACCGTGCCGAAGTACTCCTGGACGATCTCGGGATACTCACGCACGGCGGTGTCCATGTCGGTGAACAGCACCCCGAGCTCCTCGAGATCCTCCCGGTTGCGGTGGTACACAACCTCGCTCTCATACTGCGCCGTGACCCCGGCGAGGTACTTGCGCTCGGCCTCGGGGATGCCGAGCTTCTCGTACGTCTCCTTGATGGACTCGGGCACCATGTCCCAGTCCTTGGCCTGACCTTCGGTCGGCTTGATGTAGTAGTAGATGTCGTCGAAGTCGATCTCCTGGAGCGCACCCCCGCCACCCCAGGTCGGCACCGGCTTACGCAGGAAGCGCTTGTACGCCTTCAGGCGGAACTCGAGCATCCACTCGGGCTCCTTCTTGATGCGCGACATCTCACGGATGATCTCCTCGTTCAAGCCCTTCTGCGGCTTGAAGACGTACTCGTCCTCGGAGTCGGCCCAGCCCAGCGAGTACTTGCCGAGGTCGATGTCAACGGTGGCCATGGAGATCAATCCTCCTGGAGCAGGATCGGGGAGCGACTGCAATTTACACTATGGAGATAGTGCATTCTCCCACAGCGCGAGGTCTTACTCAAGATGGTCCGAGGCGAGTCGACACGGTTCGCCACAGGTCTGGGAGAGATCCATCCGTCCCGCGACCAATGGAGGACCGGTCCGACGAACGAGGGGGCGTTCGCCCCTTGCGCTGCCCCAGCCAGGCGAGACGATGGGTGATGGCACTCATGCCGGTTTGACTGGGCTCATCCTGGGATCGGTGAATCTCGTTCGAGGTCGCCAAGGGAGAGGTGTTCGGCCTCGTCGGGCCCAACGGTGCGGGCAAGACGACCACGATCGAATGCCTCGAAGGCCTTCGCTCGCCCACCTCGGGTCGCGTGCGAGTGCTCGGGATGGATCCGTGCCGGCAGCGGCGGGCGGTGGCCGAACGCATCGGCGTCCAGTTGCAGGAGAGCGCCCTGCCCCCGCGACTACGGGTAGAGGAGGCGCTCCGGCTGCTCGGGTCCCTCTACCGATGCGCCCTGCCCGCCGAAGACCTCCTCAACGCACTCTCGCTCGTCGAGCAACGCCGGTCGTCGTTCGCCGGTCTCTCCGGCGGGCAGAAGCGCCGCCTGTTCATCGCCCTGGCACTCGTCAAGCAGCCGGAACTCGTGTTTCTCGACGAGCTGACGAGCGGGCTCGATCCGCAGGCGAGGCGATCGATGTGGGGGCTGGTATCCGGGATTCGTGACCGAGGTGCGACCGTGGTCCTCACCACGCACTACATGGAGGAAGCGGAACGGCTGTGTGACCGCGTCATGATCATCGATCGGGGCCGGATCGTTGCACTGGATACTCCCGTGGCGTTGATCGGCACCCTCGACGCAGACACGCTGATGACCTTCACGATTCCCGTCCTCGGAGTAGTCGGCCTGCTGGGCGTGGCGATCACGACGAGCAGCCACCGCGAAGCCGGCATTCTCCGGAGGTTCAGGGCCACGCCGATGCGGCCGTCGCTCTACATCGCTGCAGACCTGACGGCGAACCTCATCATGGTGCTCGTGGGAATGACGGGAATGCTCGCCGTCGCTTCGGGCGTGTATCGAACTCAGTTCGAAGGCCGAATCGTGAGCGTGGCGCTCGCCGTGGTCTTGTCGGGCACGGCCATGTTCGCCATCGGCTATCTGATCGCCGGCATCGCACCCAACGCCAGGACCGCCCAGGTCGTCGGCATGGTCGTGTCTTACCCCGTGCTCTTCCTGTCGGGGGCGACCATCCCCCTCGAGATGATGCCGGCATCGGTTGACGTGATCTCGGACTTCCTGCCGCTGACGTACGTCGTGCGTCTGATTCGCGGGTAGTGGTTCGGCACCCCGTGGAGATCTCTCTTGCTGGAGACCCTCGTCCTGGGCGGCGTCCTCGTCGCATGCACGGCGATGGCTTCTCGGTTCTTTCGTTGGGAGTGACGGGACGTCTCCGCCGCAGTTCGCGGGAATGAGCGCAGGGCGCACGCGACGTCCGTGAACCGCGAGCGCTCTCAGGACGGGAAGACGCAGACCGGGACGGGTGTGGGAGTGGGGGGAAGAAGACCAGTCCGTCCCGGCTGCGTCCCATCCATTGCAACGCTCCAAGGAGGTGCTTCGTTCCCGATTTGGCGGCCTTGTGTCGCCCACCTGCGGACAGGCCTACGTGGTGCCGGACGTCAGCACGAGGGCGGCGATCACGCCGAGCCCGGCCGAGACGGTGCCGACAGTCTTCACCAGCGGCCAGAGCCGCCGGGTCGTGACGGCCCACACGGTGGCGGTGATCGTGGCGCCGGCGAGCAGCCCGGCACTGGCGAGGATCGGAAGGCCGCCCACAGGGTTCGGGTCGTTGCACTCGAAGAAGCAGCCCGTGGTGACGATCGCCCCGATGAAGAATGCGATCAACGTCCCGTAGGCGAGTGCCACCGCTGCGGCGAGGCCCCCGACGACGCGAGCCACTCTCGCCCACGGGATCTGCCGTGCTGCCGTTGCCCGTGTAGTCATGATCTGTTCCCCCTGGCGGTCGTTCATGCCGGCAGCATGACCGAGCCGTCGCCGAGAGTCGATGGGGCACGTCCCCTATTCGGCCTTGGGGTACGGCGAGCGGCCACCGGCCCGAGCCCGCCCCTCAGACCGCCCGAGCTAGGAGCCACCGGGATCAGATCAGGAAGGCCCGCTCTGCGAGTGTCTCGCCCTCCTGCCACGGTCCGGAACCGGGCCCCAGGTCGACGAACATCTCGAGGTGGCCAAGGACGCCGAATCCCCGGGAGTGGAAGAAGCGAATCGCCTCGGCGTTCCGGGCCACCGGTCGCACGCTCAACGATCCCCACCCGGCACGTCGGGCGACGTCGAGCACGTGGTTGGCAAGCAGCGTGCCGATCCCTCTTCCCCGCAGTCCGGCGGTCACCACGAGGGGCTCCAGCTCAGCCTCGCGCTCTCCCGGAATCACGCCCGTCAGACCGACGACGTCGTCCCCGGCAACGGCCACCCACACGTTGGAGGGGCCGACCTTGGCAAGGTGCTCGTCGAACTGCGCACCGGGATCGTGGCCCCCGATCTCCGGCGTGGAGTAGATCTCGCGGTGCCACTCGGTCAGCTCGACCCAGAGTGCCCGGCACGCATTCCGATCCTCCGGGCGGTACGGCCGGATCTCGACCTCTGGCTCCGGTTGCGTCATGCGCCCGCGGGCGAGCCGGCGCCCACGACGTCCACCGACATACCGACCGCCCGTTCGCTCCCGGCGACCGGCGGTGGCGTCGGCCGCAGTACCCAGAACTCGTCCACGGCTGCGCCCCATCTCTCCAGCAGACGCCGGCCCACCTCGCTGTCCGTATGAGCCACGTGGCGTTCGATCAGGGAGCGCAGCGCTGCGCCGTCGGCAGCGTCGGGTCGAGCTGCCGGCGGGGCAGTATCGGCGAAGTGCCCCTTCGCCCAGTGATCGGGATCCCAAACGTAGAGCACACCCCCGGTCATGCCGGCGGCGACGTTCCGGCCCACCGGGCCGAGGATCGCAACCGTGCCCCCGGTCATGTACTCGCAGGCGTGGTCGCTCGCTCGTTCGACCACCGATATCGCTCCGGAATTGCGGACGGCGAAGCGCTGACCCACCCCTCCGGACACGAACAGCTCGCCGCCGGTGGCTCCGTAGAGGCAGGCGTTCCCGGCGCCGTGCGGGATCGCATCGGGGCTGGAGACGTGAGGAACGATGACGATCCGTCCGCCTCCCATGCCTTTGCCCACGTAGTCATTGGCGGCACCTCGGAGGCTCAGCGAAATGCCTTTCGCCAGGAAGGCACCAAAGCTCTGCCCCGCGGTACCCGAGAAACGAACGTCCACCGAGCCGGGCGGCTCGGTGTCGCCGACGGTCCCGGCGATCTCGCCCGACAGCCGGGTGCCGACCGCCCGATCCGTGTTTTGGACGGGATACGCGAGCCTGATCGTCTCGCGTAGGGCGGCGGCGCGAGCTCCTTCGATGGCCAGCCGGTCCCCTACGGGCGAGCGCCCCACGGTCCTGAAAGAGCGGTCGGTCCGGGCGCTCGCCGGGCTGGCGAAGTCCGCCCGGGCCAGCTGGGCCGCGAACTCGGCCGCGATCGGGTGGGCAGGATCGCGCGGCACGAGGAGATCACCACGGCCGATGATCTCGTCGAGGCTGTGCGCCCCGATGGATGCGAGGTGACGACGCACGTCCTCGGCGACGTGGCGGAACAAGATGATGACCTGGTCCACGGACCCGTCGTACTTGGCGCGCAAGTCCTCACGCTGCGTGGCGATCCCCACGGGGCAGGTGTTCTCGTGGCACTGCCTGACCATCTTGCAGCCGAGGGCGAGGAGCGGCAGCGTGCCGAAGCCGTAGCGGTCGGCGCCGAGCAGGGCGGCGATCACCACGTCGCGGCCCGTACGGATCCCGCCGTCGGTCTCGACCGTGATGGTGTGCCGAAGCCCGTTGCCGACGAGCGCCTGGTGCGCTTCGAGGAGTCCGAGCTCCCACGGAGACCCGGCGTGCTTGATCGACACGAGCGGTGATGCCCCGGTGCCTCCGCCGTTGCCCGAGATCGTGACCACGTCGGCGAGCGCCTTGGCAACACCCACTGCGATGGTGCCGACACCTGGACCGGAGACGAGCTTGACGGACACCCGGGCCAGCGGTTTGAAGACCTTGAGGTCGTGAATCAGCTGGGCCAGGTCCTCGATCGAGTAGATGTCGTGGTGAGGTGGCGGCGAGATCAGCGATACCCCCGGCTCGGTGTGACGGAGCCGGGCGATCTCTTCGGTGACCTTGTGTCCGGGGAGCTGCCCGCCCTCGCCCGGTTTGGATCCCTGCGCCATCTTGATCTGGTATTCCTCTGCCGAGGCCAGGTAGCCAGGAGTCACGCCGAAGCGGCCACTCGCCACCTGTTTGATCGAGCTGTTGCGGGGTGTGCCGAAGCGGCTCAGGTCCTCGCCGCCCTCGCCTGAGTTGGAGAGCCCGCCGAGGTAATTCATTGCCTCGGCCAGCGTCTCGTGCGCCTCCTTCGACAGCGCGCCCAGCGACATCGCGGCGGTCGTGAAGCGCCGCATGATGCGGTCGACCGACTCGACGTTGGCCACCGGCACGGGCTCGGGCGGGCGCCGGAGATCGAAGAGGTCGCGAAGCTCGAGCGGCGGCCGCGCGGTCTCGACGATGTCGATGTACTTCGCCCACTCCTCCGCATCGTCGTTGCGCACCGCCTTCTGCACGGCGAGGACGGCCCGCGGCGAGTTGATGTGCGGCTCACCGCCGCGCCGATGCTTGTAGAACCCGCCGGGCTCTTCTTCGCCGTCCCCATATCGTGCATGCCGCGCCTCGACGTCGGCCGCGATCCGGTCGAAGCCGCCGCCGCCCACTCGGTGCGACACGAAGCGGAAGGCCGTCTGGCAGACCTCGTCGTCGAGGCCGATGGCTTCGAACAGCTCACTGCCCCGGTACGACGAGATGGTGCAGATCCCCATCTTCGACATGATCTTGAGGAGGCCCTTCTCCAACGCGACGCGGTAGTTCTCTTGCGCCGTCACCACGGAGGCTTCGACGTCGCCCCGCTCCGCCATCGCCCGCACCTCCTCGATGCCCAGGTACGGGTTGACCGCCGAGGCGCCGAAGCCGATGAGGCAGGCGAGGTCGTGCGCATCCCGCGGTTCACCCGACACGGCGATGATCGAGGCGTTGAGCCGGAGCCCCGCATCGATCAAGGCGTGGTGGACGGCGCCGACGGCGAGCACCATCGGGATGGGTGCTCGCCCCTCGTCGGTCTCGCGATCGGACAGGAGCACGATGGTGGCCCCGTCGGCGACGGCTGCCACCGCGGTCTCGGCCACCTCCTCGACCGCTTTGCGGAGCCCGGCACCGCCCGTCCCGGCGGAGAAGAGGGTTTCGATCCACGCCGACCGGAACCGTGGATCGGACGACGAGCGGAGAGCCTCCACCTCGGCATCGCTGAGGACCGCCGATGACAGCTCCATCAGGTGCGCTTGTTGTGGCGTCTCCTCGAGAATCGAGCCCCGGCGCCCGACGTAGGTCCGCAGCGACATCACGAGCCGCTCCCGGATCGGATCCATGGGAGGGTTCGTGACCTGGGCGAACGCCTGGTGGAAGTACCTCGTCAACCGTTGCGGGTGCTCCGACAGCACGGCGAGACCGGTGTCGTTGCCCATGGAGAGCACGGGCTCCCGGCCTTCGGTCATCTGCTCGAGGATCAGGCGTCTTTCCTCGGCCGTGTAACCGAAGACTCGTGCAAGACGGTCCGGCTCGAAGCGCTCGTCCTGAAGCGGATCGAACGGGTCTTGAACGTAGTTGGTCCCGGTGCGAATCCAATCGCTGTAGGGAGCGAGCCGTGCCAGCTCTCGCTTCAGATCGTCGAAACCGACGATCTCCCCTGTCGTCAGGTCGATGCGCAGCGTCTCACCAGGTCCGAGCTGGCCGGTGCGCTCGGCACGGATCTCCTCGGCCGGAGCGATGCCGGCCTCGGACGCCACGATGAGGAGCTCGGGCGTTATCGTCCACCGCGCCGGGCGCAGACCGTTGCGGTCGAGGCCGACGATGGCGTGGACCCCGTCGGACGCCGCCACTGCCGCCGGGCCGTCCCACGGCTCGGTGAGGAAGGCGTGGTACTCGTAGAAGGCACGCAGTTCCTCCCACAGATCTGGCACGTTCTCCCAGGCCGCCGGGATCAGCATCTCCTTCACATGGGCGAGGGAGCGGCCCGACCGGACGAGCACCTCGAAGGCGTTGTCGAGGCTCGCCGAGTCCGAGCCAGAGAGCGAGACGAGGGGCCTGAGCTCCTCGGTCCGATCGCCCCACACCGAGTTGGACAGATTCTGGCTGCGAGCCGCCATCCAGGATCGGTTGGACTGGACGGTGTTGATCTCGCCGTTGTGCGCCAGCAGGCGGAATGGCTGCGCCAGCGCCCACGCAGGCATCGTGTTCGTCGAGTAACGCTGGTGAAACACGGCGAAGTCGGTCTCGAACATCGGGTCGGCGAGGTCCCAGTAGAACCGCTCGATGTGAGAGGCGGTGAACAGCCCTTTGTAGACGACGGTGCGGCACGACGCCGAGGCCACGAACAGCCCGTGGAGCTCGGCCGGGAGGGTGCGCTCGATCCGCCGCCGAACGAGGAACAGGGCGCGTTCGAGCTCTTCGTCGGTCTCGTGATCCGAGGCGACGAGGGCTTGCTCGATCGTGGGCATCGAGGCCAGCGCGTTCTGCGACAGCGCCATCGGACCGACGGGCACGCGCCGGAACATGAGGAGCTGCAGCCCCTCCTCGGCCAGTGCGGCGGCAATGTGCTCCCGAGCCGGCTGCTCGGAGTCCGGAGGCAGGAACGCCATGATCACGCCGAGACGTCCCGGCGGCGGCGCATCGATGTCCGATGCCTCGAGGTCGCGGGCCAGGAGGCGATGAGGCACACGGAGCATCATCCCGGCGCCGTCGCCGGTGCCGTCGGCGGACCGGGCTCCCCTGTGGTCGAGGTTGTGGAGGCACTCAACGGCGGTGCGCAGCAGACGGTGGCCTGCCTCGCCCCCGCGGTCGGCGATCAGTCCGACCCCACACGCATCCCGCATCTCGTGCGGGTCGAAGAGCGGGAGGTGGGTCACGTGGAGCTCCAGAGGTACGGGATCAGACTATGCGCATATACGGATGACTATTCAGGGTCGCAGGAGTGTATCGGCCCCACCGGAAGTGCCAAAACGCCCCTTCGCCGCGTGGGGTACGCTCCCGCCCATGCCGGTGATCGTGATCGGAGCCGACACCCCCCTCGGTGGGGCCATCGTAGAAGCCCTGAGACCGACCGCTTCCGAGCTGCGGGCGTTCGTGAGCGATCCAAGGGCGATCAACCGCTTCAAAGAGCGGGGAATCAAGGTCGCCATCGGGGACGTCAGCGACGGATCACACGTTGGTGGGGCTGCGATGCGAGCCTTCTGCGCAGTCCTTGTGCCGGACGCCGCCACCGACCGTCGGGAGCGATCGTTTGCGGCGACACCTGCCGCCGTCGTGGCGGCTTGGGCCGAAGGACTGCGCGACGCCGGCGTCCATCGCGTGATCTGGCCCGAGGACGACCGTATCCCGGAGGCGCCCACCATCCTCGACGATGCTGCCGAAGAGGTCGAGATCGTTGTCACGGCAGGCCTCACCAACGAGGCGATCGCCGCCGAGATCGCCCAACGTGAGTCACGACCAGTGACCTGATGCGTCAGGCGTGGGCCTTCAGAACACCTCGGGGCACCACGGAGGAACCACGGTCCGCATCATGCGGTCTGCACGTACGAGCGCTTCCCGTGAGCCATCGATCAGACCCGCTCGAGCCAGCTCGACGACACTGCGTCCGCCGACGTAGAGGGCGCCGAGCTCTGCGGCGTCGAGGGTGAGCTCGGGCTCTGCATCCACCGCTTTGCAGAACGCTTCACCCCCGCTGACGATCAGCTCGAAGGTGCCGCCCGCCCACGGGCAGAAGGCATCGGAGACGGCGAAGATCACCTGCCCGTCCGAGTCGTAGCGCCTCGCCTCCAGTGCCGCCGGCACGTCGAGGATCCGCAGCCAGAGGGCGTCGCCGATCACCCGCTTCACGATCCGGCGGTTCGAAGCCTCCCAGGCCACGGGCTCGTCCACGGGGGCGTTCCACCAGTTGACGTTGGGGAACAGATCGATGCTGGACAGCAGGTGCCAGAGCGCTCGCCGCACGTCCTCGTCGGGGGTCATCACCTCGATGATCCGGATCGTCCCGTCGGGCAAGAAGTCGTTCCACTTCTCCTTCTGCCGGTACATCGCGTAGCCGGCGGGGAGACCGTCCCGATAGGCCACGGCGTACCGCCGGGAGGAGGCGCCGTCGCGAAAGTGCTCCGGGTCGTAGAACCGCCGGTGCTCCCACCACGCGTCGCTGCGCGAGAGCATCCCGGCCCGCCGCAGCCGGAGGCCCGCGTAGAGCTCGGGAATCACGTCCTTCGCGGCCTCGCCGGTCAACAGCGCGACTGTCACATCGGACGGAGGAGCCGGCAGCGTCGTGCGGCGCACGTCGATGTCGATCTCGTTGCGGTCGGATGCCGATCCGAAGCCGAAACGGCCGTAGATCGCGGTCTCGGAGGCCCAGAGACCCGCAATCGGGTCGCCCCGCTCGTGGGCGGCGTCGAGGTGGAGGCGCATCATCTCGGTGAGGACCCCACGACGCCGATGCGTGGGCCGCACCGTGACGACCGTCGTGCCCGCCATCCGCACCGACGACTCGCCGGGAACCGTCAGCTCGAAGTCGAACTCCCCCAGCGTGCCGACGATCTGGTCCCCGTCGAACGCACCCAGGGTGCGATGCAGTGGGAGGTTGGCGTAGAAGCGGTCGTGGTCGTCCTCGGTGACGTCGCCGCCGAATCCGGTCACGATCGCCTCGTAGAACGCTGCGGTCTCGGCCTCGCGGATCGACCGTACGGTGAGATCCATCTCGCCGACGCTACACGCCCGGTGCCCAGGCAAACGCGGCCGTCTAAGTTGGCTGGCCCCGGACAGCAGGAGACCAGCCATGACCACGCTTCGCATCGGCGTCCAGTTCCATCCCCAGCACGCCGCCTATTCCGACATCCGGCGCGGCGTCATGCAGGCCGAGGACCTGGGGGTCGACGTCATCTACAACTGGGATCACTTCTACCCGCTCTACGGCGACCCGGACGGCGCCCACTTCGAGTGCTGGACGATGCTCGGCGCCTGGGCCGAGCAGACGGAGCGCGTCGAGTTCGGCGCCCTCGTCACCTGCAACTCCTACCGCCATCCGGAACTGCTGGCGGACATGGCCCGCACGGTCGACCACATCTCCGGAGGTCGGCTGATCCTCGGCATCGGGTCCGGTTGGTTCGAACGCGACTACGACGAGTACGGATACGAGTTTGGAACAGCGGGGGGCCGGCTCGACGACCTCGCCGAGTCACTGCCCCGCATCGTCGAGCGCTGGGGCAAGCTGAACCCGCCGCCCATCCGCCACATCCCGATCCTCATCGGCGGCGGCGGCCCGAAGAAGACCCTCAGGATGACGGCCCAGTACGCGTCGATCTGGCACCACTTCGGTTCCCCGGACAACATGGCGGCGAAGGCGGCCATCCTCGACGAGTGGTGCCAGAAGCTCGGGCGCGACCCAGGCGAGATCGAGCGCTCCGTGGGCATCGACTGGGAGAAGGTCGACAACGTCGATGCGACAGCTCAGGCCTACTACGACCGCGGCTTCCGGCAGTTCACGTTCGGCCTCAACGGACCTGACTACGACGTGTCCATCGTCAAGCCGTGGCTCGACTGGCGCGACAGCGTGAACGGCGGCTGACGATCCCCGGCTATGAGGACGTCCTAGGCGCAGCCGAGCGCATCGGGGAGCACGTCCACAGGACTCCGGTGGTGACGTCGCGCCTGCTCGACGAATGGGCGGGTTGCCGGCTCTTCCTCAAGACCGAGAACCTGCAGCGCGTCGGTGCCTTCAAGATGCGCGGCTCCACCAATGCGGTCCTTCAGCTCGACGCCCCGGCCGCCGCTCGTGGCGTCGCCGCCCACTCGTCCGGCAACCACGCCCAGGCCCTGGCACTTGCGGCCAGGATCCGTGGCATCCCCGCCACCATCGTCATGCCGACCAACGCACCCGAGGTGAAGAAGGCGGCCGTTCGGGGATATGGCGCACGGATCGTGGAATGCGAGCCGACCCAGGTGGCCAGGGAGGCGACGGTCGCCGCCGTCGTCGCCGAGACGGGCGCCGTCGAGGTGCACCCCTACGACAACGACGACATCATCGCCGGCGCCGGCACCGCAGCCTTGGAGCTCGTGCGCGAGGTTCCCGACCTCGATGTGGTGGTGGCGCCGGTCGGTGGAGGTGGGCTGCTGTCGGGAACCTCCCTGGCCGTCCACGGCGTGGCGCCGAGCGTGCGGGTGATCGGCGCCGAGCCGCTCGGGGCCGACGACGCCGCCCGCTCACTCGAGGCCGGACGCCTCCTGGCCCAGCCCGATCCGCAGACCATCGCCGACGGTCTGCGCACCGGCCTCTCGCAACGCACGTTCGACATCATCTCCTCCCACACCGAGCGGATCGTCACGATCGAAGAGGACGAGATCGTGAAGGCGATGCGCATGACGTGGACCAGGACCAAGCTCATCATCGAACCCAGCGCCGCGGTCGCCGTGGCCGGAGCTCGCAAGGCCCGGCTCGACGGCCTGCGCATCGGCGTCATCCTCAGCGGCGGCAACGTCGACCTCGACGACTTGCCTTTCTCGCTCGAAGCACGCTTCGAGCGAGACTGAAACGACGGCCTCCCGGCCGGCTCACACGGTCGATGCGGCGGCAAGCCACTCCGACATGTGAGAGGGAACGCGGAGCGCCTGCCCCTCACACTCCCCGCTGGCTCGCTTTGCATCGCCCCTCGCGACTAGCGCCCGCGCCGGTAGGAGCGGAGATACTCCGGGAGCTCGATGCCGTCGCGCAGCCTCGGATCTGGGATGGGTTCGCCGGCTTCGAGACGGAGCGGGATGACGCCCGCCCAGATGGGCAAGGCATAGTCTGCTTCGTCGTCGCCCGGGGGCCCGGTGCGCACCTTGGCGGAAGCCTCGTCGATCATGAGGGCGGCGACCAACGTGCCCTTCTCCTCCTTCTCGGTCGGTCGGCGGCTGTCGTCCCATCGCCCCGGTGCGATGTGCTCGGTGAGGACGCGGAACGCCTCGGCCTTCTCGGCAGGATCGTCGACGATCCGTGGAACCCCGTACATGACGACCGAGCGGTAGTTCATGGAGCTGTGGAAGGGCGCTCGCGCCAGCACGATCCCGTCGACGAGGGTGACCGTCACGCAGATCTCGTCGTCGCGGCGCATCGATCGCAACATCCGACTCGCCGGTGACCCATGGAGATAGAGGATGTCGCCCCACCTGGCGTGCAGCGTGGGGATCACCGACGGGAACCCGTCGGCGACGAAGCCGACGTGGCACACCAACGCCTCGTCGAGGATCCGATCGATCGTCGCGCGGTCGTAGGCACCGCGCTCGTCGAGCCGGCGAACCTCGGTCCGGGTGGAGGGCGGGTTGGTCATGATTCCAGCGTAAAGGCCACGATCGTCATGCCAGACCGCGTTCCCACACCTCGACGAGGTGCCGGTACTCGGGGCTCGATTCCGCCAGCTCATCATGGGTGCCGTCGGCGATGATCCGGCCGGCGTCCAGCATCACCACACGATCTGCCCGCTCGGCGCTACGGAGGCGATGTGCGATGACGACGGCCGTCCGCCCCGCCAGCAACACACGGAGCGCTCCCTCCACCTCGAGCTCGGTCTCGGGGTCCAGGTTGGACGTTGCCTCATCGAGCACCACGACGGACGGATCGGCCAGGAACGCCCTCGCCAGCGCCACGAGCTGGCGCTCCCCCGCCGAGAACCGACCCCCACGCTCCCGAACTTCTGTGTCGAGCCCGTCGGGCAGCGACTCCACCCAGTCGGAGATACCCATGGCACGGCACACGTCCCAGATGGCCGCATCCGGAGCTTCGGGCCGGGCGTAGCGCATGTTGTCACGGAGCGTGCCGTCGAAGAGGAAGCCGTCTTGTGGGATCAGGGAGATCGCCCGAGCTCTGGAGGCGAACGTCAGCTCACGCAGGTCGTGTCCGTCGATGAGGATCCTGCCCCGGTCGGGGTCGTAGAAACGCAGGAGGAGCTTGGCGACGGTCGTCTTCCCGGCACCCGTCTCTCCGACCACGGCGAGCCGCTTGCCGGGCGACACCTCGAGATCGAACTCGGACAAGACCGGCTCGTCGCCGTACCCGAACGTCACGCCGTCGACCGTCAGCGCCCCTGCCAGGACAACGGGCAAATCGCGGGCGTCGGCTCGCTCGACCACCTTCGGTCGCACGTCGAGCAGCTCGAAGAGCTTGCCCAGCGCTGCCAGCGACGCCTGAAAGAGGTTGTAGACGTTGGCGAGGTTGATGATCGGCTCGAAGAACCAGTTGAGGTAGAGCAGGAACGCCACCAGCGAGCCGAAGGTGAGGTCGTCGGAGATCACCCGGCTCCCTCCGAAGAACAGGACGACGGCGACGGCGACGGTGCGCAGGAAGCTCACCGCCGGGAAGTACCACGAGATCGCCCTTGCGGCCGTCATGTTGGCATCGAAGTAGCGCTCGTTGACCCGGCCGAAGCTCGCTGCCTGCTCGGGTTCCTGGGTGAAGGCCTGGACGACGCGTACGCCGGTGAGCCCTTCCTGGAGACTGGCGAGTACCCGACCGATGCTCTCCCGCACCTGGTCGTAGGCCGTCGCCACGGAGCGTTGGAAGAGGACGGAGATGAGCACGACGGCTCCGATCACGGCGAACACGCTCAATGCCAGCCGTGCGTCGAGAAGCAACATCGCGACAGCTACGCCGAGGGTCGTGAGCGCGTTGGTGAGGGCCAGCACCGCGCCCTGGTTGACGAACTCGGTGATCGATTCGATGTCCGAGGTCATCCGGCTGACGAGGACACCTGTCTTGGCGTTGTCGTAGAACGGCATGTCCAGACGAGTGAGGTGCGAGAAGACGCGCGACCGCAGCTCGAGGAGAAACTGCTCACCCACCGAGGACACCGCATACTGCGACACCCGCTGCGCCCAGTACTGAACGACGAGCAGCGCCAGGTAGACGACCGCGGCCGTCGCCACTACCTGCTTGTCGCCGGCGGTGATGCCGTCGTCGATCCCGGAGCCGACGACTATGGGACCGAGCAGACGTGCCGTCGTGGCGACGAGCGTCACGACAAGGGCCCAGACCGCAGCCCACAGCAGATGGCGTCCGAGTCGCGCCGCCCGACGCATCAGGCCTCGGGGGTCTTCGATCTCGTAGGCGCCGCCATACCTCATGTATCTCACGTCCTGACCCCCTTGGGGAAGCCGGCGCCGCCTTCGGCGCTCGCCAGCACCTCGGCATACCGGGGCACCCGCTCCATCAGCTCCGCGTGCGGACCCACCGCGGCGATGCGCCCCTCGTCGAGGAACACGACCACATCGACGAGCGCAAGCGTGGACGTGCGGTGGGCGACGATGACCGTCGTCCGGCCGGCCATGACCTGGCGAAGGGCCTCTTGGATCTCGGCTTCGACGACGGCATCGACCGACGAGGTGGCGTCGTCGAGGATCAGGATCCGCGGATCGCGGAGCACGGCTCGGGCCAGCGCCACCCGCTGCCGCTGGCCCCCCGAGAGGTTGTGGCCTCGCTCGCCGACCTGCGTGGCGTATCCCTCGGGCAACCCGCAGATGAAGTCGTGCGCCTGAGCGAGTCGCGCCGCCGCCCGGATCTGCTCGTCGGTTGCCTCGGGGGCCCCGAGGGCGATGTTGTCCCGCACGGACGAGGAGAACAGGAACGTCTCCTGGAAGACCACGGCGACCTCGCTGCGGAGCTCGTCGAGCTCGATCGTCCGGTTGTCGATCCCGTCGATCAGCACTGCACCCGCAGAGACGTCGAAGAAGCGGGGTATGAGGTACGCAAGGGTGGTCTTGCCGGCCCCCGTCGAGCCGACGAGGGCAACCGACGCACCGCCGGGTATGTCAAGGTCGACTCCGGCCAGGATCTCGCCGTTGCCGTCATACGAGAAGTGGACATCGCGGAACGCCACAGCGCCGGGACCGGTCGGCAGGGCCACCGGCCGCTCCGGATCGGACGGGTTCGGCTCGGTGGAGAGCAAGTTGCGCACCCTCGTGGCCGCGGCGGCCGCCCGGGGGAGGTTGGCGAAGAACCATCCGGTGAGGCGCGTCGGGAGCACCATGACGGCCAGGTACTGGGTGAACGCTACGAACTCACCGAGGGTCACGGCCCCGTCGATCACCCTGATCCCCCCGATCCAGAGCACCGCAACCGTGCCGGCCGCCGGGATCAGCTCGAACAGCGGGCTGAACACCGAGGAGACCTTGGCGAGACGCAGGGTGCGATCGAGAATGCCGTCTGCGGTCTCCTCCAGCCGCCGCTGCTCCTGGTCCTCCTGCCCGTATGCCTTGACGACCTCGATCCCGCCGACGGCCTCCTCGACCACCTGGCTGAGGTCTGCCAGGCGCTGCTGCACATCGAAGGACAGGTCGATGGAACGTCGGGCGTATGCGTTGGCGGCTAGGAACAGCGCCGGAATCGTGAGCCCGGCCACTCCGCCCAGCACCGGATCGATGATCACGAGGACTGCGACCACCGAGACGAACATGCCGATGTTCGCGATGGTGATCGGGAGCATGGCGAAGATGAGGCGGACCTGGGACAGATCCGATGACGCCCGAGCCATCAGCTGCCCCGTGGGCGTCTCGGAGTGGAAGCCGAATCCGAGTCGCTGCATGTGAACGAACATCCGGTTGCGCAGGTCGGCCTCGGCCCGGTATGACAGCCTGAAACCGAAGTAGCGCCGTGCGCCGATTCCTATCGCCTGCAACAGCCCGGCGAGGGCAAGCACGAGCACGAGCGGAAGAAGCAGGTCGCGCCGATCGGCGATGATCGACCGGTCGATGACGACCTGGATGAGGTAGGGAATCGCCACGACGAGCGCCATCCACAGCAGGGCTCCTGCGATCGACCAGGCCGAGTCCCCGCGGTACTGGAGCAGCGTGCGGCCGAGCAGGCCGATGCCGGAGCGCACGTCGGGGCTGCCAAGTCCGGAGGAGGTTCGATTGGCCACCTGCCGAGGCTAGGCCCGGATCACGAGCCCTCCGCCGGCCGCCACCTACACTCCGCCGATGCGTCGCTCCGTGTCGGTGCCGGCTTTGCTCTTCGTCGTTTTGGTTGCGGTCGGCGCCGCGGTCTGGAGCTTTCGCATGCCGGACGCCACGGAGGGGACGGCAGCGGCGGCAACCACGCAGGCCGCCGAGCTGGCACCCCTCGGCGAGGCCGGCGGCATCGCTGCACCCCGCGAGGCCGCCGTGGTGGCGCCAGAGACGACGACTACGGTCCCGGCGCCGACGACGACCACGCTGCCCGCAGGGCCGGTCGGCGCCCCCCACGGCGAGGTGACCGGGCTCACGATGTTCCGCGGCAACCCGACCCGCACCTTCTACGGCACGGGGATCATTCCCGAGGATCTGAACGTGCTGTGGCGGTTCCCCGAAGCCCCGATGTGTGGCAATTCCCCTGTCGGCGGCCAGGACAAGGTGTGGTGCGGATCGGGCTGGACCGGCCAGCCCGTCGTGTGGGAGCGGCCCGACGGCACCACCGAGGTCATCTTCGGGGCCTACGACAAACACCTTCACTTCCTCGATGCGGCCACAGGCGAGCGCACGCGACCCGACTTCCCGATGGGCGACATCATCAAGGGGTCGGTGACGCTCGACCCCGACGGCTTCCCCCTGGTGTATGCCGGCTCGCGTGACCCGCGATTCCGCATCATCGCCCTCGATCGCGAGGCGCCGACCGAGCTGTGGTCGCTCGACGCAACGGCGGTGAACGGGATGTGGAACAACGACTGGGACTCGAATCCGGTCGTCGTCGATGGGGTGCTCTACGTGGGCGGCGAGAACAGCTGGTGGTTTGCGATCGAGCTCAACAGGACGAGGGGTGCCGAAGGCCGGGTCGAGGTCGCTCCGGAGATCGTGTTCGACACCCCCGCATTCACCGATGAGCTCGTCGCCTCGGTCGGCCGCCAGCAGAGCGTGGAGAACTCGACCGCCGTGTTCGAAGATCGGGCCTACTTCGCCAACTCTGCAGGAAGGGTGGTCGGTGTCGCCATCGGCTCGCTCCCCGACGGCGACGGCGAGGTCGTATTCGATTATTGGATGGGTGACGACGTCGACGCCACCATCGTCATCGACGAGGCCGGGAACCTGTACGTCTCGGCCCAAGTCGACCTGGGCACCTCACGTGGTACGGAAGTGGGTCAGCTCGTCAAACTCGACCCCGACGCCGCCGGAGACCCACGGGTGTGGGGCCTCGACGTGCCGCCGGCGAATGGCGTCGAAGGAGGGATCTGGGGGACCCCGGCCCTCGTCGGCGACCTGTTGTTCGTCCCCACGAACCCCGGCGAGCTCCTCGCCGTCGACACGGAGACTGGTGAGGTGGTGTGGCGGGATGACATCGGCGTCCATGCCTGGTCCTCGCCGGTCGCCGTCGGAACCCGGTTGCTCGTCGCGGTGGACTGCGACACCGCCCCGGCACTCCGCATCTACGACATCGTGGACCCACGAACGCCGGTGTCCATCGGCGAGCGGGCGTTCGCCGGAGGCTGCATCGAGTCGACACCGGCCGTCTGGGACGGACGCGTGTACGTCGGTTCCCGCGACGGTTTCTTCTACGCACTGGGCGAATGAGACGCGCCGCGACCGTGGTCGTCGCGGTCCCGGCGATCCTCGCCCTGGCGGGCACGATCCTGGGAGCGTTCCGATCTCAGTGGTGGGTGTTCGACCTGCTGGGGAACTTCCGGCTGCAGTACGGACTGGCCCTGGCCCTGGCGGCAGTGCTTCTCGTGCCGCTACGACACCCCCGCCTTGCCACCATCGCCGCCCTCGGAGCTCTCTTCAACGCAGCGCTCTTCGCCCCTCTCTTCTTGGTGACGCCGCCGGCGGCGGCAACGACTGGACGGCTGGTGATCGTGACGTTCAACACCCAACTCACCGACCCGATACCGCACCTCGGCTGGATCCTCGACGGCGACCCGGACGTCGTGTTCCTCTTCGAGTCGTCGCGGGTTGCAGAAGACGCGCTGGAGCGTGCCCAGACGGGATATGTGATCTCGAGCGGCATCGGCGAGGGACGCAACTTCGGACCGACCGTTCTCGCCAGGAACCCGGTTGCGGTCGAACGCCTATCGATCCCGGCCGACGCCGGAGGAGCTCTGCGAATTCAGCTCACTCTGGATGGCAACGTGGTCGCGGTCTACGCCGTCCATCCGCCGAGTCCGAGCGACTCGGCCCGGACCGCACAGCGCGATGAGCTGCTTGCAGCCGTCGGGGCCCGGGCGGCCGGCGAGATCGGCCCGGTGGTCGTGACGGGGGACTTCAACGCCACACCGTGGTCCCGGGGGTTCCGCCTCGTCGCCGGTCCCGCCGAACTCGTCAACTCACAGCAGGGCTTCGGGTTCGGTGCGACGTGGCCGGCGCGGCTCTGGCCGCTGGCGGGAATCCCTCTCGACCACCTGCTCCACAGTCGCGACCTGACTACCACGGCGCGCGAGGTGGGGCCCGATCTCGGGCCGGACCACCGGCCGATCCGCGTCACCGTCGGTGTCGCGCCTGCCGAGGGTTGATTCACTTCCGAACGCTCTCACTTTGTTCTCATACTCGCTTTACGACCGCTTTACCCTCGCTGGGGCATGCTGCGGTCATGACCGACACAACGCTCTCCGCCCACAAGCTCACGGGCCGCAGCCGTCGGCCCAAAACGATCGAAGGCCTCCGGATCTGTGCCGCCAAGGAATGCACGACCCGACTGTCCCGTTACAACCGCAAGGGAACGTGCCATCTGCACAGCCCGGTGAAGTTTCCCAGGGTCAGGGGCCGCGACGTCAAGCCTGCCGACGCCTGATCGAGTGCGCCCGAGGCATCCGCGGAGCCACGCTGTGCCGAAGACGAGGTGGGTGACCACCGAGGAGGACCGATGGACCTGATCGACCACGCCACAGCAGCTTCCGAGCGCCTCAGCGCTACCGGGAGCCGCGAGCCGGTTTGGGTCCGTCTGCCCGAAGAGCCTCCCGTGGGCGAGGGCCTTCCTCCGCACTACCGACTGGTCCCTGGTGCCGAGGCGCGGGCAGACGGCGCGGTCGCCCCGCACCGGAGCCGGCGTGGTATCGGCTGGATCCAGACCATCGTCGCCGCTCTCCTCGGCGCTGCGCTCGCGCTCGGGGCCTTTCTCCTTCTTCAAGAGGATGCCTCGCCGGAGCCGGCCGCCGCGGCGCCGGCCGTGACCGTCCCGGCAACCCCGGCACCCACCCTCCCTCAGTCGGAACCGGACGCTCCGGCTCCGCAGGTTCCGATCACCGGTACCGCCGACACCGTCGCAATCGGCGAGGCCGTGATCCCTTCGATCGTCACCGTGCAAGTAGGTGTCGACGGGGCGCTCCAGGGTTCCGGTTCGGGGGTGATCCTCGACACGGCAGGCCACATCGTGACGAACGACCACGTCGTCGCCTCCGGCTCTGCGTTCCAGGTGGTCCTGTCCGACGGGCGGACGACATACGACGCCACGCTCGTCGGCACCGACCCGCTCACCGATCTCGCCGTGCTCAAGATCGGGGCCGACTCGCTCACACCGATCGTGCTGGGCGACACGACCACCCTTCGCGTCGGCGACACCGCAGTCGCCGTCGGTAGCCCGCTCGGGCTCGAGGGCGGGCCATCGCTCACCGTCGGTGTGGTCTCGGCGTTCGGCCGTCAGGTCCAGGTGTCTCAACAGGACACCCTGTACGGGATGCTGCAGACCGATGCTCCCATCACGCAGGGGTCGAGCGGCGGCGCACTCGTCGATACCCAGGGCCGGCTCATCGGGATCACCACGGCGGTCGGCGTCAGCTCCGTCGGCGTCGAGGGCATCGGCTTCGCCACCCCAGTCGAGCTGATGGAACGGGTGACGTCGGAGCTCATCGCCACCGGTGAGGTACGCCACGCTTTCCTCGGCATCCTCGGCGGCACGAGCTTCTCGACGGCCTCCGACGGCGCTTCCGTCGCGGTCGGTGTCCAGGTCGAGTCGGTCGAGCCCGACACGGGTGCCGAGGTCGCCGGGCTCGACGCCGGCGACCTGATCACCGCCATCGACGGCGAGCCCATCACCACGATGGACGACCTCATCATCGCGCTGCGCTATCGCGGCGCAGGCGACCCGATCGAGCTCACCCTGGACGGAGGGTCGCAACTCGAAGTCACCCTCGGGGACCGACCGGCCGACGAGTAGGGCAAGCAAGCACATCCCCGCCCTCTAGTGCGCCACTAGCCTCGCGCCATGCTCAACGACTACACGGACGTCACCGCCGCGTTCGTCACCGAGGTCACCGATGAAGCGGTTCGAAATGCCGACGAGCTGATCGACCAGGTCGTGGGTGCAGCTCCCACCTATGACGGCATCTTGGGACGTATGCAGGAGGCCGCGGCGGTCGTCGCCGATGCGTCGGGGCGCGGAGCGTTCATGGCCCGCGTTCACCCCGATCGTGCCGTCCGCAACGCCGCAACCGAGGCCGAGGAGCGCCTGATCACGTGGAGCACCGACCTGGTCTTCCGCCGCGACCTGTACGAGGCGCTGCAGCGTTTCGCCACGTCCGGCGAGGCAGCGACGCTCACCGGTGAGCGCAAGCGACTGCTGGAGCACACGTTGCGCGATTTCCAGCGCGCTGGTCACCACCTCGATGACGTCGCACGTACGGAGCTCCAGCGCCTGCGTCGCCGGCTCGTCGAGCTGGAGGTCGAGTTCGGTCGCAACCTCGACGAGTGGGACGACGGCCTCGAGCTGTCGCGTGACCAGCTCGCCGGCCTGCCAGACCAGTACGTCGACGGGCTCCGGGCGGTCGGCGAAGACGTCTATCGCGTCTCGATGGCGTACCCCGACTACATCCCCTTCATGAAGCAGGCACACGATCGCGAGCTGCGCCGCGCGCTGCAGCACAAGTTCTGGAACAGGGCCGACGAGCTCAACCGGCCGCTCCTCGAAGAGGCCGTCCGACTGCGCATCGACATCGCACGAATCCTCGGCTGGTCGACGTGGGCCGAGTTTGCGATGGACGTGAAGATGGCCGGCTCACCGAAAGCCGTCGACGATTTCTACGACTCGGTCGTCCCCGGCCTCACCGACAAGGCGCGCAACGAGCTTGCGGTAATGGGGGACGTGGAACCGATCCGTGGTGACATCGACGAGGTTCGATCATGGGACACCACGTACCTCGACAACCTGCAGCGGCTCCGCGACTACGGCATCGACCACAACGAGGTGGCGGCGTATTTCCCGCTGGAGGCGGTCGTCGGCGGCATGTTCGAGGTCACGGGCGACGTATTCGGGCTCTCGTACGAGCGCATCGCCGAGTCTCGGGCCTGGCACCCCGACGTCGCGCTCTACGCGATCTCGAACCATGGCTCGAGCGAGCCGGTCGCGTACTTCTACGCCGATCTCTTTCCCCGCGACGGGAAATACGGCCACGCCGCCGCCTTCTCGGTCACGTACGGCCGGGCCAACCCCGACGGAACGTACTCGAAGCCGGTGGCGGCGATCGTCGCCAACTTCACGAAGCCGACGGCGGCGGCGCCCTCACTCCTGAAACACGACGAGGCGCTGACCTTGTGGCACGAGTTCGGCCACATCCTCCACTTCTGCCTCACCACGGCCGAGGTACATCGATTCTCCGGCTACGAGACCGAGTGGGACTTCGTGGAGGCACCATCGCAGATCATGGAGAACTGGATGTGGGAGCCGGAGGTCCTCCGGCGGTTCGCCCGGCACTACGAGACGGGCGAGCCGATCCCCGCCGACCTCGTCGCCAGGCTCGTCGCGGCACGCGACCTGAACGTCGGGTTGTTCACGATGCGCCAGGTCTACCTGGGCATGCTCGACCTCGGCATGCATGCGGTCACCGAAGCACCCGATCTCATGGATGTCTACCGCAGGGCGTACGAGTACACGTTGCTGCCCTTCCACGAGGGGACCTTCTTCCCCGCGGGATTCGGGCACCTGATGGGTGGCTATGACGCCGGCTACTACGGCTACCTCTGGGCGCGTGTCTACGGGGACGACATGTTCTCCGAGTTCGCACGCCTCGGCCTCACGAGCCCCGAGGTGGGAGCTCGATACCGCACCGAGGTTCTGGCGCGGGGTGGCACCCGTGACGCCGCAGACATGGTGCGCGCCTTCCTCGGCCGCGAGCCCAGCACGCAGGCCTTCCTCGAGCGCCTCGGCATCCCGCCGGCAGCGGGCTGATTGCAGAGTCGGGCGGTCGGCCCCGGTCAGACGCCGTTCCGAAGCGACCGGCGATCGACCTTGCCGTTGGGGAGGCGGGGAAGCTGCTCCACGATCAACCAGCGACGGGGGCGCTGCGCAGGCGACAACGCACCCTTGACGAGTCGATCGAGCTCCGTGGGTGTCGGCACGTCCCCGGCGGGAACGACAGCGGCCACGACGAGCTCACCCCACTCCGCGTCGGGCACACCGAAGACGGCCGCATCGGCCACGGCCGGAAGCCGGGTCAGCGCCGCCTCCACCGTGCTCGGGTTCACGTTCTCGCCCCCCGTGACGATGACGTCGTCGCTACGGCCGGTGACGACGAGGCGGCCCTCCTCGTCGAGACGGCCGAGGTCGCCGGTCCGCAGCGGACCCCGGTGCGGCGCCTGTCCGACGTAGCCCGGCGAGACGGCCGGACCGTCCACAACGATCTCCCCGACTCCCCGCTCATCGGGGCCATCGATGGTCACGGTGAACCCGTCGAGGGGCTGTCCTACGGTCTCGATGCTGTCGGTCTCTCGCCCCGGCGACACCGTCGCGATCTGGGAGCATGCTTCGGTCATGCCGTACGTGGCGCGCACCGGGAGACCGGCCGCCAGCGCTCTCCCCACCAGATCCGGCGAGGCGGCGGCACCCCCGAGCAGCACACACCGGACGGCGTCGTGACCTTCCCCTCTCTCGTCGAGGATCCTGTGCAGCATCGTCGGCACCAGGCTGACGAAGGTCACCACACCAGAATGCAGCGCGGCGCCGGCCGCCGCTGCATCGAACTCGTCATGGAGCACCGCACAGCCTCCGGCCGCCGCCGACCGCCACAACACGGCGAGGCCACCGACGTGGAAAAGCGGCAGAACGAGGAGCCACCGATCGCCGGCGACGTTGCCGAGCCGGCGTTGGGAGGCATCCACGGCGGCAGCAACGTTGCGATGCGTCAGGATCACGGTGCGCGGGCCGGCGACCGACCCCGACGTCGGCACCCAGGTGTGGTGTGCAGGGTCGTCCGGCGGGGGCGCCGTCTCGGAGCCGACGAGCCGGATCTCATCACCGACGACGATGCCACGCAGTCCAAACTTCGCGATCGAAAGCGATTCGTCCCGTGTGGCCGATGCTCCAGGATCGATGACGACGGCGACCGCACCGCGCCGCCACACCGCCCACAAGGCGGCGACCGTTGCGATGGAGCGATCGGCGACGACCCCGATCCGACTGCCGGGCGAGAGGCCGGTGAGGCGCTGCAGCTCGTCCGCTCTCCGCTCGACGAGACGGTCGAGCTGGGCGTAGGTGAGGGTTCGACCGCTCGAGACCAGCGCCGGCGCCTCCGGTTGGGCGGCGGTGGCGATGCGAACCCAGTCGGTGGTCGGTCCGGGCGACATGGCCGTCACTACAGTATCGGCCGATCATGGTCTCGGAGATCTTCGACCCTGCGGCCTGGGAGGCCCTTCCCGGCTTCGACTTCGCCGACATCACGTACCACCGTGCCGTGGACGTCGGTGCGGTGCGGATTGCGTTCGACCGCCCCGAGGTGCGCAACGCCTTTCGCCCGCACACGGTGGACGAGCTGTACACCGCCCTCGACCATGCCCGAACGACCCCCGACGTCGGGTGCGTACTCCTCACGGGAAACGGCCCGTCGCCCAAGGATGGCGGTTGGGCGTTCTGCTCGGGCGGGGATCAACGCATTCGGGGCAGGGACGGCTACAAATACGCGGAGGGTGTCGAGGTCGACCCCGCCCGGCTCGGCCGTCTCCACATCCTCGAGGTGCAGCGGCTCATCAGGTTCATGCCCAAGGTGGTCATAGCCGTCGTGCCCGGATGGGCCGTCGGCGGCGGCCACAGCCTCCACGTCGTGTGTGACCTCACGCTGGCGAGCGAGGAACACGCCGTCTTCAAGCAGACCGATGCCGACGTCGCCAGCTTCGACGGGGGATACGGCTCGGCACTGCTCGCCCGCCAGGTCGGACAGAAGCGGGCCCGCGAGATCTTCTTCCTCGGCCGCGACTATTCGGCACGAGAGGCGTTCGAGATGGGCATGGCCAATGCGGTCATCCCCCACGCCGATCTCGAGCGGGTCGCGCTGGAGTGGGCAGGTGAGATCGTCGCCAAGTCCCCGACGGCCCAGCGGATGCTGAAGTACGCCTTCAACCTCCCGGACGACGGGCTCGTCGGGCAGCAACTGTTCGCCGGCGAAGCCACCCGGCTCGCTTATGGAACCGACGAGGCGGAGGAGGGACGCGACGCCTTCCTGGAGAAGCGGCCCCAGGACTACTCCCGGTTCCCTTGGCACTTCTGAGGGTCCGTGGCAGCGCCTCCTCCCGGTAGGGTGCCGGCGTGGCGAGCGTGGGTGCTGGCCGCGCGGCCGCCGACGCTGTGGGCCGCAATCGCACCGGTGCTGGTCGGCAGCGGCCTGGCCCACGATGACGGCGTGTTCCGGTGGAATGCGTTCGTGGCGATCCTCGCCGCCGCCGTTGCAATCCAGATCGGCGTCAACTTCGCCAACGACTACTCAGATGCCCGTCGCGGCGCCGACACGAGCGCACGAATAGGTCCAACCCGTGCCGTGGCCTCCGGTCTCGTCACCCCGCAACGCATGCGGCTTGGAATCGTGACGGCCTTCGGCGTCGCCGTGGCGATCGGGATCTACCTGGCGTCCATCGCCGGTCCGGTGATCATCGCCATCGGCGTGGCCTCGATCGTCGCCGCGCTCGGCTATACAGGCGGACCGGCACCCTACGGCTACCGCGGTCTCGGCGAGGTCTTCGTCTTCGTCTTCTTCGGGCTCGTGGCGACCGTCGGCACCCGGTTCGTCTACGAGCAGACGACACCGCTCGATGCGTGGATCGGCGGCGTGGTGATGGGCTGCCTCGCCACTGCGATCCTGGTGGCCAACAACATCCGCGACATCGCCACCGATGCGGCAGTCGGCAAACGGACGCTGGCGGTCCGCCTCGGGCGGGACAGGACGCGCTTGCTGTTCTCGGCGCTTGTGCTCGGCGCCTTCGGAGTCGTGGCCGTCGCCGCGCCGGCCGGTTGGATTCCGGCCTGGTCGGCACTTGCGTTGCTCGCGTTCCCGCTCGGGATCATGGTCGTGCGCACGGTCGGCACCGTGGCCGACGGCCCGGGCCTCATCGGAGCGCTGAAGGGAACCGCTCGGCTCCAGCTCGCCGTCGCGGCGCTGTTCGGATTGGGGGCCCTGCTGTGACGGCGGCGGCCTCCTGGGACCTCGACCCCAACGTCACCCACCTCAACCACGGCTCGTTCGGCGCCGCTCCCCGCCGCGTGCTCGAGGCGCAGAACGAGTGGCGGCGCACGCTGGAGTCCAACCCGATGGCGTTCTTCAGCCGGCGGCTCTATGCGGAGCTCGATGCCGCTCGCGATCGGCTGGCGAGCTTCATCGGAGCCGATCCGGCAACCCTGGTCTTCGTGCCGAATGCCTCCTCCGGCGTGAACGCCGTACTTCGGTCGCTGTCCTTCGCCGCCGGCGACGAGATCCTCGTCACCAACCACGGCTACGGGGCCGCATCCAACGCCGCCGCCTACGTGGCGGAACGCAGCGGAGCCACACTCGTCACGGCAGAGATCCCCATGCCCGTCACCGGTCCGGGCGAGGTCGTTCGGGCCATCGCCGCATCCATCTCGCCGAACACCAAGCTGGCCGTCGTCGATCACATCACCAGCGCCACCGGGCTCGTGTGGCCCATCGCATCGATCGTCGAGCTGCTCGCTGCACGCAGCGTGCCGGCGCTCGTCGACGGCGCCCACGCCCCGGGCATGGTGGACCTCGACGTCGCATCGATCGGTGCCGCCTTCTACACGGGCAACTGCCACAAGTGGATGTGCGCTCCCAAGGGAGCGGCCTTCTTGGTGACCGCCCCCGAGTACGCCGCCGATCTCGTCCCCACCGTTGTCGGGTGGGGACGCACCAGCGTGCCTCCCGGCAAGACGCAGTACCACGCCCACTTCGACTGGGTCGGTACCGACGACCCGACGCCGTACCTGAGCATTCCGGCGGCGATCGACACGATCGCCGCCCTGTCGCCCGACGGGTGGCCGGGCATCCGACGCCACAACCACGAGTTGGTGCTCGAGGGAGCCGCAATCGCCGCCGCCGCCCTCCGCGTCTCACCGGCGAGCCCTGAGTCGATGACCGGCTCGATGGCGGTGGTGCCCCTTCCGCCGGCGCCACCCGGGGCTCCACTGGAGCCGGACCCGCTCCAGCTGTGGCTGGCGACGGAGGCGCACATCGAGGTCTCTGTCACCAGAGGTCCGGACCCCGTCGATCGCTGGTTGCGGCTGTCGGCCCACGCCTACAACGGGGTCGCCGATTACGAGCGGCTTGCGGAGGCCCTCGGGGTCTACGTACGCGAGGTCGATCCGTCGGCTCACCGGTAACCTCCGGCCGTGCCTGCAGCCGACCACAACGCCCAGTTCTCGGCCGCGCTCATCGGAGCGCTCGCCGCCCTGGGTCTGCGCGACGTTTGCATCTCCCCCGGCTCACGCAACACCCCGCTGACCGCTGCCTGTGTCGAAGCGGACCTGCGCACCTGGGTCCATCATGACGAGCGCAGCGCCGCGTTCTTCGCCGTCGGGCTGGCGCATGGCTCGGCACGCCCGGTCGCTCTGGTCTGCACCTCAGGAACGGCCGCCGCCGAATACCACCCGGCCGTCGTCGAAGCCCTCCAATCCCGGGCGCCCCTCCTCGTCCTGACGGCCGATCGGCCGCCCGAGCTCCGTGACGTGGGCGCACCCCAGGCGATCGACCAGGTGAAGCTGTACGGGAGCCACGTCAAGTGGTTCCACCAGGGTGCCCCTCCCGACGCCGCCTCCGTCGCCGGAGCTTCGAATCTCGCCGCCCATGCCTGGGGAGAAGCGATCGAGAGCCCCTCCGGGCCGGTGCATCTCAACTTGCCCTTCCGTGACCCGCTGGTTCCGGAAGCTCGCTCCGACACCGCGCCTCCGGCCGCAACCGCACCTCGGGTGGCCACAGGACCCCGCACCCCCGATGCGTCCACAGTCACGGAGCTGGAGCGCATGCTCTCGGACCGCAAGGTGCTGATCGTGGCGGGCGCCTTGCCCGACACGGTCGCCGCAGATGCCGTCGATGCCCTCGCCGCCGCCACCGGCGCGATCGTTTTCGCCGACCCGCAGTCCGGTCTGCGCTGGGGTCGCCGCACCGCCACGGTCGTCGCCGCCGCCGACCTGATCGCTGCCGGCGGCGTCCTCGACGCCGACCCGCCCGAGGTGATCGTTCGGTTCGGCGGCTTGCCCACCTCGAAGCCAGTGTGGTCCTGGATCGAGCGCCACCCCGAGCTTCCCAGCGCATTGATCGACCCGGGCGGCCACCGCGACCCACTCGGAACCGCGCGTCTCGTCGTGCGCTGCGACGTCGGAGCGACGGCTGCCGCCATCGAACCTCACGCCGGCCCGGCGGAATGGGCCGAGCGGTGGCGAAGGCGTGAGGCGAACGCGCAGTCGGCGATCGGGACCGAGCTCGCCGCGACGCCGTTCCCGAGCGAACCCGCCATCGCCCGGCGAGTCGTCGCCTCCGTTCCCGAAGAGGCACTGCTCTTCGCAGGCTCGTCGCTCCCCATCCGGCAGCTCGATGCGTTTGGAGGAGCACGCACGTCACCGATGCGCGTCATCGCCAACCGAGGAGCCAACGGGATCGACGGCTCGATCTCTACGCCGCTCGGCATGGCCGCCACCGGCCGCCCGACGGTCGGCCTTGTCGGCGACGTCGCCGCACTGCATGACCTCGGCGCGCTTGCCACCATGGCCCGCCTCGCGTTGCCGCTGACCCTCGTCGTCGTCCACAATGACGGCGGCGGCATCTTCGAGCTACTCCCGCAGGCCGACCCCGCTCGCTTCGACCCTGCGGTGTTCGAATCCCACATCGCAACCCCCCACGGCACCGACTTCACTGGCGTGGCGGCCGCAATGGGGCTGCCTGCGATGAAGGTCGAAGATGCGGATGAGTTGAGCGAGCTGGTATCCGCCGGCGGCGGACCTCTCCTCGTGCAGGTCTCCACATCGCGGACCGACCTCGCCGACCTCCACGAGCGACTGCGCCGATCGGTGCGCAGTGCGGTCGAGACGGGGCGTTAGGTCGCGGTCAAGAGGTTCATGACGGGGCGGAGCTTCCACCGGGTCTCGACGAGCTCCGTCTGCGGGTCGGAGTCGGCGACGATGCCGTTCCCGGCATAGAGACGAGCGACGCTCCCCGACACGAGCGCACATCGCAGCGCCAGGGCGACATCGCCGTCGCCACTCGGTGCGAGCCACCCGACGCCCCCGCTGTACCAGCCACGGTCGATGGCCTCGAGCTTGTCGATGAAGCCGAGCGCCTCGGCCCGGGGCGTCCCACCCACGGCGGGACTGGGATGCAGCGCCCCGACCACCCTGAGCAGAGTCGCACCGTCCGTGAGCGTCCCTTGGACGTCGGAAGAGAGATGCTGCACTGTGGCTATGCGCCGCAGCGCTGGCGTGTCCGGGACCTGAAGTTTGTCCGTGAGGCTGCGCAACCGAATCGCGATGTCGTCGACGACGAGGCCGTGCTCCTTCCGATCTTTGGCACTGGCCATGAGGGCCCGGCCGACCTCGCGATCCTCCTCGTCGCCGTCACCGCGTTGCGCCGATCCGGCCAGCGGATTGGAGCGAACGAGTGCGCCACGCACGCTGGCGAGCAGCTCGGGGCTCGCCCCGATGAAGGCCGCGTCACCCAGCTGCCAGCCGTAGACGAAGCAGTGAGGGTTGTGAACGCCGAGGTGGTGCACGACTTCGAAGGGATCGATCGACATCTCGGTGCGTACCTCGACCGACCTGGCGAGCACGACCTTGTGCAGCAGGCCGGCCTGGATCGCGGCGATGGCCTCGTCGATGGCTGCGCACCAGTCGGCGCCCGATGGGTGCGAGTGCACGGAGTGGTCTCCGAGTCCGGGGACACGGGGCGCCGGCGGAGTGGTGAGGCCACGGAGAACGGAGATGACGCCACCTGGATCCGCACCGGGCGGAACCGCCACCACGAGGTGCGAGCCGCGGGCGTCGGCGATGACCGTCGCAGAGGGAAGCACCAGCTCGGAAGCGGCGAATCCAGCCCACTCGTCGCTCGTCACGCCCTCGGGAGAGAAGGAGAACCCGAGGAAACAACGAGCCCGAGCCGGCAGGGGCGGATGGGTCGCCCAGGCATCGTCGAGCGCCTCGAACCTCCGCAGGCCGCCCGCCTCGGTTCTCCAGGCGACGCCGGCACCGGCGATCGCCGTCCCGTCCGGGGTTGCCATGTAGCGGACCGAACCGAAGACGGGCGCAGCCGCCCGAACGAAGTCGAGCGGGGCGCACGAGACGGGTGCCACCGCGACGCGAAGGCGGTCAGGCTCGTCCTGGAGCCGGGCGGCGACGTCGGCGATCGCAAAGGGGGTCAGGAGCATCGCCGGGAATGTTACCGGGGTTGGCGAAGATGGCTCCGCTCGAGGTGAGCGGCAATGTGACCGGCGATACGAGCAGGGGACTCCATGACCACGAAGTGGGACGCACCCGGCACCACGTCGACATGCCCTGCGCCGAGCCGCTCCGCAGTCGCCGCCACGAAATCGCCGGGGTGAGAGTCCGAGTGCTCCCCGGCAACGAGGGTGACGTCGGCGCCCACCTCCGGCAGCCGCTCCCACGCGCCGTGCGCACCCGCCGCACGGTAGAACTCCGCCTCCGCCTCCGGCGGGCACTTGAGCCTCCAAGCGTCCCCGTCTGGAGCCAGCCCGCTCGTGACGTACGCCTCGAGCGCACGAACGTCCCAGGTGTCGAACGGGGACTTGCCGGCGAAGTTCTGCAGAGCCGCGGCGAGGCCGGGAAAGGTGCGCCGTCGCTTCTGCGCCGCCTCCACCAGGGGATGCACGTCGCTTCGCCGGTAAGGCCCGGGGAAGACGATGGGCTCGACGAGTACGAGGGAGTGAAAGGTGCCCGGCGCGAGCAGTTCGGCCATGACGAGCGCCGCGCCGCCCGCCGAGTGTCCAACGCCGACCGCCGGACGATCCGAGCCGAGGACGTCGAGCACGTCTCGGCCGAGATCCCACCAGTCATAGGGCGGGGACGGGACATCCGAATCCCCGTGGGCTCGATGGTCGAACGCCACGAACTCGGCGCTCGGTACGAGCTCGATCAGCTCGTCGACGACCGGATGGAAGACCTCCTTGCAGAAGCCGGTGGCGTGACTGGCGACGACGAATGGAGGTGCCTGATCATGACCCCAGACGGTGGCTTCCAGGGCGAGGACCACGCCGTCACGGGTGACGAGGCGGCGCCACGCTCTCCTCAAGGGGTCTCGTCGTCGATGCGCCAGGTGAGCCCGTTCTCGACGCGCACCACCCCGTCGAGGCGACGAACCAACTCTTCGAGCAGACGGGCTTCGGTACGCGTACCGATCTCGCCGGTGAAGACAACGATGCCGTTGGAGACACTCACCCCGACCGAGTCGGGATCGACGAACAGTACCCGACGAATGACGTCCTCTCGGATCTCGTCCTCGATCACGTCGTCGGGGCGAGTGAACACCGCTACGACGTCGAGGCGGGAGATGATCCCCAGGATATGGGAGCGCTCGTCGACGACGGGAAGGCGGTTGACATCATTGACGACCATCACTCGCGCTGCGTCGGCGATCGGCGTCTCGGGCCCGATCGTCAGCACCGTCCGGTTCATGACCTCCCCGACCGTCTCGACGGGCGTCACCTCGTCGGCCTCCTGGCGTGCCACCTCGAGCCGCAGGAAGTCGGCTTCGGTGATGATCCCGATGAGGCACGAGCTCGAGTCACACACCGGCAGCCCGCTGACGCGATTGCGGAACATGAGTCGGGCCGCATCATTGATCGACGTGTCGGGAGTCACCGAGATGACGTCCGTCGTCATGACATCGACTACTTGCACGATCGGCCTCCGCGCTGACGTTGAATCCTCATTCTGGCAGGTGAGCGGTGCCGGTACGCACTGGCCGCAGCGGGGGTTCGGGCGCCCACACGGGAGGAACGGGCCGGACCCTGATCCGGGCGTCGACCACGGTGAGGCCCTCGCCCGGCCGTGCGACCTTGACCGGGTTGAGGTCGAGCTCCGCCAGCTCCGGGAGATCTTCGACCATGGCGGACACGCGGAGCAAGGCCTCGCGCACCGCGTCCACATCCCCCGGCGGCCCACCTCGATAGCCCTCGAGCAGCTTGGCCGATTTGACCTGTTCGACCATCTCGGCCGCATCGAGATCGGTCAGGGGATGGATCCTGAAAGCCACATCGCCGATGAGCTCCACGAACACACCTCCGAGGCCGAAGACGATCAGCGGGCCGAAGGTCGGGTCCTGCGTCATCCCGATCAGCACCTCATGACCGCCGGCCACGTACTCCTGGACGAGCGCACCCTTGGCATCTGCGGCCACCGACATCACCTTGTCGAAGGCCGTGCGGACTGCATCCGCACCGGCGACGTCGAGCACCACTCCGCCGACGTCGCTCTTGTGGAGCGCGGACTCTGCGATCACCTTCAGCACTGCGGATCCGGGGAACCGTGATGCGATCGCCACGGCCTCGTCGGCAGAGCCGGCAACGCCACTCTGCGGGAGTCGGAGGCCGTAGGCGGCGAGGACCCGTGCGGACTCATCGTCCGTCAACCAGCCTCCTTCGTCGCCCAAGCGAGCAAGGGCCGCCGCCACGATGGCCTCGGCGCCGGCCGAATCCGCGTCGAGGAATTCGACGATTTCGCCTGTGGGTTTGCGTCGCCACGCCGCATACCCGGCGGCACTGGCCAGGGCACGGGCCGCGGGCTCGGGGAAGGGGTAGACCGGAATGCGGCTGTCGGCAGCGAGCTGTTCGGGCGCACCCTGGGAGCTCATGTAGACCGCGAGGAACGGCTTCTCGCCGTGGCGAGCATCGGCCGCCTCGGCGATGGACTTCGCTATCGCACCCGCACCTTCGGGCGACGCGGGGATGAAGATCGCCATCACGGCGTCGACCTCGTCCGATGCCATGACGAGGTCGATGCACGCACGGTATTGATCGGGGCCGGCGGAGGCGATCATGTCGACCGGGTTGCTCACGGCCGCAGCGGGTGAGAGCACGTCTTGGAGGGCCGCCTGCAGCTGCTCCGAGAACTCCACGACTCGCAGATCCCGGGCCTCGAGGGCATCGACGGCCAGGATCGCCGGCCCGCCCGCGTTGGTGACGATGCCCACTCGCCGGCCTTCCGGAAGCGGCTGGTTCGCGAGCAACGTGGTCACGTCGAACAGCTGGGACAGCGTCGTGGTGCGAATCACACCTGCCTGGCGGAACAGCGCCTCGACGGCGATGTCGAGGCTAGCCAGCGATCCGGTGTGGGAGCTGGCCGCCCTTGCGCCCGCCGACGTCCTGCCGGATTTCACGGCCACGATCGGCTTACTGTGCCCGATGCGGCGTGCGACCCGGGCGAAGCGCCGCGGGTTGCCGAACGACTCGAGGTACAAGAGGATGACGTCGGTGGCCGGATCCTCCTCCCAGTAGAGGAGCAGGTCGTTACCGGAGACGTCGGCCTTGTTGCCGACCGAGACGAAGCTCGAGATCCCGATGTTCAGCTTCGTTGCATAGTCGAGGATGGCAATACCCAACGCACCACTCTGGGACGACATGGCGACGTTGCCGCGATTCGGGCGCACCGGGCCGAACTGGCCGTCGAGCTGCACGGCGGGATCGGTGTTGACGAGGCCCATGCAGTTGGGACCCACCATCCGCATGCTGCTGTCGCGCACGATCTCGACCAGACGATCCTCGAGTACGCGTCCCTCCTCGCCGGTCTCGCCGAAGCCCGCCGAGATCACGACGATGCCCTTCACCCCCTTCTGGGCGCACTCTCTGACCACGTGTTCGACATGGTGCGCCGGCACCACGATGAACGCGAGGTCCACGGCGGTGGGGCAGTCGAGCACGGACTTGTAGGCGAGCATCGATCTCACGACGTCGGCCTTCGGGTTCACCGGATAGACGGGCCCGGTGAACTCCCCGGACAGCAGGTTGTCGAGGAGCCGCCCCCCGATCGTCGTCGAGTCGCGGCTCGCCCCGATCACGGCGATCGAGTAGGGGTAGAACAGCGGCGTGATGCTGGCGGCGGTGGCGCGGCGCTCGTGCTCGGCGGCGGCGGCGAGCGTCTCGTCCGACTCCTCGGTCGGGAACTCGACCGTGTAGACACCCTCTTCCAGCTCCCGCTTCATTCGGAAGCCCGACCCGCGGAACACGCGAATCATGGCGTGGTTGTCAGCGAGCACGAAGGCGCGAAACGCCTCGATCCCGTGCGGTCGAGCGTACGCAGTGAGGTAGTCGAGCAGGCGTGTCCCGATGCCCAAGCCCTGGTCCGCGTCGGCAACGGCGAAGGCGACCTCGGCCACGGTGCCCCGACCGTGGCGGTCGTAGCGACCGACACCGATGATCGACTCGTCGCGTGTGACGACGAATGCCATACGGTCGGTGTAGTCCAACACGGTGAAGTACTCGATCTCATCGGGCTCGAGCCGTTTCTTGACACGGAAGAAGCGGTGATAGACGCTCTCGCGCGACATACGCGAGAGCAGATCGTTGAGGCCTGGGCCATCGGTGGGCCGGATCGGGCGGAGGTGGGCCGTCGATCCGTTCTTCAGCAGGATGTCCGTCTCCCAATCCGCGGGGTAGCCGGGAGGAAGCTTGCGGGTGTCGTGCGTGTTCGTCACCGCCGGGAGCCTAACGAGGTCTGTTGTCCTCGCCGCCCGGTAACCTCGCCTTCATGAGACGCACCTGGGTGATCCTGTTTGCGCTGACGTTGCTCACTGCCGCCTGCTCGTCGGACGACGGCGATTCGGCCGGCGAGACCACGACCACGACCGTGGCGGACGTCACGACATCGGCCGCTGCCGAGACCACCGCGGCCCCGGACGCGACCACACCGGAGACAACCACGACGGCGGCCGCGACGACCAGCGTCGCGGCCGCTTCCACCACGACCACGACCGTTGCAGCGTCCGCGGGGAGCCTCGCGTTGACGCGAATCGTCTTCGAACCTGCGGCCTACGCCCTCATCACCAATGTGGGAGGCAGCGATGCCGAGCTCGGCGGGCTCTGGCTGTGCAGGCGCCCCTCCTACGAGGAGCTCCCGGCGATGACACTGGCCCCCGGGGACACCTTGCTGGTCGGGCTGGGCGACACGCCGCCGCCCGAGCTGGCCGGGCTGGCGGGGACCGTCGATCTCGGACCGGTCCTCGGCCCGATCACCGGAGCCGACGGCGAGCTGGGCCTGTATACCGGTCCCACGTTCGGCGACCCCAATGCCATCGTCGACTACGTGCAGTGGGGAACGGCCGGACACGGACGAGAGTCCGTCGCGGTCGAGGCCGGCATCTGGGCCGAGGGCACATTCGTCGAGGTGCCCGTCGAGGCCGTGTCGATCTCGTCTGCAGGCACCCCAGGCATCGGGGTCGATGCGTGGTTCGCCGACGTCGGCGGCTGAGCCGGCGCACCGTGCACCGCACACCCGACCCGCACCGACTCGCCCGGCGAGTCTCTGCGGCTTAGCACCATCTTGTTGCGCCGTGGATGCGGCGCTAACCCGCGATATGTGACGCTGTATCTCGAATGGTTCCAGGTTTGCCCGATCCGTTGGGTGAACCGAGATCCGAGCCGGTTCCGGTGCGTTGGAGGAGAGCCCACCGGAGCGGGCACGTTTGATGGGGCTCGCCTGGTGCGGGCCCCATCTCTCTTTGCATCGCGACTCAAGGTCGGGACTTGATGGCCTCGTGACGGCGCCGCTGCTCGTCCGGCCTCGCACCGCCGCCAGTAGACCGATCGGGGTCGATGCGACTGAACCAGACGACGACGCGGCCCCCGCCCCCCTCGCGATTGGCGACGGCGAGTCCCCCGCCTGCGTTCACCGCAATTCGACGAACGATGTCGAGGCCCAAGCCCGTCGAGCCCCCCGCACTTGCGCCACGCTGAACGACGCTCGGGTCGGGGAAGCCGCCGCCGGCGTCGACGACCTCGAGCACGGCTTCCTCGCCCTGACCCGGGCGGGCGATCACCGTGTAGTCCGTACCCGTGACGGTGTGGGCGAAGACGTTCTCGATGAGCGTATCGATTGCCGCCCCGAGCTCGTCCGGCGACACGGGCACCCACAGCTCGCCGCCCGTCGTATGGACCGTGGCGCCCCGCCCCTGATCGTCGGCGAGGATCTTCCAGAACGTGGCACGGTGGCGGACGACTGCCGCGAGGTCAGCAACCTGAGGAATCGCCGCATCGGTGGCGGTGGAGCGCCGTGCCTCCTCGATCATCCGGTCGACAGCACGCTCGAGGCGATCGATGTCGGCGAGGAGGCTGGCAGCCTCCTCTTGATCTGCCAGCGTCTCGGCCTGGAGGCGGAGTGCGGTGAGGGGCGTGCGCAGGCGGTGCGACAGATCGGCAACCGACTCGCGTTCCGCGCTGAGGAGCTGGCCGAGCCGCCGAGCGAGGAAGTTGAACGCCTCGCCGACATCTGCAACCTCGGGCGGCCCACCCGGCTCCACACGCGTGTCCAGGTCACCTTCGCCGAGGGAACGCGCCGCTCCGGAGAGGGCGCTCACCGGTCGCACGATGTTGCGAGCCAGGCGATCGGCCGCCAAGGTCGCCACCACTACGAGAAACACGCCGAGCCCGGCCAGAAGCGACCACGCCAGGCTTACCCCCCTGGTGAGGTCTTCATCGGAGACCAGCGTGCGGACGACGACCGTTGAGCCGGCCGGCGCATCTGCAACGAGGACCGGCACGAGGACCTCGGCCCCGCCGCCGATCTGTGCGGTGAAGGCTGCGCCGCCTCTCGCCTGCTCGATGTTCGTGGACTCGCCGAGATCGGCGCCGACCGACGTGCCATCGGGAAACACCACGGAGAAATCTTCGTGGCTGCCGAACGCATCGAGGACGTTCTCCGCCAGCGTGGGGTCGACGTCCGCGCCACCCGATGCCGGAGCGACGGCGAGCGCTGCGGCGATTGCTTGGGCATCGCGCTCGGATCGCGACAAGGCTCGGTCGGCGGCCTGATTGCGCACCAGCAACGCCAGGGGGATGAGGAAGGCAAGGACGACGAGCAGCGTCACGGCGAGCGAGACGATCGCCAGGCTTCTCCTCACGTCGGGTCGACCAGCTTCACTCCGACGCCGAACACCGTCTGGATGTAGCGGCTGTCCGCAGCGGTCTCCCCCAGCTTCTTGCGAAGCCAGGAGAGATGCACGTCGACCGTCTTCTCGCTTCCCCCGTAGGGCTGCCGCCACACCTCGGCGAGCAGCTCGCGCTTGGAGACGACTTCACCGGGCCGCTCGGCGAGGAACCGCAACAGCTCGAACTCCTTCGGGCTCAGCTCCAACGGCGTGCCGTCCAACCGAGCCTCGCGCGCCGCACCGTCGACTTCGAGCTCGCCTACGACTAGAGGCCCCACCCGTCCCTCGGATCCGACGCGGCGGAGCACCGCGCGTACCCGCGCCTCGAGCTGTTCGACCGAGAACGGCTTGACCAGGTAGTCATCGGCGCCGGCGTCGAGCGTCCTCACCACATCACGGTCCTCGCCGCGAGCCGTGGCCACGATCACCGGTACCTGGCTGACCGCACGAATCATCTTGAGCAACTCGGCCCCATCGAGGTCGGGAAGCCCCATGTCGAGGATCACGACGTCCGGAGCCTGGTTCACGACCGACTGGAGCCCCTCCATGGCGGTCGGAAGCGCCACCACGTCGTGGCCCTCGTCGGCGAGCACCCTCGCCACGAGCTCGCGAATGCGGTGCTCGTCCTCGATGATCAGGATCGACGACATGGTTGCTTAGGCTAGAAGGTCCGGACAACTTCTCAAGAATGCCTTATAAACTCCTTAAGTGCTTGTTGACCACACCAAAAGGACCCACGTCGCACAATGATTCCATTGCGGCAGAGACTCCTTCTCGTCGCCGGCTGGGCTGCTGCAGCCGTCGCCACCGGATTGGTTTCGGCGGGTGCCGTAGCAGTAGCCGGGGGGCAGGTCACCGACCGGCCCCTCCGGCCCTTGTCGGCGGCCGAAGTAGCTGCTCTCCCGGTGACAACCGAGGACGACTGCATTGCGAGCGGGCCCCTTGCCTCCGGCGGCACCGACTCGACGAGCAGCTGCTCGGACCGGGATGGCGCTAGCGGCCTGTCTACGCCGGGCGACGATGCGGCCCGGCCGGCGG